>NZ_JBNAFQ010000001.1:5000-1070726 GCF_049800755.1 Psychroserpens sp. S379A | reverse complement strand
ACACAAACTGTGATTTAGATTTAACAGGCGTAAGTGCTACGATAACAGTTGACGCATCACCAAACGCAGTGGTAGTATCAGCTACAGATTCAAGTGTGTGTTCAGGCGAAGATGGTGAGTTTGTCATCACAGGTGATGCAGGAGATATTGTGACTTATAGTCTAGATGGAGGAGCTTCAGTAACAGCAACACTACCAGCTGATGGAACATTAGAGGTTGCAGTTTTAGGAATTACGACAACAACAAGCATAGATGTTAGCAATGTAGCCAACACAAACTGTGATTTAGATTTAACAGGCGTAAGTGCTACGATAACAGTTGATGATTTACCTGACGCAGGAACAAATGGTAGTATTGAAATTTGTGTTGGTGAGGACTTAACAGAAACAGAAATATTTGCTGAATTAGGAGGAACACCTAATACTGGTGGTCTTTGGACTGATGGATTAGGTAATGCTGTAAGTTTCCCAATTGTTGATGCAGGAATATATATTTATACAGTTGCAGGTAATGGCGCATGTGCTTCAGTATCAGATGCTGCAACCGTAACAGTTACAGAATGTCCTTTACCATTAATTGATGTTATTAAAACAGCATCTGTTAGTGATAATGGAGATAGTGTGATTGGTGTTGGAGATGTTATAAATTACACTATTACAATAACAAATACTGGCAATTTAGCATTGAATAATGTGATGATTACTAGTGATGATTTAACAGATTTAAATGATAATCCATTAACTCTAGATGTTCAACCAACATTCGACCCTTTAAATTCAGATAATATTGAAGGAGTACTATTCGTTGGTGAAATTGCTACTTACATTGCTAGTTATACAATTACTCAAGATGATGTTGATGCAGGAGGTGTTCAAAATATTGCTGTAGCTCAAGCTGATAGTCCAACAGGTACAACAATTAGTGATCAGAGTGATGATCCTACAGATCCTACAGATGACGATCTAGATGGTAATGGTGATCCTGATGACCCAACGATTACTGAAACAGATTCAGATTTTGAATTATCTGTACTTAAAGAAGTAGATGTTTTGGAACCACTCATTGGTGATAATGTAACCTTTACTATTACAGTGGCTAATGAAGGCTTTGTAACTGCTACTGGTGTAATTGTTGAAGATGTTTTGCCAAGTGGATATGAATTTGATAGCTATATGAGTACTGGAGGAACTACATATTCTGATATTACTGGCGAATGGACTGTTGGGCAGTTAAATCCTGGTCAAGTGCAGGTTCTTGTGATAACAGTAGAAGTACTTGGTTTTGGTGATTATTTGAATACTGCTATTATTTCAGATTTTAATGGAGGTAATGATATAAATATCAATAACAATGAATCTTCTGTTTCAGTAGATCCAATATGTTTAACTATATACAATGAGTTCTCTCCAAATGGAGATGGTGTAAACGAAACATTCGTTATTGATTGTATCGAAACATTTCCTAATAGTAAATTAGAAGTTTATAACCGTTGGGGAAATATAGTTTACTCGAAAAAAGGATATAGAAACGATTGGAATGGAACTTCTAACGGAAGAGCTGTAATCAATGAACCTGATGAATTACCAGTTGGTACATATTACTATGTCATCGACTTAGGTGATGGTTCAGAGCCTCGAGTAGGATGGTTATACATAACAAGATAAAATTAAGGCAAGATTAAAACAATATTAAAATGATACAAAAATCATCATTATTTAAAGGATTAATTCTATTAGTGTTTGTGCTAATGATTAATACAAGTTTTGCGCAGCAAGACCCTCAGTATACACAGTATATGTATAACACAATGAGTGTTAATCCTGCTTATGCTGGGCAACGTGAAGTGCTAAGCGTAACGGGTTTATATCGTACTCAATGGGTTGGTATTGATGGAGCTCCAAAAACACAAACATTAGGAATTCATGCGCCACTCAGAAATGACAAGATAGGCTTAGGTTTGTCTGTTGTTAATGATGCACTTGGTCCAGCTAACGAAACGTATATCGATGCGAACTTTTCATATACGATTCAATTGAATGAATCATTAACTAAGTTATCTTTTGGTGTAAAAGGTGGAGCACATCTATTAGACACCGATTGGAGTAAAGGACGTTATCAAAATCAAAATGATAATGCTTTCAGAGAAAACATAAGCTTATTCTCACCAACCATTGGAGCTGGTATTTATTTACACAATAGAAAATGGTATGTTGGATTATCTGTGCCTAATTTCTTAACAACAGATCACTATGATGATTTTCAAGAGTCTGTAGCTAAAGAACGAATGAATTATTATTTAATAGCAGGTTATGTGTTTGATTTAAGCGAAAATACTAAATTTAAACCAGCAGCTTTGGTAAAGGCAGTCTCTGGAGCACCTTTAATAGCTGATGTGTCTGCAAACTTTTTATTTAATAAAAAGTTTACTTTAGGTCTTGCTTGGCGTTGGGATGATTCTATTAGCGGACTTGCAGGTTTTCAGGTGACTGATGGCTTATATGTTGGTTACGCCTACGATGCAACAACTACTAATTTGAATAACTATAATAGTGGTTCACACGAAATCATGTTACGTTTTGAAATGCAAAAATTAGGTAGAATATTATCACCTAGATTCTTCTAAAAAAATGATTATGAAAACAAAAAGAATACTATCTATATTAGCTCTTAGCCTTTTAATAACAACTGGCTATGCACAACGAGGAAAAGTAAGACAAGCCAACAAAGAGTTTGATAACTTGGCTTATGTAAAAACAAGCGAGATACTGCTCAAAGTTGCTGAAAATGGTTATAAAACAGTCGACTTGCTACAAAAACTGGCAGACTCATTCTACTTTAATAACCAAATGGAAGAAGCATCAAAGTGGTATGGCGAATTAATGGCAATGAACGACAATGTCGATCCTGAATATTACTTTAGATATGCTCAAGCTTTGAAAGCTGTTGAAAACTACGCCGAATCTGATAAATGGATGAAAAAATTTCATGAAGCAGATCGTAGTGACCTTAGAGGAAGAGCTTTTGCTTCAACCGTAGATTATTTATCTATGATTGATGAAGCAAGTCGTGATTTTGAAGTTAAAAATATGGATATCAATACTGAACTGTCAGATTTCGGAACAACGCAATACCAAGACCAGTTAGTATTTGCTTCAGCAAGAGGAGGCGGAAAAAAATACAAATGGAACGAACAACCTTTCCTAGATTTATTTTCAGCAACAAAACAAGAAGATGGTTCATATTCTGGAGCAGATGCGTATAATGATAAGGTAAATACTAAATTTCACGAATCGTCTGCGGCTTTTACTCCAGACGATCAAGTAATGTACTTTACACGTAACAATTACTACAATAAAAAGTATAAGAAAAGCGAAGATGGTACTAATAGATTAAAGCTTTTTAGAGCGACTTTAGAAGATGATGAATGGGCAAATATTGAGTCTGTTCATTTTAATAGCGATGAGTATAGTGTTGCGCATCCAACAATTAATCTTACTGGAACTAAAATGTATTTTGCTTCAGATATGGAAGGAACTCTAGGTAAATCTGATATTTTTGAAGTCGATATTAATTCTGACGGAACTTTAGGAGATCCTGTTAACTTAGGTGCTTCTGTAAATACAGAAGGTCACGAAACCTTTCCATTTATAAATTCTGAAGGTGATCTTTACTTTTCGTCTAACGGATTTAGTGGTTTAGGTGGATTGGATGTTTTTGTAATTAGAGAGTTTGAAAAGCGTAGAGAATCTAATCAACAACTCATTTTAGAGAATGTCGGACGACCAATTAATAGTCCGATGGATGATTTCGCTTATTATGAAAATATAGGTACAAAAGAAGGCTTCTTTACCTCTAATAGAGATGGCGGAAAAGGTGACGACGATATCTATAGTTTTATCATTCCAGACTGTGAGCAAATTGTTGAAGGCATTGTAAAAGACCAAGAAACCGAAACACCTATTGTTGGAGCAAAAGTAACTTTGTTAGATGCAGAAGGAACTGCGCTTAATTCTCAAATTGTAGGTGCAGATGGTGCTTATAAATTTGAAGAACTAGAATGCGAAAAAGAATATTTAATTCGTATTGAAGCTGAAGATTACGAAACTGTAGAAGAACGTTTTACAACTCCTAAAAAACCTCAAGAGCTTGTTATAAATCCAACTTTAGAAAAAGATGTTAAAGGCATTACTGAAGGAACCGATTTAGCTGAAACCTTAGGAATTCCAATCATCTATTTCGATTTCGATAAATATGATATTCGTTATGATGCTGAAGTTGAATTGCAAAAAGTGCTTGCTGTTATGAATCAATATCCTGATATGGTTGTCGATATTAGAAGCCATACAGATTGTAGAGCTAGAGCTGCATATAATGAAAGATTATCAGAAAATAGAGCACAATCTACAAGAGATTATTTAATTTCAAAAGGTATTGCTGCCGAACGATTAACAGCTAAAGGTTATGGAGAATCTCAGTTGGTTAACGATTGTGGATGTGAACCTACAAACGATTCAGATTGTACAGAAGAGCAACATCAATTAAATAGACGTAGTGAATTTATCATTGTAAAAATGTAAACGCACCTATTAAATAAACGTTAAAAGCTGTCTTTTTAAGGCAGCTTTTTTATTTCTAGTCCATTTTTAGAAATTTAGTTGTTATTTTTGTTAGCTATGAGTGAAGAACGCGTAATCCTTGTCAACGAAAACGACGAACAAATTGGTACGATGCCTAAAATGGAAGCGCATGAAAAAGCGGTTTTGCATCGTGCATTTTCTGTGTTTGTATTTAATGACGACCATGAGTTGATGTTGCAGCAAAGAGCAAGTCATAAGTATCATTCTCCACTCTTATGGACCAATACCTGTTGCAGTCATCAGCGTGAAGGAGAATCGAACATTGAAGCTGGTAAGCGTCGTTTACAAGAAGAAATGGGATTTGTAACCGATTTAAAAGAAACCACATCTTTTATTTACAAAGCGCCTTTTGATAATGGATTAACCGAACATGAATACGATCATGTTATGGTTGGTAATTTCAATGGAGCACCTCAAATTAATCCAGAAGAAGTTGAAAGTTGGAAATGGATGCCTTTAGAAGCTGTAAAAGTTGATATTGAATTGCATCCTGAATTGTATACTGAATGGTTTAAAATTATTTTTGATAAATTTTACGAACACATAAACATCACTAACTAATGAGAGTTACTGTACATAGAAAGGCACATTTTAATGCAGCGCATCGCTTGTACAGAAAGGATTGGAGTTTTGAAAAAAATGATGAGATCTTCGGAAAATGTAACAATCCAAATTATCATGGCCATAACTACGAACTCATCGTTAGTGTTACAGGAGAAATAGATAAAGAAACTGGTTATGTGATCGATATGAAAGTGTTAAAAGACATTATTAAATCTGAAGTAGAAGAGGCTTTCGACCACAAAAATCTAAACCTAGATGTTCCAGAATTTAAAGACCTTAATCCTACTGCCGAAAATATTGTTGTCGTGATTTACAATAAAATTAAACCAAAGTTAAATTCAGATTTTGACTTAAAAATCACATTGTACGAAACACCACGTAATTTTGTAACCTATTCAGGATAATGAAACACGATTTATATCCCATAAAATTCAAACCCATTTTAAAAGAAAAAATTTGGGGAGGAAACAAACTCAATACTTTATTAAACAAAAACATCAATCTTCATAACGTTGGTGAAAGTTGGGAAATTAGTGATGTAGAAGGTGATACGTCTGTGGTTGCAAATGGAGTTTTAAAAGGGCAATCACTTAAAGATCTATTAGAAACTTATAAGTCAGATTTGTTAGGTGATAACAATTATAAAACCTTCGGAAATACCTTTCCGTTATTGATAAAATTTATTGATGCTAAACAAGACTTGTCTATTCAATTGCATCCTAATGATGAATTAGCAGCCAAGCGTCATAATTCCTTTGGTAAAACCGAAATGTGGTATGTGATGCAAGCTGATGATGATGCCAATTTAATAGTTGGTTTCAATCAAAAGATGAATAAAGAGACTTATCTGAAGCATTTAGAAGATAAAACATTAACTAACATCTTAAACTTTGATAAGGTCAAAGCTGGAGACACTTACTTTATTGAAGTCGGACGAGTACATGCTATTGGAGCTGGAGTGCTGCTTGCAGAAATTCAGCAAACTAGCGATATTACGTATCGAGTTTACGATTGGGATCGTGTAGATGATGAAGGAAACGAACGTGAATTGCATAACGATTTAGCGATAGATGCATTCAATTTTGATATGGATGATGATTTTAGAGTTGACTATAAAACAGATGAGAATACGTCTAATGAAATGGTTAAGTGTCCATATTTTACAACAAATTTTCTTCATGTTACTGAGTCCATTTTAAAACTCAATAACAAAAACTCTTTTCATATATACATGTGTGTTGAAGGAGAAGCGTTGATTGTAACAGAAACAGCTTCCGAATTCATAAAACAAGGAGAAACGATTTTAATTCCTGCTGCAATAGAAACCTATAAAATAACAGCTAAGAATGCAAAACTTTTAGAAGTTTATGTGTAATTTTGTAGCAATTAAATTTAATTATTATGGCAAATATTAGAGACCTAAAAAAAGATATCAATTTTGTTTTAGGAGATATTATTGAAGCAGTTTACATTTGGGAATACTCAAATACTGATAAAGACACAAAAAAGAGTGAAGCTATTATTGATGAAGCTATTGCAACATTTGACGATTTAATAGCTAAGGTTAACGATAGAAGTGCCGAAAATAAAAAGGCACACTTTAAGGCAATTAACAATGAACTTGAAGAAAAAGGTAAAGCTTTAATTGAAAAATTAAACGCCTTATAGATTGCAACCTTAATTCATAAAAAAACCTCCAATTTAATTGGAGGTTTTTTTATTCAATTACTTTCTGTTGATGTTCTCAACTCAATTGTTTCTTTAAGTAGCTTTCCATACTTTGAAGCTTTTATAGGAGAGCTTAAACTATTGTATATCGTATCTAAATAACGAACTGTTGTATTTGGTATTTCGTATACAGCTAAATAAGGTGCAACTTCGCTATTGTTATTATTGAGAGCAAAGTTTATAGTATAAGCATATTTTCGTTTTAAGAAATTTTCTTGTTGCTCACTAAATGAAATACTGTCTTTAGATTCAAAATTAGATTGCATTAGCTCTAAATTTCTATTATTTAACTTGGTTAGTGTTGTCAAATACTCTTCTAATACATCTTGTTGTTTTGAGCCTTTAATTTTTGCATTATAATTGAATAACTTTCTAGAAGAACTTATTTGAGTAACACCAGTATCTGCAAAAAATACAATCATTTCTTCTTCGGAAGCATTTTTATCAAGCTTTAAGTAAAGTACTTCAGGCTCCTCTAAATTGGTAAATAATTCAAAATTAGGATCGCCTTTAATTTCAAGAGAATCTAGAGTAACAAGGAGAGAATCTTGTTGCTTTTGAAGATATACAGTGCCTTTTTTTAAACCTTTGACATAGCCTTTAAGTGTAAAATTCGAATCCGATTCTTTTTTACAAGACGTATTAAGTAGGATTAATACGATTAGACTTAAAAGTTTGGAGATTTTTGACATATTAAATTTTAAAATTATTAATTAAGTGATTGGAGCAACTAGTCTCATTAATTCAGCAGTAAGCATTGCGCCATAAGTTCCAACAACGTAACCAAACACAGCTAGTAAAACACCTACTGTTGCTAAGGAAGGATGAAACGCAGCAGCAACAACTGGTGCAGATGCAGCACCTCCAATGTTCGCTTTACTTCCAACGGCTAAAAAGAAATAAGGAGCTCTAATAAGTTTGGCTACTAAAAACAGTAAACCAACATGAATTGCCATCCACACAAGACCAACTACAATTAACCCTGGATTATCGACAATTTTAGTAAGATCCATTTTCATGCCAATAGAAGCGACGAGAATATAAATAAATACACTTCCTATTTTACTAGCACCTGCACCTTCATATACTTTTACTTTAGTAAATGATAAAATAATTCCTAAAATAGTAGCTATAGAAATCATCCAAAAGAATTGAGATCCAAATGAAGACCAAGCTGATTTTTTATCACTTACTGCATCAACATTAGCTTTTAAAAATTCTGAAATTTCATTTGCTCCAAAATGAGATAAACCAACTACAGTAAAGGCTATTCCTAATATTACCATGAAGTCAGCTAAGGTTGGATTTCTAGAAATACTTGAAGCATAGCTCGAAACCTTTTCTTTTAAAACTTCTATTGAACTAGTATCGGCTTTTAGCCATTTGTCAATTTTCTTTTGTTTACCAATACCTAATAAAAGAATAGCCATCCAGATATTGGCAACGACAATATCAACAATTACCATACCTGCATAATTTGCAGTATTGTACTCATAAATTTCTAACATTGCTGCTTGATTGGCACCACCACCAATCCAACTTCCAGCTAGTGTAGATAAACCTCTCCAAACCGCATCTGGACCAGCACCACCTACAGTTTCAGGAGATATTAAGGCTATTAAAAACACTGCAATTGGACCACCAATAATAATTCCTAAAGTTCCTGTGCCAAACATGGCTAAAGCTTTCCAGCCTAAATTAAAAACGGCTTTTAAGTCAATACTAATAGTCATTAACACCAAGGCTGCAGGTAGCATAAATCTACTTGCAATATAATATGCTTGCGATTTTCCAGTAACTTCAACCAAAGTTCCTTGTTCGTTTTCAAATCCCCATTCTGGAGCAATGATGCCAAATGTGGTCAAAGCTGCAGGTAGCATATATGCCATCAATAAAGCTGGAACATATTTGTAGAATTTTTTCCAAGAGCTGTTTTTACTTGTAGAGGTATAGAAAACGAAGCCTAATGTTAGCATTAGTAACCCAAAAACTATAGTGTCTTCGGTAAAAAGTGGCTTTACTTCAGTTAATTGTGTAGTATCCATAAATTAAATTTTAAAGGCGCAAAGTACCAAAATAAAAGCGCATTAAAAAACGACTCACTAGGAGTCGTTGTCTTTTGCTTTTTTTGACTTTGGTTGTCTGTTTTTTTCTTTAAGGTATTGCATAAGCATCCACTCAATCTGGCCATTGGTGCTTCTGAACTCATCAGCAGCCCATTTTTCAATAGCCTTGAGCATATCTTCATTAATTCGTAATGCAAATGCTTTCTTTTTCGACATGTTATTGTTTTATAAATGTTTCAACAAGGTCTACTAATTCTTCAGAAAGTTTAAAATCTGGAGACATATACGAAGCCATATTATCGTCATCTTTTTCAATTATTTTTAACACATGATTCATCTTATCAATGATAACTAATTTAGATTTAGGATTCGCTTTATGAAGGTTTTCTGCATCTATTTCTTCAACCTGTATGTCTTTAGTGCCATTAATTATGAGAATAGGAATGTTTAATTTTTTAATTTCTAAGGTTGGATCTAGTTTTAAATAGCTGCTTAAAAATTGATGATTTGGTTTAGCAAATACTGCCATAAGCATAGGATTAATTTCTTTTATGGTTCCTGTGCTTTTTAACTCATCAATATGTGCTGCAACTGTTTTTGCTAATTCTGGATTTTGAGCATTGTATTGTCTAATTAAGGTCTTATCTACAGATTCACCTAGTCCAGCTAATGAAATATATTTGTCAATATCACTATTATTTACTGCCATCATCGCGACTAGCGAACCTTGACTATGACCAATCACATTTATACTACTGAAGCGTTTGTCGTTTTTAAACGTATTAATAACTGCTGAAACATCTTCGACGAGATCATTAAATTCGTAACTTTTTAAAATGTGTTTAATATTTGAAGCTGTTACGTTTCGTTTATCAAATCTAAAAAAGGCTACACCTTTATTAGTCATAGCTTCTGCAAATTGTTTTATGTAATTGCCATTAACGCCATATTGAGGTTGATTGCCATTACGATCTGGATTTCCTGAGCCAGGAACAAAAATAAGTAGTGGCTGTTGTTTTACATTGGTATTATATGTAAGAGTTCCTGGTAGCTGAATGCTATCGTTCATAACTAAAATGTCTTCCGAAGTGAACGTTTCTTGAGAAAATACATAGTTTGAAATGACTAATACTGCTATGAATAGTTTGAATTTTTTCATTTGTTTATTTTTTTCTGATAAATTAAAATAGCAATTGGTAATAAGATACTAAATCCAATAATAAAAGGAAGGATCCAATTATTCATATTGCTATTATTGTTTTTCGCTGATTCAATTATGCTATGCATAACTATTCCGAAGATAACCATTACAAATAGGTTTGTGAAACGAACAATTCTTGTACTCAATCTATAGTTTTTTAGGGCATTTTCTTCTGTGATATTAACCATGTAATTGTGAATGTGAGGATACTTGTTTAAAACATACAATCCAAAAAATAGAATCACACCAAGTCCAGGAAGCAACCATAGAATGCTTTTGTTACTATAAGCATCAACTTCACCTTTAGCATTAAAATGAGAAGGAATTGTATCTGGTAATTCGGAGTACGATATAATTGCATACACAATCAATAAAATTAATATAGTTGCTGATAAAAGGTCAAGTATAATATCTAAACCTTCTAACGGAACGTTGATTTTTGGTCTACCAGTTTTCATCATTATCTGTTTTTGTTACGCTCAAAAACAATATATGAGATGCCATGTTGATGAGGTGTAATAGTACTTAAAGTCCAACCTTCTTTTGCATATTTGTTTAAAATGTCTTCAAGTTTTTCAAACTTATTTTTCCAACCTAGTGATGGTGAAATTACTTTATATTCTTTCATAATTAATGACTTAAAGTTCCTGTATTGACTACTGGTGAAGCATCTTTATCACCACATAACACAACCATTAAATTACTTACCATTGCTGCTTTGCGCTCTTCATCAAGATCAACAACCTCTTTTTTGTTCAACTCTTCTATGGCCATTTCAACCATACTTACTGCACCTTCAACAATTTTGTGTCGTGCAGCTACAATGGCAGTCGCTTGTTGACGCTTAAGCATGGCATTGGCAATTTCTTGCGCATAAGCTAGATAGCCAATACGAGCTTCAAGGACTTCAATTCCTGCAATTGATAGACGTTCGTCTATTTCTTTTTCTAATGCATTACTAACTTCATTTACACTTGAACGTAAAGTGATGTCTTCATCTACGCCTTCATCTGCAAAATTGTCATAAGGATACATGCTTGCTAATTTTCTAACAGCAGCATCTGTTTGTACGCGAACAAAATTTTCATAATTGTCAACATCAAAAGCAGCTTTGTAAGTGTTTTGAACTCGCCAAACTAAAATAGTACTTATCATAACAGGATTACCAAGTTTGTCATTCACTTTTAAACGCTCACTGTCAAAATTACTTGCTCTTAAAGATATTTTTTTCTTAGTATAAAAAGGGTTTACCCAATAAAAGCCATTCTTTTTTACGGTTCCTACATATTTTCCAAAAAGTAGTAAAACTCTAGATCCATTTGGTTGTACCATGATAAATCCAGGTGCAATTAATACAGCAATCACTATAGCAATCAAGAATAATGGGTTCTCTAGAGCTATCATTGTTATTATACTTCCAAAAAATAAAACTAGAAATACAAATAGCATAAGGTAACCATTAGCAGGTACAATTATTTTTTCTTCTTTCATTTTTGTATTGGTTTAAATTAAATAATTCAATATGATATTATTTTGATATCAAATTTACATCAAATATTTTATAGTTGCAAACTGAGTTTGGCACACCATTTGCTATATAACTAATGTAAATGCTTATGATGATATTAAGCGAGGAGTGATTGCCTCAACTAATGGAGTAAACATTTTCATTTGGTTGGTTAGTTAGTAAAAAAGCATCTCAAACTTGAGATGCTTTTTTAGTTTTAATTTTGTGTTAGGATATTGCTAGTTTGTAATAAAACCTACAATTTCATTAATAAGATCAACAGATATTGGTCTAAAAGATTCGTTATACGACTTTGAGTTTTCTAGTTCTTTGCCTTCAATAATAAAAAGGACATGATTCATGTTGTCTATTATTTTTAATTCGGCATGAGATGCAGCTTCTTTTAGAAGTTGAGCTTCAGTAATTGGTACTTGTAAATCTTTTGTTCCGTTAATTATAAGAGTAGGTATGGTTAAGTCTTTAATAAGGTCTTGCGGATTATATTTTATCCAGCTCATCATAAAAGGTTGTACATCTTCACTAAAAATTGAACCTAGAGCTTGAGGATAGTCTTTTACGATTTTACCTTTTTTAAGGCTTTCAAATGCTTGTTTAGTACTTTTTTCAAGTGCTGGATCCATTTGTGTGATTTGGTCTATAATAACTTCGTCAATAGTTTTTCCAGAGCCTGCAATTGAAATAAACTGATCAACATTAACTTTTGAAGCAGCCAAACCAACTAAACTACCTTGACCATGACCAATAACAACAATCTTTGAATAGTTATTTTGAGTTTTGAAATACTCAATTACAGTGTTGGCATCTGTTATAAAATCATCAAAAGATATATGAGCATCTACATTTCCTTTTCTAATTTGCTTAACAATACGTTTGTCATACCTAAACGTAGCAATATGTTGATTTGAAAGTTCTTCGGCTAGTTTCTTTAAAGCATTATTGTTCTGAAAATTTTGGTTGCCATTTCTGTCGGTTGGACCAGAATCTGCTATGATTATAACTAATGTCGGCTTAGTTCCATTTTGTGGTGTTAAAAGTGTACCATCTATAAATCGATTAATTGATAAATCTTGAACTGTATATTTAATATCTTGACTAAAACAGATAAACGAAGAAAAAATTAGTACGTAGTTGAATATAAGTTTCATTATTAAAACAAGATTAAATAATGTATCAAAAATACATAAAAAGAAATTCTATTTTAAAAACGAGATAAGTACAATTTTATTTAAAATTTAAGAAGGAAATCAAATTTTTTTAAAACTGCTACGTGTGTATTTCATCGTTGAAATGCATGATTTCATCTTTAAATGTTAAATTTTAGTGTATTTCATCGATAAAATATGTATTTTAACTTGTATATTGAAATAGAGTTCTATATTTGAAGTGTACTAAAATTTAGTTTTTAGTTCAATGGATTAATTAATTAATATTTGCTTATGTGAAGAGTTAGTGACCCTAAATCTACCACGTAAATAAAACGCAAATTAGGAAAACCGAGATTGAGGGATCTCGGTTTTTTCTTTTTATATACTTTTTATAGTTCTAAAGGTTAAATTGATTCGTTCACCAATATCCTTTTTTGTTTTTGAAATTTGATGCAGCCAATAATGTTGCATAGTTCCTTTCATGATTAAAAGACTACCATGTTGTAATTCTATTTTATGACGCTCAGTTTTTAAATGTCTATGCTTAAAATGAAATGTTCTAATTGCGCCTAAACTTAACGACGCAATTATTGGATTTATTCCTAACTTTTTTTCATTATCTGCATGCCAACCATTACTGTCATTTCCATTTCTGTATAAATTTAAAAGTACTGTTGTAAATTTATGCTGTGCTTCTTGTTCAATTTTTTGTTTAAGATCTAATAATTCTGAAGTAAACGGACTAGGTTTCATGCTAATATTAGAATAAGAGTAGTTTATGTTATTGTTAGCATAAAGCGCTGTTAATCTTGGTTGTTTATATGTTTTTCCAAAGACTGTAATGTAATCTTGTTGCCAATTGGTATTAGACTTTAAATGTTCAAAATAAAAATTAGCTTTTTCTAGAGTTATGAACTTAGGTAAGTATACTAATTCGGCATCTGGTAATTTTAAAACTATTTTTTCTTCAGAAAATAAGTCCATCATTTAAATTTTATCTAAATTAGCTTATATCGTATGAAACTCAAAATAACAGTCGTATCACTCTTACTTTTATGCTTAGCTTTCGGATTTCAAAAATCTAAAGGCCTTCCTGAAGGATTTGTTGATACTAAAACGATTATTCCAGATTTAAATGTTGAGTTACGGTATTACTCATCAAATAATTTTGTTGGTGATACGATTGATGGATATTCAGCAAACAAATTAATTCTTACCAAAGAAACTGCTCTAGCATTAAAAGAAGTTCAACATGAATTGCAGCAACAGAATTTATGTTTAAAAGTGTATGATGGTTATAGACCACAACGTGCTGTAAATCACTTTATGCGTTGGGCAAAAGATTTAAACGATACCATTAACAAGCAGCAATTTTATCCAGATGTCGAGAAGCGATTTCTGTTTAGAGAAGAATATATTGCCACACGTTCTGGTCATAGCAGAGGCAGTACTGTTGATTTGACTATTATTGATGGTATTACAAATGAACCTTTAGATATGGGAAGTCCTTATGATTTCTTCGGAAAGGAATCTTGGATAGATCATGAAGATTTAACTGAAGCACAAAAAGCTAACCGACAATTATTACAAGCAGTTATGCTGAAGCATAATTTTAGAAACTATGCTAAAGAATGGTGGCATTTTACCTTACGTTGGGAGCCTTTTCCAAAAACCTATTTTGATTTTGAAATTGAATAGAAGTAGCACAATATGATGTGTTAGTGTTTTTGGTAAATACTTTAAACAGATTCTTCCTTTCCTAATTTTGAGAAATTACAAATACCACCAAGCCCAATACATCAATCCAAATTGAAGAGGAATCCTCAAAATCAGAATCCATTTTGGAATGCCTGCACTCGCTTTATCACTCGATAACATATAAAAATGCACCAATAAAAACACAGTCAGCATAACTATAATACCATAGACCGCTAACACTTTAAATCTAGGAATACATAGTGCTACACCTAAAATAATTTCTGCAATACCACTAGCATAGACTAGTAGTTTATGGTTAGGTAAATAACGAGGCATGATTCTCATGTATGCTTTTGGTTTTACAAAATGCATTATGCCTGCAATAACATACATAAGAGGCATTACATAAAATTGCCAGTTACTATTCATCTTTATAACTATTAAAAGAAATTCCAACACCATAATTGTTGAGGTTGGAGCGTAATAAACTCGATTCTATGCCATTTCCTTTTTTAAATTGTACCCAATTATTTCCATTTATAAACACGCGCTTAATATAGGTTCGATAATCATTTATTTCATTTGTAAATGGAAGTAGAGGTCTAAAATTGGTAGGTATTTTAACCGTTCCAGATTTTCCTTTAATTTCTTTATACTTTTTGTTAGGTAATAATTTTCCATTAGCATCTGTATAACCTAATACTTGTAGTGATACAAAGAAACCGTTTTCTGGAAAGATAATATCATGCTCTGAAACATCGAGTTTAAATTCATCTCCATTTTTTTCAGTAGCTCTAAAAACAATATTGCTATACACAAGTGGCTCTCCTGGAACTCCGTTGTCGCTAGCATAAAATTTTACCTTAAACAAGGTTGAAAAAGGTCTTTTGTTAGCATTGCTTCGTTTTCTTTTTTTCCAATCACGAGATTCTAAAGTAATAGGAAATATTACTGAAGTGATTTTTTTGAGCTTATCATCTTCATTTGGAAAAAATACAGCAATCTCACTTTCAATGGTTGGTAACCAACACTTGTAGTAATCGTTGTCTAAATATGGTTTTAGTGTTTCTTTTTTAAACTTTCGATTTATAGTGGTTTTAATTACAACTTCGTCTAAAGTATTGGTTTCGGTTTCTAAAAAAATTGATTTAGTTAGATCTATGGCAGCAATCGCTTTGTCTTTAAAACCTAAGGCAGAAATAAATAGCGAATCGACATCTGGATATAACTTTTTTGTAAAAATAAAATCACCTTCGTCATCTGCAAAAATACCTTGTCCATTACCAAAAGATATGGTAGCATAAGACACAGGATACTTTGTTTCACTACTAACAACTTTAGTTTGAGCAAAGCTATTAGCAGTGAAACATATGAATACTAGTAATAAATATTTATTTAATTGAAGCAATCCAATTATCTATTTTAGTTTCTAATAAAGCTAAAGGCATGCATCCAGATTCTAACACTTGGTTATGAAATTTAGCGACATTAAATTTGTCACCTAATTCTTTTTCTGCTTTAGCACGTAATTCTAATATTTTTAGTTGACCAATTTTGTAAGATAATGCTTGTCCAGGATTAGCCATATAACGTTCAATTTCTGAAGTGATACTAGCTTCGCTTTCAGCTTCATTTTGTAACGAATATTTAATGGCTTGTTCACGAGACCAACCTTTAGTATGTATTCCTGTATCAACTACCAAACGAATGGCACGATGCATTTCCATACTTAACATGCCAAAGTATTGATAAGGATCTGTGTATAAGCCTAATTCTTTTCCTAGTGATTCGCAATATAAAGCCCAACCTTCACCATAAGAGCTATACCAAAGTGTTTTTCTAAAATCTGGTAAATCTTTGTTTTCTTGTTGCAATGAGATTTGATAGTGATGTCCAGGAATAGCTTCGTGTAAAAATAAGGCTTCATCGGCAAACACATTGTATTTTGTAGCATCAGGAATTGGTGTATAAAAAATACCTGGTCGTGAACCATCTAAAGCACCTGGATTATACTCAGCACTAGCAGAAGCTTCACGAAAAGCTTCAGTACGTCGAACTTCAAATGGAGTTTTAGGTTTTAAATCGAATAGTTTTTCGATTTGAGGCTTCATACGTTCATGAATTTTATTGAAATTATCAATAACGCTTTCAGCCGATTTAAAAGGCATTAATTCTTTATTGATTCTAACAAAATCAAAAAATGAGATGATATCACCTTCATATCCAACTTGATTTTTAACAGTTTCCATTTCAGACAAAATACGAGCCACTTCTTTTAAGCCTAACTCATGAATTTCGTCTGCAGTCATGTTAGTTGTGGTGTACTTTTTAATTTGATGTTGGTAATAATCTTTTCCGTTAGGAATGTCTGAAACACCACTAGTAGTTCGACCAGCTTTTAAGTAGGTTGTACTCATAAAATCGTGTAATTTTTTATAAGCAGGAACAATGCTCTTTTTAATTTTAAGAATATACGCTTCGGTAACTTTGGTTTTGTCTTCTTTTGAAAAACTATCTGGAAGATTCTTTACTGGATTGTAAAATAAATGTTCATCCATATTAGTTGTGGTTAAGGCTTCTAACTGCGGAAGCACTTTTTCAATCAAGGATTTTGGTAGTACGTGACCAGCATCAATTCCTTTTTTCATTTTCTCTTCAGCCGAATTCATCCATTGTAAGTAACCATCTAAACGTTTTAACCAATTACTATAATCTTCTACTGTTTTAAAGGGTTGTGAACTTGCTCCACTAGCTAATTGTCCAATAGATAATTGAAGTGTCCACATTTGATTAATAGGTGTGTAATCTTCGTTATATTTAAAGCCTTCTAAGTTAATGTCGCATTCCCAATTTAAAATTTGCTTGCTTAATTGTTGGCTTTTAGTGAGTTCGTTATTGTCAAACGAATTGATCTTCGTTTTGTAGTTTTTATAGTACTCTTTTGTTTGATTGGTATAATCATCTGATAAAAAATTTGGCAATATATCATTGTATTGATGATCTCCAGCAGCAGTAGCATTAAGAGGATTAAGTTTTAAGCCATCTTCATGATAGGCTTTTAAAACGGTTTCAAATTCAGTGTTTGTTGCCACAGTAGTAATTTCAGTTTCAGTAGTTTTTTTATCGTCTACACATGCCAAAAAGCTAAACGTGATTACAATAAGAACTATTAGTTTTTTCATTTTTAGTGTTTGTTTTCAGATTTAAAAGCTAAAGGTACACAATAAAACCTTTAAATAAAGCATAAATTATGAGGATTGGCTACTTTGAAGATTTGTTGATTTTATGCATAAAAAAAATGTCATTCCGACTGAAATGGAGGAATCTCTTAGATTTCTCGCTACACTCGAAATGACATTTGTGCTTTAGATGTGTCTAAAGCTTTGATTGATGACAATGTTATTCTTTATCCAGATTTTTAGTCATGTTAAATCCTAAAAATAAACCTAGTCCAGCCATAAAGAAAATCGTTGCAGGATAGATGGCTTCATCGTCGAGGGTTGTGTAATTATACAATAGAGTTGCAATAAATACACCAATACCAATACCCATTAATAGCAAGGCTAAATTAAGAATGAGAACTTTCCAAATTGGAGCAGTATGCTGTTTTCCTTTCATAAAAATGGAGGCATCTGCGCCTTTTTCAATAAGCGCTAGTCGTTCTTTATTTCTGGTTGAAAAATAAAGATAGAATACGCCAAAGATAGATCCGAATATGATTCCCATGATTATTACTTCCATAATGTTGTTTTTTAATTGATTAAATTTATATGTTCTGAGCTTATGACGACAGGTTTTTAATTTAGGTTACAGTTTTTTCAAAAAAAAGATTTTTGAACAGTATGTAACCATATTGATACTAATGTCGTCTTAAATAAAAAATGACCACCAACGACAAAATACTCATCAATCAAATTGTTGAAGGCGATACCAATGCATTTACTGTTTTGGTAGATCGTTATAAGGACTTGGTGTTTACTTTAGCATTGCGAATGCTGAAAAATAGAGAAGAAGCCGAAGAAGTTGCTCAAGATACTTTTATAAAAGCGTATAAATCTTTAGATCGCTTTAAAGGTGATTCGAAATTTTCAACGTGGATTTATAGAGTAGCTTATAACAGTTCTTTAGATCGCATAAAAAAGAATAAAAAGCATTTGAATAATGTAGAAATAAATGAGTTTACAGCACATCAAGTTATTACCATTGATAATGCTTTAGATGCCATGGAAATTCAAGAAAGGGAAGCTTCTATAAAAAAGTCAATTGATTTGCTTCCTAGTGAAGATGGTTTTTTGCTAACTTTATATTATTTTGATGATTTATCGTTAGATGAAATTTCTAAAATTGTTGGTATTTCAGCAAATACCATAAAAGTAAAACTGTTTAGATGCAGAAAAAAGTTGGCTACCATTTTAAAGTCACAATTAGAACCAGAAATATTGGATTATTATGAAAGAGAACGCAGATAAATATTTAGACGACTTATCACGTAAAGTGATTGGGAAATCAGCACTCGAACGTCCTTCATTAGACTTTACCCAAAGTGTTATGTCACAAGTAGAGGCTATTTCTAACTCATCAATAACCACTTACAAACCTTTAATTTCTAAATCGGTTTGGTTAGTCATTACACTTCTGGCTACCTCTGGAGTTGCTTATATTCTTTTTGGTGCTCAATCTAAAAGTTTATGGTTGCAACAATTAAACTTAGAGCATTATATTTCTTTTTCAAATTGGATACCTTCCTTAGAAGTGTCTCAAACTACAGTTTATGTTGCTGTATTATTTGCAATTATGTTTTGTATACAAATACCATTATTAAAGCATCAGTTAAACCAACGTTTTAAATAAGACTACTCTTTAAAATACCAAAACGGAATTTTGCAAACAGCATATCGAACAGTATCTTCTTTTTTGATACGTTTACGTAAGATTTTTAAAATATGTTTTCCTTCGTCTAAATGTTTGGTTTTGACAAAGGTTTCGAAGCCAAGATTTTCTTTTTGATCTTCAGAAAGAATAAACTCTGAATCATAATCTACAGAATCAATTCTAACCGAATAGATTTGATTTAAAGTACGC
Organism: Psychroserpens sp. S379A; assembly: GCF_049800755.1. Lineage (NCBI taxonomy): Bacteria > Pseudomonadati > Bacteroidota > Flavobacteriia > Flavobacteriales > Flavobacteriaceae > Psychroserpens > Psychroserpens sp. S379A. The sequence continues at coordinate 1,051,077 of NZ_JBNAFQ010000001.1, read as the reverse complement.
ATATAATCTAAACGTCGCTTTCGTATTTCAGAATTACTAAACTGATTTATAATAATTAATGAAGTATTTAAGCCACGCTTATCTTTTTCGGGTTTTAGGTCAGGATTAAAACTAAAAATATGGTCTTCAATGTTATCTGTAAATTCCATAAAGACATTAATATAAGGTTGGGTAATCACTTTTGAAGAAATAGCAAATTCGTCTATTAATCCATTATCTTCAGAAACTAAATCTAAATAATTACTTCTGTTGGCAGTAATTTCAGAAGAATAATCTGCTTCTCTAAAATAGTTTGAAGCTTTGTAATTAAAAGAGCTAAACATTAAAATAATAAAGTATACTGGCAATAAAATAAAGCTTAGGCGTTTTCCAAATTTGTTATCTAGAAAATTATACACTAATGGTCTGTATAAAAAGGATAGTGTAATAAAACTAAATACCCAATAGATTGGAAAGTAAATTTTAGAGGTCCATTTTTTCTTTTTTAGCCAACCTTGAGTGATAAAATCGATAAATGTAAAAATCATTCCAAAAGACAGAAATACAATTAAAATAATACCTATAATAGTTCTTAAGGTTTCGGGTAAGCTATCATTATCTATAATATACTTTCCAATAAGTGTAATGCAAAGAATGGTAAAGGTTAATGCTAAGACATAAAAAATCAGCAAAAAAGAAATGGCAAAAATAACACTACAATAGTTTTCTAGAGTGGCTACATATTTATCAAACGAGCCCACTTTTTTCTTTAAATATTTGGTAAACTTTTCACTGTAATTTAAAGCGTCATAGTCAATATCTCCAGAAACATAACGCAAGCCTAAAGTGCCAATCCATAAGCCTCTAAGTACAACGTGAAGTAGTAAGTTAAAAAGAAGTATGCTACATGATACGAACGTGATAATTAAAATAAGAAACTTAACAATTTGCTGTTTAGATTGCGCAAGTGAAGCGGCTTCATTAATAGGCTCTATAGCAGTAAATAATCCAAAAATGGCAAAACCCGAAATAATTAACTCTAACTGCCAGCTCTCTTCTTGTAGTCGTTGCAATAATTTTTTGAAAGCAGGATTGTTATAATCTGAACTCATTTTGGTTGGATTTGTGATTAAAGATAATCACTTTTTGAAAAAAAAGTCAAGAATTTTGAAACCCTATCGATTTTCTTTCGTTATTACTAATGAAAGCTAACCAAATTTAAATGTCCAAAACACATCAAATTTTAATTTCAAGATGCCAAAAGCAAGATGAAAGAGCAATGATGCAGATTTATGATTTATACTGTGATGCGATGTATCATGTTGCTTGTAGATATTTAAATGATGAGGATGCTAAAGATGCAATGCAAGAAGGGTTTTTAAAAGCATTTACTCGTATTAAAACCTATCAACCAAATTTTGCATTTGGTACTTGGCTAAAGCGCATCATTATAAATACGTGCTTAGATGTTTTAAAGACGCATAAAATTGAATTTTCTGATGTTGCTATAGAAAATGTAAAGCTTTTAGATGATTCAGATTGGTTTTTTGATGAGGTTATTACGAAAGAAGACATCATTAAAAACATCGAAAAACTTAATACAAAATATAAAGTAGTGCTTAATCTGTATTTACTCGAAGGTTATGACCATGAAGAAATTTCAAAGATTTTAAGTATACCTATAAAAACCTCTCGAACACATTTAAGACGAGCAAAACTAAAGCTACAAGAGCTTTTAAAAGATAAATATCATGAAACAAGATATTAGAGATTTGTTTAAAGAAGAAGACAAGCATTATAAGTCTTTACCAAGTAACCATAGAGTTGAATTTAAAAAGAAACTCCAAAAACAATTTAAACCTAGTAAAGTGTCTTGGTTGCGTGTGGCAGCTTTGTTTTTAATAGCTTTAACAGCTGGAGCAGGAGTGTATTTTAGCTTGCCACAAAAGGAAACTGAGTTGCCTATTGTTGCTCAGATTAAAACAGTAGAAGCCGAATATTTAGAGCATATAGAAAACGAATGGAACAACTTTATTTCTCTAACAGATGATAAAATTTTGGTTGCTAGATATCAAAAAAAACTAAATGAGTTGGATAAAGATTATCAAGATATTTCTTCGCAATTCACTAAAAATCCAAATGATCTTTTAACCATTGAAGCACTCATAGATAACCTTAAAACTAGGCTAAAGCTTCTTAAAGATATTCAGCAACATATTCATATTTTAAATACTAAAATCACTAAAAATGAAAGCACAATTTAAATTTTTAATAGTACCCATTTTTGTTTCAACGGTTCTAAATGCTCAAAAATTTGATGTTTATAAAAATAGCTTCGATGCGACTAACATTAACACATTAAGTTTAAATGTAGAGAGTTCTAGTGTCATGATTGAAGCTTCAGAAGATGAGCAAATTCATATTAACTATTCTATTGAATTTAATAATTATTCAAAAAAAGAACTTCAAAACATAATAGATAGTATCACAGTTTCCACAGTTTTAGAAAAGGATGTTTTAAAACTCATTTGCGATAGTAAAAATGCTCATGGAGGAACTGTTTATACAGTTGAAACGTTATTCGGAATTACCTTTGAAGGCGATTTAGTTAAGTTTGGTGATATCTCTAACAGGCATTTTAGAAAATCGAAGCAGTATTTTTATGGTATAAACAATACTTCTGAAGGGAAAGTGTTGAAAGAGTACTTAAAAAATATTAGACAGTTTGATGGAAAAAAGAAGACGAAAAAAGTAAAGGCTAAAAATATAAAAAGTTTTAAAACTTCTTTTGTTATAAAAATGCCAACACATCTAAATTTTAGCGCTGTGGCTCTAAATTCAAGAATTACATCTACGATAGATTTAAAAAGCCAAATAAAGGTTAAGGCAAGAAATACTAGATTGTATTTTAAAGAATTATCAAATCAACTTAATAGTTTTAATGTGGTAAATGGTGAATTTAATGCTAATACTTTAACAGGCGGAAACTATAAATTTAATCATGTTGAAAAAGTATTAGTAGCAGAACTAAACCAGCTAAAAATTGATGGAGAATTCACAGATTTTAGAATAGGTCTTATAGGACAAAGTGTTGAAATTGTTGACTTTAATAGTAAGTTTTGGTTGCATAATTTTATTCGTGATTTTGAAAATTTTAAAATGCATACCGAATATTCTGAAGTGAATCTCTTTTTTCCTGAAGATATGGAGTTCCAAATTGAAACTTTTGGTCACAATACAGTTCATTACATAAATAATTTGGTAACAGAAATTCCTCCTAGTCGTACAAATGAGTCTTCAAAAATGATGGTTATTGGTAAAGATACTGCAACGAATAAGATAAAAATTGACACTAAACATGGCATCGTAAGGTTTGGAAAAGATTTTATTGATATTGAAGATTAATCCTAGCTAATACCAACGCTTTTTTTTCTTTTTAGAACCTTGGCCTTTACGTCCTTTTTTGTATTTGCTGCCTTTCTTTTTATGAACAATTGGTTTGGCTTTAGGATCTAAAGGATAAGGATGGTTATCTTCTACTGGTATTTGAACGTTAATTAATTGCTGAATGTTTTTAACATAACTTTTTTCATCTGCCGAACATAACGAATAAGAGTGTCCAAATTGTCCAGCACGTCCAGTTCTTCCAATACGATGCACATATGTTTCTGGAATGTTAGGCAAATCAAAATTAATTACTGCATCTAATTTATTAATATCAATACCACGAGCAGCAACATCTGTAGCAATGAGAATATTAACTTTTGCGCTTTTAAATGTATTGAGTGCTGTTTGGCGTTCGCTTTGCGTTCGATCGCCATGAAGTCGCTCTACTAGATAACCATTATTAGTTAAGGTCTTTTCTAGCTTGTCTACTCCAAATTTTGTGCGCCTAAAAATTAAAATTCGTTTGCCTTTAATCGTGTTTCGTAATAAATGTAAGCAGAGTTCAATTTTATTGCGTTTAGGAACATAATATAATACCTGACTTACATTGTTAGCTGCAGAAGATGTTGGAGTAACTTCAATGCGCTTTGGAGTTTTTAAAATAGAATTAGCTAGCTGTTCTACTTTAAAAGGCATGGTTGCCGAAAACAACAAGTTTTGTTTAGTTTCTGGGCATAGACGTTCAATTTTTTTAACGTCATCAATAAATCCCATATCCAACATTAAATCGGCTTCATCTAAAACTAAAATGTCAATATAATCGAGATTTAAAACATCTTGCTTGTGTAAATCTAATAAACGTCCTGGAGTTGCAACAACAACATCAACGCCTTTTTTTAAGACATCTATTTGTGGCTCAATTCCTGTGCCTCCAAAAATAACAGTCGTTCTTAAATTGGAGTATTTAGAAAAGAGTTTAAAATTTTTTCCAATTTGAACAGCAAGCTCTCGTGTTGGACTTACAATTAGAGCTCTTACTTTTTTTCCTTTTTTTGGCGCATCTTGTTCATTAAAAAGTAATTCAAGAATTGGTAATGCAAATGCAGCTGTTTTACCAGTTCCGGTTTGTGCAGAAGCAATCACATCTTTTCCTTCTAGAATAAAAGGAATGGTTTTTTCTTGAATTAAAGTAGGTTCAGTATAACCTGCTTCATCAATGGCTTTTATAATAGATTTATTAAGATGAAGCGCTTTAAAAGACATATATTTTGTTTGTTGAGTTGTAAGCTAAAATTAGTACATGCTCTTTACTTTTCTAAGCTTGTTTTCCCAAGTTTGAAGCGCATCTTTATGCTTTTTTATGTTTTTAATAACGTCTTTAACCAACGGATTAGATTCATCTACATTTGAAAAGAACTGCATGTTATTTTCTAACTGATTGATATCGCCTTTAATCTCACTAATTTTCTTTCTAATGTAGTTTTGCTCATTGTCTAAAAGCCTTGTGTCGTTAGGTTTAGATAAGGTTTCAAGTTTGTTTTCAAACTTAATCATTTCTAATTTCGCCTTGTCCATATCTAACTTGCTAAATAGACCGTCTATAACTTTATTGAATTTTCCTTCAATAAAACGCTTGTTATTAGGAACATGTCCAATAGCTTTCCATGCACTAATTTGAGTTTTAATAGTTTCAATATCGTCTTTTGGTTTTCCTGTAAGTTCGATAGTTTTTACGGTTTCAAGTAAAGTCGATTTTTCTTCAAAAGCAGCTGTTTCTTCTTCACTAGCAGCATTTCTTTCAGCATGCATTCTGTCAAAATAATGGTTGCAGGCTTTTTTAAATTGCTTCCAGATTTTATCGCTATCCTTTCTTGGTACATGTCCAATTTTTTTCCAATCAGACTGTATCTTTTTCATCAAAGGCGTTGTAGCGTTAAAATCTTCGTTATCCTTATTATCTTCTGCAATTTTTATAAGTTCTTGTTTTTTATGAAGGTTGTCGTACTGATCTTTTTTAAGAGACTTGTAAAATGCATTTTTACTTCTGTTAAAAGTTCTTACTGCAGTTTTAAACTTTGTCCAAGTAGCATCATTTACTTTTATAGGAACTTTACCAGCATTAAAGAAATCTTGACGTAAAGCTTCAATAGCTTTAATTCGTTTTTGCCATTCTTGATGACTATTTGCTTGATTTTGAGCAATCTCATCGATTTGAGCTATGATTTCTTCTTTTTTTACTAAGTTGGCTTCATAGGCTTTGTCTAAATCGGCATAGTAGGCTTGACGTTTGTCATGTATTGTTTTGGTTGCATTACTAAAACGCTCCCAAATCTCTTCTCTGTGCTCTCTGGCAACAGGACCTAATTCTTCTTTCCAGAGTTTATGAAGCACTTGTAATTCTCTAAATGAACGATTGATATTATCGTCTTTGGCTAATTCTTCAGCACGTTCAATAATTTTAGTTTTTTGATCGAGATTGTGCTTAAAATCCATGTCGCGTAAGTCGCGATTTAAGTGTAAAAAGTCGTAAAAAACTTCAACATGATGATGATAAGAATTCCATGCGTTATTATAGCGATCTCTTGGAATTGGACCAGCATTTCGCCATTGCTCTTGAAGGTCTTTAAAGTGTTTGTAAGTTGTATTGATATTCTCTTCAACGTTGATTAAACCTTTAATTTCTTCAATAATTGCAAGTCGGTTTTCTAGATTTTGCTTTAAATTAGACTCAAGATCTTTATAATAAGCGTTAAGATTATTTCTATAGGTTTTAAAAACCTCATTAAAGCGTTTTTTAGTAGGTGAAGCGTAATAAAAATCTATTTCATTTCCGCCTTCAGCTAGAAATTCTTCTTTCTTTTCGTCGATAAGTGCTTCAAATTTTGAATTAAATTCAGATTTGATCTCATCAACTTGAGATTTTATAGTTTGTATTTTTCTGTCCTTTACAAGCGACTCAAACTCTATAACGAGTTGCTCCATAGACATTGCATGGTAGTCTTTGCTTTCTACCTCATGACGTTCGGCATTGGTTTCATCTTCAGCGTCTTCGGCATTTGCTTCTTCAATTTCTTCAACATGAGCATCAATCTTTTCTGGTGTTTCAGCAGTTGTTTCAGAAGCAGTTTCAACTACATTAGTTGATTCTTCAGTAGCTTTTTCTTCTTTTTTTTCTTCGGAAGTTGTTTCAGTTTCAATACTAGAATCTTCTTGTTTGAGATTAGCGTCTGAAGCTGTTTCAATGGTTTCTTCTACTGAATCTTGTTGTTTTGCAGTTGGCGTTTCAGAAACTTTAGAATCCTCTGGAGTTTGAGGAGTTTCAGTAGGATTTGTGTTTATCTTTCCATCTGCATTTTGCAGGTTATCATTCTCAGACATTTTTCAATGTTTTTATATATTAGTAGAGAGCTAAGATACTAATAGGTGGCTGATTTACAAAAAAGAAGCATTATTTAGAAAGGTTATTTGATAGAATTCCAAATTCGCCATGCTTTTTCTGCTTGAAATTCTAACATTTTAAGTCCATTTATAGTGTCTGCGCCTTGTAATTCTCCTAACTTAAGAAACTTTGTTTGTTCAGGATTGTAAATTAAATCGTACAATATATGTTTGTTTGTCACACCATCATATGGAATGTTTGGACAGCTATTCACTTTAGGATAGGTTCCAACTGGCGAACAGTTGATAATGATTTTGTACGATTCAATATCTTCAATTGTTAAATCCTCATAAGTGAATTTTACACCAGGTTTTGAAGTTCTCGATACATAGTCGAATTTAATATTCAACTTTTTTAATGTATAAGCGATGGCCTTTGAAGCTCCTCCTGTACCTAAAATTAGTGCTTTTTTATGATGCTTTTTAAGCAAAGGTTTTATTGATTTTTTAAAACCATAGCAATCTGTATTGTAGCCTTTTAATTGTCCTTTTGAGCTAATCGTAATGGTGTTTACAGCTCCAATTTTTTTTGCTTTTTTATCTAGTTTATCTAGATAAGGGATAATCTCTTCTTTGTAAGGAATGGTGACATTAAGTCCGAAAATATCAGGATTATCATTTAGGAGCTTAGGGAACAACGAGATGTTGTCGAGGTCAAAATTCTCATAAGTAAATGGTAATTGTTCGGTTTCAAATTTTGATTTAAAATAGTGTTTTGAGAATGAATAATCAATGTGTTTTCCTAATAAGCCTAATCTATACATGTATTTTGTTTGTGCGTTGACCATACCATTCAAGAGCAAGAACGATAAGAATTCCTAATATAATATATCCAAATGCGAAATAAGTTTCGCTGTGTAATTCTGGTATAAAGCGTTCGTAATTAGCTATGATTTTTTCGCCTCTAGAATCTAATATAAATGCACCACTTTCTTGTGTTTTAAAAATGGTTTTTTTCCAAGGCCAAACGACTCCTAAAGAGCCAATTATAAACCCAATAATTGAAGCAATTGTGATGCTTTTATAGTGTTTAAGAACGTAATTTAATAAGTGAGAAAATGTCACCAGTCCTGCAACAGAGCCTAAGGTAAACACAGCCAATACTTTTAAAAGACGCAGTCTAATCTCATTTTGTAAAAAGCTAAAATCACCTGTGAGAATTTCTGAAAATGTATCGTAAAGCGCATTTACAGAATCTACCAATAACAAGACGTAATTGCCTAATAGAATTAAAATAAAAGAGCCCGAAAATCCAGGAAGTGTCATGCCTGAAACGCTAATGACTCCGCAAAAAAACACAAATATAAGATTGTCATTTTCTTTGGCTGGATCTAAAAAACTAATACTAACACCAAGGATGATTCCTATAATTAAAGCAGTAATGCTTTTGTAGTTCCAATTCTTAAAATCTTTATTGATATAATAAATAGAACCAATGATCATTCCGAAGAATAAACTCCACACATACAATTCGTAATTTTGAAGGAGGTAGTCTAGAATTTTAGAAACACTAAAATAGCTGATAATCATTCCTGTAAAAAGAAGCACTAAAAACCTACCGTTTATGTATCTGTAAAAGCTTTTAAATCGTCCTTTAAACAAGAATTTAAAAGCCGTTTTATTAACACGTTGTAAGGAATAAATAAATTCTTCGTAAAATCCAGCTACAAAAGCCACAACACCTCCTGAAACACCAGGTACTTTATTGGCAGCTCCCATGCCTAGTCCTTTAATGACCAGAAACAAACGATCTTTAAAGGTTCTAGTTGCTTCCATTACGCTTTTGCTTTTTTATTGCCTAAGCTTTCAAGGATTAATATGGTTGCAAATCCGATGACAATAAACACTATGGCGAACAAAATATTTGGATCACCATCGTATGATGATGGCAGAATGCTTTCGTCTAGAGCTGTGACTTCAATTCCTTCAGAATTAATACGAGTTTTTAAAACCTTTTTCCAAGGCCATATTTTGTTAAGAGAGCCAATCATAAATCCTGTTAAAATGGCTAAGGTTAAATTTTTATGATGTTTGAACATCCAGTTCAGTACTTTCGAAAAGACCTTTAAACCAACTATAGCTCCAACTGCAAGCAATAAAAAATTAATGAGAGCATCTTTAAAAAGCGTCATGTTACCTGTGAATAATCCATCACGTAAATCATTAATAGTATTGATTGCAGTTTCGTATGCGCCTAGAATAAGTAAAATAAAAGCACCAGAAACACCAGGTAAGATCATTGCGATAATAGCAATGAAGCCACAAAACAGTAAATATAAAGGACTGTCAGGAGTCGCAAAAGGTTCGGCTAAAGTTATAAAATAGGATAGGATAGAGGTCATTATAATGGCCATAATAATATTAGGCGACCAAGATTTAATTTGCTTCCCAATATAGAGAATGCTTGCTAATACAAGTCCGAAAAAGAAAGACCAAAGTAATATAGGTTCGTTGTGAAGTAACCATTTTATAAGTTTAGCAAGAGAGAGAATGCTAACAGCAATTCCAGAAAAAAGAGCTAGGAGAAAGCTTCCGTTAATAGATGTCCAAGCCGTTTTAAAACCTTCTTTTTTCCAAACTTTAAGAACGCCAAGATTAAGGTTGTCAATACTTTCGATTAATTCTTCATAAATACCAGAAATAAAAGCAATAGTGCCTCCAGAAACTCCAGGAACTACATCTGCTGCTCCCATAGCTATACCTTTTAAGGTAATGAGTAAGTAGTCTTTAAATTGTCTAATCATTTTTCTAAATACGAGCAGTAAAGGTATGAAATAGGAATGATTAATTTCAAGCTAAAAATGAATTGATTTTGTAATTAAAACAAAATAAGTTAGTTACTTTTTTAAATCTAAAAGCATTTGTTGCACTGAAGGTTTTAGCAATACATTTGGAAATAATTCTTCAAGAATAAACTCAAATTCATGATTTAATAGAAGTGCATTTTTTAGATGGTATTGTCCTTTTCTGCTTTCATGTAATATAAAGTGTAAACCAGCTAAACGGAACTCTATTTCGGCAGTTTCGGGATAGAATTCTGCAGCTTGAATTAAGTTTAAAATTGAGGCTTCATGTTCGCCTAAAGCAATAAGAATGTCTGTTCTAGATAACCAAGTTTGTAGTTCGTAGTTTCCTAAATCTAAAGTTTTTTTGTAGCCACGTTCGGCTTCTTCTAAAAAATTAAGCCTATGGTTGATTTGAGCATATAGTTTCCAATAGATAACATTTTCGCTATCAATATTAATGGCTTTATTAATATAAAATAGGGCTTTTTGATAGTTGCGTTTTTTATTGTAAAACTTGGTAATGGCAATCCATCCTTTGTCTAATAAAGGATCTTCGTGAACCGTTTTATAAAAATACTGAACCGCTAAATCGTCTTGACCTAATTTTTCATGACAATGTCCAATTCTCAATAAGGCAAATGAGGTTGGTTCGTCTAAAGCTAAAGTGATTTTATAGTTATCTATAGCTTCAAGATATAACTTTTTCTTTTCTAAAACCTTTCCTTTTTCGAGATATGCACCAACAAAGCTGTCATCAGAAATAATGGCAAACTCAAAAGCAGCTAAAGCTTTGTCGTAATCTTTAACTGTGAAATATTGGCGACCTAATTGATGCCAAGCGACTTCGCAATACGGATTTTTGTCAAGATAAATGTTTAGAAAGTCGATGGCTTCATTGTTCTGATCTAGAAAATCATAACAATAGATTATATTGTATAAAGCCGAATAATCTTCGAGGTCGATTGCAAGACATTTTGAAAAATACTCTCGAGCATTTTCAAATTGATCTAAGAATAAATATTCCATTCCAATCAACGCAAATAAATCGGTTAAGCCTTCATCACCTTGATTAAGAGTTAAGGCAATTTTTAGAGTATCAATAGCTTTTTCGTGTAAATCTTGTTTAGAAAACACACTTGCTTTTTGAATGTAAATTTCTTCGTTTGAAGGCTCAATAATATGAATTTCATTTAACACCTCATCAGCTTCAGTAAACTTGTTTTCTAAGATGTAAATTTCGGTTAAAAACAATTTGAGATTTACAGATGTTGGATGTTGCTCAAGACCTAACTTAATAGCTTTTTTTGCTAAAGCCATTTTACCACTTTCAAGATAATGATGAATGATATTTTCAAATTCGTTTGAATCAAAGAATAAAACATTATTAGTTTTAAGCATAGATTCAAAGCGTGTAAGCGAAAAATTGTTGTTGTCGTCAGGTTGACTAAACTCCATATGCAAATTTGGATTAATCGTTATTTAAAATTACTGTTATCAGTTCAAAAACATCATTTTTAGTGCCAATGTTTTCAACAAAGTAATTAACAGTTACAGTTTAAGGTCATGTAAAACGATGTCAAACACTGATTTTTAGTTATTTAAGCTAAATTACTTAGTTTGAGATTTAGAGTAAATTTCGTCTAAAATTTGTGTTATTATCTGACAACCTTTCACAATTTCGTCTTCAGAAATGGTTAATGGAGGTGTAATTCTTATCGCTTTTGGTTCAAAAAGTAACCAAAATAGTATAAGTCCTTTGTCTTTTGATTTTAAAATAACATCATTGGTAATGTCTGCCGAAGGTGTCATTGCAGCTAACATTAATCCTTTGCCACGAATTTCTGAAATGAGAGGATGAACCAAATGTTTGCGAATCAATTGTTCTTTTTCAAGTGCTTTAGACATTAAATTAGATTCGGTAATTTCTCTTACAGTTGCTAAAGCTGCGGCAGCGATAACAGGATGACCTCCAAAGGTTGTAATATGACCTAACTTTGGATTATCTTGTAGTAAATCCATCACAGCTTTTGAAGCAGTAAAGGCACCAATAGGCATTCCGCCTCCAAGACCTTTACCTGTGACTAAAATATCTGGAATACAATTATAGTGCTCAAAACCAAATAGTTTTCCTGTACGACCAAATCCTGGTTGAATTTCATCAAGAATTAATAAAGCACCAACTTTGTCACATTGCTTACGAACCTTCTCTAAATAATTGTTTGATGGCTCAATAAAACCTGCTCCACCTTGAATGGTTTCTAAAATAACAGCAGCCGTTTTAGTTGTTATTTGATTTAGTTGTGTTTCATTATTAAATTCAATAAAGCGTGTGTTAGGTATTAGAGGTCTAAATGCAGATTTGCGTTCTTCAAATCCCATAACACTTAAAGAGCCCATGGTATTGCCATGATACGCATGATGTGCTGAGATAATCTCACTTCTTCCAGTGGTGCGTTTTGCTAATTTAAGAGCGCCTTCAATGGCTTCAGTGCCAGAGTTTGTAAGGTAGGTTGTTTCTAAAGGTTTCGGTAAATGTTTCGCTAATAGTTTTGCTAGCTCAACAGCTGGTTCTTGTATGTATTCACCATAGACCATCACATGAAGATATTTATCTAACTGATCTTTTATGGCTTTTACAACTTTTGGATGTTTATGGCCTAAGCTACATGCCGAAACACCTGCAACAAAATCTAAATGTGCTTTGTTATTGGTGTCGTAAATGTATGAACCTTCAGCATGAGAAATAGACATTGCCAAAGGATGAGGTGTCGTTTGTGCTTGATATTTAAAAAAATCATCTTGCATTAGTTTTCTTTTTTTTCCTTTTTAGAAAACGGTTTAAGAAGTTTGTTTTGCTTAGTAATATCGCGTTTTGCTTTTAATTGTTTTGCCGATTTTGGTAAACTTCGCTCTGCTTTATTAATCTCGTCTTTATCTTTTTCTCTAGCAGAATCCATACGTTCAAACATAGCTTCATCAAAAAACTCTTCTTCAGGTACAAATTCATCAAGCCCTTTAATAATAGGAAGTTTTAAAGGAGGATCATCACTAAATAAGTCTTCAATACTATTTGGACGTTCATTACCTCTCCAATCAAAACCTCTAAACTTCCTGGCGTTTTCTGGAAATTGTGATTCTGGATAAATCTCACCATCAACTTGATTAAAGAGTGTAACAATTTTATAGCCTTCTTCAAACTTCATGTTGATTTTAGCCGATTTTGATTTGTTGATGCCAATTAGTGAATCGTTGTCATTTCTGGAATAAAAGATGATTTCAGCATTCTTAATGATATCAACATTATACAGTTCATTGTTTTCGAATAAGCCGATTAGTTTCTGACCTTTAATCTGATTGAATCCATCTCCAATAGTGTCTTTACTAATCAAAAATGCATTATTAAAAACTTTTAAAGAATCTAATTCTTCTTTTTCAACATTAGAAATTAAATGAATAGAGTCACCAGTCATTTGATTGCCTAAATTCCAAAGAATAGGTCTTCGTTTTATAGCATAAGCATCAGTTGACGAAAAGCGGTCGAGATTAATCAGCTGTGTCAATCCTGTTTTGTGATCTGCATGAATCGAATCTGCTTTTCCACTCATATCGCTTTTGTACATCTTGGCATTGTAATAGGCTCGAGTAATGCGATGTTCTGGTTTGCCAGTAATCATTAGAGTATCTGCATGAATGTAGATAGAATCGGTTTCTTGTACTGTCATTGCTAAAGCACGTTTTGTGATAAATACTGAATCTTTTGCTCGAAATACTTCAGCATAATGACCTTTAATAATGCTATTGTTTATGGTGTCTGTAACAACTATATTATTGGTGGCAGAAGCAAAGCTTCGGTTTCTATCAAAATATAAACTATCACCAATAACTTCTCTGTTGTTGTAATTGATCTTAGAGTTTTTAATAAAATAACCAATGTCATTATTCGTATCATAAAAACCGCGTTCACAATAAATTTTACTAGAATCTCCAACAATGGTTGAAGGTCCATACATATAGGAATGTCCAGAATCTGAATAAAAATCTAATTGATTTGTATCAAGTGTGTATTCAGGATTAACCAAAACAACATCTTTAAGAAATCGATACTTTTTGTTGTTCATGTAATAGCGTCCAACTTGGCTAGTGATTGTTCCTGAAGAATCTCTAACTACTTTTCCTGTTGTTCTGTAATAGGCTTCCTGCTTGGTTCTATCAAAATACAGTGTGTCTGTTGTTAAAACAGATTGAGGTTCAGTAAGTACCACGTCTCCAGCAGCAAAAGCCATTTTTGTAATGCCACTATACTCTACGTATTTGGAGGTCATGTTTACAGAGTCACCTTGTTTAATTACGACATCACTAAAAGCCTCTATAAAATCTTCGTCTTGATAATAAATGGCTTTGTCACACCACATGTCTATGCCTTCATGAACAATATGAATTTGAGCTTGATCACTTCTAACAAACGTGGTTATATTATCTCCTTTAAGTGAGTCTTTAACCGTAAAACCCGAATATTCAATTTTGATTTTTTTAGGTTGCTGAGAATAGGAGAGTCCTGTTGAAAAACAACAGATAAGTAAAAGTATATATCTGAAAACTAGCTTCAAGGTATTATGTTTTGCTCCAAAAATAACTATTATCTCTTCGGAATCGTATGCCTTAACAGATTTTTAATAGATGCCAATAATGATTATCTATTAATCGTTTGAGTTCTATCTGGACCAACTGAAACAATTGTAATAGGAATTTCTAATTCTTTTTCAAGAAACTCAATATAGTCATTGAGTTCTTTTGGAAATTGAGAAACGTCTCTCATTTTAGTTAAGTCTTCTTTCCAGCCTTTAAATTCGGTATAAATTGGTGTAACGTTTTCAGCTTCAATATTAAATGGTAAATGCGAAATTGTTTCACCTTTGTATTTGTAAGCTGTACATACTTTGAGTGTTTTGAAACCTGAAAGAACATCACCTTTCATCATGCTTAATTGAGTCACACCATTTACTTGACAAGCGTATTTTAAAGCTACTAAATCTAACCAACCACAACGACGAGGTCTGCCAGTAACAGCACCAAACTCATGGCCAATCTTAGCCATGTCTTCACCTGTTTTGTCAAATAATTCAGTAGGAAATGGTCCAGAACCAACACGTGTTGTATACGCTTTAAAGATTCCGAAGACTTCTCCTATTTTATTAGGAGCAACACCCAAACCAGTACAAGCACCAGAAGCTGTTGTGTTTGATGAAGTTACGAATGGATAAGTTCCAAAGTCGATATCTAATAAAGAGCCTTGAGCGCCTTCGGCTAAAATAGGTTTACCGTTTTTTAAGGCCTGATTTAAATACTCTTCGCTATCGATAAATTGTAATTCTTTTAAGCGCTCAACAGCTGCAAAGAATTCAGCTTCCATTTCTTTTAAATCGTATTGAATATCTACATTGTAGAATCCAATCATAGCTTCATGCTTATTGGCTAAAGCTCTATATTTTTCTTTCCAATTATCAAGTTCAAGATCACCAATTCTAATGCCATTACGTCCGGTTTTATCCATATACGTTGGTCCAATCCCTTTTAAAGTAGAGCCAATTTTAGCTTTGCCTTTTGAAGTTTCAGACGCTGCATCTAACAAACGATGTGTTGGTAAAATGACATGAGCTTTTCTTGAGATGATTAGTTTTGATTTATAATCTAAATTGAACTGGTCTAAACCATCTAACTCTTGCACAAATACTACTGGATCGATTACCACACCATTTCCGATAACATTAACAGAGTCGTCATGAAAAATACCAGAAGGAATAGTTCTTAAAACATGCTTAATACCATCAAATTCTAGTGTGTGACCTGCATTTGGACCACCTTGAAAACGAGCAATGATATTATATTTGGAGGTGAGTACATCAACAATTTTTCCTTTGCCTTCGTCGCCCCATTGTAGTCCTAGTAGTAAATCTACTGCCATTGTATATTTAGTTAGTTGGTTTGTTTTTTGTTCCGTAAAAGTAGAGTGAGTGATTCGTAATTGAAATATCAAAAACCTCTTCAATCGTTTTTTTAATCGACTGTATTCTAGGGTCGCAAAATTCGATCACTTCACCTGTATCTGTTAAGATAACATGATCATGTTGTTTATCGAAGTATGATTTTTCATAATGTGCTTGATTTTGACCAAACTGATGTTTGCGTACCAAGGCACATTCCATAAGAATTTCAATGGTATTGTAAAGTGTAGCTCGACTTACGCGATAGTTTTTGTTTTTCATTTTGATGTATAAAGATTCAATATCAAAATGTTCTTCACTATCATAAATTTCTTGAAGAATAGCATAGCGCTCAGGTGTTTTTCTGTGCCCTTTTTCTTCTAGAAATTTTGTAAAAACGTTCTTTACAATTTCTTGATTACTCTGTTCTGTATTTGTACTCATAATTTGTGCTGCAAATTTACACAATTATACTCGTGTCACCTTATCTATTCCATTAATTTTTTTAAGGTTATCCATAAGTTTTTTTAACATTGTGTTGTTAGTAACTACAACATTTATTTTTCCTGAAAAGATGCCTCCATCTGTATCAAAACTGATACTTTTCATGTTAACATGCATGTTTGAAGATATTTCTTTGGTGATGTTGTTTACCAAACCTAAGTTGTCTATTCCAGAAAGAGTGATTTGAGCTGCAAATTCTTGCTGTGACGAATCAATCCATTTGGCTTTCATGATTCGATAGGCATAATTAGATTGTAAGCTCAATGCATTAGGGCAGTTTTTTTTATGAACTTTAATGCCTTCATTTATGGTTAAAAACCCGAAAACTTGATCACCAGGAATAGGGTTGCAACACGAAGATAATTTATAATCGAGTTTTTCTTCTTCCTTACCAAAAACAAGCTGGTCGTATTTGGCTGTGATTTCTTCTTTGTTGAGATCTGGAGCAACAACTGGTTTGCGAATTTTACTTTTTATATACGACATAAACATGTTGCTTCTTGAAGCCACATATTCTTTAAGCATTTTGTTGTCTATAGTGCCAATGCCAACTCTGTAAAACAAATCGAGACTTGTTTTAAGTTTAAAGTAATTCACCATTTCGTTAACCGATTTCTCATCTAAGCTAACTTTGAGTTGTTTTAATTTACGTCTTAAAATTTCTTTACCTTCATTAGCAACTTCTTTTTTCTCGTCTTTTAAAGACGATTTAATTTTACTTCTAGCTCTTGCAGTAGTCGCATAATCTAACCAATTACTGTTTGGTTTAATATTTTCGGAAGTTAAAATTTCTACTTGATCACCACTGTTGAGTTCATGGCTCAAAGGCACTAGTTTTCCATTTACTTTAGCACCTCGAGTTTTCATGCCAATTTCTGTATGTACACTAAATGCAAAATCTAGAGGTGTAGCACCTTTGGGTAAAGATTTTAAGTCGCCATTTGGTGTAAATACATAAATTTCTTTTGAGTAAAGGTTGAGTTTAAATTGCTCCACAAAATCTACAGCATTCATTTCATTGCTTTCTAATGCTTCTTGCAGTTTGTCAATCCATGTGTCAAGAGCATCTTCACCACTACCTTGTTTGTATTTGTAATGTGCTGCATAGCCTTTTTCGGCGATTTCATTCATACGCTCACTGCGTATTTGTACTTCAACCCAACGACCTTTTGGTCCCATAACTGTAATGTGAAGTGCTTCGTAACCTGTAGATTTAGGAGACGATATCCAATCTCGTAAACGAATAGGATTTGGAGTAAAATGATCTGTTACGATGGAATAGATTTTCCAAGCGATAAATTTTTCGTTGTTAGTATCAGATTTATAAATGATTCTAACGGCAAATTTATCGTATACTTCATCAAAGGAAACGCCTTGTTTAACCATTTTTCTTCTAATGGAGTAAATCGATTTTGGTCGACCTTTGATGTCGTAATTTAAACCTTCATTATTTAAAGAGTTTACAATAACATCTGAAAATTCTTTAATGTAATTGTCTTGTTCTTCTTTACTTTCCTTAATTTTTTCAAGAATATCATTATACACATCAGGTTCGGTGTACTTGAGTCCTAAATCTTCAAGTTCGGTTTTAATATTATAAAGTCCGATTCTATGTGCTAAAGGCGCATAAATGTATAAGGTTTCAGAAGCAATTTTTTCTTGTTTATCTGCTCGCATCGAATCCATAGTTTGCATATTATGAAGTCGGTCTGCGATTTTGATAATGATAACACGTACATCATCATTTAAGGTGAGTAACATCTTACGGAAGTTTTCCGCTTGTGTCGATACGTCTTTATCTTTGTTTAAAGACGATATTTTTGTGAGTCCATCAACAATACGAGCAATGGTCTCGCCAAACATTTGAGAAATGTCAGCCAAGGTGTAATCTGGACTATCTTCAACAACATCATGAAGCAATGCTGCAGCAATACAAGTGGCATCTAAACCAATTTCACTAGCTACAATTCGTGCAACTGCAATTGGATGAAAAATATAAGCTTCACCTGATTTTCGACGTTGATCTTTATGTGCATCAACTGCCACTTCAAACGCCTGACGAATTAATTTCTTATCAGTAGTTGAAAGGGTTTGATAGCTTACCTTTAAAAGGTCTTTATAGGCTTTTGCTATTTCTGCATTTTCTTTTTCGATGTCTACTTTTGCCATAAAACTAAAGTAGCAATAAGAAATGTATTGTGCAACGAGTTAATGCAAATTGTTTTAAAGAAAACCAATAAATTACGTTTTCAAATTTCTAACACGTTCCAAAAGTGTAGGATGCGAATAATGCATCCAAACATAAGAAGGGTGAGGAGTGAGGTTACTCAAACTGTTTTTAGAAAGTTTCTTTAATGATGAAATTAAAGGTTCGGCTCTGTAAGTAGTTTTTGCATAATCATCGGCTTGGTATTCAAATTTTCGAGAGATGTAATTCATGACTAATCCTAAAATTTCTGAAATAGGAGAGTACAGCATTCCGAAGGCAATTAAACCAACATGAAAACTTGGAATCTCAACACCTAAAGCGTTTGATAGCATTGGATTTGATATAAATACAGACAAAATAAATAGCATAAAACCAGTCAGTAATATCGATGTTACTAAGTTGAAGATAATATGTTTACGTTTGTAGTGACCAACTTCGTGAGCTAATACAGCTACAATTTCTTCTTCTTCTAAATCGTTTATTAAAGTATCATATAAAGTGATTCGTTTTTCGCTTCCAAAACCTGAAAAGTATGCATTAGCTTTGGTGCTTCGTTTAGAGCCATCAATAACAAAAATTTTACTTAAGCTAAATCCTACAGATTGTGCATACTCCGAAATCTTTTCACGTAAAGTACCATCTTCTAAAGGCGTTTGCTTATTAAATAGAGGAACAATAAGTCTGGCGTAAAACAAATTCATAAAGATGGTAAACACAGTAATCATTCCCCAAGCAAATAACCAAAATTGTTCTTGGGTTTGTTGGTAAAACCAGATGATAAGTGCTAAAATTCCACCACCTAAAATAGCAGTCATTAGTAAGCCTTTAATTTTGTCTAGAATAAAAGTTTTGACAGTCGTTTTATTGAAGCCAAATTTTTCTTCAATCACAAAGGTTTTATATACTGAAAAAGGTGTAGAAATTAGATCACTACCAATCATAATAATTCCGAAGAAAAGCAATGCTATTACAATCGGGTTTTCTGAATAATTTCTAGCAATATTATCAACATATTCAAAACCGTCAAGACATAAAAAGCCAAGTGTTAGTACTATTGAAAATAATGAGCTAAATATTCCAAACTTATAATTGGTCTTTTTATATGCTTGCGATTTTTTATACTCAGTTTCGTCATAAACATCGTGAAGCTCTTCAGGAATGGCATCATTATAATGTTTAGCATTTAATGCATCTAGTATTTTATCAACAATAAAATTGATAATAATAATGGCTATAATGATGTAAAATAACGTGGTTGAGGTCATGTGTTTTTATTTAAAATCTCGCTGTCTTTTGGTTTCAAAAATAAGAATTCCAGCTGCAACAGAAACGTTCATACTATCAATTTCGCCTTGCATTGGTATAATGATATTTTGTGTAGAGGCTTCTAGCCATTCGCTAGTTAAACCATCAGCTTCAGTACCAACAACAATTGCTGTTGACTTTGTGTAATCTTGTGTGTGATATTCTACTGAAGCTTGTAAAGCTGCACAGTAAATGTTGATGCTATTTTGCTTCAAGTACGCAATGATTTCAGAAGTACTTCCAGTGGCAATTTGAGTGGTGAATACACCACCAACGCTAGATCTAATAATATTAGGATTGTATAAATCGGTTTTAGGATTTGCAATAATAACAGCATCAACATTAGCAGCATCTGCTGTTCGTAACAAGGCTCCAATATTTCCAGGTTTTTCTGGTGCTTCGGCAACTAAAATTAACGGATTTGCTTTATCAAATCTTAAGTGTTCTATTTCATGTAATTTAGACTTTGCTACAGCAATAATCCCTTCAGTGGTACTTCTATGTGCTAATTTTTGAAATACCTCTTTAGAGATTTCAATAACCGAATTGCTAAAAGGTATAAATTGTTCGAGTTGCTCTTCAGAAATTAATTCAGGATAAAATAATAATGTATCAATTTCATAATCACCTTTTAATGCTAAGGCTAATTCGCGCTGACCTTCAATTAGAAATAATCCAGTTTTTTTGCGTTCGCGTGATTTTTCTTTAAGCTGAACAATTTGTTTAATGTAAGAATTCTGTGTGCTTGTTATAGACTTAAAAGACATAAATCTGAATCATCAATGATTAATTAAGATTACAAAAGTACACTTTAATTAGGAGCAATTTTTAATAACAATGTAGGATTTATATTTCAAGGTAGGAATTTTTGGTTTTTATCTGTTTTATAAATGAAAATCTTTAGATTTAATTATCTTTATCTGGTTTTCAAATCCTTAACAGCTTAATTAAAATCAACCGCTCATGAAAAAATTATTACTATTTCTTACCGTTTTCTGTTCTTTTACAGCACTACTATGGTCTCAAAATACACCTAACACTCCAAATGATATACTGTTGTGTGATATAGATGGTAGTGGATTTGCTGAATTTGATTTACATATCAACGACGCTATAATCCTTGACGGACTTGATAATCCTGATCAATATGTTATTACTTATCATGAAACTGCTACAGATGCAAATAATGGTACTAATGCATTGAGTTCACCATATACAAATATTACAAATCCACAGGAAATTAGAACCAGAGTTGAGCATAGTGATGGAGGAACTGTAACGGTATACTTTTCTCAGTTTTTTTTAATAGCTGGACCTTCACCATCATATACTTGGACATTCCCTATGCAGCAATGTGATACAGGTGGTGGCTATGCAACTTTTGATTTAACACAATTAGAACAAGAATTCATGAATGGAAATAGCAATGTAGTTCTTACTTATTACGAAACTTATGAAGATGCTCTAAACGAAGTTAATGCGATAACTAACGAAAATTTTTACACCAATACAACACCTTATACTCAAGACATTTATATTCGTGCTACAGATTTGTTATCAGGATGTTTCTTCGTAAATAACTCTCCAGCATTAATATTAAATGTTGGTCCATTTAATGTTGCTAACAATCCAACGCCTTATGTAGTTTGTGATACAGATGATGATGGGATTGAAGTGTTTAATCTTGATACTAAAACAAATGAAATTTTAGGAGGAAACCAAAATCCAACGCTATTAGTAACGTATCACTTAAACCAAGCAGAAGCAGATGGCTTTTTCAATGTATTAGATCCAATATTTACAAATACAATTCCTTTTGCTCAAACGCTTTATGTTAGAGTGAGTCAAAATACAGGAGATTGCTATGACATCACTACTTTAGATTTGGTTGTCGATACCGATTGTGTGTCTGCATCATCCGTCGAAGCTTTTGTTTGTAGTGAAGATTCTAATACTCCTACAGACTATGATTTAACGATTCACGAAGCAGAAATACTTAATGGTCAAAATTCATCAGATTTTACAATAACATATTACATGTCCGAAACAAATGCTATTGCAGAAGTAAATCCTATTACTAATCCGCAAGCCTATGCTGTTAATAGTAATTCTGAAGTATATGTTCGTGTTGAAAACCAATCGGGAAGTTATACTGTTGTAGTGATTTTTATTAATTATTATCTAAATCCACAAATAGATTTTAATGGACCTTATACAATTTGTGGAGGTAATGATGTTGTATTATATCCAGTTATAAATAATAATAATGGAGCTTATTATGATTATCTATGGAGTACAGGAGAAACGAGTCCAGAAATTGTAGTTAATATGGCTGGAGTGTATTCTGTAACTGTTACAGATTTAATTTCAGGTTGTGTGTCAACTGCTAGTGTTGAAGTCATTGAAGGAGGTATTATACCTGTAATTTCTCAACCTGAAAATATGGCAAATTGTGAGCCTATAGCTAGTTTCGATTTAACATCAACAATACCTGAAATTTTAAACGGATTAGATGCCAATCAGTTTGTAATTAATTTCTTTGAAGATTATAGTTCAGCTAATTCTAATACCAATCCTATTGTTGATGCAACTAATTATATGGTGTCATTAACTACCGAAACAATTTTTGTTAGAGTACAAAATTCAACAAATGAATGTTTTTCTATAACAGATTTTAGCGTTACTAGTGACGGATCTTGTCCTGCAATTGTTGATTGTGCGCAACCAGTAACCAATTCATTCTGTTACGATAATAGTAGTCAACAACAATATATCTATGAAAGTGCAGATGGAACAACTCCTTTACAAGTCGTATTTAATGCTGGACAGGTTGAAAATAATTTTGATGAGCTAGTTGTGTTAGACTCAAATGGTACAAATCTTAATGCTAATTCTCCTTATGGTAATCAAGGTGATGTTTCTGGTTTAATGTTTACATCATCTGGTAGTACTATAACTATAATGGTAGCTTCAGACGTAAGTGTATCTTGTCAAAGTCAAAACTACACACCAATAAATTATGAAGTTAGTTGTGCAGATCCAAATGCACTTCCTTCGTGCAATGTTATGATGTTAACGCCTGAAAATGGAGAAGTTGATGTCAATGAAAACACAAATATAACATGGAGTAACGCTTCTGGTGTAGTAGTAGGTTATAAGTTGTCAATTGGTATTACTCCTGGCGGAACAGAAGTATTAGATAACTTAGATGTTGGTAATGTACTAAGTTATGAAACAGATACTTTTGAGTATGAAGTCACCTATTACATTACAATCACTCCTTATAATAATAATGGAAATGCCGAAGACTGTATTGAGAAAAGTTTTACAACGCGAGCAAACCCTAATCAAATAGTTGTGTGTGAAGATGGAACTGTAAATACAACTTATTGTTATGATAATAATGATACAACTGAGTTTAGTTTTCAAAGCTCTGACGGATTACCATTAACACTTTACTTTAATGCTGGAGGTACTGAAGTTACTTATGACGAAGTTTATATCATAGATTCTGATGGTACTATTTTAAACCCAGATTTAGAATATGGTAATAATGGCGATTTTGCTGGTTTGACTTACACATCTTTAGGAGATTCTTTAACAGTAAGATTTAATACAGATGGTTCAGTAAGTTGTGCTAATGGAAATGCTTGTTGTACAGAACAATTTGATTTTGATGTCTTCTGTACGTCTTCAGTAGGGATTATTGATGTCAATGCATTTATTGACGACAATGCAAATGGTGTTTTTGATGCTAACGAATTTAATTTCTCTAACGGTTACTTTACTTACGAAGTAAATGGAGATGGAATGCTAAATACCGTAAATTCATCTACTGGAAATTTCCAAATTATAAGTGAAAATGACACAGATGTGTACGAAATCACATTTAATTTATACGATGAATCTGCTGGATGTTATGAAGTTACATCAGCTACATTTAGTAATATTAGTGTAACCGAAGGTAATACAGTTACAGTAGATTTCCCTGTCGTTGAAGAACAATCTTGCGAAGACCTTGCTGTATATCTTATTAATTATTGGACACCTCCAAGACCTGGCTTTTCTCATGAAAATTTCTTGGTATTAGAAAACTTAGGCTTTACCACAATTACATCTGGTACTGTAGAGTTTGTTGCAGATTCACAATTGGTTTACAATAATGTAACTAGTGTAAATCCAAATTATACTATTACCAATACAGCTACAGGATTTACAGTTGATTTTGTAAACTTACAACCTGGAGATGTTGAGTATATCGATATTTCATTAACCTGTCCAGCTACAGTTGATTTAGATGATATTGTTACCAATACAGCAACTTATGTTACAGATGCTAACGATTTAGTTCCAGGAAATAATTATTCTACCTTATCAGAAGTTGTTATAGGTTCTTGGGATCCAAATGATAAAATGGAATCTCATGGCCCAAAAGTGTTATTTGATGATTTTTCAACGTCAGATGAATGGTTGTATTATACAGTGCGTTTCCAAAACTTAGGAACAGCAGCAGCAGAGTTTGTAAGAATAGAAGATGTTTTAGACAATCAGTTAGATGAAACCACCTTTCAAATGCTACGCTCAAGTCACGATTATGTAGTGACAAGAACCGAAAATAACCTCGAATGGTATTTTGAAGACATTAATTTACCAGCAGAGCAAGATGATGCCGAAGGTAGTAACGGATTTATATATTTTAGAGTAAAGCCAAAAGCAGGATATGCTTTAGGAGATATCATTCCAAATACTGCGGCAATCTATTTCGATTTCAATGCACCAGTAATCACCAATCGTTTTGAAACAGAATTTGTTGACGAAGCACTTTCAGTTTCTGAATTTGATTATAACGGATTTGACATGCATCCAAATCCTGCAAATGACGTTTTAAATATAAAGCTCAACAACATTTCAAATGCAAACCTTAGGGTTTACGATATACAAGGCAAATTGGTTATAGAACGCCCAATATCTAACGAGCAAAACCTTTCGCTAAACGTTTCAAACTTGCAAAGCGGACTGTATTTTGTAAAACTCAATACTTCTACTAAAGAAATGGTTAAGAAGTTAATCATTGACTAAAGTCTATTAAAACAACGAAACTCAAAAGCAATCATTAGCGTTTACGTCAGTTCGAGTGATTTTGAGTTTCGAAAAATCGTATCGAGAACCAATTATATAGACCAAAGCCTCAGAATAATTCTGAGGCTTTTTTTACCATTTTTAAACATTAATAAAAAGAAACTTATGTTAAAACAATTACTATTTTTATGTTCTGTATTCTGTTTAATGAATATAAATGCCCAAGTAGCAAATCAACCAACACCATTAGAGCTTTGTGATGATGAATTATCTGATGGATTTACACTTTTTGATCTGTATTCGAAAGATAGTGAGGTGCTAGGTACTCAAAGCGAAGTAGAATTCCATGTTAGTTATCATCTAACGGAACAGGAAGCTGGTGATGGTTTTGGTGCTTTAGAAAGCTCATATGTTAATTCTACTAATCCACAAACAATTTATGTGAGAATCGAAGATTATATCACAGGTTATTCAGATACTACAACTTTAACGTTAAGAGTTTTACCAAATCCTGCTCCTGGAGTTGCATCAAATATAGTTATATGTGATGATGTAAGTAACGATGGTTTTGCAATTTTTGATTTAACAATAAATGATTTACAAATATTAAATGGAGAAATAGGAAATAGCATTAGTTATTTTAATAGTGAATCTGATGCATTATTTGATTCAAATGCTATCGCTGATCCTACAATGTATATAAATATCAATGCCTATTATCAAACTATTTATGCAAGATTAGAAAACGACGTGTATGGTTGTTTTGCTATAACCAGTTTTGATCTTATTGTAAATCCAGTACCTATAAGCATAGTCACAAGCGATTACATTTTATGTAGTGGTGAGTCATTAATTATAGACTCAGGTGTTGATGCTAACAACTTTTCAATATCTTGGTTTTATCAAGGCGTTTTAATTTCTGGAGAAACAAATCCAACTCTCAATGTAAATCAAGCTGGAACTTATACTCTTGAATTGTTAGATGAGCTAACTTTTTGTAGTAGTTTAACAGACATTATTGTAACAGAAGTTTCTTGTGTAGATACTGATAGTGATGGCGTTATTGATGCAGATGAAGACCTAAATAGTAATGGTAATTTAGATGATGATGATACAGATTTAGACGGTATTCCTAATTATTTAGATGATGATGATGATGGTGATAATGTTGATACTATTGATGAAATTACGAATCCTAATGGTCGAATGGCTCTACATTCATTTATTGATACAGATTTAGATACCATAGAAAACTATCTCGATAATGATGATGATGGCGATTTAGTATTAACAATTGATGAAGATTATAATAATAATGGAGACCCAACGGATGATGATACAAATATGAATAACGTACCAGATTATTTAGATGCTGATGTGGCTTTAAGTGTAACAGATTATATAGTATCAAATTTCAGTCTGTTTCCAAATCCTGCAAATGACGTTTTAAATATAAAACTCAACAACATTTCAAATGCAAACCTTAGGGTTTACGATATACAAGGCAAATTAGTTATAGAACGCCCAATATCTAACGAGCAAAACCTTGAGCTAAACGTTTCAAACTTGCAAAGCGGACTGTATTTTGTAAAACTCAATACTTCTACTAAAGAAATGGTTAAAAAACTAATTATTGAATAAGGAAAATTGATAATAGCAAAAGGCCTCAGAATAGCTCTGAGGCTTTTTTGTAAACAATTCTTTTTACCTTCGTCTAAGCTACAAACCAAAACAACCCATATTATGAAATTTAAATTTTTAGCAGTAGTAATAATACTTGTTTTTACATCATGTAAAAACGATAAAAAAGAGCATCCAGTTCAATCTATAAACTATTCCGAAACCGAATTAGATGTTACAACCAGTATGTACCCAGAAAATATTTCAAAAGTGTTCGATGCACACGGAGGGTTAGAGGTTTGGCAACAAATGCAAACACTAAAATTTACAATGGCTAAAGATAATGGAGACGAAGTGACCATAACAGATTTAAAAAACAGAAAATCAAAAATCGAAATGCCTAAGCATACCATTGGTTACGATGGTAAAGAGGTTTGGTTGCTAAATAAAAATGGTTCAGTTTATAAGGGAAACCCTAAGTTTTACTACAATTTAATGTTCTATTTCTATGCCATGCCTTTTGTACTAGCCGACGATGGTATAACGTATAAAGATGTTGAACCACTAAACTTTGAAGGTAAAACATATCCAGGTATTAAAATATCTTATGAAAGTGGAGTAGGAGAGTCGCCTGATGATGAATACATTTTATATTACGATTCTCAAACCAATCAAATGACTTGGTTAGGTTATACAGTAACCTATTTTACTAAAGAAAAAGCAAAAGAATTTCACTTCATAAAATATAGCAATTGGCAAAATATAAATAACCTTACCTTACCAAAAACCTTAACGTGGTATAATTACGAAAACAATCAGCCAACCACTAAACGTAATGATGTAGAATTTTCGCAAGTCATGGCTACCCAACTTAAAATGGACGATGCGGTCTTTGAAAAACCTAAAGACGCAGAATTAGTTCAATAATTAGTTTTAAAAGCAAGACAATGTCATTCTGAATGAAATGAAGAATCTTTTTTACATGTTATAAACTATTAATTTATATCAATAAGATTCCTCATTTCGCTCAAAATGACCATATCAATTTATTGCTAACCTACTTTATTTGAGGGATTCAGAATTTAATCTTCCTTTTTAAACTTTTCAGAATAACGCTTCCATAATTTAGTTTGATGACTTTCCAAACTAATTAATCGTCCATCTATAAAAGCATGAGAGATTAGATTAGTTCTCATATCTAACGCATCACCTTCACTTATAAATAAGGTAGCACTTTTGCCTTCCTCTAACGAGCCATAAGCATCATCAACACCTAATATTTTAGCCGTATTTAAAGTAATAAGTTGTAAGGCTTGCGACTTAGTTAACCCATAAGCAACAGTAGTGCCAGCATAAAAAGGTAAGTTACGAGCATTCATTCGTTCCATTTGCCCACTGCCTTCAAGAGCTACAACAACGCCTTTATCAACTAATAATTTTGCCATTTTAAAAGGCAAATCATAATCATCATCGGTTTGTCCTGGTCTAGAGTGTACGCGCTGTAACAACACCGAAACATTATTCTGTTTTAGTAAATCTGCAACCTTATAAGCATGGTAACCACCAACAATAGTTAAGTTTGTAACACCATTTTCTTTTGAAAAATTAACAGCATCAATAATCCCTTTCTCATCATCAACATGAATAAATAATGTTTTGCTTCCATCAAATAAGCCTTTAGTTGCTTCATAAGGTAAATTAATTGCGACATTACTATCTTTTGCATAAGTCTTTGTGGCATTAAAAAAATCAGTAATCTCTTTAACTTGTTTCGTGTAGTTTTTATTAACTTTCATCGAAGGGTCTTCTCCCAACCACCAACGTCCGCGACTAAAACTATTAGGCCAATTCATATGTATGCCATCATCTTCTTTAACAACGGCATCTTCCCAGTTCCAAGCATCTAATTGAACAATCGACGACGTGCCAGAAATACGTCCGCCACGAGGTGTAACTTGAGCTAATAATACACCATTAGGTCGCATCGATTCTACAACCTTAGATTCCGTATTATACGCAATTAAACTTCTAATATGAGGATTCCATGAGCCTAATTCAGAGTCATCATCTGTAGCTCTTACAGCATCAATTTCAACCAAACCTAAAGTGGTGTTAGGTATTATAAAACCAGGATATACATGCTTTCCACTAGCATCAATAACTTTCATATCACCTAATTTTAACTTTACTACTCGAGCATCTACTACAGTAATTAATTTCCCGTTTTCTATAATGATTAAACTATTCTTTATAATCTCTCCATTACCAATATGAGCTGTTGCACCTTTTATGGCAATAGGTTCGCTGTCTTGTTTTCCTGGTGTCTGTTGCGCATTTGTAAATCCAAATGTTAATAATAACAGAGCAATATATATATGTGTATGTTTCATGTGTTTTAGTTTAGTGAGATTCATGGTCTATATAATCACAATGCATCTGATCTTTTTCTTTCTTCTTTATAGGTTGTGTTTTTAAGCCTTTATGTTTTGCTAATAACATTTGGTTTACCAAAGCAGCTTTCTCTTTCTTAATCTCTGTACGCATCTGTGCATCTCGTGTAATATCAAAATAAGTAACCCCTTCTATAAGAGTCTTTTCTGCTTTTGCATAAACTGAAAGCGGATGGTCAGACCATAATACCAAATCGGCATCCTTTCCAACTTTAATGCTTCCTACTTTATCATCAATATGAAGTAACTTTGCAGGATTCAAAGTCACAAACTTCCACGCATCTTCTTCAGATACACCTCCATACTTAACCGATTTTGCAGCCTCTTGATTTAAACGTCGTGACATTTCGCCATCATCACTATTTATGGCAACCACAACACCAGCATTATGCATAATCGCTGCATTATATGGTATTGCGTCATTAACCTCATATTTATAAGCCCACCAATCACTAAAGGTCGACCCTCCAACACCATGTGCAACCATTTTATCTGCAACTTTATAACCTTCTAAGATATGAGTAAAGGTATTGATGTTAAAGTCAAATTGTTCGGCAACCTTCATCAACATATTAATCTCACTTTGAACGTATGAGTGACAAGATATAAAGCGTTCTTTGTTTAAGATCTCTGCAAGAACATCCATCTCTATATCTTTTCGATATGGTTTACCACTTTTCTTTAAAGCGTCATAAGCCTTTGCTCTATTAAAATAATCAATGTACAGTTGTTCTACTCCCATACGTGTTTGCGGGAAACGTTCAAAACTAGACCAGTTAGATTGCTTAACATTTTCTCCTAAGGCGAATTTGATAAACTTCGGACTATCCTTATATATTAAATCATCTGCATCCTCTCCCCATTTTAGCTTTATAATTGCCGATCGTCCTCCTATTGGATTTGCCGATCCATGTAAAATCTGAATTGTAGTTACTCCACCTGCTAAGTTTCTATAAATATCAATGTCTTCATCATCTATAACATCTTCAATACTTACTTCTGCCGATGAGTTTTGTCCGCCTTCATTTATCGATGATGCTGCAATATGTGAATGTTCATCTATGATTCCACAGGTTAAATGCTTTCCTGTAGCATCAATAATTCGTGCTCCAGAAGCAGAAAGGTCTTTTCCTATTTTTGCAATCTTTCCATGTTTAACCAATACATCGGTTTGCTCCATAATGCCTTCAGCTTCATTAGTCCAAACAGTTGCATTCTTAAATAATAAGGTTTCTTGCTTAGGTAATTCTTTAAAACCATAAGCCATATTAGGGTAGGTAACAGCAACAGTTGCTTTAACTTCTGAAGCATCTCCTTTTTTAGTTGATTTATCTTCAGTTTTTAAGTCTAACTTCTTAGCGTAAAAAGTCATCTCATTACCATCAGGAAATAAGGCCTTTCCATTTAAACTTTTTCCATCGGTAACATGAGCTACCAATCGTATAAACTCTTGTTTTGTCGAATCTTTTGTGGTCATAGCAACAGATAACCAATTATCGGTATAACTAACTTTAGACCCTCTTTGTTTATCATTACTAGTAATCTCAGACTTAAGTTTATTGAGTTCTCCTTTTAAATTCATTTTGTAAGACTCTCCAGCTAAAACAAACTCATAATCACCTCTTACATCTTTAGTGTTCATCGTATTGATAACAGTTTGTGTACCTTGAACCCAGTTTTCATATAGAATTGTTTTCTTGTCAAAAATATCTCCAGAAGTAATTAAAAAGTTGGCATAAGCGCCTGTTTTAAGACTTCCAATTTCCGAAGCTTTTCCTAATAGTTTCGCAGGAGTGGTGGTTAAGGCTTCAAGCGCTTTCTCTTTTGGTAAACCATAAGAGATGGCTTTCATAAGCTTTGCTTTAAATGCTTTTGGCGATTTTAAATCGTGCGTAGTAAATGCAAAAGTAATATTGTTCTCTGCAAGAATTTTTGGGTTAGAAGGCTCTTGATTCCATGCTCGCATATCACTTAATGATAACGACTTAGTTAAATATACATTCTCTACATCATAAGCATCTTGAAAGTTTATAGGTAAAATATATGCAGCATTTGTTGCTTTAACATCTTTAATACGTTCATATTCGTCACCACCTCCAAGAATCACATATTGAATCCCAAACGCATCTCCAACTTTATCTGCTCGTAAGGCATTTACTCTACTACCAGCAGCAAAAATCTGTACTAAGTCTTTGTTTTTATTTAAGGCTTCAATAGACAAGTCTTTTGTTTTACTATGTCCTTTTGCATACCAATCGGCATCTAAATATAATTGGCGTAATAAAGCCATACTTCCCATTATAGATCCAGGATATGATTGTCGAGATGTGACACTTTTTCTAAACGAAAAGTACTGACCAGAGCGTTGTTCTAAAACAGCCATATCATTACCATCTTTAGTGTTTAGAGCTACTAAAGTTCCAGTACCTCTTACAATACCATCTTGAATGTGTGTGTTCACAACACCAAATCCTGCATTTAAAAATGCTTTGGCTTTTTTAGTATCAAACTTAAACTTCGAAATAGCGTTATGTTCTGGCATAACATGGTCATTCCAATAATAACCAGTTCGAGTCGCATTGTATTGCGGACTTCTGCCACTGCCACTTGCACGTTTTGGTTTTTCTACTCCAAAATCTGAATACATATCTATAAATGAAGGGTAAATACTTTTACCTTCAACATTTACAACGGTTGTATTTTTTGGTAGCGAAACCGATGCTCCAGACGAAACTACTTTTCCATCTTTTATAAGCAGTGTTCCCTGATCAATAACTTGACTAGGTGTGATGTAAATTTTCGCATTTACAAATGCAGTATAGTTAGAGTTAACGGCTTTTACACCATCGTTTTTAGGAAAATACTCTTGTGCTAATAACGAAAAGCTACATAAAAAGAGCAAGAGCCTTAAAGGAATTTTTAACATGTTAGTTGTTGATTAAAATTATGTTCTAAAGATAAAGATTAAAGTGTTGGTTTTTGTGAAATAATCACTTTTTAACCAATAAGCTTAACGAGCAATCTTATAATAGTTAACTAATAATGCTACTACATAACTATAACTTTCCATTCCTGCAGATTGATTGTTCGCTTTTAAAAAATTATTATAGGTACTTTTAAATAAAGGTTCAGTTGGGTTTTGGTAGTTATCCCAAAAGTCTCTCACTTCCTTATAGTTTTTTAAAACACCTTTATGTATTGTTGCAGCCATTGTATCATACCTTTTAGGATCTCTTCTATACATTTCATTTAAACAATGTCGTAATGCAAAGGCATGTCCAGAGTATCTAAAATACACATCTGTATGATGCATCGCTGCCATACTACCTATAAAATTAGCTTCATTCTCAGCAGCATAACCTAATTGATGTGCCACTTCATGGCTTCCAGTAGTAGGATATTTATATGAAGGTATCAAACCATCAATTTGAGCTTCGTTAGTAAACGGATTTAAATAACCCGAAAAGCCCATATAAGTTAATGGTAAACTATAAATCGATTTTTTTATACTTCGAGGATGATACGCTAAATATGGAAATGTTTTAGAAAGTTCATCATAACCATCAGGTACCATCTTTAATAACTCAGTTGTTGTGTATGGTATATCTACTTTTAAAGTATCATGAGGTACTATGCTTAAATGAATTGTATTAACCTTAGTGATTAATTCTTCTGTTAACAACACTAATTCTTCGGTAGTATAATCGTTATCAATTTTTAAAGAAACATGTAGTGGTAGTCTATAATAATTAAAAGCCCATAACACATGAAACGCTAAATAACCAATAGATATAGCTGAAAGCACATCTAAAACCCAATGTTTAGTGTCTTTTACTACCCGTTTTCTATTTACAATCAACCATCTAATAATATAAATACTTAAAAGCGTATATAATATATCACCTACCGAAAAGGGTAACCAACCAAACATATAGCGCATTGCTTTTGAAATATAAATGTATAATCCATGACTATAAACAGATTCCACAAATCCAGGATAATAAGCCAATAGTTTTAAGAATAAAACTTGAGGAATAATAGAGAACGCAATAAGGCTTTTTTTGTGTTTCAGCATGACTCAAAAATACTAAAAAGATGTACCTTTGCGAAACTAAAAAATGAATATCATGAGCACAGAAATAAGAGCACTACAACCCAAAGCACTTTGGAATAAGTTTGCCGATTTAAACGCAGTTCCTAGACCTTCAAAAAAAGAAGAACGCGTCATTCAATTTATGAAAGATTTTGGAGCGACTTTAGGTTTAGAAACTATTGAAGACGAAGTAGGAAACGTCATTATCAAGAAACCAGCAACTGCTGGAATGGAAGATCGAAAAACCGTAGTCATGCAATCGCACTTAGACATGGTTCATCAAAAAAATAACGATACTGTTTTCGATTTTGATACCCAAGGAATCGAAATGTATGTTGATGGAGATTGGGTAAGAGCTAAAGGAACCACTTTAGGAGCAGATAATGGCCTAGGTGTTGCAACAATAATGGCTATTTTAGAAAGTACAGACATTCAACACCCAGCAATTGAAGCTTTATTCACCATTGATGAAGAAACTGGAATGACAGGAGCTATGGGATTAAAAGGAGGTGTGCTTTCTGGAGATATTCTATTAAACCTAGATACTGAAGAAGATGATGAAATAGGTGTGGGTTGTGCTGGAGGTGTAGATGTAACTGCAACTAGAACTTATGAGCAAGAGGAAACACCTGAGTTTAAAATAGGTTATAAAATAGCTGTTAAAGGCTTACAAGGAGGTCACTCTGGAATGCAAATACATGAAGGTCTAGCTAATGCAAATAAATTGATGAATCGTTTATTGTTTGATGGCTTTGAAAATTTTGGCTTACGTATTTCTGAAATTGATGGAGGTAGTTTGCGTAATGCAATTCCGCGTGAAAGTAATGCTATTGTAGCTATTGATGCAATTCACGAAGATGCTTTTATTGCCGAAATGAAAACATTAGCAAACGATATTAAAATTGAATATAAAACCATGGAGCCAGATTTAGTGATTGAAGTTTCTAAAATAGAAACTCCAAAACAAATCATGGATTTAGGTGTTCAAGAAGGGCTAACTAGAGCAATATATGCAGCGTTAAATGGTGTATTCAGAATGAGTCCTGATATTCCAGATTTAGTTGAAACGTCTAATAACATTGCTCGTGTTATTGTTAAAGATGGTCATATAAAAATAGGATGCTTAACGCGTAGTTCGGTAGAAACTTCTAAATGGAACTTAGCTAATGGTTTAAGAGCAGCATTTGAACTTACAGGCTGTGAAGTAGAACTTAGTGGTGATTATCCAGGTTGGAAGCCTAATATGGATTCTGATATTTTAAAAGTAATGGTTCCTCTTTATAAGGAGCTAAACAATGGCGAAGAACCACATGTAGCGGCATGTCATGCAGGTCTTGAATGTGGTATACTTGGTACCAATTATCCTGAAATGGATATGATTAGCTTTGGACCAAACATTAAAGGTGCACATTCTCCAGATGAGCGCGCTCAAATATCATCAGCACAAAAATATTGGAAGTTTGTTCTAGAAATATTGAAGCGTATTCCAAAGAAATAAATGA
The DNA here is from genome assembly GCF_049800755.1 of Psychroserpens sp. S379A. Classification (NCBI taxonomy): domain Bacteria; kingdom Pseudomonadati; phylum Bacteroidota; class Flavobacteriia; order Flavobacteriales; family Flavobacteriaceae; genus Psychroserpens; species Psychroserpens sp. S379A. The sequence continues at coordinate 1,016,744 of NZ_JBNAFQ010000001.1, read as the reverse complement.
CAGATTTACACGTCATTAAGAAGGAGTAAAGCGACTGAAGGATCTATTTCAGTATTCTGAGATTCTTCGTTTCATTATATGTCGCTCAGAATGACAATAAATTTAAGTTTAGGTGATTTCAACTAGATTTACGTATAAAAAAAAGCCTTTCAATTTGAAAGGCTTTTTTTATTATGATTAAGTGTTTATTATTCAGCCATGGCTGTCATTTCAAGTACAAATGTTAAATCTGTATTTGGACCAATACCACCTCTTCCACGTTCGCCATAAGCTAAATGTGATGGTATATAGAAAAATGCTTTTTCTCCAACTTTCATTGATGCAATGGCTTCTTTAAAACCTGCAATCATTTGTTCATCAGGACTTATCTTCATTTTCATTGGTCCATAAGCACCAGCATCTTTACGTCTTTGATTAAACATGCCATATTTTTCAGCAATAGCTTCAAGATTACTGTCAAATAGTTTACCATCGGTAAAGTAGCCTTCATAAGCAATCATAGCAGATTGACCGCTTTTTGGTTTAATTCCAGTACCTTCTTTAATGATATACTTTTTTAATCCAGAAGCTAAAGTTGTCGTTTTTGAGGTGTACTCATCAAGTAGTGGCTTAGTAATTTTCGCTGCAGCTTCAATTTTTGCTTCACGTTCTTTAAGTTCTTCTTCAGCTTTCCTTTGTCTTTCGGCTTTTACTTCTTCAATTTCAGCTTCAACTTTTGGTAAGCCTTCTTCAAATACTTGTGCAGCATTAAATGCTTTAGCTGCTGCTCCTTTTCTAATAATATTCAGTTTAGTAATAACGACATCAACCTCAGGTTTGTTACCAGGTCCTGTTTTTACGTTAGAAATAGAGTCTTGTACTTCAATACCTTTAACGAGTTCTCCAAAAACGGAATGACAACTCACTCTAGGTTGGTCACAAGGTTTTAATGTGCCATCAGGATTGTAAGCATCAAGACTAGGATAAGGGACTTCAGTAATAAAAAACTGACTTCCATTGGTGTTAAATCCACCACTATTTGCCATAGATAAAATACCAGGTCTGTCATGTTTTAAATCAGCACTAAAATCGGCTGTAAATCTATAACCAGGTGTTCCAGATCCTGTAGCTGTATGATCACCTCCTTGAATCATAAAATTATCCATAACTCTATGAAATGTCAATCCATCATAATATGGTTTTCCTTTAAATTCTTCATCTGCCATAGGATGAGTTCCCTCTGCTAAAGCCACAAAATTGGCAACAGTTACAGGTACTTTATCATAAAATAGTTTGGCAATCATGGTGTCTTTAGTGGTAACAAATTCAGCATAAAGACCATCTTCTAATTCTGGATACTCTTCTTTACATGAGGCTGCAGTTAGCGTTAAGAACAGCACAGAAAACAATAGGGTTTTACTAATCAATTTCATAAGTTTAATCATTGGTTTTGTGTAATTGTATTTAAGGTTACTTTGCATATTAATGGAATATTTGTACCAATCCTATTGGTATCGCCATAATAGCCATAGGCTTTTTGAGATGGAAATAAAAAAGTGACCACTTCACCTGGCTTCATAAGTTTTAAGCCTTCACGTAGTCCTGTAAATATTTCTTCTTTATCCATCACATAATTTTGAGTATTGATTTCATCTTCTGAATAAATGGTGTTTTCATTCAAATCTTTAACATCATATCTAAAGTTTACAATATCTCCAAACTGAGGCGTAATGGTATCTTGTGTAACTTTGGTGTTATAATAATACCAAAACCCGCTTTTAGAAGCGATAAATTCTTCCTCAGGATTGTTATCAATAATGGTTTGAATTAAAGCATGCTCTTTCTTATTGAGTTTGATGTTTCTTTCTGCAGAAGCTTTGATAAAAGAACCCGATTGAACTGATTCTGGTCGCCTAGCATCTGGAGATTTACAACTAAAAAGAACACTTAGTATGAGTAGAATAAAAATAGGCTTCATTATAGATTTAGGTCTTGTTTATAATTAGGCAAGATACTAATAAATTTATCAATGGTATCTTTAAGACTTAATGTACTTCTTCCTCCTGCAGCATTTGTGTGTCCTCCACCATTAAAATGCGTTCGAGATAATTCGTTTACAGAAAAATCACCTTTACTTCTTAATGAGATTTTTATAATTTCATCTTGATGGCTTTCAATAAAAATGGCAGCAAACACAATGCCTTCAAGAGATAATCCGTAATTTACAAAACCTTCAGTATCACCTTTTTTAAAGTTAAAAGTGTTCAGCTCTTCTTGAGTTAAGGTAATGTAAGCTGTTCTATATTCTGGAATCACTTTTAAGTTGCTTAAAGCTCTTCCTAATAGTTGCAGCCTATCATAACTATTAGTATCATAAATATTGTTATGTATTTCAGAATTGTTAGCACCTTTCTTAATTAACTCACCAATAATTTTATGAGTTGTACTTGTGGTAGATGGAAATCGAAACGAACCAGTATCAGTCATAATACCTGTATACAAACAAGTTGCAATAGCGCTATTAATTTTATCGACATCCTCAAGCATTTCAATAAAATTAAAAACCATTTCACACGTCGACGACATAGACACATCAGAGTATGTATAAGTTGCATAATCATCAGGTTGTTGATGATGGTCAATCATAACTTTAATGCCTTTCGCTGTTGCAACAACGTCTTCCATGTCACCAATGCGTCCAAGAGAATTAAAATCTAAAGTAAATATAACTTCAGCATGTTCAATAAGTGTATCGCATGAAGCCTTATCATTTTCATATTTAAGAATTGAAGATTCTTCAGGCATCCATTTTAAAAAATCAGGATAATCATTAGGTGCAATTATAACAACGTTATGATGGTATTGTTTTAAATAATGAAATAAGCCAAGAGTAGAGCCTATGGCATCTCCATCTGGATTTTTATGCGGAATAATTACAATGGCTTTAGGTAAGCTTAAAAGCGTTTTTATACGATTAATTTCTTCTGTAGTCATAGATGGCGAAGATACAATTTTTTAATATTGGATAATACTGAAATAATTAAAGAAATATATTACTTTTGCAGCGCAATTTAAACGAAGAATACCTCTAATAATTTAAAATAATACAATGGCAACAAATAGAACATTTACAATGCTTAAGCCAGATTCTGTTGAAAAAGGGAATATTGGTGCAATTTTAGAAAAAATCACAGCTTCTGGTTTTAGAATCGTAGCGATGAAATTAACACAAATGACAACTGCAGATGCTCAAGAGTTTTATGCAATTCATAAAGAAAGACCTTTCTTTGGAGAGTTGGTAGAATATATGACTCGTGGACCAATTGTAGCTGCAATCTTAGAAAAAGATAATGCTGTTGAAGATTTTAGAACTTTAATTGGTGCTACAAATCCAGCTGAAGCTGCCGAAGGTACTATTCGTAAGTTATATGCTGCTTCAATTGGAGAGAATGCAGTTCACGGAAGTGATAGCGATGAAAATGCTGCTATTGAAGGTGCTTTTCATTTTTCAGGAAGAGAGATGTTTTAATTCATTTAAAACTTCAAATATTTAGAAAGCGCAACTCATTGAGTTGCGCTTTTTTTATACTGCATTTAGTAGGAGTTTATTGTTTTAGATGACAATTCGTCCATAAAAAATTACAATTCAGTAATTCCCTTTTTATTTAAAGACACTTCTGTTTGATATTTGCCCTGTCATTAACACAAACTATAATATTTTAAAATCATGAAAAATTTAATCATTATCGCATTAGTATTTATTACAGGAGTATTACCAGCTCAAACTAATTTTGAAAAGGGCATGCAAAAAGCATTTTCACTTTGGCAAGAAGGTAATATGGATGAAGCCGAAAACCTATTTGAACGTATTTCTAATGCAGAACTTAATCAATGGTTACCTCACTATTACATTGCACAAATAAACAGTTTAAAAAGCTGGAGTGAAAAAGATGAAACTAAATTAAAGGCACAATTAGATAAAGCACAACAGCATTTAGATTTAGCAAAAGCCATTAGCAAAGAGAATCCTGAAATAATGGTACTACAAGCTCATGTATTAACCAATTGGGTAGCTTTTGATGGCATGACTTACGGAATGAAGTATTCTGGTAAAATCACAGAATTATATAATAAAGTTTATGCTTTGGCTCCAGATAATCCAAGAGTGGTTTTTAGTAAAGCAGAATGGGGAATGGGAAGCGCAAAATATTTTGGTCAAGACACAAAACCGTTTTGTGATGAGATTGAAAAATCTATAGAACTTTTTGCTAACTTTAAACCAGAAAGCGAACTACATCCAAATTGGGGAAAACAACGAGCTGAGCAAGTAGTAAAATCTTGTAAAGAGTAAAATAGTATGACAAAATCAATTAAAAATATCATCATTACGTTTATCATTGGATGCCTTGTATTCCTCATCGGAAATGCAATTACAGGAGAATTTTATTTTGAAACCGTTTCTGATTTTTTAATCGATTTTGGATTTTACCAATTGTATGCTTTTGTTCTCGGATATTCAAATATGGCATTCTTTGATTATATGGAACGTCGTGATTGGAAAAAGGGACAAACGATTAAACGCGTCTTAATTGGTATTTTTGGTTCTACTGTAATTACATTAATTGCTTTATTTTTTTTACGAACTTTCATATCTGTATTGTTATATGATGTTCCTTTTGATAGATTTATTAGAAATGAAACTTGGCAAGGATATTCTTTTGGAATATGGATTACTTTAACCATAGTTTCTATATTTCATGTCATATTTTTCTATAACAGATATCAGAAAAATAAAATCAAAGAGCAAAAGGTAATTGCAGGAGCTGCAAGTGCGAGATTTGATGCCTTAAAAAATCAATTAGATCCACATTTTTTATTTAATAGTTTAAATGTACTTACAAGCTTAATTGAAGAAAATCCTAAGAATGCTCAAAAATTCACAACCTCTTTGTCAAAAGTGTATCGCTACGTTTTAGAGCAAAAAAATAAAGATTTAATAACTGTTGATGAGGAATTAGATTTTGCTAGAACCTACATGTCGCTTTTAAAAATGCGTTTTGAAGATAGCATCATTTTTGAAATTCCTGATAAGGCACAAAACCCTGAAAGTAAAGTTGTTCCGTTGTCGTTACAACTTCTTTTAGAGAATGCTGTAAAGCACAATATGGTAACAAGCAGTAAGCCGTTACACATCAAAATTTATGAATTTAAAGGAATGTTGTTTGTAGAGAATAACCTTCAGCCAAAGCAAATAGTCAAAAAGAGTAGTGGCGTTGGATTAGAAAACATTAAACAGCGCTACAATTTATTATCAAATAAAAAAGTATCAATCAATCAACAAGCAAATCGTTTTGCAGTTGCAATTCCAATGCTAACAAAACAAGTATCAATTATGAGAAGTATAGAACCAAAGTCAAATTTTGACGACAGATATGTAAGAGCACGTAAACGTGTAGAAGAATTAAAAGAATTTTATTACAGCTTAATATCGTATTGTTTAGTGATTCCATTTTTAATCTTTATTTGGTATCGTTACACACCTCATACCTTTCAGTGGTTTTGGTTTCCAATGTTAGGTTGGGGAATGGGATTAGCCTTTCATGCTTATAAAGTTTATGTCAATGATGGTGTATTAGGCAATGGATGGGAAAAACGTAAAATTGAAAAATTTATGCGTGAGGAGGAAGAACAACAACGTTGGAATTAAAAATGGAAGAGTTTACTGAAGCATATCGATATAGCCTAGCCCAAAAGAAGGTTGAGCGCATAAAAGGGTTTTATATTCATCTTATTGTTTATTTTATAGCAAATATTGTTCTTAATGTGGCTAAAATTACCCATAACCTTAGAAATGGTGAAACATTTCAAGATGCCTTTTTCGACTTCGGAACCATTGCGATATGGCTGTTTTGGGGAATTGGAATTTTATTTCATGCGTTTGGTGTGTTTGGATTTGATTATCTTCTAGGTAAAAACTGGGAAAGAAAAAAACTTAAAGAATACATGGATAAAGATGAACAATATTTTAGTCAACAATAAAATTATCATGGAACAAAATATGGAATCTTACGAAAAAAATAGTGCACAAAGAGCTTGGGAAAAAGAAGAAGCTTATTTAAGAGCTAAAAAAAAGGTAAAGAGCCTAATAGGATTTTATTGGCACTTGGCTTCTTATGTGATTGTGAATTTGTTTATTATTATATTAATAGTATCTAATGGAGGTAAATTCTTTAGTTTCGGAACATTTGCAACGGCTTTATTTTGGGGAATCGGACTCTTTTTTCATTTTTTAGGTGTGTTTGGTGCAGACTTTTTATTTGGCAAGAATTGGGAAGAGCGAAAAATAAAAAAGTTCATGGAAAAAGAACGTCAGCGTTGGGAATAATCTCTTTAAAAATGTTAGGTTATGAAATTAAATAAAGATGAAGACGTGCTACGAGAAAAGGCTAAAGAGAAAGTTCAGAAACTTAAAGTATTCTATCTGCACTTAGCATTATATAGTGTTGTTGTGATCCTTTTGGTGTATAATTTATATATCGTTGCTGGTCCTTACGCAGATAATATTACAGCTTTAAATATAACTATTTTAGTTTTATGGACCGCGTTTATTTGCATTCATGCTTGGCGTGTTTTTAAAGGGAGTTCTCTTTTTAATAAAAGTTGGGAAGATAGAAAAACAAAGCAATTTCTTGAGGAAAATGAAGAATCAGAAACTGCATTTTGGGAATAAAATCATCAAAAAATCAAATTATATTCAATGAGAGTAATCATAATAGAAGACGAAAAACCTTCAGCTAGACGACTGCAACGTATGTTGAATGAAGTGCAAATTGAAGCAGAAGTAATGCTACATTCTGTTGAAGAATCTATCGATTGGTTTCAACATCATGAACATCCAGAACTTATCTTTTTAGATATTCAATTAAGTGATGGTTTATCGTTCGAAATTTTTGAAGCTATAGAGATTAAATCTGCAGTTATTTTTACAACAGCTTATGACGAATATGCCTTACAAGCCTTCAAATTAAATAGTATTGACTATTTATTAAAGCCTATTGATGAAGATGATTTAAAAAAAGCAGTTTCAAAATACAAAGAGCGTACTCCTCAACAACAATCGGTTACCTTAGATTTTAACGATATAAAAAAACTATTGGTAAATCCTATTGAACGTGAGTATAAGAAACGTTTTTCGGTAAAAGTTGGTCAGCATTTAAAACTAATTAATATTGATGATATTGAATGCTTTTATAGCGAAAACAAAGGTACTTATGCGTTTACTTCTGAAGGAAGAAATTATTTGCTCGATACCACTTTAGAACAACTTGAAGATGAGCTTGAACCTTATAAGTTTTTTAGAATCAGTCGCAAATTTGTTGTGAATATAAACGCTATTGATGATATGGTAAGCTATACCAATTCAAGATTACAAATCAAGTTAAACACCTTTAAAGAACAAGATATTATTGTGGCACGAGAGCGTGTAAAAGACTTTAAAGAATGGTTGGTTTAAAGCGTATTTTAAGACTATTCTTCAATACGATTATCGTCAAAAGCCGAAGGCAATAAATTAGGAATAAGTTTTGCAAATATTGGCAATAAAATAGCACCTCCAGGCAACAAAAAAATAGCCAAACTTGGTATGGTTTTTAATACATCTATCAATTGAGATTGTAATTTTTTTTGTTCTTCTTTACTTAAATCAGAATGTGTAGATTTGGTAATAAGAAGCATTAATTCTTTACTCTGTTGTACTTCTTTTACAATACGTTTGCTATTGCGTCTAATTAGCTTTGTGACTAATTGAGATGAGTTTTCATAAAAGTTAGAAATAGGATTTTTTTGCTGAAATAAAAGCACTTCCTTTTGATGTGCTTTATGAAAATTAAAAACGCTTATAATAGCATCTTGAATATCACTAGCTTCAATCTCTAATTGTTTTGCCAATTGCATTAAAAATTGATATTCAGATGTTTCTAGAATTTCATCATCCCAAATAGACAAACACATCAAATCTATGAGGTATTTTTTTTCGTTAATATTAATATCGTAATCAATATCATGAATGAGATCTTCAATAACAACATCTATATTTGATAAAGATGTTGAAGCTTCAATAACATCTATAATTTGTTTGTCATAATCTGTAATCTTAGTCTTAGAATTAAGCGATTGATATAAAGTTCCGACAATAATACTTTCTAAATGTGCTGCATACGATTTTGGTTCGATGTGTTTTTTTAAGTAACTATCAAAGGTCAACACATCAACAAATAATAACGAATTGGTTATAGATTTGTTGAAATTTCGAGTAATAACATTGTCGTCAATTTGAACTCGATCATGAATTAAGCGTTCTAATAAAGACGTATGGCTTTTTCCTATAACTAATTTATCCCATAACGATAAATCTGAAACTTCAAGCGATTTGTAAAAATCGAGTAAGGTTTTAATAAACGAATCTGTATTAACCTCTCCATTGTGAAAAAGATACACATGATACAGTCCTGTGATGAGATTTAGTTTTGCTAATTCATCTTCAGAATAATTAAGTGTTCTATCTATTTTTTCGGTAATGTTAACATTAACACCATATATAAATCCATAGTCTTTTAAACTACTATACAAGGTGTGGTAGTTTTTAAAAGGAATCCCTTTTTTTGAAATTTGCGAGCAAAATTTTTCTATCCAACCAGCAGTAGACGGATTCATACTTGAGTTTTTAAATCACATGCAAAGTTAGTTTTTTATCTGCTCTGTTAACAATTTTATTTTGTTAACAAAATTTTAACAAAACCGCATTTCTGATTTTTTCGTAAGTGTTAGCAGAGACAAACAAAATATTAACAAAACTTCTCAAGATTATGAAAAAAACAAAATTATTAATTGGAGTCGTAGTGATTGCTACTATAGGCTTTTTTGCAATTGCAGCAGATCATATTGATGCGCCAGCCATTGCAGGTGGTACCAGTGATATCACAGACATTTATGGATTTCAAGCACAAGATACAGATAACATTGTATTTGTAGCTAATGTACAAGGCTTAATAAGTCCTGCAAATACAGCTCAAGCTGCATTTGATGAAAATGTGCTTTTTGAATTCAATATTGATAACAATGGCGACGCTGTTGAAGATCTCGTTATTCAAGCGATCCCTAGAAATGGCAAAATGTATTTCTTCGGACCTACAGCTCCTTCTCAAACAGGTTTAAATAGTTCTATAGTGACTTCTGCAATGACTAATAGTGTAGATATTACATCGTATGGAACGAATGCGATTGTTGAAACTAATAACGATATGCGCTTTTTTGCTGGTCCGAGAGATGATCCTTTCTTTATGGATTTTGCTCGATATGGTGAAATTATTGGCGGAATGGCTACAAGTTTTAACAACCCTGGAACCGATACGTTTGAAGGTACCAATGTCATGTCTGTAGTAGTAGAACTACCAAAAACTATGGTTGGTAGTGGAGATAGTGTCAACCTTTGGGTAGAAACTAAAAGAAAACAATAAGTATAACGCATAAAACACTCAAATTATGAAATTTAATAATATCAAAATAACAGCTATTGCCATACTAGTGTCTTTAGCAGCTTATAATTGTAGTAATGACGATGATAGCTCATCAGATGATATGATGCCATCACCTCCAGATTTTTCTGGAACTTATGTTCAAGAAGACCAAATGGGTCGACCAGCTATTAATACAGTATTTGTAGATATGGCTGACAAGAGCACATTTAATATGACCATCCCTTCTGAGCAGAATGCTGCATTTCAAACAAAGTTTCAAAACAAATTAGAAGCTTTAAATCCTGCACATACAGATCCTATGTATACTAATGCTCTCGGATTTAATGCAGAACAATTTACTACTGCATTGGCTACAGATGTGCTTACAGTGTCTTTAATAGGTACAACCACATTTTTTGATGGTACTAACGTACTTACAGGTCGTGCTTTAGCAGATGATGTGATCTCTACCGAGCTCTTGCTAATTTTTGGTGGTCCAGCAGGTTCAGATAATCCTGGATTAACAAACGATAATGTAGATGCTAACGACAAACCGTTTTTATCATCATTTCCATACCTAGCTTCGCCCTGGTAGAAGCTTTTCCTCTGAAATGGGATTGACGTACTAATCCCATTTTAGAGTTACTCAAACATAAACAAAAACCCATTATGAACTCACTATACAACCCAATAAAATTATTACTTCTTGCGGTTTTAGTTGTTAGCTGTAATTCTAAAACTAAACCTCAAATAACTCATGCAGATGATTACAATGTGTATTTATTTACTACGAGTAACGATGTTTTTGATCGTGCCCAAAAAAATGAAGCTTTTTGGACTAAAAAGTTAGAAAAGAATACAAATCAATATCCCTATCTAGCACAATTAGCCAATACTTACACCAATTTCTTTTCAACTACAGGTACTATTGAGTATTTAAAAAAAGCAGAATCTTGCTTAGTTCAACTCAACACAGTTACCAATTATAATAAACCCGCTTATTTAAAGCGTTTGGCTTATAATTTTATTTCGCAACATCGCTTTCAAGATGCTTTAAAATTATTAACAAAGGCTGAATTATTAGGTGAAGACTTACAAGAGACTAGAAAAATGCTTTTTGATGTGCATTTAGAATTAGGGAATGATGATTTAGCTCATGTGTATTTAAATACCTTTGAAAATTTTTCAGACTTCGATTATCTTATCCGATTATCAAAATGGAGCGATCACAAAGGAAATTTATCTGCAGCAATCAAGTACATGGAAAAAGCCATGCATATTGCTGAAGCTTCAAATTTAAACACCTTAAAACTATGGTCTTATACCAATATTGCTGACTTTTATGGACATGCAGGAGAGATTGAAAAATCATACCAGTTTTACCTTAAAGCTTTAGAGTTAAATCCTAATGAAGCTTATGCAAAAAAAGGAATTGCTTGGATTGTTTATTCTCATGAAAATAATCCAGAAGAAGCATTACGCATTTTAAACTCAGTTACATCATCCTATTTTGCTCCAGACTACTACTTGCTAAAAGCCGAAATCGCACAATACATTGAAAAAGAAGAATTCGCAACGCAGCAACTCTCATTGTATGATACTGCAATGCAAAACAAAGCCTATGGAGATATGTACAATACGCATAACGTGCTATTGTACATAGACTCTCATAGCAACTTAGATAAAGCGATTGCTCTAGCTCAAAAAGAAGTAGATAATAGACCTACACCTCAATCTTATGACCTCTTGGCTTGGACTTATTTTAAAAACGGGAACGTAACCGAAGCGCTACGTATTATTGAGACTCATGTGGTTAATAAAACCTTTGAGCCTGACACCTTATATCATATAGCTGAAATTTATAAAGCGGCTGGAAAAACTAGCGAGGTTAAACCTTTAAAAGATGAATTGCTTGCCAGTATTTATGAATTAGGACCAACAATGAAAACTAAAATTAACCAACTGTAACAAAGGCATTATGATAACATATAAATACATAACAATATTTTTAATATTGCTGTCTTCTTATGCCTTTAGTCAATCATTGAGAGGTGTGGTTGTCAATTTAAATAATCAGCCTTTAGAGGCAGCATATATTTATAATTTGAATTCTAAAACACATGCACATTCTTCTGAAACAGGTGTGTTTGTTTTAGACAATTCTAAGGCTGGAGATTCAATTAAAGTTGGTCTTTTAGGTTTTGCTACTAAAGTACTAGTAATAGATTCAAAAGCTATAAAATCTTCGGTAACGGTTGTGCTTTCAGAAAAAGCATTTCAGCTTGAAGAATTAGTAATCGAGGAGACTCTAAATCCGTTAAAAACAATTAGTAAATTAGATTTAAAGACGAGTCCTGTAAATTCATCACAAGAGGTATTAAGAAAAGTGCCTGGTTTAATTATTGGACAGCATGCTGGAGGTGGAAAGGCAGAACAATTATTTTTGAGAGGGTTTGATGTCGATCATGGTACAGATGTGTCCATTTCTGTAGATGGTATGCCTGTAAATATGGTGTCTCATGCTCACGGACAAGGATATAGTGATTTGCATTTTTTGATTCCAGAAACCATTGACAATATAGACTTCGGAAAAGGAACTTATTATGCAAATGAAGGTGATTTTAATACAGCTGCTTATGTAAATTTCTCTACTAAAGATTATATAAAAGATAGTAAAATTAGTGTTGAAGCAGGCGATTTTAATACATTACGAACACTTGGTATGTTTAATCTTTTGGAGCATAATGACCTTCAAAATGCGTATATCGCTACCGAGTATATTGCTACAGATGGTCCTTTTGAATCGTCTCAAAATTTTAATCGCTTAAACATTTTTGGGAAGTATTCAGTGCGTTCAAAAAACAATCAAAAACTTAGTCTTACAGCATCTCATTTTGTAAGTCGATGGGATGCTTCAGGACAAATTCCACAACGTGAAGTTGACAACGGAAATATCACAAGATTTGGTGCGATTGATGACACCGAAGGCGGACAAACCCAACGTACTAATTTTAATGTAGAGTTTAGTAAATATATTTCAGATGACTTACAATTAAAAGCAAATGCATTTTACTCAAATTACCAATTTGAATTGTATTCAAACTTTACTTTTTTTCTTGAAGATCCTATTAATGGAGATCAAATCAAACAACAAGAAAAACGTCACATTTTTGGAGCTCAAACCTCATTTTTAAAAACAACTTATCTTGGAAAAATTCCTGTGAGCTTAGAAACTGGAATTGGGTTTAGACACGACATTAACAATGATGTTGAATTGTCTCGTACTCTAAATAGAAAGACCACGCTTGAAAATATGCAATTAGGAAACATTAATCAAACAAACATTGATGCTTTTATAAATGCCGAATTTGAATTTGGAAAGTTTACGCTTGCTCCAGCAATACGTGTAGATTATTTCAAGTTTTTATATGAAGATGAGTTACAAACAACTTACCAAGCACAATCTGAAACAAAAACAATTGCTAGTCCAAAATTGAATATGTTTTACAATGCTAAAGAGAATTTACAACTCTATATCAAATCTGGTATAGGATTTCACTCTAATGATACAAGAGTTGTTGTAAATAATAATGGTAAAGATATTTTGCCTAAGGCTTATGGATTAGATGTTGGTTATGTTTGGAAACCTAGTAAAAAGCTGTTGGTTAATACTGCGTTTTGGTACTTGTTTTTAGAGCAAGAGTTTGTATATGTTGGTGATGCTGGTGTTGTTGAACCTAGCGGAAAAACAGAACGTTTGGGTGTAGATTTAGGATTAAGATATCAACTTAACGATTGGCTTTATCTAGATACTGATGCAACGTATACAAAAGCTAGAAGTCTTGAAGCAGAAGATGGTGCAGATTTTATTCCGTTAGCTCCAGATTTCACATTAGCTGGAGGAGTGTCTATATCTAACTTAAATGGGTTTTCTGGCGGATTGCGATACAGATACATTGATGATAGACCAGCAAATGAAGATAATAGTATTATAGCAGAAGGTTATTTTGTGACAGATTTTAATGCAAATTACACATTTGATAAAATCACCTTAGGGATAGCAATTGAAAATTTGTTTGACGTTACATGGAATGAAACTCAATTTGCTACAGAATCAAGATTGCAAAATGAAATAGAATCTGTAGAAGAGATTCATTTTACACCAGGAGTACCGTTTTTTATAAAAGGTAGTATAAGTTATAAGTTTTAAAAAATGGTTAAGCGCTAACAAAAACCAAAACGATAAGGGTTTACCATGTAGGGTCATGGTATGTTTGAGTTTTTTTGTTGGTTGGAAACACCTACTTTTTTAGTAGGTGTTTTTTTTATAACCTACTAATACCTGACCATATAAAGCTTAAAATAAGACGAGTATTGTTAATGTTATGGTGTTACTACACCTAGAGTATAAAGTTGTTCCATTGTTGGTGATGCACTACCTCCAGCAGGTTCTAAGGTTATCCCAAAAGCTTCACTTTGGTTGGCATTGACAATTTCAAAGATTTTATTATCATCGCTGTTAAAATCATCAATAGTACCTAAACTTGTTGGAGTTAAAGGGTTTAAAGTCAAGGACCATACTTGCCATACTTTGCCTTTAGGAGCATCTGGAAGTCCTTGAGCATCTAAATAAATGTTGTTGTCTGCTTTATTCCAATAGACTTTAGCATAGGCATCGGTAAAGTTGCCTTGACCACCTAGAGGCACAGAAATAATGTTTCGGTCACGCAATACAGTAAGTAATTGTTCTTTTGCAGCTAAATCGGTTTGAGCGGCTTCAATTTGAGTTTCCAAATATCTATTTTGAATATCGGCATCACTTAATTGTTCTTCTAACTGATTGTTTTGGTTAATCGTCCATAACAATCCAGCTCCAAAAATTAATGCGGCAGCCCAACCTGTATATGTAAACCATTTGTTTCTTGATTTAGGCATTGAAATCACCTTTTGGTTTTCGTCTTTAAAATTTAAATGCTCCTTTATAATAGTAATGGTTGCATTACTAACACCTGGAGAAATTGCAGCACCAAGTTTCATTAAAGCCGATTCAATTTCTAAAACCTCTTGTAAGATATCTGGATGTTGACGCATAAGTTCATAAACCTCTTGATTCTCTTTTTCAGAAAGCTGTCCAGTAACATACAGTTCTAATATTCCTGATTCTATATAAGCTTTTAAATCCATTTTATTTCAGCAGCATTTGGCGCAATTCCTTAATACAATTTCGGTTTCGTGTTTTTATAGTTCCGATAGGCATTTCTAAAGTTTCAGAGGCCTCTTTTTGTGTAAAACCTTTAAAGTAAAGAAGCTCTATAACTTCAATACATTTTTTTGCAAGTTTACTTACAAAGTTTTTAACACCTATGGCATCAGTTTTATCATTTAAACTCTCATGAGTTTCTAAAATATCTACGAAAAATTGGGCGTCGAGGTTTTTACCAGAGTTTTTAAAAGATTTTGAACGCGTTTTATCTATAGCTGCATTTCTAGAAATGTTAAGTATCCAAGTAAAAAAACGACCTTTGCTAGCATTATAACGACTTGCATTATGCCAAACTTTTACAAATACATCTTGCATGACCTCTTCAGCAATATCACGATCTCTCACGATATTATATATTACTCCATGCATACTATCACTATACATATTATATAATTGCTCAAAGGCTTTCTCGTCTTTCTTTTGAAATTGAGAAATGAGTGTTTCTAGTTGCATGTAGTAAATGATTAAGTTTTGTAAATATATAAATAAAAGCGTAAGAACACTAAACAGTAGATTTTTGTAACTATGGTATGATTTTAATTTGCCAATATATATTCATCTGTGAGTTTGTACTCCTATGTTTTAGTTTGACGATACTTGATTAATTTTTAATCAATCTATTTTAGGAAAGCTCATTTGGCAAATAAGTAGCCATCGTATAGATGTAACATGAGTAGACGAGTAGCAATTAGTTGTATACGTTGTTACCATTTAGTTGTTTGTTTTAGATTGTAATTTTTATTTCTATTTTTTATAATTACTCAATCCGATTTAAAAGAAACTTTTTATTGTAATAATCGCAGAAATAGTTAATGATAAAACACTAATTATTGTCATTATATTTCTTTGATTTTTTATTAAAAAAATTATTCCGATGACTAAAAATAAAATTTGTGCAATGAGAAATGGTATTGTCAATATTTCTCTAAAAACTCCAATTAATACAAAATCTATTTTATAAAAGTTAATCAGCCAAATCAAAATAAAGTAGAATACAATTACAAAATTTATAATTGTCAAATTTCTATTAGTTATTAATCTGTTCATTTTGAATGGTTTTTAGTGTATTATGCAATGAATGCCAACTCCCATTATAACTTATAAATATACTCATATCTCAATTAGTTAACCTAAACACTTAGTAATATACAGTTGTTTTTTGATGCCATAGAGCATTAGCAATGAGCTTTACATGTTATTACCACACATGTTTTTAAATGAATTTTCGAATATTTGTCATAAAGCCTAAATGCAACCCTTCGTGATAATTATTAAATTCGAACGCTTCCTTTAGAGAACTCAAGTGAAATCCTGTTCCCGTCATTCTTTCATTAAAGGTCGTAAATTTACCATTATAAAAATCAGTTTCCGTTTTTTCAATTAGTGATATTAAAAGGCCTTTTAATTCGATAACTTCTTTTTCAGAAGTCTGTTCGGTTGGTTTTGTTCCTGGTTTATAAAGTTCAAATAATTCTTCTGAAAGATACCCTTGTAAGTTCGATAACTTGTATATTAATGCTTGCTGAGCAACTATTATATGTCCAATATTCCAAATTAAATTATTACTAAATCCTTCAGGGATTTTATTTAATTGTTTCAAGGTATAGTTGTTAAAATATTCCAAATATAGATTTCTACTTGTTTTCCAAGTCTTAAATGTTGACTCCATCGATTTGTGCATTGTTTTTTACGAGAGGTAACGTGTTTGTGTATGATTTTGTTGTGTGATTCAGCAACTAAAAACCGAATAGAAAATCAGTAATAATTTTCATAAGTAGGCGAGTGCTAGTAATTAATTTTGTACATTGTTGTGAGCCTTTTTTGTTCTGCTGTTATTCTTTTTTAATTGTAAATGTAGCAGTCAATCCAACACTAAAATTTCTCGGAAGTTTTTCAACTCCAAAGATGGCTCTTGAATGTTTTCCTTTTTCCTCTAATACTTTAACAAACAAATCTGACGCTCCATTTACGACAATTGGTGAGTCGTCCCAATCGGTTCCAGATTGAAAATAAGCATCCATATGATTCAGTCCGATAACTCTATCAAATCCTATTTTATTTTCCACTTGAGCCAACACATTTAAAGCACATAATTGCATAGCTTGGTAGCCTTCTTCAGTCGATATTTCGTTTCCTAAACGACCTTGATAGAGATATTCTTCATTTAAAATTGGAAATTGAATTGCGATGTAAGCAATATTCTCTCTAATGTTTACCGAAACATAACTTCCACCTGGTGTTGATATTTCAGGAAGCTCAAGTCCGAGGTTTTTTAAATTTTCTTTTGGGCTTAGATTTTTCACTTCTGTTTTATGAGGTTATTTTATTTGAGTTCAGTTAATTGTTTTTGTTGTAATTAATATTAAGTGTCTACGAGGCATTAATAAGAGAGACTCTCAAAATTCCATTCATTTGTGTCAAATTAATCACAACACCTTTCTATTAGGCTTAAACTTTTAGGCGCTAGCTTAAGCCTAATGTTATGTTGCTTTGAGTAAAAATACTAAAGTTATTTGTAATTGGCGTTCTCGATACAATAGATAATGAGCTATTACTTATACATGTTGTTAGTAATGGTTATTGAACTTTAACTTGACTCCAAATGCCAGTTTTAGCAGTTTCTTGTGCGTATTCTAGAAATGTTTTTGCTTTTCTGTCTAGAACTCGTTCAATATCATTAACTACCAATTGATTTTTTGGGTTGGTTAAAACATGACTAAATAAATACTCGATTAACCAAACAACATCATTGGGTATTTGCATTTGTTTCATACCATCAATATACTGTTCTAATGTAATGTCATAGAAGTTTAATTTTCTGTTGCTAGACCTTGAAATGATATTCACAATATCTTTAAACGTGATTAATTCTGGGCCAGTTACTTCAATAATTTCACCATTATAAGTGTCATCTAGTAATACAGTTGCCGCTACTTCTGCAATATCATTTGCATCTACAAATGGAATTAAAATATCAGACATTGGTAATGCAACTTCTCCAGATAGAATTGGCTCTAAAAAGAAACTTTCACTCCAGTTTTGGTTAAACCATGAAGCTCTAACTATTGTATAGTTGATACCAGAATCCATAACAATTTTTTCACAAGCTTCAGCTTCAGTTTCACCTTTTCCTGAAAGTAAAACCATTTTCTTTACCCCTAATTCTATAGCTAAATGAGTTAAACTCTCTATAGCATCTTTAGCTCCTGGAACTGCTAGGTCTGGATAATAAGTCACATACATTTTTTCAATACCATTTAAGGCATCTACCCAAGTGTCTTTATTATCCCAATCAAAGCTTGGTGATGAACTTCTAGAACCAATCCTTGGTTCAATTCCTTTGTTTTGTAATTGCTCGACTACTCGGCGACCAGTTTTTCCGGTTCCTCCGATAACTAAAATGTTTGTTTTCATAATGAATTGTTTTAAAATGTTTTTTGAATAAATATTGATATGAGTAATAGACTAAATGAAACCATGCTTGAAATGGTTCTTATACCATGAAACTGATTCCAAGTATCTTCATAATAGGTTCTAAAATCTTTTAGCTCTATTAAGTTGAGATTGATAATATTAAGTGCTTCTAGTTCATTGTTTAGGGGAACATTTCCAAATACTGTAACTCCAAAAGTGCCTATTAGATATATGATTGTTGATGCCAACACTAACACAAATACAGTTTTGTTGTTAGACTGTAAATAAGTAGTTAGCACCAATGTGATTAAACTTCCAAAGAATACAATAAGGAACATCAAATTCAAAATTTCTCTATTAATGCTTTGCATTGTTTCCAAATATGCTAAATGACCTACTTTTTTTGTTCCCAATATGACTGAAACAGACCAAGCGAAGAAGAAACCTGTGGAAAGCGCATTCAATAAAACTGTTATAAAAAAAACAATAGTTTTCATGCTTTGATTTTTTTATTGGTTAAATGATTTCCGAAATAGTTTACAATGAAGTAAAACTCAATGACAATGATGTAAAACATTGGGTCTCCAAAAAAACCAGAATAGCTTCCGCCATTTGGAATTATAAATACTGGAACTGTGATTATTACATCTAGAAGCGTCGCTACAATAACGAATGTAAATGCTAATGCAGATGGTTTTATGTAACTTTTAGTATAAAACAAATATGTTCCTAAACATGCACAAGGTATGATACCTAAAGCCAAAGTAATATTAGATTGTAGTTCAAGATTTTCTAAAATAGAAACATAAAATGATAAGAGGTAAAAACTAACGCCTAAAACCCAAATGAGCATGCCACATACAATGCTAAATAAATTTTTACTAATCATAATCTTTGATTTTTTAATTATGATGCAAATCTATAGCAGTTGTCTTCTAGCGACTTATTCCGAAGGAATTATGATTTATTCAAAAAGAATTTTACACTCGACTAGGTCTGTATCCGAATTTTTTTTCAAAAGCATTAGAAAAAGAACCTAAACTATCGTAGCCTACAGCCCAAGCGGCTTCTTGAATTGACTTTTGTTCGTTTTTAATTAAACTGTAGGCTTTTTTTAAGCGTTCGTTTTGTAAGTATTTAAAAACAGGAACGCCAAACTGTGCTTTAAATTCTATTTTAAGTTTATTAGTGTTGATTCCAATTCTGTTGGCTAATTCTGTTAAGGAAGGTGGATTTTCTAAATCGGATAATAAAATTTCTTGAGCAAGATTAATTTTTTCTATTTGCGAAGTATTAAGTTTTGTGCTTTGCTGTTTTGCCAATTGACCAAAATAATGAGATAGTAACGCTGTGATATGGCTTTTGTAAAACATCATTTTAATCTCACCCTCGTAAGTATTACTAAAGAATTGTTCAACTAATTGAAACATCTCTGGGCTCATATTAAATACAGGACCTTCAACATAATGATCTTTTGGGTGAATTAATTGATATAAAAATTGTTCTAAAAATTGCCCCTCACCATTTGGTAATTTGTTTATGTTTTTTATAGTTGTAGCAATTACTAAACATTGTAACGATTTTAGTTTAGAAACATGATGTTCAAACTCTACCATATTATCTGCATAAAATGAAAGCACCATACCTTTGGTGTGATGAAACTCTTTAACTTTTCCGTCAAACTTTACCTTAAGTCTAACATCACCAGCACCGTAAAAGGCAATTGCTATTACGGGTTCGTCAAAAACACATGAGTCTATTAAATTATTATTGGTAGAAGCCTCTTCCAACAAAATTGTATAATCATTTATATCTATTATTTCACGATTCATTTTAATAAATTATCTCAAGCGAGTGTAATTATTACTAATGTGTTGTATATAGTTAGTTACGTTGGTGAAGGACTAAATTAATAAAAGAATGCGAGCCAGAGGAAAACTCTTAGAGTTTTCCTCGTAATCACAAAAAGAGCAATGAGCTTTACACGTTGTTATCACATGTTTTTTTACTTAATTTAATATTTTTATCATTTATGCAATTGTTTTAAAAAACGTTGTTCTTTGATAATACTGTTAATAATAATAGCAATAACAAAAATAAGAGAAAGAATACCTGAAATTAAGATGTAATTATAGAATCCTTTAGAAAAATACTCCTTAAAGTAAGGTAGTAGCAAATAAAATCCAAAGATGTAAACTGCAATGCAAATTGGTGTAATAACATAATTTAACTTTTGTCGAGCTTTGTAATACTTTTTTAGATAGGCGTGATAAGATTTTTGAGTCATCGAAATGAGACGTTTTTCTTTGAGATATAACGAATTAAACTCCAATATAATTCGTAGTGTAAGACTCGAAATCATATAAATTAAACCTAAATTAAAGGTATTCCATTGATTGAACGCATAATAAAAAGCATAGATTATGAGTATAGCCACTGTTAACGACATAATAGTAATACTAATATATTGACTGTTGCGTTGTTTCTTTGCTTTTGTGATTATGTCTTTGGGATTAAGGTTTGATATATCATTAGCTTGATTATCCCATAATTTATTTAAGTTGTCATTTTCCATTTGTTATACATTTTAAAAGTGATTTTCGAATACGACTCAAACGTGTTCTTAATGTTCCGTGTGCTAAACCAACGGTGTCTGCAATAGTAGTTTGCGGTATGCTTTCTAGTTCTAATAATATCAATGCTTTGTTTTGCTCGTTTAGTTGATCTATACATTGATACATTTTTTTGATATTTTTTTCATCATCGTTTTTGTTAGCATCATAGATGCTATTAGATAACAAGTCTTCATTAATAGTGATGCTTTTTTTTGATTTACGTAAATCCCCTAAACAAACATTTACTGCAATTCTATAAATCCAAGTGTCTATAGATGATTTCCCTTTAAATGAGTTTCTATGCTTCCATACCTTTATAAAAGTCTCCTGAAGCCATTCTTTTGCCAGCTCATTATTTCCTGATGCATATCCTAAACATAACCTATGAACTTTAGAAGCTTGTAAATTATAGATGTTAGTAAATTCTTGTTCTGTAATCATTATTTAGATGATAATATCGTTTGTATTTGTTTTAAAAACCAATCAGGTTTGTCAAGCATTATAAAATGAGCACTATCTTCTGCTATAATAAAATTGTAATTTTTTAAATTTGCATATTGATTTTTATAAGTTTGCTTAACCATTTCTTCACCATATGGTTTTGATGCTGCAATTATAGTAACTGGAATCGAAATGTTTTTTAGGTTTTCTCTAAGATCCAATTTAAGGTAATCTGTATATCCATAAACATATGTTTTTCGGTCAGATTCTAGTATCCAGTTTTTAATTTTTTCTTGAGCTGATTTTTTAAGACTCATACTTTTCGACATTGCTATGGCAGTTTGCTCAAAAGCTACATCATCCATTGCTAGTTGTTGGTTGTTATATGGACTTTCATACATCAAGTTTTCAGGGTTGAAATTAGGAATTATCAATGCGCCTGAAGCAGGAAGCGAATCTATTAGTATGATTTTTGAAAGTTTTAAATCATTTTGTGCTGCAAGCCAAGTGGCAATTGTTCCACCCAAACTGTGTCCAATTATGGTAGTATTTTGTAATTCGTTTTTTAAGATATAATTTTTTAGAGACTCATTAATTTTAGGTAGCCAAGGGAATTCTATCGGTTCTTTTTCTCCAAAACCAGCTAAAGTTACTATATGACATTCATAATTCTTTTCCAGTTCTCTTACTAGTGGATTCCAAATGTCTCCAGGAACTGTAAAGCCTGGAATCAATACAATAGGCTTACCTTTTCCTGTAACTTCAACATAGACAGGCTGACCTTCATTTTTTGCGTAAATTGATAAAGAAAATACAAACGAGACGAATAATAAAATAACATTTTTCATTGTTTTTAAGTTTTGATTTCTCTTTAGATGGGGAAATTAAAAAATGTTACATTCTATTTTAAAACTAACATATAACAAAGCCAAATTATTCTCCAATAATGGCTCTCAAATGTTGCACGACATGTTCGATTAAATTTAGTTACGTGGTTTGTTGTGTAATTTAGCGAATACAAACCGAATTGAAAATTTGTAGGATTTTACGTGTAAGCTATAACTCGTAATTAGTTACATACCTGTATGATTACTTTTTTTTTGTGGAAAAAATACTATCTTTTAACAAAGTAATTTGCTTCAACTGAAAGTTAGCCGTTTTCATTTGTATAAATCATATACAAACACATTAGCAACATTAATAACAATAATTATTAACTTCTATTTTATTTGGAATTTATGGATTTTCTCAAAATTATTTATCAATTAATTCTACCATAACTGATTTAAAAACTGAAAAATCTATTGTAAAAGAATATGAGGGAAATTTACAAACAACTAAATTGAATTCTTCATTAATAAAGAAGGAGAAGAAAAAAGCCATATTTGTAAGGCCTAAAACAGAAACATGTTTTTGGGGATTTGTGACAATTCGTTATATGGTAGTTTGGGATGATGGTTCAACATCGTTTGAAGGTGGTACATATTATTGCGGATGTTCTTGCAACTAAATTATAATTAACAGTATAGCATATAGGTTAAAGCATGAATTTATTATAAGTATTTCATACTTTTATAAAAAAAGTTTTTATAACACAGTGGGTAACTAATTGCTTAGTCTGTGTATACTCTGTAAATCCTACGGATTTTCTCTGGTTTGTAATAGTTTGTTATCTTAGTGCTAGCCAACACAACTAGTCATAACATGAATACGTTGGCTGTAATTACAACAAATAGAAGCATACTAGTGAAAAGTAAGCACAAACAGATCCCAATAGTTCAAATTGACCAAGATCGTTCAGAAAAATTTATTATCCGAAAATCTACAATAGCAGATTTTCAGGACTTGCCTCCCTCAAAACCCCATCGTCATAATTTCTACTATCTATTGTTTGTCAAAAAAGGAAAAGGTTCACATAATATTGATTTTAATATATATCCGATTGCAGAAAATACATTTTTCTTTTTAAAACCAGGTCAAGTGCATCAAGTACAATTTACTTCCCCAGCCCAAGGCTACTTGATTCAGTTCAACCGCGAGTTTTATAATTCGGCAAAAGAACAAAGCAATATGCTAATTAGAAAACTGGGACGAAACAATCATTATGTTTTTAGTAAGAAACGTTTTCAAAAACTAGAAAAAATACTCGATGCTATGCTTCTAGAACACAATGAAAAGGCATTTAATTATCAGCATTCTATTAAGTCATATATAGATATTCTATTTGCTGAAATTATTCGCTATGGTCATAATGACTTAACAAATATAGATTCTGAAAATTTGTACCATCAAGAACGTTTTGAGGAACTTATGGAGCAAATAGAGACACATTTTACCACGCATAAACAGGTAACAGATTATACTAAGATGATGAACTTAACAAGTTATCAACTCAATGCATTAACTAAAGTAATGGTGGGAGAAACTTGCTCAAAGCTTATTAATGAACAAATCATTTTGGAAGCGAAAAGAAGCTTATTGGCCACCTCAAACCAAATCAATGAGGTTGCTTTTACACTAGGATATGATGATCCATCTTATTTTATTCGCTTTTTTAAAAAACATACAGGTTATTCTCCAGAAGCTTTTCGGAAAGAATTTAAACAATTTTAAAAAAATCCTATTCGACTTTAGGGTTGTCCTACCTATCAAAAAATATTCATTCTAATTTTGCTATCAGAAAAACGGAATAAACTAAGGAATGAATACTACCAACAGACGAACATTTATTAAACAAAGTGGTATGGCTTTAACGGCATTTTCATTTCCTTTCAGTTTAAAAAACTTACAATACAATTCTATGAGTGACTCACAACATTTTGACGTAATTATTATTGGTGGAAGCTATTCGGGTTTATCTGCAGCAATGACACTTGGACGTTCGTTGCGTAGTGTTTTAATCATTGATAGTGGATTACCATGCAACAGACAAACACCACATTCGCACAATTTTTTAACACAGGACGGAGTTCCTCCTCATGAGATTGCCTCCATTGGAAAACGACAAGTGGAGAGATATGAAACCATACAATTTCTGAATGATTTTGCTGTATCTGGAATAAAGACAAAGAATGGTTTTGAAATAAAAACCGCTAAAAATCAAAATTTCAAAGCTTCAAAATTAATTTTCGCAACTGGAATTAAAGATTTAATGCCTAAAATTAAAGGTTTTTCTGATTGTTGGGGAATTTCTGTAGTTCATTGTCCATATTGTCATGGGTATGAAATTAGGAACAAAAAAACTGGGATTATTGCTAATGGTGATGTAGCATTTCATCTGGCACCAATGGCAAAAAACCTTACCGAAAATCTGACAATCTTAACAAATGGAAAAGCAACCTTTAATCCTGAACAATTATCAAAACTTAGAAAAAATAATATAACAATTATCGAAAAAGAGATTATTGAAATCGAACATGATAATGGGCATATTAAAAATGTAGTTTTCAAGGACAATAGTAAGGCACATTTTGAAGCAACTTATGCTGCTATTCCTTTTGAACAACACTCTGACATACCTGAAACATTAGGATGCGAACTTAATGAACAAGGATATATTCAAGTGGATATGATGAACAAAACAACTATAGAAAATGTTTTCGCCTGTGGAGATAACTGTACAAGAATACGTTCGGTAGCCAACGCAATTTCTTCAGGAAATATGGTTGGTGCTATTATAAATATGGAACTTTCTAATGAACATTTTTAAGGAAATAAGACAGTTATGGTTGAAGTGTATATAACAGATATTAAAAGAAAATGTCAGGCTATGGAAATGGTGACATCTGTTAAACAGGTATATCCCAAATTAAAAGTCAATTTTGATATGGACGAAACAAGTTTGCCTTTTCCGCAAGGACATACAGTATTGCGAGTAGAAGGAGAATATTTTGATACGGAGCAGATAATATTAATGATGAAGAAATCACAATTAAATTGTGAAATAATGAAAGAATAAACATAAACTACAGTTAGAAAATGAAAGTCAGTATGCCTATTATAATTTTTGCCTTGACTTTAGGCATTGTATCCTGTAAAAATAAAGGAGTTTCTGCTTCCGAATCAAATAATACTAAAGAGATAACAATTAAAAATAATAAGAATATGAACAGTTTTATTTCAATATTTGAGATTCCGGCAACAGACATTTCACGAGCCATTAATTTTTACAAAGAAATTTTAGGAGTTGAAATTGAAAAATTAGAATTTCCAGGAATGGTAATGGGTCTATTTCCATACCAAGACCAAGTGGTTACAGGAGTTATTATGAAAGGTGAAGGTTATGAACCTTCCGCCAGCGGAGTTACAATTTACTTGAATGGTGGAGATAACCTGCAAACGATTCTTGATAAAGTAGAAGATAATGGTGGGAAAATTATTATTCCAAAAACACCACATGCAGACGAGAGTGGATTTTTCGCTATTTTCCACGATTCAGAAGGAAATAAAATCGGACTTCATTCTCCAAATTAAAAAAGCAAACGCATAACAAATAAAGTCTATAAATGATGACGGTTCAAGTTTGCACTTAAACCAGCTAAAGATTATACATAAATCTATTATCTTTAATATATACTAAGTTCAAAATTAAGTTATGACATAACAAAAAACTCAAAAGTAGGTGAAGCAAGGTAGGTATGAAAATCTTAGATTGTAGGTTGCAAAATAGGAAAAAATGAATATTGCTATAGTTAGCATTAACAATGTGTACAACACAAGGCTTAAATTCATCCCAATCTTTTGTTTAAAGTAATAAGTTTTGTGTAAATTTCTAAAAAAAATAAGCTACCTGCCATACACGACCTTGTTGGTAATAATAGCGAAAAGTCATTTTGACAAATAAATATGAAAAAACTAAAACTGAATAAATTACTTCTGATTCTATTACTGTTCTCATTAAATGTGACTGCTCAAAAGCTCGACAGAAAAGCATTTTATGAATATTCTGAAAATATAGAATTTAGAATATTCGGATTAACAAAACAACGAATGATTGACCGAGGTAATGGTTATTATGCAAATAATATTGTTGCAAAAAAAGGGAGGCGATTTATAACGATAGTATTTGAATTTAGAAACAATTCTTCTAAATCTCAAGAAATTGATTTTGATAAAATTTATATTCGTGACACAAATGGAGAACTTCATAAAATTGACTTTGTAGTGATGTCAATGAAATTAACTGCTAGAACAAATAAATTACAGCAAAAGTTAAAAGCTAAAAAGAAAAGAAAAATAGTTGCTCAATTTAGACCTTCATTTGATAAAGATGAGTTAATAGATGAATTAGTCATTGGAGAGAGAATTATTAGGCTGAATTATAACTAAAAACTACTATGGTAACAATATAATTACTAGTTATAGCTTACTCGGAAAATCTTACGTATTTTACTCTGGCTCACATTCTTTTATTAACTTAGTGCTAGCCAACGCAACTAATTATATACAACATCTTGTGAGCAAGCTTACTCCATCTAAATAAAGACATTTTATTTAAAGAAAGAATCAAAATGGAAACTTATTAAACTATAACATCTAAATTTACTTTAACTACAGAAGAAATTTGTAAAAAGGTAATTTACTTTGAAAAGGTTTTAATGTTTAAACAATTCTGAATAAATGACAAATAATAAGGATGTAAAGTTATTTATAGACCATATAAATAAAGATGTTGATTTAAGTGAAAGTGATATTAAAAAAATATCTAATATCATAGAATTTAAGGAGCTTAATAAAAAAGAGTTTTTAATTCAACCAGGAGAAACTTCTAATTCAATGAATTTTATAGTTAATGGCTGTATGAGGAGCTATTATTTAGATGAAAATGCTCAAGAACATACGTTGCAATTGGGAATTGAGCAATGGTGGATAAATGATTTATACAGCTATTTAAGTAGAAAAAAGTCCAGAATGTATGTTCAGGCATTAGAAACAACAACTCTCGTTCAACTTCCTAGATTAAAATTAGAAAAACTCTATTTTGATGTTCCTGCAATCTCTCATTTTTTTCGAATAAAAATCCAAAATGCTTATATAACCACGCAAGAACGCATTATTGATGGAATGAGCAATGATGCTTATTTAAGGTATACCGAATTTATTAAATCATATAGAAATATTGAACAACGTGTGCCTCAATATATCATTGCTTCTTATTTGGGTATAACACCAGAATTTCTGAGTTATTTACGAAAAAAACATTCTTGATTTACTTTCTTAATATACCTTAAGTTTATTCTTTAGTCCTATCTATAGCTTTGACCCATAAAACAAAACAGGGTCATGAAAAAAGCAATTTTGTTAATACAGCTTATAGTAATAGGGACTTTCTATTCTTACGCACAGAATACTAAATTCTTTCCAGAAATAACCTTAGGCAATAGAGCTGTCTCATACCAACATTTTGTAGATTACAATTTTTCAGAAAGTTGGTCTATAAATAATGTAACGCTTTTTGATACAGAATATAATAACGAAGACAACAATATTTTTTTTATAAGAAATATGTTGTCTTATTCTCCTAATAAATCTTTCAAAACTAACGTTGCTTTTGGTGTAAAAAACCCAGGGAGTTTTATATCTGTAACAACCCAATACCTTTTAAGCTTTTCTAATTTTAAAGCAGCATATGCAGTAGGTAGTACCTATCAAGATGGGTTTACGTTAGAGCAATCATTAAGTCTCTATTACTCAAAACCCATAACAGAATCAATCGAAATATTCTCTAGTCTTTTTACAGTATTTAATACCAATTTGAAATATTTAGACAGAGGAATTCAACAAATTAGAATAGGACTTAAAAAAGAGGCTTTTCAATTGAGTATGGCTTTTAATTTTGATCAATTTAAAAAAGCTGAAAAGACTCTGGAAAATTATGGAATTGCATTTAAGTATAATTTTTAAACATACATATTATGAAAACAAAACAAGATTTAGGACTTTTTTTATTAAGAATAACATTATCAGCTACAATGCTTGTCTATGGTATCTCGAAAATAATAAGCGGTGTTTCTCAAATTGAAACCATGTTAGACAGTTATGGTTTTCCAACATTTTTAAGTTATGGTGTATATATTGGTGAAATTGTAGCGCCATTATTAATCATCATTGGTTTTAGAACTAAACTTGCAGGGTTGGTATTTGCCATAAATTGTTTAGTAGCAATTTTGATGGTTCAACTGCCTTATTTTTTCAGTATCAATGAGTATGGCGGTTGGTCATTGGGGCTAATTTTCATTTACTTCATGTTTGGAATTGTGATGTGCTTTACAGGAGCTGGTAAGTATGCTTTATCAACTAATTCTAAGTGGGATTAAATCATAAGTTATGTCCTTGATATTGTCGAAGCAGTCATTGTATTCATAATGTGTAAATAACTTTATGAATCAGTTTTCGACTTGGAGATAATCACATGAATATCAATGATAAACATCCTTATTCATCACTTAACATGTGAGTGCCTAGAATAATATGGATTTATTTAATGAGAAAATTGCAATGTATAATTCAGAAAAATATCAGCATCACACCATAATATTTAGGACTAAAGTAAAGGTAAGTGCTCACCAAAGTATTTATCAGCATAGAATAATTAACATATAAACATCATGAAAAATATTTTAGCATTTTCTGGAAGTAATAATCCAGATTCAATTAACGAAAAATTAGTACAGTCTGTAATCGAGAGATATTCAAATTGTGATATTCGGTTTATTGACTTAAAGAAGTTTGACGCACCAATGTATTCACAAGACATTCAATCTAGAGGTATACCTCAAACCATTTTAGAATTATATAAAATTTTTCAAGAAAGTGAAGGGTTTATTGTTGCTTCACCAGAGCATAATGGTTTGCCATCAGCTTTTTTAAAAAACACAATAGACTGGTTATCAATAATAAATCAAAAATTCTTCGATAACAAGCCTGTATTATTGTTAAGTACATCACCAGGAGCTACAGGAGCAAAAACACATTTAGGTCTCTTGGCTAATCTGGTTCATCTATGGGGTGGTAAATTAAAATCAACTTATTCTTTAGGTAGTTTCGAAAGCAATTTTGATGTCAATATTAAAAGAATTAAAAACGATTTAGAGATAGAAAAGCTCGATAAAGCATTTAATGCTTTTATTAACAACGATACAAAAGCTGTTAAAAGCAATAAAGAAGTCGTAGAATCTTATTTTGAAGCATTTACAAATGGAAACTTAGATGAAGTACTGCATGTTTTCCATCCAAACTGTTATATAGTTAGTGTTAAAGAAGAAGAACGTTCAACCGAACAGCTTCATGGGATATATCGTACTCGTGAGGAGGCAAAACAATTTTTAAATAATATTATATCCCTTTTTGAAACTAAAGATTTTACGGTAGATACAGTTGTAGAGGCTAATGGAAATTTGGTCATTGCCAAGGGTAAGTTTTCGCATCTTGTAAAAAGTTCAGGTAAATTGTTCAATAGCAATTGGGTTCAGCTATGTATAATTGAAGATGAGATGATAAAAGAATATAGGTTTTATGAAGATTCTGCTGCATTAATTGAAGCGTTATCTATAGAACATGCATAACTATGAGAACGAGACCTATTGAACATCAATTTGAATTTTGGACTAACTTAGGTAAGGCAGGTCGTTATATTCATCAAGTTGATGGATATAACACACTCTTATCAAGCAAAGGCACTTGGCCCTCAAAAATCTTTAACCTTCACAACACTAACACCTCTAATTTAAAGCATAATATTTTAAAACATAATTTACCTAATGCTATAGCTTTGGACTCAAGTAATGAACTAAATCAACTATTAATTAAAAACGGATTCAAAAAAACATCTGTTGTAGAAGGTATGTCTCTTAAAGTATCATCAAATATGGTTTTTGAACAAAGTTCTAATATAGTCAAAGTGGAAGATGAACAAGGTATTAGAATATTTTCAAATATTGCATCCGAAGCTTTTGGTTATAATATACATTCTATATCTTTAATGGGTTTACTAAAAGATGTGAACACACAATTATTCATAGGAAAGTACAAAGACCAATTTGTAAGTTGCGGAATTCTATTTTTAGATAAAAGCAAACATTCAGGCTTACACATGATTGGTGCTAATAAACAGTTTAGAGGTTTAGGTCTTGGTAAAGAAATGACACAGCACTTGCTATTTAAAGCAATAGAAAACAAGAGTAGTAATATTCATTTAGTTGCTTCTAAATTTGGAGCACCAATTTACCGAAAGTATGGGTTTTTAAATAAAGGTTATTTAAATACTTATACATTAGAAGATTTTGAAATAGATATGAAAAAGACTGATAGAAAATAAAATGTGCTGCCATCGTGTTTGTGTATGATTTTGTTACGAATAGCAAATACAAACCGAATAGAAGTTCGTAGGGTTTTATGAGTAAGCTATAACAAGTAATTAATTTTATACGGTATTGGTAATAGTCTTTTTCAATCCCATTATTTGATTTATTCCCATGTATAAAACAACTAAAGCTATTATTCCTATTATTAAATTTCCAACTTCTGTCAGTTGAAAAGGGTTAAATATAATAAGTACTATACTACCTAAGACCCAAATAAAATCTTGAATAATGATCCATATAACTACTATTTTTCTTTGTTTTTTAACTTCATGCCATATAGTTATTGCAAAGAATATCAATGCTAATCCAACAATCCAAAAAACAGAATTATTATTAGTTCCAAATAATTTTGCAATTTGCTGGTTTAATAAAATCATTAGTATGCCAGATGTGCTTGAAAATAAAGCATTGAATTTTAAAGCATTTTGTAATTTATTCATGTGTTTTTTAACAAATGATAATTATTAACTATCAATAGCGATTTAAACTTTACACTTAAACCGCTATTGATTAATAATTTTTACTCTTTCATTTTAGCGAAAACCTTTCTCCACTCTGAAGCATCATAGTTTAAGTGTGATTCTTGAATTTTTCCATTATTTACCCTAAACCATTCTGTGCCAGAAGTTTTTTCTAAGCCTTTTATAGAAGATTTAAATACATAATTAACAGCAACCCAGTTACCACTTACAGCTAATTTCTTAATTTCAACACCAGTAAGTACTTTCGCTAATTCTTTGGCTGTTGCTTGAAATTCAACTTTAGAATTGTTCTCATCTGTTGGACTGGTAAAGTGATAACTGTCTGCTAATAAGTCAAATGATTCCATGATTTTTGATGGTTGATCAAAGCCTCTTAAAAATGTCATAACGATAACCTCTTTTGTCATTGTAGTTTGTTTTTGTTGTGTATAGGTACTAATTGAAAAAAAAATTATTCCAGTTACCAATGCATGTTTAATTAATCTCATAATTTTTTGAATTTATTTTGAGACAAATTTCATGATTATTTAGAGGCTAAATCTTGGTAAAAACCAAGATTTAAATTTTAACAGAATTGAATAGTTTACTAAAATTTGTAGAATCAATTCGTAAATAAGAAGCAATATCTTTCTGTGAAACCATATTTATTAAATGTGGGCTTCTTTTTGCAAATTTTTTAAAACGAGTTTCTGTATTGAAAGCCATTAGTTGATGATGTCTTTCTATAATACCTATTAAAAACTGTTCTGTGATTATTCTAAATAAGGTTTCAAGTTCTCTATGCCTTTCTATTAATTGAGAATGTTTAGTATAAGGTATTCGTAAAAAGGTGCTGTCTGTGATTGTTTCAAGATAGTATTTGGAAGGTGTTTGTGTAAGAAAAGATTCTACTATACCGCTAAATGATGGTGCATATGCAAAAAACATAACGTGCTGTTTTCCTTCATTTAAGTAATATGACTTTTGAATTCCATCTTTCACAAAATAGAGATATTGTTCGGTTCTATCACATTCAGTAATTATTGATTTTCTTCGAGCTGAGTATTCCGACCAATGTGAAATGTATTCTACTAGAATTTCTTCACTGATATTATAAAATGATGATAAGTATTTTTTCAAGTGTGTATTTAATTATTATCAACGAGTTTGTGTATGATTTCGTTACGTTGGCTAGAACTAAATTAGCAAAAAGAAAGTAAACCAGAGGAAAACTCGTAGGATTTTACGAGTAGACTATCTACAAGCAATTAGTTATAGTCACTGTTGTGCTTCCTTTTTTTATTGTGGTTTTGAAAATTTGATTAACTCCTCCAAGTAGTTAAAACCGCCTTGATTTTGATTGAGTTTTATAAACAGTACTTTTAAGTATGAAGCGTTGTAAATAAATCCAATGTCCATTAAGGCTCTTAATGTAATAAATAAAAAGCCACTATCTCTATATATACTTTTAAATATAAGGAATAAATAATATCTATGAATTGTTTCTTTTAATTCGTGAATTAATTTACTTGTTTGATAATTAAATAATTATAGAATGATTTCATTTCTGTTAATTTCATTCTTTTTCATATAAAAGTTATTGAACCCATAATAGCATTTTATATATTAACTAGTCATCAATATCATAGTGTCTGCCATAAGTTTCTTTTAGTTTTCTAAATAAATATGAAGTATTGCTCATGCCTACTTGTTTAGCAATATCTTTTTGTGTCATTTTTGGATTTTGTAAATAAATTTCTTTGGCTTTTTCAAGTCTAGCTTGCAAGATGAGCTGCTGTGTAGTTTGTCCTAAAACGGCCTTAGCTTTCCTGTTTAGTGTACTTTTTGAAATTTCAAAATAATCGGCAATATCCTGAACGCCAAAGTCTGAATTTGAAATATTAGCTTGTATTTTTTGAGTTATTTTTATACTAAAATCTGAACTGTAACGATCGAAATCAACCGTTTTTAGACTCAATAAATTCTGTTTTTCTTTTAGAATCGTTTCATAAGCAGTTAAAGATTGTTTAACCATTAGTATTAGCTCTTCTTCTAAAAAAGGTTTAATTAAATAACCATCAACACCAATACGTAGTATATGTAGTTTTACAGATTCATCAATACGTGCGGTTAACATGATAATTGGTATTTGTAGGTTTGTTTTTTTTACTTGTTTAATCAGTGTTTTGCCATCCATTTTAGGCATCATGTAATCTGTAATTAGTAAATCAATTTTTTTAGTTTTAATTATTTTAAGAGCTTCAATACCATTTTCAGCTTCTAAAATATGGTACGTATTTAATACTTCTTTTAAATAGTTTCTAAGTTGATAGTGGTCATCTACAATTAAAACAATTGGTTTGTTGATAGTATTGGTAGTATGAATGCCTTTACTGATATTTGAAAATTCAACAGCCTCATTTATATACTTATTAGGAATTGTAATTGTGAATTTTGTGAAGGCATTATGGATGCTTTCTACATTAATAGAGAATCCATGAGCTTCAATAATGTTTTTAGTAAATGCTAAACCAATACCAGTACCTTGAGATTGGTTGATATCATTTTTAGACTGATAAAATCTATCGAATATTTTAACTAAATCTTCTTCAGGAATTCCAATACCATCATCAATAATTGAAATTTTTAAACTTGTATTGTAACTTATATTAATGCTTACGTTTCCTTTTTGAGGCGTAAATTTTAAGGCATTACTTAATAAGTTGTATAATGATTTAGAGAAGAATTCTTTATCGCAAAAAATGTAGAGTTTGGGTATGTCTGCTTTTAGAGAGAAGTTAATATCTTTTTTCGTAAATAGTTCGATAAAATCAACATAATGTTTGTTGATAAAAGGGAGTAATTTTACCTGACTTTTCTCTAAGTATAATTTATTAGCATCTATTTTACTTAAATCTAGAATATTATTTAAAATGGTTTCAATATTAGAAATTTGCTCGTTTACAATATTCAATTTTTGTTGATTGTCTTCGTCTTTAGAATCAATACGACTTGTGTAACCTTTTATTAAAGTAATTGGAGTTCTTATTTCGTGTGAGAAATTCACAAAAAAATGAGATTTAAATTCGTTCAGCTTTCGTAATTCAGCTTCTTGCTTTTGAAGAATGATTTTGTCAGACAATACATTGTCTTTTTCTAATAACAGTAATTTTTCATTTTTTCTATTCAATCGTTTAAAATAGTTAAACAACAAGTATAAGGTGATAAATAATCGTAATGTTGGAGATAGTAATAAGCGTTCAATATAATCTTCAGGATAAATATCAAATAGATAATAAGGCGCCAAAAAAAGCAAGAATGAAATCAACATTAAAATAAACGGATACACATTTCTTTTAAACAGACTTAAACTTAATCCGCCATTAATTAAAAAGTAATATTCGGTATAACTACCAGGAAAAATATAAATGGCGTAAATAAACACATTAATAAATGCAATACTTAAAAATAAAGCGCGTGCGATTTCAAATTGATGTTTTTTATTTAACAATAAGATAGGCAATAATAAAAATGCAGTTACACCTTGTGCAATCGCATCAATTAAATTAATTACAAGTTTGGGGTTGTTGCTAAAAAAAGAAAGACCTTGAGAAACGAGGTTTATTAGGAAGAAAATTAAAATTAGATGAAGCCAAATAACAGCATAACCATTTAAAATTTTAATTCGTTTGTTTTTTTCATTGTCATATGTTTTTGAAAGACCGTATGACGTCCAAATACGATATAATTTTTTTAGTTTCAAGAGCTATGTTTTTATTTAAAAGTTGAATATAGAATAAATAAGCATATTTCATTAAATATGATGCAAATGGTTTTTTTTGAATCAAATGGTTAACGAATGCTCTAAATGGTTGGTCTATTGAAGTATAGGGTAAGAGGCACCAATTTAAATTTGCTGTAAATTTAAAACCAAATAATTATGTTTAAAAAAATTACTAGAAAACTTAACCTAATTAATTTAAAACTGTTAATATTTACTTTTTTTACAGTTTGTAGCAATGCGCAACAGTTTACACAGTACAATGTGTCAGGAGTATTGTCACAACCACAACAAATAGATTTTGACGATATTGATGGTGATGGGTATACAGATATTATCGTTCCAGAATACTCAGGGAATAGCATATCTGTTTTATATGGCACCGGAAACCTTTCCAATTACACAAAAGTAACATATGGTTCTTTATTAGTTGGTGGATCAACTATAAAACCATGGGCTGCACTTAGCTTAGATGTTGATGGTGATAGTGACTTAGATATTGTGTTTTCTAATTATGCAAACTCAACTGCTGCAGATGGTATATATTGGATAGAGAGTACAGGAAATCGTTCCTTTGGCAGCCTACAACATCTTTATAATCTGGATAGATGCAGGTATATTGGTAAAGTTAATTTTGATGCAGACCCAGAATACGAATTATTAGCTCTAGGAGATTCTAATAATACCAATAATGTAAGAGTTCTTAATGTTGCAGGTGGTACAGTAAGCACATTGTTACAAAGAACTGCTAATAGAAGACCATTGCATGGCTTTTTTATCGATATTGATAATGTTGGAAATTTAAGCTTAATATACTCAAAATTTGGCACTGGTAATGAAGCAGATGGTAGTACTGTTTCTTCTAATGGAGTACATACACTTAATGGACCTTCATACAATTTCGGAATTGTTTTAATAAGTAATTCACCAACAACGTCGGCAGGAACAAGAAAAACCGTGGCAGGAGATTTTGACGAAGATGGCGATACAGATTTTATTGCTGTAAATGCTGCCGGCAATACAACTAGCCTAAAATATTATGCAGTAGGAGGAGGGCAAGGAACAATTTTATCTACAACAGATGG
Organism: Psychroserpens sp. S379A; assembly: GCF_049800755.1. Lineage (NCBI taxonomy): Bacteria > Pseudomonadati > Bacteroidota > Flavobacteriia > Flavobacteriales > Flavobacteriaceae > Psychroserpens > Psychroserpens sp. S379A. The sequence goes on along the minus strand of NZ_JBNAFQ010000001.1, from coordinate 980,828 downwards.
TTCTAACAACATGATTTCTTTAACCAGTGGCGATTATGATAATGATGGTGTGCAAGACCTTGTTGTAATAGATAATGCATTAGACGAAGTCTTGTTGTTTAAAAACACTGCTGTAGATGGTGTGGCATCTTCGGCAATAGCATTTAATACACCAACTACATTATCATCTACTATTATAGACCCAAATTGGGTAGAATCTATAGATATTGACAACGATGGTGATTTAGATGTTGTTGTATCGTTTAATAATGGAGGAGCTGCTGGTCAAGGAGGTGTTTCGGTTTTTGAAAATGAAACAACTACATTAACTTCAAACGATTTTACTTTAAAGGCGAATGAAGTTAAAATTTATCCAAATCCAACAACACAACTTTTAAATGTAGAACTTGGTAATGATCTAGAAAACATAGGGCTATATAATTTACAAGGGCAAAAAGTACTAGAAACAGTTAAAAATACAATAGATATTTCTAACTTATCATTGGGTGTATACTTGATTAAAATCAAGACTAATAAAGGACAAGTATTTACAAAACAGTTTATCAAAAACTAAATTTGTTATTTAACTCAAACAGAAGTTGAGTTGCTTAAGGTAGCTCAACTTTTTGTTTACAACGCTTGTATTATAAGTAAACAATCTGTTACAAAAAGTAAACTTCTAATAGGTGTGATAGAACTTTAAAAGGGCTGCTTATGTAATGCTGACTTTAGTTAGAATTAAAAACTTATGACACTTTAGTTCATAATGATTTTGTATTATATATACTTAAATAGGTTGATCTTTTATTTATTCATTTAAAGACCAAATTAAAGCCTTTTCTTTTGTTGCTCTGAAAATGGTATTGTGTTTTTCGTTTGGTGCGTCCAAATATTCCCAAGTCAATTCTGCTGGAGCATTTGTTTTTAAAGTTTTATCAACACTCTTGGTGAATTGCGAAATGTCTTCTGCGCTAGAACCCGCAAACCAAAGTTTTAAATTTTGGTCGGGAAATTCTGATAATAATGAATCTGCATTTTTTGCTAAAAAGTGATTATTCCACCAAAGAGAAGGATCCATTGCGATATAAAAATCAAAAGTATTAGGTTTTGTAAAAAATGTTTCCATTACAAAAAGTCCTGCGAGTGACTCTCCAATAATTCCTTTTCTGTTTGTTGTTCGGTATTCTTTATTGATTTTCGGCATTAGTTCTTCTGCGATAAATGCTCTAAAGTTTTTTGCTCCATCTGTTACGGGGCAAAATTGCTTATCATATTCAGCTTCCGAAAACCCTGTTAAATCTCGTCCTCTTTCAGTATTCTCAATTCCAACTAATATAAGTGGTGGAATCTTATTTTCAGACAGTAACTTATTCAGCGTATTTGCAATATGTGGGAAATCTTCTTTTATTCCACCGTCTGGCATATAGAGTACTGGAAAACTCTCAACCGAATTTTTATAATTTGGTGGTGTCCATATGTTAATTACTCGTTCTTCATTCACAAATTTTGATGAAATTGTCAAACTATCGTGCTGAGGAATTGGGTCATTATAAACCATTTCTTTGTTTTTACAACTAATTGTCAAAATTGTGGTTAATAGAAGGAAGATTGTTTTTTTCATATTTAGTTCGTTTTTTTAAATGTTTTTCAACTCCCATTAATAACGTGTAAATATACTTGTATATCAACTGGTTAACCTAAACACTTAGTTGTATACAGTCGTTTTTTGATGCTATAGAGTAGTAGCAATGCATCATACCATTGTTGGCAAGTATTTTTAATTAAACTCAGTTTTGGGCCATCCACACCTCATTCTCATTGAACTTGATTCAGAATTTAGATCTTTTAATATGTTTGTAAATAACGAATCCATTTCATATTCTTCCTTACTCATATTACATCTGAGAAAATGTATTATAATCCATTTGTCAATATTATTAAAAGTTATTCCTCCTTTTCGAAATACTTGATAGAATGGGAATAATTCCTTTTTATCTTGTTCTGATTTTTTTGCTATTGCACTTAATTTATCAAACTCACTTAACGAAATATCATTATCATAGAACTCAATGATTAGAAATTCAGAATATTTTTGAAACTTTTTTATTTTAGTAGAATCTAAAATAGAGTAATACTCTTCTTTCCATGGTTTGAATACTTCATTCAATTCTGCATTTTTAATTTGAAAGGTTGAGTCTATAGTTTCCAATATCTTTTCAAATTCTAATGTAGGTTTTGTGAAATTCAATTCTTTTCCGTTAAATTCAGTTCTCAAATCAGTAGAGTCTTCCTTAATACCAGTCGTGTTGGATTTTTTATCAGCAGTTTTGTTGCAACTGATTAGAATGAAAAAGACTATGACAAAAATTTGGTTTATCATTGCTTAGGAAATGTTGTACAATGTGTTCATGTATGGCTTTTTTCGTGGTTTTAAGCACTAATTCTTCGGTTTATAACTAACCCTATTTTTTATATAGCTTGTTACCAACCGTTTTTTATTTTTTCCGCTTTAATTTCTTCTATAATCTCACTTTTACCTTCCCAGTTATTTTCAACTGTTTTTAAAAGAATTTCTGCTTTGTCCAAGTATTCTCTCGATAATTTTTCATCCTTATTAAGAGCCAACTCATAAAGCGATAAATAAAATTCGTAGTAATTTGGGTAGTATTTTACTCCAAGTTTATAAACTTTAGCAGCATACCCTTCAAGATCATTGTTCCAATATCGAGAAGCAATTCCATTTATATCAGAAATTTCAGGTGGATAGTTATATTTTTGGATTTTAGAAGCCATTTCTATTTTATTTAACTCATCAGTTATTGAACCTGGTTTTTTTATGAGTTTATATTTCAAATCTACTTCAGCAATTTCAAAATAGCGACTTCTGTAATTTTCAAATACTCTTGTTAGTAATGTAGGGACTGCTATAATTGGAACAGAATTATGAGCTGAATAATTAGCTTCAAAAACATTAATCGAATTAAAAAAAGAAGGAAATTGCATTTTTAGTTTATCATATTTCTTTCTATGTTCAACATCTTTATTAATACTTCCTATAGAAATTGAAATTTTTGACTTATCAATTTCTTTCGATTGTTCAAATCCTGCAACAAGCATTTCCATCTGGTCATATGGCGAATTTGCAATTACTGAAGAGTAATAGTCTGGGTGATTGTAAAATGAAAAAAGTGAAAATGACGCAGAAAAAGAGTGCCCGATAATTATTTTATAATCACTAGGATTATATGATTTTATTTCTTCGTCAAGCTCCTCAGTTAAAAATTTATCTAGCGGAAGTTCTGTTTTTAAATCTGTGATAGCACATTCTTTTATTCTGTCTTTTAATGGAATTACGACAATAATAGCACTTGGAATTTCTTTAGTAAATCGTAAATACTTAATATCAGAAATAACAGGTTTAGCAAACCATTTGTGTTGCCCATCAAGTAAATAGATTACAGGAAGTTTTACAGCGTCCGATTTGTATTTATAGAATTCTGGTTTATGAACATAAATTATTCTTTTTTCTTCGAATGCTTTTGAATAGAAAGATAATGTGTCTATTTCCTGTCCATATAATATTGAAGAAATAATAAATAGTAATACGTAAGTTATGTTTTTCATTTTAGATTTTCTCCTAATGGCTGGTAATGGTTTTATATAAGTGTTAGTAATGGGTAAAATACGTGAGTATTTTCCGCTGACACACTAAAGATAGCAAAACGAGTTGAATTTTCTAATCGGAAATTCAGCCGTCATTGCGCTTATATGTTGTTGGTAGTTGTATTTAGTATTCGTAAAATTCTTTTATAGTGAAATTCAATTCGTCTTCTTTAGGCTTAATTAAAGAGTTTAAATAATATCTGTGAAAATAACCATTTAATACGATTATTTTCTTATCATGATATTCTCTAACAAAGTGCAAAATATTTTTAGACATTGTATGATTTCTTAAGTCCCAAAATTCTGAAGCCTTTTTGAAACCTTCAAAATAACTAATACTATCACCATCACTTTTAACGTAATACGTGTCAGAAAAAATTTGATATTCAGACATGATGCCCAAAAGTTCTATGTAATGATATTTTTGCCTAATTTGAGCAATTTTATCTGTTTCAGGATTATTAAAGGCTCGAGCACCTAAATAGGCAAATGAATTTAGATTATCATTTACTTCAAGAAAGTTTTGATAGACTCTATTGTTCAACGAGTTCAGCTGATTATTTTTATAAAGGCTGTCTAATAATTTTAACGCTTTACTATCTGTTGGTCGAGACCCAATTTTTATCCTGTATTCGTTTCTTCCTGTAAATTCGTATGGTCTAACATCCACATCAAAGTTGTTCATATACTTTACAGTGGCAATATTTTCATTACTATTCCAAGTTTTCTTAAAGTTAAAATCTTTAGTAAAGAATGAAGAGTCTACTTCGAAAAGTATTAAGTCTGGCTTAATTTTAACCAATATGTTGTAAAGGCTATCAGGTGTAAAATTTTGGACAGGCTGATGAACAGTTCCGAGAAGTATCAATTCAGTTCTTTTAGTTGTACAACTGCAAAAAAGCAAACCAATAAAAATAAATTCTAAAATTTTTTTCATTCTAATAGGTTTTTAATATTGCTGCCAACTCCCATTATAACGTATAAATGCAATTGTATATCAACTAGTTAGCCTAAACACCTAGTTGTATACAGCCGTTTTTTGATGCTCTAGAGCAGTAGCGAATAAGTTACTTGTTTTTTAACTCAGTTCTTTGTTGACATTTCGTTGCTTTAGTTTTTCTTCTCCTTTTCCGATTGTTTTTTTACGTTATATCGAGTTGAAATTCCTGTAAATGTTCCAAAAAACAAAACGTTAAACACAAATTTCCACATTCTAAAGTTTTCTCCATCGTAATAATCAAATCCTGCCATAATTCCAGCGTAAACAATTCCTCCTACAAAGCCTCCTGTTACAATTGATTTTAATTGTGAATTCATTTTTATTGTTATTCTGCAAATTTTTCAATTCCGATAGAGTAAGCAATTCTGCAAACGAGTTTTAAGTTAAACGTTATTTTAAATTACTTTTTTTTATATTTCTGATGTCCGATATTATTTTTTTCCAAAATCGCATAAAATTTTCTTGGTGAGATTTTCAAGTCTTTTGTTATTTCGCTCACTTTTTTCTTTCGTTCTTTATACAACTTTAAATTTTCGTTTACTTGTTTGTCAAAGTAATGTTTTTTCAGTTTTTCAATGATTTGTAATTCGGTCAAATTTGAGTCATTTGCATACTTTTCAATTTCCGATTTAATGTCTTTTAAATTACTCATAAGTCTCATTTTTAAAGGTTTTCTTCAATAAATGCCAACGTGTTGAGTATGGCTAGTTGCGTTGGCTAGAACTAAGTTAACAAAAAGAAAACGAAACACAGGATAATTCCGCAGGAATTTTATAAGTACACACGAACCGAACAATGAATTATATACGTTGTTGGCAACGTATACTAATTTTTACAAGGTTTGAATTTTCCTCTAAATTCAAGTTTAGTGATATCATCTTTCATTCCTTCTTTTTTTAATTTTCCAGCCAAATAGTATTGAGTTAGATAGATAGAATAGTAACCAATCACTTTTTCAGAATTGAAGGGATTTGAATTTAATTTCAAATCAACGCTGTCAATTTCAAAAAAAGTTTTACTTCCATCATCAACATCAGTAAATTCGCTATAATAGGCTTCAAATATTTCTAATTTTGAATTCAGTTTCAAAGTTATGTAATGTCCATTAAGTCCATTGTCGGTGTAATTATTAATTGTAATAATGTCTTCACCCTTTTTCAATTCAAACATTTTATCTACTAACTCAGATTCTGTTTTACAGTCGTGAGGGAAATACGAATCTTTTTGGTTATATGAATTAATCTCAGTTATTGCTGCTTGTCCCAAATTTTGATTTTTGGAGCAACTTAAATTGATAATAACTATCAAAAGCAGTAAAGTGTATTGTTTCATATGTTGTACAACTTGTTATATAACTTATAAATATACTCATATCTCAACTAGTTAACCAAAAACCCTAGTTATATACAGCCGTTTTTTGATGCTGTAGAATAGTAGCGAATAAGTTACTTGTTTTTTTACTCAGTTCTTTCTTGTACGTTCGCCGTTTTCAATATTCTATTAAGTTAAATTTAATTAATTCGTCTTATAAATCTCTTATCATGTTCATTATTCCATTGCACCTTCCATGTCGAACCATCAATTTGATCAAGTAATATAAAGTTGTAGGAGTTTGGAGTAGGGTAAAGAGTAAACCTCCCGTTTATGTCTTCATCTGTATATACAAGCGAATATTGATTTATGGGTAATTTGCCTTCGAAGCTATTAGTTATAGTATAATGCACTTGCCATAATTTCCATTTCGAGTGTTCAATTTTATCAAAGCCCAAGTGTTTTCAGTTGGAAATAATTTGTAAATGGGAACTTCCAGTTGTTGAATTTCAGCCTTTTTTCGATCTGCTTTTCGACTTCTTGTATAGAGCTTTATATAAAAATAAATTTTCTTCGCAATTAGGAAATCTACAGTTTTGTGTTTTATAAAGCCATATAAGTTAAGTTACTATATAAGCATGGTTTAAAAAAAAACGAATAGATAAAACGTTGAGCATATGTATTGAAGAAACTCATTTACAAAATAAATCTAATATTAAGGTAATGTTATTTTTTTGTAGCTTTTTTCTTATTTATCGGATAAATGTATTAATATTACCGATGAAAAGCACTGAGCTCTATTTAGAATATGTTTTATGCTTATTTATAGATTAATTAAAGTTTAATGCTTTTAGGCTTACAAAATTTTAACGATTACTAATCTTTTATAAACCAAATTTAACCTCAATTTACTTATGAAAAAAACTACATTTCATTTGCCCTTTATTAGAGCAAATTTCTTTGGTGAATTATTTGCTAAAGGTCTAAAGACTTTTATTGTTTTAACTTTATGTTTATTTGTAACTGAATCGTATTCACAAACTCCACCAGTGTTTTTAAACGGGTCGCCCACGGTTACAAACTATGAAAATAATACCTTGAGTATAGATTTTGAAATAGATAAAGGAAATACAGTAGCAGTTGCAGTATTAACAGCAGGATCGCCTACACCGCTATTTTTTGAAGTGCTTATAGCATCACCTGGTTTCCCTGTAGGTGTTGTTAGTAGCGAATATATAGATGGCTTATCGGCAGGTTCTTACACGGCATACATAAGCGGGCTTTCAGATAATACTACATATGATGTGTATTTAACCACATGGTGTGGTGTAACAAACCAATGTTTTGGAGATGTAACATCTATTATAGGTGTTAATACAGGAGCGATTGTACCTACCGATAGTACAGCACCAGTATTTGAAAACGCAACACCTTTAGTAACAGGTATTACTGCATCTGAATTAACTTTGACAACTGATATAGATGAAGAAGGTACAATCTATTATGTGGTTTTACCAGACGAATCTACTTTGCCTTCATCTACAGAAGTTAAAAACGGAACAGGGTCTGGTGGCGCTATGGCTATTTTAAACAATAGTGTAACGGTTTCTTCAGATCCGTTTAGTTATGATTTTAATATCTCTGGTTTAGATGAAGCTACTGCTTACGATATTTATGTTGTAGCGCAAGACAATCAAACTGTACCAAATTTACAAGCTTCCCCTACATTAGTTAACTTTACGACACTAGATATAACAAGCCCAGCGGCTATTCTTACTTCTGACACCTTAGATGATCCTAACAATGTAAATTCTGTTACAATATCTGTAGATTTCTCAGAAAACGTTATGGGATTTGATTTAACTGATTTTTCAGCTACAAATTCAACATTGAGCGCATTAACTACTGTTAACGATTCTACTTATACTTTAATAACTTCTCCAATTAGTGATGGTATTGTTAGTTTACAATTACCTTCAAGTACAGTAACAGATAGCTCAGGAAATGCAAACACAGCATCAAATACCCTAACTTGGGTTTACGATGGCACAGCTCCATTAGGATATGATGTTGATATCGTGCAATCACCTATTAATATAGAAAATGACGATGCTGTTGGTTTTACCTTCTCAGGCGCTGAGGTTGGTACAACCTATAATTATATATTTACCAGTGATGGCGGAGCAGGGACTGTCACAGGCTCTGGTACCATTTTAACAGCGACAGGTGAAGTGTCTTTAATAGACATTAGTTCGTTACCTGACGGGATAATTACATTAAATTTTACATTAACAGATACTGCAGGTAATGAAGGAGCAGCAGCAATTGATTCGGAAACCAAAGATACTATTGCACCAACGGCACCATCGACTCCAGATTTAGATACTAGTTCAGACACTTGTGATTCTGATACAGATGACATTACAACTGTAACAACTCCTACGTTCAATGGTTCGTCTGAGGTAAATGCTACTATAAATTTAATTTCTAATATAGAAGGTAATATAGGAACAACGGTTGCTGACGGTAGTGGAAATTGGTCTATTGTTGCATCAGACTTAAGTTTAGGTTTACATATTATTACGGCAACAGCAACAGATAGCGCAGGAAATACTAGTACAGAGTCTAGTCCTCTCTCTATAACAATTACAGAATTAGACGATGCTAGTTTTTCATACAGTGCATCCACATATTGTGTTAATGAAGCAGATCCTACACCAACAGTTACAGGATTAACAGGCGGAACTTTTTCAACAACATCAGGATTAAGCTTAAATCCAGCTTCAGGAGCAATTGATGTGAGCACATCTACACCAGGTACTTATACTGTAAGTTACACTACTGTAGGGACTTGCTCAAACAGTTCAGATGTGGTAGTTACAATAAATGCTTTAGACGATGCAAGTTTTTCATACAGTGCATCCACCTACTGTGTTAATGAAGCAGATCCTACACCAACAGTTACAGGATTAACAGGCGGAACTTTTTCAACAACATCAGGATTAAGCTTAAATCCAGCTTCGGGAACAATTGATGTGAGCGCATCTACACCAGGTACTTATACTGTAAGTTACACCACTGTAGGGACTTGCTCAAACAGTTCAGATGTGGTAGTTACAATAAATGCTTTAGACGATGCAAGTTTTTCATACAGTGCATCCACCTACTGTGTTAATGAAGCAGATCCTACACCAACAGTTACAGGATTAACAGGCGGAACTTTTTCAACAACATCAGGATTAAGCTTAAATCCAGCTTCAGGAGCAATTGATGTGAGCACATCTATACCAGGTACTTATACTGTAAGTTACACCACTGTAGGGACTTGCTCAAACAGTTCAGATGTGGTAGTTACAATAAATGCTTTAGACGATGCAAGTTTTTCATACAGTGCATCCACATATTGTGTTAATGAAGCAGATCCTACACCAACAGTTACAGGATTAACAGGCGGAACTTTTTCAACAACATCAGGATTAAGCTTAAATCCAGCTTCGGGAGCAATTGATGTGAGCGCATCTACACCAGGTACTTATACTGTAAGTTACACCACTGTAGGGACATGTTCAAACAGTTCAGATGTGGTAGTTACAATAAATGCTTTAGACGATGCAAGCTTTGGTTATAATAGTAGCACTTATGTACAGACAGGAGTTGATCCAATGCCTGTAATAACAGGCTTAACGGGAGGTAGTTTTATCGCTTCACCAGCAGGTTTAAGTATTGATCCTTCTTCTGGATTAATTGATGTTAGTTTATCTACACCAGGAACTTATACTATAACTTACACTACATCTGGAGTATGCTCTAATTCATTTGATGTAGTAGTTGTTATAGAAAGTACGTTATCTCTTAATGACAATAAAACATTTGCAGAAAATTTGTCAATTTATCCAAATCCAGCAGAGAATGTACTATTTGTAAATAACACCAGTAATGTTGCTATAGACACGGTTAAAATTTATGATTTGCAAGGAAGACTTGTAAAATTTGTGACTTTTGCTAAATTAGAAAATGGTATTAATTTACAAGATTTAGAGTCTGCTTCATATTTTATGGTTTTAACTTCAAAAGAGAATAAGACTGTAATTAAACGCTTTATAAAGAAATAAAAGTTTTTTAACTGTATAATTAATTTTTAAAGAGACTGTCTAACAAAGACAGTCTTTTTTTTTTAAGTTATAATTTGTTTTTACATTAAAACGAGTAGGTGAGCAGCAGAAGATTTTACACATAATGTTTTTTGAGTTTCAATAGGCTTTAAAACAAATAAAAAACTAGCCCAAGCCATTATTTCTTATAACTATTGTTATGTAAAGCATTTAGTTTAGACTTTGTCTATATTCATTGGGGCTCATTGTTGTTTTCTTTTTCAGATAGATTGGCACAATTTATCATCTTAAAGCACCTAATTAGTAAATAAAAACCGAATAGAAAATCCGTGAGACAAGAGCACCTAGTGCGAACTGTGCTTAATCAAGTTTTCAGAAGTAGGCGAGAACAAGCAATTACTTATAGCCATTGTTGTACAACGTTTTTATTTAATATTCTTTTCAGAATTCAGTTGGTTTTTCACTTTTTGGTTTTTCAATATAATTCTTTTGAATTCTTCAAAATTCCCATAATTATTCGGTGAATCTTTAATTTGTTCGTAAATGAACGATTTGTCTATTTGAGGAAAAATAATGACCGTTTCGCCAAATCTTAAATCAAAAAGTTTCATATTAAGAAGTAAAGTAGAAAACCCATCTGGACTTGCTGAAAACACCCAGTCAAATTCATTATTTTTTACTTTAAATATTCCTTGTGCTGTTAAATACGGATAATTTCGAGAATCTACTAATGTTGTTTCTTCTGCATCCTTGTCATTTGTCAAAATAAGCAAAGTCAGTTTATCGATTATCCTTTCACTTTCTGGATTTTCATATTCTCCAATTCTAATGCCTTTGAAAATCACGGAGTCCAATTCAATTACAAATGGTATACTGGAAACAGCATAGTCATAGTCAGCTACGGGAAAAGGTGATTTGTTTAGAGGGTAACTCTGAAAAATTTCAGAATACTTATTATATGTTTCAATGTCTTGATTAAATAACTCCAAATCCCATTTGGTGCTATCAAGATGTTCATTGGCTCTAATACTTAATTTTTCAATATCCCATTTGTTTACTTCAGTATTCTTGTCAAGTGAATCGAGTTTTTCTTTCTCCTGACAAGAAGAAAAAAGAAGTCCAAATATTATTGTTATCAGTATCTTATGCGTCATTTTTTAATGTTTTACAACTCGTTATAATAACGTATAAATATACTCATATCTCAACTAGTTCACCTAAACACCTAGTTATACACATTGTTATGTACTGGCAAAATTCAGAACCTCAAACTAAAAATCCAAAATTGCCATATAGCGATTCCAACCATCAAGATTAGATATATTAAGAAGAAAATTCCGTAATTTTTGTTTAATACTAACTGTGATTTATTTTCTTTTTTCTCTATTTCAATATTTCCCCAATTCCGAATCATTAAATATGAAATCACTGTGGAGATTATTAAAGCTACATATTCCCAAATACAAATTCTTCCAATAACATAATTTGGTAAATCATTTCTAAAATAGGGATTGATAATTAGTAAGGCAAATACAGCCCAAAGAGAGAAAATTAAAAGAGTTAAAACAGTATGTAATATTATTCTCAACAATTATTTAGTTTCTAGCTTGTAGGTAATGGTCTCGTATAACCGTCAGTTACGGGATTAAAGTTAATGATTTTCGGTTAAGAACTGATGTTAGCAATTCCGAGTGGATTCGGACGTAGTCGAATCCGCCGTAATTGCGGTTATACATTGTTAGCAACTGGCATTTTTTCCACGATATTATTCAATTCAGTTTCTCTTTGAGTTCCGATTAGAAATTTTTTTCCGTTTTTCAATTCTATCGCAAGTCCTTTATTTCCTTTCATATTGTATACTGTTCCGTATTTAGTCCAAAGTCGTATTCCCCAACCTCCAACAAATCCATAATTCACAACTTTCGTGTTTTTTATTTCATTCCATTCAACTCTCTTTTTAGTAAAAGGGAAGAAATTCATTTGAATTCCATTTTTGTCAATTGAGGTTTTCAATTTCATAATAAGGAAAAGTCCGATTAACGACAAAACGAATACCGAAAATATTATTAATCCAAGGTCAGACATTGGCTTATCCCCAAATTTTTCTCCTAAAATCAGTTGTTTATAAATTCCGAATATTGGTAAAATTCCAATTGGAATTAAAATTAACCAAAGCCACCATTGGGTAAATTTTTGTTCTTCTTTGAATTCAGTTTTCATCTGCGTTCGGATTTGCTTGTTGCTAACTCATTATAACTTATAAATATACTCATATCTCAACTAGTTAACCAAAAACACTTAGTTATATACAGCCGTTTTTTGATGCTATAGAATGGTAACGAATAGTTACTTGTTTTTTAACTCAGTTCTTTGTTGTGTACTGTATGGATTAATCGCAAAGTTCGTCGAACATAGTTGAAATTACTGAATCATTAATAGAACAACATATCAGATAATTATTTGGCCATCCATTTGTGTAATATCCGAAAGAATTTTCAAAATTTTCACCATCTGGAAAGGTATAATTGAGAAGATATGATCCATCAACACGATCTATGTTATCCATATCTAAAAATTTTATTAAAGTTTCATTTGGACTAATACTATCAAAACTTACTTCAGAATTGATTCCTGCAGAAATCGATACGTTATAAATTGTTAGATTAGTATCATTTTTTATCGAAACATCAATTCCTTTTTTACCAAATCCACATGAATTCAGAATTAGGAAAAATGTAATTAAAAATGAAGAATATCTCATGTTGTACACAACGTGTTTGTGTATGATTTCGTTGTATTGGCAAGGACTAAGTTAGTAAAAAGAAACCAAACCAGAGAAAAATTCCGCAGGAATTTTACGAGTACACACAAACCGAACAATGAATTATACACGTTGTTGTGAGTAGTTGTTTTTATTTAGGTAATTCAAAAGTTTCTTTCGAAATATTTGTTGAGAAGTCAATTTTTTTTACAGTATGAATCATTTGCATTCCCATTTGAGTGTTTTCGTATTCTATGGGTAATCCTTCAATTAGTTCAAGTCCAGCTACTCCAAAATTATACTTAAAACTAAGTTTTGTATTTGGGTCATACCAAACCACTCTTTTTTCAGTACTCCCTTTACTTTTTAGTTTTATTATAGCTTTTTTACAGTTTGTTCCAGCAATTAACTTAGTGTCATCTAGATATTTTACTTCAATTTTGCTGTACTCACTATTAGTGTTTTTAAGTGCATTGTTATTTTGTTGCTTTTGAATTTGTCCTCCCATATCAATAGTAATATACATAATGTCAGTAGAACTGAAATAGTAAGTGTTCATAACCATTCCTTGTTGATTACTAGTAGACTTTACCTTTCCATCCTTTATATAGAAGGAAAGATTATTTTTATATAACTCTTGACCTGCCGTAGTTTTGATTTCAACTTCCTGCTCAAGAATCATTTGTGGTTGTATTGTTTGAGCAATTGTAGCCTGAGTCAATCCGAAAAACAAAAAAATGAATAAATAAATAGTTAGTTTCATAAAACAATAATATTTGTGTTAAACAATAGTGAAATCCAAAAATAAATCACTTTTGGCTTAAACAGTGTTATCGTTTGTTAATGAGTGTTAAATATTATTTTTTCAGGAAAATTCTTGCATTCATTGTTTTAATTACTCACAACGTGTTTGTGTATGATTAGTGGCGTATTATAGCAAATAAAAACCGAATAGAAAGTCCGTGAGGACTTTCGTAAATAGGCTAAAACCAGCAATTAATTTATACGTTGTTGGCAGTAGTATTTTTTATTATTTTCAGATTGTTAAAATCAGAGTTGTCAATTATAATATCAGCAATTTTTTCAGGCTCGTTTTCGTTTAAATACATTCTCGAAGATTTATGATAACGTTTTTCGTACTTTTCTTTCGTTAAGTCAATTCCTCCGAGAGAGTTTTTATCTCTTTCAATACCTCTTTTCATTGCAATTTCAAAACTTGTTTTTAGATAAATTTTCAAATCCCAATGAGTTCTATAATTTGGTTTAAACAGATATGCACCATCTGTTATTAAAATCGTATTATTCTCTAGTTCTATTGGTTCTAAATTTAAATATTCGTCCGTTTCTAAATCATGCGTGGCACTTGTGTAATTTGGAAATTCTGATTGAGAAGATTTTAGTACTTTTTCCACAAATGCTATTTCGTCATAGGAATCTTCATAATATCCTTTCGCAGAATCACGACCTTGCTTATATCTTACTTCTTTGTTAAAATGAAATCCATCTATAGAAACTTGGATTGCTCTTATATTTTTTGAATTTAGATATTCAGTTAGTTTTTCAGCCATTACAGTTTTCCCAGTTCCTTCAATTCCGTTTATTGCAATTCGGACTGGTTTTTTTTTGTCTTTTTGAATGGATAAAATTCTGTTTGTTATAAGTTCAAATGTTTCTTTTTCGCTCATTGTTCTATATTACTGCCAACTCTCATTATAACGTATAAATATACTCATATATCAACTAGTTCACCAAAAACACCTAGTTATATACAGCCGTTTTTTGATGCCATGAGTACTAGCAATGAATTATAAACGTTGTTGTAGCACATTACTTATATTCATATTTATTCCGCCAAATATCTTCTCCTTTCAAAAAGTCAAGAAGTATTTCAATCATTTGTTCCACTGTTTCGATTGGTTTAACCATCAATATGTGGTCATCGTCTTTTGTAAAAGTAGAAGCCAAACCATCTTCGTTTAAACTTCCACTTACATGCAAAGCATTATTATTTTCGTCTTCCAGTTGAACAATATGAAATTCATTCCAATTTATAGAATTCATTATATTTCTTATAATTCCACTTGTTACATTTTCCGAAATTATTTTTACATCTTGTCCAAAATTGTGAAAAACTATCAATCTTAAATTCCGCTTTTCTATATAATTTTTTACATTTTTAAGATTCTTTTTATTTGGTTTCGTATTTTGGATTAACTTTTCTTTGATTAATAAAAAACTCACAATTATAAAAATTCCTATTCCAACAAAAAATAACCCATATTTGAATAATCCTGTTAGAAATAATACAGGGAAGTCACCATAACGTCCTCTTTCCGATTTTTTAACGAGCTCAGGTATAATATTAGAATTCTCCAAAAAGTAAAATAAGACAATACATAGTAGACTAATTGTATAAAGTCTTAAAATTTTGAAATTCCGTTTGTTCATTAATTATTTGTCAAATGTACCTAACGTGTTTGTGTATGATTACGTTGTGTTGGCAAGGACTAAGTTAGCAAAAAGAAACCAAACCAGAGGAAAATCTGTAGGATTTTCCGAGTACACACAAACCGAACAATGAATTATACACGTTGTTGTATGCAGTTTATTTCTTTTGGATTATTCCGTAAACCACACTCAAAATGAGATATATTACAATTGCAATTATGAAAGCATTTAATTCAATTTCCCTATCAGTTTGAAGACTAATAATTTCCGATATCATTCCACCTATAATAGCACTAAGCAAAAACCTTTTCCACCATTTATTTATTAAAATCATACTATTAACTTTTCATTTAATATTTTCTTAATGATTAGTTCTCCTACTTTCAAAAGACCTTCATTCAGCTCAATTTTTTGCCCTTCACTTACTACGATATTAAAACCTTCATTGTCACTAAAAGAAAACTTAAACTTACATTCGCAACTTTTACCAAGTTTAAGAACATCTTTATTTATGAACCAAATTGCATAAGAGTGATTAGCAGTTTCACCTTCTAAATTACAATTAGCTCTATATCCACTTTGTACAGGAAAAGTTCTTCCTCCACTTTTAATGTAAGTAACAGTCCCTAAAAGGTCAGGTTTAATCATATCTCAAATTGCATACAACTCGTTATATAACGTATAAATATACTCAAATCTCAACTAGTTCACCAAAAACACCTAGTTATATACAGCCGTTTTTTGATGCCATGAGTACTAGCAATGAATTATACACGTTGTTGGCTGCTGTTAATTCATATTATTGAATACTCTTTGATTCAAAATTTTTCTGAAATTGAAGAATTTTTGAAAGAATGAGGAGGCACCTTAAAAGTGTAAGAACTAAAATCGTAATAGCTAATATTACAAAACAAAGTAGAATTATTTTATCTAAAGAAAATAATTTAAAAAGGAATCCAATTATTGAAATGAATATTAGTGATTTGACACAATCTTTTAAATAATTTGCCGTTTGATAATATAGGTTTGAGGCGAAAAAAATTTCAAATCTAGAATCTTTTCTATCAAATTCTTCGATTTTTTTTGTGCTACTACTTTTAAACGTAATTATCAATGTTAAAAAGGTAAGAATAAATCCAGCACTTGTAAATCCTAAGTTAGAAATGTCACTCAGAACACCTTTTGTATCTTCTAACGGAATAAGTTCCAATAGTTTTAATTTGAAATAGAAAAAAGGAAACAATGAAAGAACTAAACCCAAAAAATAATCCCAAAAAATGGGTCTCCTAAAATAAAAATCAAAAATTCTACTTTTCATATTCTCTCACAAATTCGTCAAAATCATCTTTTATTAACTCATACCAATCCATTGATCTTTTAATCGTATCGATTTCTATTTCCTTTATAATTTCTTTTTTTCCTTTTAAGAGATTAAATATTTGGTCTAAACCTTGTTTGTCCTCATATTCCACTACGAAGTTGTCAAATAAATCAATATGAAATGCACGACCTCTAAATGTTTTTAACATATCTAATATCCAATTATTAGCATGTTTATTTAGTTCATTTGATCTTACAGTTTTGCCTGGAGTATAAAATGAAGCTTCTAATTTTAAGGTCTCTGGTTTTAATTCATTGCCTAATTGGTTCATTTGGGAGTAGTATTGACCAATAAGAACTGTATCCATCTTTGAAAAATTCTTAGGCTGAACTTTTATGTCAAATTTCAATACATTCTTCAAATTCTCTATCGTATCATCCAATGGAACATCCATTATCATTTGTAATCTTGTGGCTGTAGCAATCTTAAGTTCTTTTGCAATTTGTCGTAAATAATACTCTATATCACTAAACCTCGCTCCTTGATAATGAAATTGAACACACATTAGAGGAGCATTTAAACTGTAATCAATAAAAAAATGAGTTTCTTCCGCAATTGTACCTTTCTTTATAGAAGATAAAGGTTCTAAAGTAAATTGGCCTTCTGGCTTGAATTTTGGTTTAATACCATCTCTCAGTAGAGCAATCGAACATCTTATTCTTTTGTCTTTCGGAATATGAACAACTCTATTCATAAACATTTGTCTGCTTACTCCTTTAGATCTGTTCTCGAACCTATCAATTAGTAACCCCTTACCTTCTGATTTCATATTGCCAACGTAATTTACAATCTGACGCATGATATCATTACTTGATATTGGTTGGTTCTTGTAGGGAGTAAATCTCAATGTAAAAAATTGAAATTTTACTTCACTTAAGCGATTTATCATAAAATATAAATATTATGTAATAGGGAGTTTTCAAATCTAACAATTTAATCTAAGAGTTTAAAATAAATTCTTTCTTAATCAATTGCAGCCAAACTCGTTATATAAGTTATAAATATACTCATATCTCAAATAAGTAACCAATTATAGTTTTTCGCTTTAATCATTAACCAAAAACACCTACCTATTTACAGCTGTTTTAGGGCTTTAAATGGCTTTTTATTGGCGATGCTTAAAGATGGCTTCGAGAATGCTCCCAAAACTTCGCATTTTTAAAATATACATACAAGCGTTTCTCGAACAAGTCTCGAACAACACTCGAAGAAAACCTACCAAAAAACGCTTTTTGGGCGAAAAATTGTGTCAATTTGTGTCAATCTGTGTCAATCTGTGTCAATTTGTATCAATTTGTGTCAATTTGTGTCAATTTGTATCAATTTGTATCAATATGTGTCAATTTGTGTCAATTTGTGTCAAGGTCTTGGTTTTAAAGTGTATAGCACCTACATTGGCAACATTATTAACCCTAAATCTATGTATTATGGCCACATTTGAAAAAGGCATACTAGGTGGTTTCTCTGGAAAAGTCGGCAATGTTGTCGGTTCGCGCTGGAGAGGCAAAAACGTGATGCGTAGTTTACCACAGCGTGGTAGCTACACACCAACAGAACTACAGTTAGAACAACGTAAACGTTTTAAAACTGTCATTACTTTTATAACGCCTATTAAAGGCTTATTAAGTAAATATTTTGGTAAACCGCAAGGGGATAAGTCTAGGTATAACTTGGCAACGTCTTACCATTTAACCGAAGCACTAACTCCTATTCCCGATGGCTTTGCTATTAACTACCAAAAGGTATTGATTAGTAAAGGCGATTTAAGAGGCTTGCAACAACCTAATCTGGCTGCTGCTGCCAATCAGGCTTTAGACTTGACTTGGGAGGATAATAGCGGACAAGGTAATGCTGCGGCAGACGATGTGCTTATAGTGGTGGTGTATGCCGCTAACGAGCAATTGTTTCAGGTGTTTAATCCTGCGTCAACTCGCGATCAAGCTGCTGTTCAACTTAGCTTACCTGCTTTTATGGCTGGTTTTGAGGTTGAGGTTTGGGCTAGCTTTGTTAACCAAACAGGTAAAGATGCTGCTGTTAGTAGCTACTTAGGTACAGTTACAGTGCTGTAATGACTATCCTTTATTGGTATAGAAAGAGACTGTATAAAGCGTTGTTGTAATAACGCTTTTAACAGTCTCTTCTTGTTTAGCTTACTGGCATCGTGAGATGATACAGGGATTATGAATATGCTAAGCTAAAAATAATATAACATTATTGGTTTTGGTCGTTTATATTAAAACCTTGTAAGGCTTGGTTTTGCAAGATGTTATTTATTAAATGCTTCGGAAACACTAAGGTGCCTCCCAATTTTAGGCTAGGTATTTTATTGGCTTGTACCAAACGATTTACGGTGCTTCGGCTTATTTTTAAATGTCGTGTCACGTCTTTAAGGCTTAACCACTCTTCGTCTTTACTTAAAGCTTTGTCTAAAGGTAGCGCACTTGTAAGCTTGTTTGGCTGTCTCTTCATATCAAACCTGTTTTTGTTGGTGCTACTAAAGTAATTACAATACATAGATTATTTTCTAAATAATTTTGTAAATTATTAACAGGTACTTGTTTATAAGTTGCTGGTTATTGGGTATTTAGTGGCTTGGCTTGTGTTAGCGTTATGCTGTCATTCCGAACGAAGTATGAGGAGGAATCTCATTCGATGATTACAACCAAATTGTCATTCAGAGCACCGCGAAGGATCTTATAGTGATAAGATTTCTCGTCGTTCATTCTTCACTCTGTCGAAATGATAACGGTATGATTTGCGTTGTGTTGCTACGTATAAGTGTTTAGTGGCTTAACTTAAGTATAAAAAAAAGCCACAATTTACTGTTGTGACTTTTTAAATTTGAGCTTATAGCGATTCATGCATTACCATGTAATTGCATATCATGGCTATTAGTTGTTTTTTCTTAGGTAGGTGTTTACTTCAATAGCAACATCTTCCCAAGTTTTACTTACACCATCAGGACCTTTATGCAGGTCAAAACAAATCTTATTAAGAGAGGCTAGGGCTTCTAAAGCATTCCAATCTTTAAGTTGCATCACACCAGTCATTTTTACACGTCGCTCATCGGTAATAGTGACGTCTAAAGGCAGGTTGTTGGTTTCGCCATTCATGGTAAGTGTTGCAGCATAGTTGCCATTGGTATAAGTGATTTTTCCGCTAATGAGTTCGGTGTTTAGCATGGCACCAAAAAAAGAGGCTTTAATTTTTGCATCTCGTCCTTCATCTTTAGTAAAAAGGCTTTGTATTGGAATAGAAAATTCTAAACCATTAAGGGCTTCTTCTGGCGAAGCTCCTTCTTTATTATCGAAGTTTACTGTGGTAAATTCACCTCCAACCGCAACTTTATCGGTAGTTTTATAGGCAGTCCATTTCACAGAGGTCGCTTCAGGTTTTATAACATAGTTTTCGGTAGCTTCTGTGGTGTCGGCAGTTGTGTTTTCATTATTCTTATCGTTTTTACAAGCTGTTGTAAATAGTATTAAAAAGGCTAAAACGGTAAATTTTAGATGTTTCATGTTTAGGTTTTATATTAAAATGGTTTTATTGTTTTATTTCTCCGCAGGCAAGTATGGTATCTCCTTTGTAGATTACTATAGCTTTGCCTAAAATGTTTTTAGATTGGTCGTCGCAACCAATACACCAGTCTTCGGTAATTTTAGTCATAGTACCATGACCATCTTCATTAGCCGTAAAGGTAACAACGCCTTCGTTTAAACCTTTCCAGATGTTTCCAGAAGAACTGCCATCGTTAGCTGAGCAATCGGCTTTTTCGTTTATATGTAAGGCATGTTCGCCAGGGCTTAAGCCATCAACGACTGCAATCATGGTTATGGCACCTAACTCTTGTTTAAAAACAATGTTTCCTGTAACATTGCTTCCGCTTTTAGAGCTTAAAGACATTGCTACTTTTTTGATGTCATTATAATGAGCAGGTTTTTCTTTTATTTCGGTTACTTTTTTGGTTTCAGAAGGATTAGTCGTTTCGGTAGAAATTTCAGTTGTGTCTTCTACAACAGTTTCGGTGTCTTTTTTATCACTTTTACACGAGGCAATCAAGCAAAATACAATCAATAGGCTTAAAATATGATGTTTCATAGGTTATTTGGTTTTAGTGGTTATTTGAAATTTAAAGATAAGGATTATTTAATTCGATATAAAATTAATTAAAGTTTACATATCTGCATGATAAATATCAGTTTTATTCTAAAGCTAAGGCATTACCTTTACTGCATAATTAAGAGTTGCCAATACATTAATAAAGCGCTCACAAACAAAAACACTAAACCTTTTTATTATGAATAAAATAATTGTACCAATAGATTTTTCTAAGCATTCTGAATATGCCTTAGAAGCTGCTTCAATTTTAGCTAAAAAGAACAATGCCGAAATTTTAGCATTACACATGTTAGAAATGGCTAATAATATGCTTATTGACTCTGAGGATGATCAACAAATGCAAACCATATTTTATTTAAAACTAGCCGAAAAAAGATTTCATGAGTTTTTAGATAAGGCGTATTTAAAAGATTTAAATGTAACGCCAATTGTAAAGCACTTTAAAGTGTTTAGCGAAGTTAACGATGTCGCAAAAGAGCATCAAGCCGATTTAATTGTTATGGGTTCTCATGGCTCAAGTGGTTTAAGCGAAATATTTGTAGGTTCAAATACCGAAAAAGTAGTGCGTCACTCAGAAATTCCTGTACTTATTGTAAAGCAGAAACCAGTAAATTTAAAATTTGAAACCGTAGTTTTTGCTTGTGATTTTTCTGAAGAAATGATACAGCCTTACTTAAAAGCGTGTCAGTTTTTTAATGAGACACCTTCAAGTTTAAAACTGTTATATGTTAATTTGCCTGGAGCACGATTTAAAAGCTCTACTGAAATGGAAACCACTGTAGCTAACTTTCTAGAAAGGGCAGATGGTAATCTTAATAAAATTAATGACATACACTATGTGTCTGATTACACTGTTGAAGAAGGTGTATTAGCTTTTGCAAATATTATAGGAGCAGATTTAATAGCGATGCCAACACATGGTCGTAAAGGTATTGCTCACTTTTTTAGTGGTAGCATAGGCGAAGACATTGCAAACCATTCTATACTACCAGTCATGACATTTAGAATATAATAGCAAGGTCTTTAAACAAAAAAGAGTTAGATGATCTAACTCTTTTTTTGTTTGTGTGTTTTAAATTAAAATTGTTCTAGCAAATACTGTATTAAATCGGTTGTGGTAACAATACCAACGAGTTGTCCGTTATCAACTACAGGTAAGGCATGAAACTCGTTTTTAGTTAAAATTTCTGCCACATCTTTAATGGTAGTTTCTGAGGTGACAGTCACCACATTTTTAGTCATCACTTGATCTATTGTAAACATGTTATAGACGATTGTATCGACTTCGGTTTCGTGTTCGTTTATAGCATCGGCAAAACTAATGCGAAGCAAATCGGTATAACTCAACATGCCAATAATTACTTCTCCCGAAACTACAGGGATATGTCTTATATGGTGTTGTTTAAATAATTGTTCGGCAGTTTCTAAATCATCGGTTCTATTAACTGCAATGATGTTTTTGGTCATTATAGTTGACACTGGTACACGTTTTTTCATAATGGTTTAGGTTTTAATTTCTCTATTAAAGGTATCGATATACTGCATTTAAAACTATGACAAAAGTCATAAAAGCAAGACGACTAATGCTTTAACTTTGAATGTGTTAACCAAAACAGATTTAGAAAACATTAATTCATAACAAATGATAAAAGAAGTGACTAAACCGATATCATACACCACTAAAGATAGAATTTATTACAGCCAAAATAATAACATTAATGGCACTACTTTAGTTTGTATTGGTGGTGTTCATGGCAATGAACCAGCTGGTGTTTATGGACTTCAAAAAGTAATTAGTGATATCGTGGTTAACAACATAAAGTTTAAAGGTAACTTTTATGCTTTATTAGGCAATATGGAAGCTTTAAAAGAAGGTGTTCGATATCAGGATTTTGATTTAAATAGACTATGGACTAAAGACGAAATCATGTCTATATGTGATGAAGACGATGGTTATTTTGAGTTTGAAGAGCAACGAGAACAATGCGAACTATATAACACTATAAAAGCCATTTGTAAGAGTCATCAAGGCAATTTTGTGTTTATAGATTTGCATACCACATCATCGCCAACAGTGCCTTTTATAACCATTAGCGATTCGCTTAATAACAGAGCTTTGGCTAATAAATTCAATATTCCTATTGTTTTAGGAATTGAAGAGTATTTAGATGGACCTCTACTGTCGTATATTAACGAGTTTGGTCATGTGTCTTTAGGTTTTGAAGCAGGACAGCATGAAGATGAAAACGCTGTATTGTATTGTGAAGCTTTTATATGGATGGTTATGGAAAAAATAGGCATCGTATCTAAACACGAGTTCAATTATAAAGCTTATAGTAGAATGCTAACAATTGAAAACGGATTTTATGAAATTGTTTACAGACATTGTCTATCTGAATCTCACCACTTTAAAATGAAACCTGGATTTAAGAACTTTAAACCCGTTATGAAACACCAATCATTGGCTTATGATGGTGTAAGCGAAATTAAGAGTCCGTTTAACGGATTGATATTTATGCCCTTATATCAAGCCCAAGGTGAAGATGGTTTTTTTGTGATTAAAAAGCTTTCTAAGTTTTGGTTGGTACTGTCTGCCATGCTTAGACGCTTTAAGTGTCATCGGGTTTTAAGATTATTACCAGGTATTTCTAAACATCCAGAAAATGAATACTGTCTAATTGCAAACCGAAAAATAGCCTTGTTTTTAACCACCAAAATATTTCATTTGTTTGGTTACAGAAAAAAGCTCATTATAGACGATCAAATTCATTTTATTAAGCGCGACCGAAAGATTACAGCTTTTATTTAAGGTTTTACTGTCGTCTCATTTTACCAGTAATGTTTTCAATGTTTATTACAAAAACAATAGGAATATCATTTTTGGCAATTTTAGCTGAGAACTCACTTATAAAGTTTAAATCTCTTTGCTCTTTATTTAAAATGATGTCTTTGATACCTAAAGAGAAATCGTGAAGTAAGACCTTTGCTGCACTGCCTTCAAACTCTTCATAAGTGCCATGTACAGCAATAGATTGCCAATGACTTACAGAATTGATATTAGAAACTTCTAAGGTAATTGGCGCATGCTTTCGCATGGCATCAATTTTATGTCCTTCGCCAGAATAGCAAATAATTCTATTATCCTTATAAAAATAGGTGATAGGAATCACATAAGGCTTGTTTTTATAAATGTAACCCAAATGACCAATATAGTTTTGTTTTAAAAGGAGTTGGCAATCTGCTTTGTCTAAATTTTTGATCATAATTGTATGGTAATTTTAATTAACATGAAACAGCAATAAAGGCAGTTGTATTACTTTGCTCAATTCTATGGTTGGTGTTTCAGTAAAAAAACGTTTTATAAAAGATTTGTCATGCACAATCAAACCAACCATGTCAATTTGATATGTGTTAAGATAATTGATTACTGCTTGATAAAATGAAACCTCGTTTTGAGTGGTGTACTCACAATCTAATGCTTTTAACTGCGCTTTATCATCTGGTAAATGATTAGAAACGGACTCACTTTTAAGGGTTCTTAATACATGCAATTTATAATTGAAGTGCTTAGAGTAGTTTTTAATGACCTCTAGTTGATGAGGTTTTAAATTGTCGTCAACCTGCAAAGGCAATAAAACATTTGAAATGGGTTTAAACTTATAATCATTTGGAATGACGAGTGTTTTACACATTACATTTCTAATGACATTAACCGTATTGCTTCCAAAAATAATTTCTTTAGCACCTGTAGCTCCATTAGATCCCATAACTACAAAGTCAACCTCATGCTTTGTTATGGCTTGATTAACAGCATCGGTAAAGATGTCAAAATCAACAATGGTTTTAAATTCGTGTTTAGCATTGTGATAGGTCTGTTTCAACTCATTTATGAGTTCATCAATTTTTTGCTTCGGGATTTTGGTAAAAGATTCGTAAATACTTTCAGTTGAAGATGACATTAAATCATCTGAAATAAATGTACCAACTTTATGAACGTTCATAATATGGAACGTACAGCTTTCAGATTCAAAAAAACGCATTGCATAATGAATGGCATTGGTTGCACTTTTAGAAAAATCGGTAAGTAATAAAATGGTTTTCATAAGGCTCTATTTTGTTAGCTATAAGGTACTAAAACATAGTTATAAAAACTATGACGAACATCAGTTTAACAGATGGGTTTCAATACTAATGGCAATCAATGGTACTCGAGGTTACATCAACAATTGGAGCAGGAGAGAGGTAAGGAATACCTAAACCCATACCTCGAATAATAAAAAGCAATCCAATAATTACAACAAATACAGGAATGGCTTTTTGAATGCGTTGCTTAACCGTTGAGTTTAAGAATTTACCTAAATAAATAGCTGTGGTCATTAACGGTATTGTACCCAAACCAAATAACATCATATACAAGCTGCTTTCAACAGCGCTAGACATGGTTAACGAAGCAAAAACGGCCATATATACTAAGCCACAAGGCAAAAAACCGTTTAAAAAGCCAATGGTTAAAAAGGTATCTGCCGTTTTCTTTTTAAGCGCTTTTCCTAATGAAGATTTTACTTTAGAAATAACGCGATATAGTGGTTTAGAAAGGTTGTATTTGTTAAAGGTTTGAACAGGAATGAGTACCACCACAATCATTAACACACCAATAACAATCGATAATTGTTGTTGTATACCAAAAAGGTATAAGCTCTTTCCAATAAGTCCGAAACATAGGCCAATGATGGCATAAGCCAATAAGCGACCTATATGATATACAGAAATTTGAGTTACTTTTTTAAACGAATTACTTCGGTCTACAGGCAACATAAAAGCTATAGGACCACACATGCCAACGCAGTGAAAGCTACCTAATAACCCAAATATGAGAGCAGACCATAACATTTAATACACAATTTCTTTTTTGTAGAGATACGATTTTCCATTATATTTCCAATCGACTTTAATGTTCCAACGACCATCCAACAAACGTTTGTCAGGTATGAGCAAATTGTGGTCAGACAATGAAATTGAGCTTTCAAAGTCTACTTGTTTGTTAGATGGTCTATATAGGAACACTTTACCTTCAATTGCTTCTGCTTTTAATTCTTTAGGAAACGAAACCACCAAACCTTCTTGCGTGCGTTTCCATGTAATATCTGAGATTAATGTTTTGGCATTGTTTTCTTTATCAATATCGTTTTGATATTCTAGTTCAGCTTTGTAATAATCTTCAGTAACCAAGTCATGGTCGTATTTGTTGTTGGTATTCATTCGTATGACGAAAAACATGATAAAGCTTATAAAGCCTATAAATGCCAATACAATTGCAGTTCCCCAATTTAGTTTCATAATCTTATTTTTTTTGGGCATTACCCTTTTTTCATTTCATTTAAAAGCGTCAGGCTTTACACTATATCTTTTTTATCGCAATTCTCGATACACCTTACTAAAGTAAGGCACTCGAACTGACGTTAAAAAAGGATGCCGTTTCAATCCTTAATGCGGAAAATAAGTGATAAGTAAAAAGTGATAAGTAAAAAGTAAGCATTTAGTTTAGATAACTTACTTCCAACTTTCAACTTCCAACTTCCAACTTCCAACTTCCAACTCTAATTATAACTCCTAGGTCCTAAAAAATTAACGGTTGTTGTTTCTATCAGGTCTTCACCACTATATACTTCAATCATTAATTTATTTTTATCGCCTTTTAGTTCTTTTTTATCAATTTCAATAAATAGCGTTCCTTCGGCTAAGCCTTGCTCAGGAACTTCAACTATTCCAGTATTAGATACCAGCTTAATCTCACCTTTATAGGTTCGTAATTTAAAGCTCACATCTTCAATTTTTTTTGTGGTTTTATTAATGAGTTTATAGGTAAATACGTTGCTAATAATGGTTTCTCCTTTGTGTTCATAGAGCTGACCTGGTAATCGCAATACTCTAGCTTCTACATCATTTCTTAATAACAACATGCCTATAAGCACACCAATTAAAATTACTAATACAGCTGTGTACCCTTTTAGTCTTGGTGTAAACTCAAACTTTTTCTTTTGTTCAATATTTTCTTCACTTGCATAACGAATCAAACCTTTTGGTAGATTGATGCTTTCCATAATATGATCGCATTCATCAATACAAGCCGTACAGTTTACACATTCTAGCTGTGTGCCATTTCTAATGTCTATACCTGTAGGACATACATTGACACATTGAAAACAATCAATGCAATCACCATGACCAAGCGCAGCTCTGTCTTCATTTTTTCTAAACTTCTTTCTGCCATTTTCGGCCTCACCACGTTTATGGTCGTAAGCTACAACTATAGATTTGTTATCTAAAAGCACACCTTGTAACCTTCCGTAAGGACAAGCAATAATACAGACTTGTTCTCTAAACCAAGCAAATACAAAATAGAAAACAGCTGTAAAAATAATTAACGGAAATAACGTTCCTAGATGTTCGGTTGGACCATCAGTAATGTATTTTATGAGTTTGTCACTACCAATTAAATAGGCTAGAAAAACGTTAGCAATTAAAAAAGAAATCACTAAAAATATACTCCATTTTAAAAGACGTTTTTTTATTTTTTCGGCATCCCATTTTTGTCGGTCTAGCTTACGCTGTTTGTTTCTGTCGCCTTCAATCCAATATTCAATACGTCTAAACACCATTTCCATAAAAATGGTTTGCGGACAAATCCACCCACAGAAAATACGACCAAAACCAACCGTAAATAAGGTGATGAAAATCACACCAATTAACATCGAAATGACAAACAAGTGAAAATCTTGAGGCCAAAAAGGAAATCCGAAAATATTAAAGCGACGTTCTAATACATTGAACATCAAAAACTGATTACCATTTATTTTAATAAAAGGCGCAGCAAATAGAAATGCTAATAAGATGTAGCTAACTATTTTTCGTTTTTCGTAATATCTTCCACTAGGTTTTTTAGGATAAACCCAAGCGCGTTTACCTTCTTCATTAATCGTTCCGATGGAGTCTCTAAATGTTTCGTTTTCTGGCGTGTTCACGATAATTTTATTTTAACATTAATAGAGATTGGTTTGTTAAATCATTAAAAGGATTCCCTCTTTTTTAATTTTCAGCTTCAGCAGAAGCATTTTCGTCTACCCAAACATCACCTTCGGCTGCTTTTGGTTCAGCAGGTGTGGTGCCTTCAAACTGTAAAACGTAGCTTGCTACTTGAGCTATTTCAGACGGTTTTAAACTTTGTTTCCAAGCAATCATACCTTTACCATCACGACCACCTTCAGAAATGGTTTTAAAGACATTCTTGATGCCACCACCTAAAATCCAATGCTTATCGGTTAGGTTAGGACCAATTCCGCCTCCACCATCAACTTTATGACAAGCAATGCAATTGGTCTCGTAAAGGTTTTGTCCAGCTTTTAAATCACCTGCATCAGTTAATACTTCAACAGTATTAAAATCGACCAAGTCTTTTGCAGTTTTCTTATATTCTTCAATATCAATTTTAGCTTGTGCTAAGTCAGACTCAAGCTCATCATATTGATTTTCGCCATTAAAGACATGAAAACGAACTAAATAAATGGCTGCAAAAACAATACTTGCATAAAAGCCATAGAGCCACCAAGGTGGAAGGTTATTATCTAATTCTTTAATACCATCGTAGTTGTGGTCTAAAATAATTTCATGTTCTTCTTCTACAGCTTTAGAATCTAATAGCTTTATATATGTTTTATTAATCCAGCGTACAAGCTTAGGTTGAGCTGCATTTTGCGCATCAAACCTAGCCTTAGCTTCGGCATCTAAGCTTTGGTATAAGACATTTTTGATTGAAGCTACAATAGCTTCAATAGCAATAATGATTAATAACACTAACAGTAAAAATAGTAATACCATTGGTTGTTCAATAAATGCTGGTTTTTCACCAGAATCGATAGTGTATTCTGCGATACCTGCGATGATAAAAAATACAAGAGGTACTCTTATCCAAGATGGAATTAAATTTCTCATAGTTTTGTAGTGTTTTGGTTGTCTAACGGAAGGCTACTCACCTTATTGATATAATCTTTTTTTGCAGTAATTACCCACCAAAAAAGGATGACGAAAAAACTGAAAAATATAAGTAGGGAAATCATAGGAAAAATTTCAATTCCTGTGATACTCTCCATATGGTTTTTTACAAATTTTAGCATGATAAATTAGTTTTGAGTTGATGTGACGTCTGCATCTTTTACTTTAATATCGGTTCCTAATCGTTGTAAGTATGCAATAATTGCAACAATTTCACGATTTCTCATTTCTACGAAATCTTGTCCGCCAGCTTGTTTGTCGGCCTGATAAGTTTGAGCGAAATCTGGATCTGAATGTAGGCTTTCTTCAATTTTAGTGCCTTGCTCTAACATAGACTGTTGCGCATTGGCGATATCGTCTTCAGAATAAGGAACACCAAGAGTTACCATAGCTCTCATTTTAGCCTCTGTTTGAGATTTGTCGAGTTCATTTCTAATTAACCATTGATAAGCAGGCATTATAGAACCAGATGAAGTACTTTGCGGATCGTACATGTGGTTGAGGTGCCAGTTGTCTGAATACTTTCCACCAACACGATGTAGATCTGGTCCAGTACGTTTACTTCCCCAAAGGAATGGATGGTCGTACACAAACTCTCCAGCTTTTGAATATTCGCCATAGCGTTCTACTTCACTTCTAAATGGTCTAATCATTTGGGAGTGACAGCTTACACAACCTTCTCTAATGTAGAGGTCTCTACCTTCTAATTCTAAAGGCGTGTATGGTGTTACGCTACTTATAGTTGGAATATTAGATTTTACCATGATAGTAGGTACAATTTGAACAATACCACCAATTAAAATGGCTATCGTAGCCCAAATAGTTAGCTTTATTGGTTTGCGCTCTAAGACTTCATGCCAACCTTCACCTAAAGCACGTTTTTTAGATACTTTTTGGAGTGCAGCAGCTTCAGCTAGTTCATCGGTTACAGAACTTCCTTTCTTTATTGTGATGATTACATTGTATATCATAATAAGCATACCAATAATAAATAGAGTTCCTCCAATAGCACGCATCCAATACATTGGGATGATTTCAGAAACGGTTTCTAAAAAGTTTCCATACACTAACGTACCATCAGGATTAAATTGTTTCCACATACTAGCTTGTGTGAACCCAGCAACATACATAGGTAAAGCGTACATAATGATGCCTAAAGTTCCTATCCAAAAATGCAGATTAGCCAAGGCTGTAGAATGTAATTTTGTTTTAACTAAGCGAGGAATTAAGTAATAAATCATTCCAAAGGTTAAGAAACCATTCCAAGCTAAAGCGCCTACGTGAACGTGAGCGATAATCCAGTCTGTAAAATGCGCAATAGCATTTACATTTTTAAGCGATAGCATTGGACCTTCAAAGGTTGCCATACCATAACCAGTAATGGCAACTACCATAAATTTAAGAACAGGATCAGTACGAACTTTATCCCAAGCACCACGAAGTGTTAGTAGTCCGTTAATCATTCCTCCCCAAGATGGCATCAAAAGCATTACAGAAAACGCAACACCTAAGTTTTGAGCCCATTCTGGTAAAGCAGTATATAATAAATGGTGAGGTCCAGCCCAAATGTATATGAATATTAATGACCAGAAATGCACAATAGATAATCGATAAGAATATACAGGTCTGTTGGCTGCTTTAGGCACAAAGTAGTACATTAACCCTAAGAAAGGCGTTGTTAAAAAGAATGCTACAGCATTATGACCATACCACCATTGTACTAAAGCATCTTGAACTCCTGCATATACCGAATAACTTTTAAGTCCGTTAACAGGAACTTCTAGACTATTAAAAATATGAAGTACAGCAACCGTTACAAAAGTGGCTAAGTAGAACCAAATCGCCACATACAAGTGACGTTGTCTACGTTTAAGAATTGTACCAATTAAGTTCCAACCAAATACCACCCAAATTAGTGCAATAGCAATATCAAAAGGCCATTCTAATTCGGCATATTCTTTAGACGTTGTATAACCAAGTGGAAGTGTGATGGCTGCTCCAACAATAATGAGTTGCCAGCCCCAAAAGTTTACTTTACTCAACAAGTCACTAAACATTCTTGCTTTTAGTAAGCGCTGTGAAGAATAGTAAACACCTGCGAAAATGGCGTTTCCTACAAAAGCAAAAATAACCGCATTGGTATGTAGAGGTCTTAAACGACCAAAACTTAACCAAGAAATGCCATCGGTTAGATTTGGAAATAAAAACATAAAAGCTAGTAGTAAACCTACTAACATTCCTACGACTCCCCAAAGCATTGTTGCATAGAGGAAATTTTTAACGATTTTGTTATCGTAATGAAACTGTTGGACTTCCATAATAATTTAATTAGTCTTTTTTTGGTTTAATAGATGGTTTTACTTGCTCTTTAACGAGTTCGTCTTCAAAAAGCATTCTAACAGATGGAGTATAACTATCGTCATACTGTCCACTTTTTACGGCAGTTATAAATGCAATAAAAAATACTATAGCAACAATAATGCTGATACTCAATAAAATATATATAACACTCATACCTATTAGAAGTTATGGTTCAAAATTAAGTTAGTTTGCATTCTTAGAATATGATATTTGTCATGTTTAAAAAATTATATTGTCATAGAAAATACTCTGGTTTCTGGTTGACTTTCATGAAGTCTTAAATCAAAAGCCATACAAATATTTCTAATAAATGGTTTTGCTTTTTCAGGAACTGTAAGCGTTTCATTATGAACTAAAATTAGTCCGTCTTTTTGAGCTTCTTTTAAAGCTTCTAATACATCATTTATTTTTGAAAATTGTAATTTTTTATCTGTCCATGAGGTTTCTAAATGACACATAATGTTCAAAATATGTTGTCTAATTACTAAGTCTTCATTGCTTAATAGATGACCACGAAATATTGGGATTTCACCTGAAGCCACAATAGCTTCATAATTTTTTACTGTTTTTACGTTTTGCGCAAAACCATACCAACTGTCGCTTATGGCAGACATGCCTAAGCCAATCATAAGTTGTGTTGAGTTGGTCGTATAACCCATAAAGTTTCGATGTAAGGTTTTATCTAAAGTAGCTTTATATAAGCTGTCTGTTTTAAGCGCAAAATGATCCATGCCAATTTCTTCGTAGCCTAAATTTGTTAAGAGTTGCTTACCTATTTCATATAAGTTTCTTTTTTCATCACCTTTTGGTAAGTCATTTTCATCAAAACCTCGTTGTCCAACACCTTTAATCCAAGGTACATGGGCATAACTGTAAAACGAAATACGATCTGGACGTAATAGCTTTGTTTTATTGATGCTATCTGTCATTGTTTTTACATTCTGAAAAGGCAATCCGAAAATTAAATCATGACTAATAGACGTGTATCCAATAGCTCTAGACCATTGGGTTACTTTTTCGACTTGTTCAAATGTTTGCAGACGATGAATGGCTTTTTGAACCGTTTCATCATAATCTTGAATACCAAAACTCACACGAGTAAAGCCTAAGTTGTATAACGTTTGTAATTGCTCTTTTGTAGTATTGTTTGGATGCCCTTCAAAGCTAAATTCGTAATCGCTGTGTAATTCTGAAGGCTCTAATAAACCTTTAATTAGTTTGCTTAAATTGTCGCTTGAAAAAAATGTTGGTGTACCACCTCCTAAATGGATTTCTTTAATGATAGGTTTAGAAGACATTAAATTAACGTATAAATGCCATTCTTTTAAAACAGTATCAATATAGCTATCTTCCATTGAATGTCGCTTTGTGATGTGTTTATGGCAAGCACAAAAGGTGCACAGACTTTCACAAAACGGAAGATGAATGTATAAACTAATGCCTTGCTCGCTATTGCTTTCTTGAAAAGAAGCTTTAAAAGTCTCTAACCATTTTTCCTTTGTAAATTGTGCTTCATCCCAAAACGGAACCGTTGGATAACTTGTGTATCTTGGTCCTGGAACATTATATTTTTGAATTAATGAGGTGTTCATGATTTTGATAATTTTCTACCAACAATATTGGTGGCAATGGTTGTAAAAACGACAATGCTTATGGAGCTTAAAGGCATTAAAATTGCAGCAACTACAGGAGCTAACTGACCAGTAACCGCAAAGTAGAGTCCGATAATATTGTATATAAATGACAGCACAAAACTCCATTTTATAATGGTAATGGCGCTTTTAGAAGCCTTTATAAAATTATATAGCTGATTAAATTTTGTGGCATCTAAAATAGCATCACAAGCAGGTGAAAAAACGTTTACGTTTTCTGAAATGGCAATACCTACATTACTTTGTGCCAAAGCACCAGCATCATTAAGTCCGTCACCAATCATGAGTACTTTTGCACCTTCAGATTGATGGTATTTGATATACTCTAACTTGTCGTCTGGTTTTTGATTAAAAATGAGCTTGGTTTTAGAAGGCAATAATTTTTTCAGATTTTCAAATTCTCCTTCATTATCACCAGAAAGAATCACCAAATCATACTGCTTTTTTAGTTTGTTAAATAGTTTAGATAAGCCTTTTCTATAACTATTATAAAAAGTGTACTTTCCTTTATATTGGTTGTTCGTACTAATATGAACCGAAGTGTTTAACACCGAAGAAGCTTCTGTGCCAACAAAGCTTGCCGAACCTATTTTGATTTGAGTGTCTTTATGAGAAGCTTCAATCCCTTTACCTAAATGCTCTTCAAAGTGATTAAGAGGAATAATGTTGTGCTCATCTAAAATGTCGTATAAAGTTCTACTCAACGGATGATTTGATCCTCGAAGCGTGTTTTTGAGTAATAGTTCTTCGGAAGGCGTTAAGGCAATTCCTTCATAATCTACAGCACTATGTTTGTTAGAAGTGATGGTTCCTGTTTTATCGAAAATGATGGTGTTTATACTTGCTAATTGTTCAATAACTGAAGCGTTTTTTACATAAAATTTTAGTTTTCCGAAGATGCGAAGCAAATTTCCAAACGTAAAAGGAGCAGATAAAGCAATGGCACACGGACAAGCAATAATGAGTACAGCAGTAAACACATTCATAGCTATTGAAGGATCGTAAACTAGCCAAAAACCAGTTGCAATAAAAGCGATGCTCAGTACAATAATGGTAAAGCGTTTGCTAATGGTGTTGGTTAAGGTTGTAAAACCATCTTCTTTATTTTTGCTAAATACATCGTTGCTCCAAAGTTGAGTGAGGTAACTTTGTTCTACCGATTTTAAAGCTTCCATTTCAATAACACCAGAGGTTTGTTTTCCTCCAGCAAACAATTTATCTCCAGAGTGTTTGCTAACCGTTTCAGATTCACCTGTCACAAAACTGTAGTCAATTCTAGCTTTTCCGTTAATTAAAATGCCATCAACAGGAATGAGTTCTTCATTTCTAATTAATAAGCGATTTCCTTGTTCAATATCGTACACTTGAATTGGAGTTTCGTTGCCTTCAGAATCTATTTTGGTAACAGCTATTGGGAAATACGATTTGTAGTCACGCTCAAATGATAGAAAGGTATATGTTTTTTGTTGGAAGAACTTTCCGAGTAATAAAAAGAAAACCAATCCTGTAAGGCTATCAAAAAACCCAGAACCCAAATCGAATGCAATTTCAATAGTACTTCTAATAAATAATACAGCAATACCTAAAGCTATTGGTACGTCAATGTTTAAAAGTTTTGAACTTAAGCCTTTGTATGCAGATATAAAATAATCACGTCCTGCATAAAAGACTACAGGAAGCGAAAAGGCAAACATGAGCCATCTAAACAAGTGTTTATATTGTTCTAACCAAAACTCACCAACTTCAAAATATTCAGGAAACGAGAGAAACATCACATTCCCAAACGCAAAGCCAGCAATGCCTAGTTTGTAAATTAGGCTTCGGTTAACGTTTTGTTGTCCTGTTTTAAAGTCATCTAAAGAAATATAAGGTTCATAGCCAATAGCGCTTAAAAGCAAAACCATATCTTTTAGCGCATAGTTTTCAGTTTTATAAGTGACTCTAACGGTTTTCTTTCCGAAATTGACTTGTGATGATGTAATATTAGGATTTAGTTTGTTGAGGTTTTCTAAAATCCAAATACAAGAACTACAATGAATATGTGGAATGTATAAGGTTGCGATTTGTGTATTTCCATCATCAAATTCTGTGAGTTTTTCTATGATGTTTTCCTGAGATAGAAAATCGTATTTGCCTTCAATTTCTTGAGGCACAGCTCCAGGAGAAGATTGCAAATCGTAATAGCAGGTTAAATCGTTCGTAGAAAAAATTTCGTACACAGTTTTACAACCGTTACAACAGAAATTTTTTTCATCGAATACAATTGTTGTCGTGTTACAATCGTCACCACAGTGGAAACAAGTAGTTTGCTCCATAATTATTTGCTCATTTATACCTAGTGCAAAGATTGCTATTGAAACGACTTTAAACTATGATTTTTGTCATGTTTTGATTAATTTTGTGTATCTATCAAAAATCTAGGTATGAGTAAGTGCGATCAGTGTATTATTAGACAGTTTAATGCTCTAAAAGCGTTAACTAAAGATGAGTTAATTCGTATTTCTGGTTGTAAAACATCACAAACAGTTAAAAAAGGAGAAGTTATTTTTGAAGAAGGAGACGCTGTTAATGGTGTGTATTGTGTAAAAGATGGTGTTTGTAAATTGTCTAAATTAAGCGCTAATGGAAAAGATCAAATTGTAAAGTTGGTTGTAAAAGGTGATTTATTAGGACAACGTTCGTTAGTAGGTGAGGAGTCTGCAAATTTGAGTGCAGTAGCGCTTAATGATATGGAAGTTTGTTTTATTCCGAAAAGTGAGATTATGAATGACCTTCAAAACAATCCTAAATTTACTTTAGATATGTTACAGCAGATGGCTCACGATTTAAAAGATTCAGATAATATTATTGTAGACATGGCTCAAAAATCTGTTAAAAATCGATTTGCAGATGTTTTGGTTTATATGAATGAAAATTTTGGTGTTGATGCAGATGGTTATTTATCTATTACATTATCACGAGAAGATTATGCTAATATTGTAGGAACAGCTACCGAATCTGCAATACGTATTTTATCCCAATTTAAAAAAGAAGGCTTGATTTCTACTAAAGGCAAAATGATTAAGCTAGAAAATATTGCAGGTTTAAAACGTGTAGAATAAAAAAAAGCTCTAGATTTCTAGAGCTTTTTTTATGAGTAATCTCAATTCTAATAATTAACTAATCAAGTTTAAACGTATTAATCTCTTTAAACGGATTGGTTTGTAATGCTTCCATTTTAGTTTGATAAGACGACCAAGATTCATTAAAGAATGTATTGGTTTTGCTTAAAGCATTTTTAATGGCATCTTCAGCATGTTTCATTAAGGTTGTTTCAGTTTCTGTAAGTCCGTTTTGTCTAGAACTTACATACCAACTTGCAGTTCCAATTCTATCGTTTACAGTAACGACTGAAGAATTTGTAATGCCTTGACGTTTATCTTCTTTACCTAGATACAAATCAATAAGCTCATTAATCTCTTTTACAATATCTTTAGATGCCGTAATATCATCTTTATATTTTTCTTTATCTAATTTTGATAAATCTGATTTGAACTTATTAGCAATTTGTTTGCTTTCAACGAGTTGCTTTACAGCATTAGCGATGGTAGATTGCATGTTTTCAATGCTTTTTGAAGCATCATAAACCTCATTGATACTCGCTAAAGAGACATTTAATCTAGGATCAGATTTTACTGTAATCATTTCTTCTGAAGAGATATCTCCAAAATGTAAAACCGCTTTATAAGTTCCAGGTTTAACCGAAACACCTCCAGGTTCTCTAGTTTGTTTTCTTATCGTTCTTGAAGGTCTAGAGACCCCTGCTTCATCCATATACCATGACCATTTGTAAATTCCTGTAGAATCTGGAGCTTTTTGTTTTAAAGTTCTAATTAAGCGTTCGTCATCATAAATTTTTAGGGTTAACGAATCCCATTTTATTTTTGCTTCTTCTTTTATGTCATCTGAATTTTTAGAAGTGTTCTTGTCTTCTTTTTTATTTTTTTCAGAATCATCTTCCTTTTTTGTTTCGTCAATTTTGACATAATAAGAAAATTGTGCACCATAAGCTCTGTTCTCACCATGATACATTGCATCTGCTCCAAAACGACTACCAGTAGGTTGCTGATAAGCTGCCTGATAAGCTGTTGGAGGTGTGAATAATTCTAGTTTCTGATTTAATACAGATTTGTTTTTAGCTAATGTTCGTAACGGACGAATGTCATCTAAAACCCAAGCTGCACGTCCAAAAGTACCAATGATTAAATCGTGTTCTCTTGGATGAATCACTAAATCTTTAACAGAAACTGTAGGAAATCCTTGTGTCCATTTTTTCCAATTTGTTCCAGCATCGATCGAAACATATAACCCATCATCGGTTCCTAAAAACAATAAGTTTTTTTCTATTGGATCTTCAACAATAGATAAAGTATAACTTTCTACATCATTGCCATCTACAATACGTTGCCATGTTTTACCATAATCTTTAGTTCTGTAAGCATATGGTGTATAATTAAAACGTCTATAATCGTTGGCAATTAAAAGTGCTTCACCTTTATTTTTGTTAGATGCTTTTATTTGTGGAATCCAACTTCCAGCAGGTAAACCTTTAATGTTTTTAGTCACATCAGTATAGGTTTGTCCGCCATTTTGGGTGTAATGTACTTTACCATCATCTGTACCAACCCAGAACATATTGCGTTCTAAAGGAGAAGGTTCAATAACAAGAATAGAGCAATGGTTTTCAGCTCCAGTAGCATCCATTGTCAATCCACCACTTTCATTTTGTTTCAGTTTTTCAGGATCGTTGGTGGTTAAATCTTCAGAAATAACTGTCCATGTTTGACCTTTATCAGTTGATTTGTGTACAAACTGACTTCCGAAGTACAAGGTGTTTTTATCAAACGGATCAATATTAATAGCTGAGTTCCAATTGAAACGCAATTCAACTTCAGGATTAGGATGTGTTGGTCTAACCGTAAAATTATTTCCAGTTTCGGCATCATAGCGACTAACGTAACCTTGTTGACTCATGGTCCATCCAAAACGAGAATCATCTTTATCAGGAACAACATCAAATCCGTCACCAAAACTAATTTCTTGCCAATAACTATTTCTAATCCCTTGAACACGCCAAACATAAGCAGGACCTTTCCAAGATCCATTGTCTTGCATGCCTCCATAAACATTATACGGAATGTCGTTGTCAACGTTGATATGATAGAATTGCGCAACAGGTAAATTGCCAATAAATCGCCAAGATTTTCCACCATCTTTGGTAATGTTTAAACCACCATCATTTCCATCAATCATAAAATTGCCATTCGTAGGATGAATCCACCAAGCGTGATGATCAGGATGAATTCCGTTACTTACACCATAAGCAGGCATTAATTGAGTAAAGTTTTTTCCACCATCTTCAGAAACATTCACATACGTATATATGGAATATACGCGATTTTCATTTTGAGGGTCGACATAAATTTCAGAATAGTAGAATGGACGATTTCCGATGTCATTTTTGTCATTAACTTTTTTCCAATTAAAACCACCATCTTCACTTTTATATAAGGCATTCTTTTTTGCTTCAACTAGCGCATAAACTATATTAGGTTTATTAGCAGCAATTGCAACACCAATACGACCTAAGTTTCCTTTAGGGAATCCTTCTTTATCTGTTACTTTTTTCCAGGTATTTCCACCATCATGAGTAATATGTAAACCAGAACCCTCTCCTCCAGAATTAAAAAACCAAGGATCACGTTTATGTTCCCAAAGTGCAGCAATTAGCTTATTGGGATTGGTAGGATCCATAACCAAATCGGCAGCACCAGTTTTATTATTTGCGAATAAAATTTTAGTCCATGAAATTCCTCCATTAGTTGTTTTGTATATACCACGTTCAGGATGTTCTCCCCAAGGTGAACCAATTGCAGCAGCATAAACAACATCTGGATTTGTAGGATCAATAATGACACGATGAATATGACGTGTGTTTTCTAAACCCATTAATTGCCAAGTTTTTCCAGCATCAAGAGATTTGTATATACCATAGCCACCATTTAAACTATTTCTAGGATTTCCTTCACCAGTACCAACCCAAATTACACTAGGATTAGATTGTTGAATGGCAACTGCACCAATTGAACCTGTAGCTTCTTTCTCAAAAATTGGAGTCCATTTAATGCCACCAGAAGTAGATTTCCAAAGACCACCAGAAGCAGTTCCAACATACATGATATCTGTATTGTTATGAACTACATCAATGCTTGTGACACGACCAGACATTCCACCAGGACCAATATTTCTCGGTGTCATGTTTTTGACTAAATCCATTGATAATTTTTGTGCACAAAGAGAAAATGATGCTAAAAGCATCAATAAGTGAAGTGTTTTTTTCATGTGTAAATAGTTTTCTTTTTTTTAAGATGGATAAAGATAAACAAAAGATAGTAGCAAGCAGATTTGAGATAGAAACTTTGAAAAAGATTTAACAAATGACTAATAAAACAAGTGGTCTATTTTAAATAGGATAAATTTATCCTAAACATGATAAATGTCATAATTTTTGGGTTGTTTAGTCGGTAAATTTGCAATATAAATTAATATAAATTATGAAGACAGCACTAAAACTAATGACCATTTTATTTGTAACACTACTTGTAAGTTGTGGAGGCAAAGAAGAAAAGAAAAAAGAAACAATTTCTTATGGAAAAAAAGAAGCTCCTGTAAAGGAAGCACCTAAAGCTTCAAAAACACCAGCATCAAAACGAATTGATTTAAGTAACAAAGGTGTTGGTCCAATTACTTCTGTGGCTTTAGATGCAGAGATCGACCAAAAGATGGCTACCGAAGGCGCTGAAGTTTTTAAAAAAATGTGTACAGCTTGCCATAGAGCAGATAAGAAATTTATTGGACCTGCTCCAAAAGGAATCTTAGATAGAAGAGCTCCTGAATGGGTTATGAACATGATTTTAAATCCGGAAGAAATGGTTCAAAAGGACCCATTAGCAAAAGAATTACTAATGGAGTTTAACGGATCTCCAATGGCAAATCAAAACTTAACAGAGAAGGAGGCAAGATCGGTATTAGAATATTTTAGAACACTATAATTCGACATTATGAAAACAGCCAAAACACTCGTTTTAGTTTTTACACTTGCAACTTTTATGTTTGCTTGTAAAAATGAAAACAAAGCAGCCTCAACGAACACAACAGTTACTAAAACTGAAACAACAACACCTAGTAAAAAAACTGGTCAAGCGTTTATTGAAGACGATGGAAGTACTACCGTTTTAAGTATAGCAATTGGCTCAAAAGATCATTCAACTTTAGTTGCAGCTGTTCAAGCAGCAGAGCTTGAAAATGCATTAGTTAACGCTGGACCTTTAATGGTGTTTGCACCAACTAATGAGGCTTTTGCGGCTTTGCCAGAAGGAACTGTAGATAATTTGTTGAAGCCTGAAAACAAAGATGCTTTGGCGAATATCTTAAAATATCATGTAACACCAGGTAACTACACAAAAGACTTTTTGAAGAAGTTTAAAAAGCTAGGACAAGCAAATAACCAATACGTAAAGGTTGAAGTTGTTGATGGAGAACCTATGATTGGAGGAGCAAAAATACTTGGAAGCGTAAAAGCTGGTAATGGAATTGTTCATGTTATCGATAAAGTATTATTACCATCAACTGAAGAATAAAAACACTAATCAAATTTAAGTACATATGAAGAATTTATTAAAATTAACGATTGCACTTGTATTCGTATTTGGAACTTATACAAGTTGTAACAATACAAAATCATCAGATAGCAAATCTGGTGCCTTAGCTAGTAATATCGCTGAGAAAGTTTATGTTGCTCCTGGAGAACATGATGAGTTTTATGCCTTTATCTCTGGAGGTTACAGTGGTAATTTAACCGTTTATGGTTTGCCATCTGGAAGAATGTTTAAAGAGATTCCTGTATTCTCACAATTTCCAACTTCAGGATATGGTTACTCAGAAGAAACCAAACCAATGCTAAATACATCTCATGGTTTTGTGCCTTGGGGAGATTCTCATCATCCAGACATTTCACAAACCAATGGCGAGATTGATGGACGTTTCATTTTTATAAACGAAAACAATACACCAAGGATTGCAAAAATTGATTTAAAAACCTTTGAAACAACCGAAATTATTGAAGTGCCAAATAGTGCAGGTAACCACAGTTCGTCTTTTGTAACTGAAAACACAGAATATGTTGTTGCAGGTACACGTTTTTCTGTTCCAGTACCTCAAAGAGATATCCCTATTAGTGAATACAAAGGAAATTTTCAAGGTGCTTTATCTTTTATTTCTGTAGAACCTGAGCATGGTCATATGGATATCAAATTTCAAGTGCTAATGCCAGGATTTAACTATGATTTAGCGCATCCTGGACGAGGAGCTTCTCATGGTTGGTTCTTTTTCTCAACCTACAATTCGGAAGAGGCAAGCACATTGTTAGAAGTAAATGCATCACAAAACGATAAAGATTTTATCGCTGCCATTAACTGGAAGAAAATTGAAGAGTATGTTAATAATGGAGGCGGAAAAATGATGCCAGCAAATTATGCGCATAACGTTTATGATGAAGCAACACATACAGCAACGTCTACTATGAAAAAAGAAGTACGAGTTGTAAATCCATCAGAAGTGCCAGGAGCTGTATTTTTATTACCAACACCTAAGTCACCTCACGGTTGTGATGTAGATCCTTCAGGAGAATACATTATTGGTAACGGAAAACTATCAGCTAATTTAACTGTGCATTCATTTACTAAAATGTTAGATGCTATTAAAAACGAAAAGTTTGATGGTGATGCTTATGGTATTCCTATTCTTAAGTTTGAAGATGTTTTAGCAGGTTCTGTAGAGCAACCAGGTTTAGGACCTTTACATACCGAGTTTGATGATAAAGGAAATGCATATACTACATTCTTTATTTCTTCAGAAGTTGTAAAATGGAAACTTGGTACTTGGGAGGTTTTAGATAGACAACCTACATACTATTCTGTAGGTCACTTAACAATTCCTGGAGGAAACTCTAGAAAACCACAAGGGAAGTACATGTTCGCAATGAACAAAATCACAAAAGATCGCTATTTACCAACTGGTCCAGAATTAGAGCATAGTGCTCAACTTTATGATATTTCGGGAGATAAGATGGAATTACTTTTAGATTTTCCAACACATGGTGAACCACATTATGCAGCAGCAATGCGAGCTGATCTCATTAAGGAGCGTTCTCAAAAGATTTATAACTTAGAA
Source organism: Psychroserpens sp. S379A (assembly GCF_049800755.1). Lineage (NCBI taxonomy): Bacteria > Pseudomonadati > Bacteroidota > Flavobacteriia > Flavobacteriales > Flavobacteriaceae > Psychroserpens > Psychroserpens sp. S379A. Next base: position 938,722 of record NZ_JBNAFQ010000001.1, on the reverse strand, counting down.
GATAACAAGCATCCATATGCTGCATTTACAGATGCAGATGCTAAAGTAGTTCGTGATGGTAATGAAGTTCATATTTATATGACAACGATTAGAAGTCACTTTTCTCCAGATAATATTGAAGGTATTAAAGTTGGAGATAAAGTATATTTCCATGTTACAAACTTAGAACAAGATTTCGATGTACCTCATGGTTTTGCTGTAATAGGTCAAAACACGTCAGAGCTCTTAATCATGCCTGGACAAACTAAAACCTCTGTTTGGGAACCAAAACAAGTTGGTGTATGGCCATTCTACTGTACAGATTTCTGTTCAGCATTACACCAAGAAATGCAAGGCTATATTAGAGTCTCTTCAGCAAATAGTGACACACCTTTAAAATGGTCGCTAGGAGAGGATATTGAATAATCTAAAATTAGGAAAATTTTGTTTTAGTGTTTATTTTCCTATAACAAAGGCGAGAGCTTACTTTTCGCTCTCGCCTTTCTTTTAAAACACTATTAAATCTACTAAACATATTACGATGAAAAAGTCAAATATCATCATGCTGTTAGCGGCAATTTTACCATTAGGTTTATTTTTGTTTCCACTTTGGAAAATTACCTTAGAAGCTCCGCAATATCCTACACCTTTAGGAATGTATATTCATATTAATGACTTTTCTGATGCCAATCCGCATGACATAAAAAATATCAACTTAATGAATCATTATGTTGGTATGAAATATATACCAGAAGCGATTCCTGAGTTTAAAATATTTCCAGCAGGAATTATTATTACCAGTATTATAGGATTGCTTATTGCATTTAAAGGAAATTACAAATGGTTTCTCGGATGGTTTGTTTTAATGATTGTTTTGAGTGCTGCTGGTATGTACGATTTCTATCTTTGGGAGCATGATTATGGTCATAATCTTGACCCTAAGGCAATTATGAAATTCACCAATCCAGATGGTACGCAAATGGGATTTCAACCACCACTTTTTGGAAGTAAGGATATTTTAAATTTTAGAGCACATTCATATCCACAACTAGGTACCTTATTTCTAACTTTAGGAATTGCAATCTCCTTTGTAGCTTATATAATAGGTAAGAAAAATCATAAAACACATTAGTTATGTAGTACGCATTTTAAAAACACTAAAAACACTAAATCATGCAAACACTAAAACACTTCGTAATTACTACATTATTGCTGATGCTATTCAGTTGTAATGTATCACCAAAACCCATAGATTATGGTAATGATGGTTGTTATTTTTGTAAAATGACTATCGTTGATAAAGTACATGCTGCCGAAATTGTAACCAAAAAGGGAAAGATTTATAAGTTCGATGCTACAGAATGTATGATTAACTTTTTAGATGAATTTGATACTTCAGAAATCGCATTGTATTTATCAAACAACTACACCGAACCTGAAGCATTAATCGATGCGACTAAAGCTACTTTTTTAATAAGTAAAAATATCCCGAGTCCGATGGGAGCTTACCTATCTGCTTTTGAAAATAAATCTGAAGCTGAAAAATTCCAAGCCGAAAAAGGTGGCGACGTATACAATTGGAGCGAGTTACTAGCTCATTTTAAAGACTAGTATCATGAAGCGTATATTTGTTTTTTTATTTGCCATTACCTTGGTTGGCTCAGTTCATGCATTCCAGATTGAAGTATGCACAAGCTGTCCGATTTCAAACCTACAGAGCGCTATCGATCAAGCTAAAGATTTTGATACCATTGTGGTTAAAAAGGGAACATACAAAGAACATAATGTTTTGGTAAATAAACCTTTAACCATTATTGGTGAAAAATATCCTGTTATTGATGGTGAATTAAAAGGTGAAGTAATTACCATAATAGCAGACAATGTTACAGTTGATGGGTTGTTTATAATCAATGTTGGCACGAGTTATACCGAAGATTATGCTGCGATTCGCGTTAGAAGAAGTAAGCATTTTGTCATTCAAAATTTGGTGTTAGAAAAGTTGTTTTTTGGAATCTATATCGAAAAATCTAATTACGGAAAAGTCTTTCATAACAAGGTCATTGGTGACGCTGTAGAAGAATATAACTCAGGAAATGGCATTCAGTTGTGGTATAGTAATCATATTGAGATAGAACATAACTATGTAGAGCATGTTCGTGATGGCATTTATTTAGAATTTTCAGATGACTGTATCATTAAAAATAACGTCAGTGCTTTAAACTTGAGATATGGTTTGCATTTTATGTTTTCAAATGATGATGTCTATCAAGACAATACCTTTGAAAATAATGGTGCAGGAGTTGCTGTGATGTTTTCCAAAAAAATTAAAATGTTTAATAATACCTTTAAGGAAAATTGGGGAACAGCCTCTTATGGTATGTTGTTAAAAGAGATCAATGATGCCGAAATTATAGGCAATACCTTTGAAGAAAATACGATTGGAATCAATATCGAAGGCTCCAACCGAATCGTTTATAAACACAACAATTTTAAGAAAAATGGTTGGGCAATTAAAGTGCGAGGCGCTTGTTATACCAATAAGTTTACCGAAAACAATTTTCTATATAATTCTTTTGATATTGCATATAATAGTAAAGTGAATGACAATGTATTCGATAGAAATTATTGGAGCAATTACACAGGTTACGATTTAGATAAAGATGGTGTAGGCGATGTGCCTTACAGACCTGTGAAATTATTTTCTTATATCGTAAATAGAACTCCTGAAACTATCATTTTGTTGCGAAGTATGTTTATAGACATTATCGATTTTTCTGAAAAAGTATCTCCAGTATTTACACCAGATAATCTTTTAGATCATAACCCTTTAACTAAAAAAATCACATGGTAAGTATTCAAAATTTACATAAAAAATTTGGAAAGAATGTCGTTCTAAGCGGATTAGATCTCACCATAGATGAAGGCGGAATTTTTGCAGTTCTTGGACCAAATGGCTCTGGAAAAACAACCTTGATAAAGTCAGTTTTGGGCATGGTCATTCCAGATCAAGGAGAGATTTCTGTTCTTGGAAAATCCATTAAAAAAAACGCTGAGTATCGTCATCAAATTGACTATTTACCTCAAATTGCAAATTTTCCGAGTAACCTAAAAGTGAAGGAACTCATCAAGATGATTAAAGATTTGCGTCAGCATACTAACGATGAGCATCGTTTAATCGAATTGTTTAAACTAGAACCATTTTTAGACAAAAAACTGGGCAACCTTTCTGGTGGCACCAAGCAAAAAGTGAATATTGTACTAACCTTTATGTTCGATAGTCCACTAATAATTTTAGATGAGCCAACTACTGGACTAGATCCTATTTCATTGATACGTTTAAAAGATTTAATTCAAGCCGAAAAAGCCAAAGGGAAAACAATTCTCATTACGTCACATATTATGAGTTTTGTAGAAGAGGTATCAGACGAAATCGTCTTTTTACTAGAAGGTAAAATTTACTTTAAAGGTTCAATCCAAAAATTAAAAACAAAGACCAATCAGCATGATTTTGAACATGCCATTGCGTCTATATTAACCAACAATCATGCTTAAAATATTAAAATATAGTTTTTTCGATTTAATGCGTAGTCGTTGGAGTTACGTCTATTTTGCATTCTATTTATTACTAGGTATTGTACTCTTATTTTTAAATAACGATTTATCAAAAGCAGTCATTACCTTAATGAATGTCATCATTGTTTTAGTACCATTAATAGGAACCATTTTTGGTGTCATGTACTACTATAATTCTAAAGAGTTTACAGAGCTGCTTTTGGCACAGCCACTTAAACGGTCATCTATTTTTCTCGGACAATATTTAGGTGTTGCTCTGTCGCTATCCATAAGTTTAATTCTCGGACTTGGCATTCCGTTTGTGTTCTATGGCTTATTTGAAAGCAGTGCCATTTGGGATTTTTCATTATTACTTGTTACAGGAACATTCCTCACCTTGATTTTTACTGCTTTGGCTTTTAATATAGCGTTGTCAAACGAAAACAAGATCAAAGGCTTTGGCTATGCTATTTTGTTATGGTTGTTTTTAGCAATCATTTATGACGGTTTGTTTTTGATGACTTTAATTATGTTTGAAGATTATCCTTTAGATAAATTATCATTGGTTGGTACCATGCTTAATCCTATAGATTTGTCACGAACTCTTATTTTATTAAAACTGGATATTTCGGCTTTATTAGGTTACACAGGAGCTGTATTTAAACAATTTTTCGGAACCAGTTTTGGACTCATAATCTCATTTGTAACACTAATAGTTTGGGTGGTTTTGCCTGTATTACGAATAATATTCAAATCAAAAAGAAAAGATTTTTAAGATTAATTAATCATCATCATGAACAAATATTATATCATAATATATTTTTTGATTCTGTTTTTTAGTTGTAATTCTGAAACAAAAAAAACAAATTCAAACCTAGATGCAGAGGTCAAAACCATTTCTATTATTGATACCTTATCGCTTAAACTAAATGTAAATGAAAAATGGATTGCTAATCTTGAAACACATCAAGGTGTTTCAAAAATGGATGCTATTATTTCAGCATTTAAAACCAATAGCAAAACTGATTATAAAATCTTAGGTGAGGATCTTTCAAAACAAACCAGTTTTATTATTAAACATTGCAGTATGAAAGGTGAATCTCACGACCAATTGCATGTGGTCTTATTACCAATGCTAGATGAAATTTCAATATTAAGAGAGGACACCAATCATGAAAAAAAGAAGTTAGCTCTTCATAACCTAGAGCTTTTGGTAAGCACATATTTTAAGTTTTTTAAAGTATGATATTAATCACCTTTTTTTATAAGAATTATTTTTAATTTCACGGAGTGATACCGCTAATAACCAGGAAAATAACGTCATATGTTTTAGTCTTTATATTATTTGCACATAATATAAATACATTAGCTGTTATTGGAGATTTTGTAATTAATCAAGAGTTTATTGCAAAAACCTTATGTATTCAAAAAGAAGAACAAAAAGGATGTAATGGTAAATGTCAATTACGAAAGGAATTATCTGAAAGCAATACTAATTCAAATCCTGAAACACCATTTCAAGAGTACAAACCACTCGTTTTGGATGCTTTTTTTGTTTCAGACATTAATGAAGTTGATATCTCTAATTTAGAGTTTCAGTCTAGACAGCATACATTATTTAAATACATTCCTAAGACCATTAAAATGTATCTCGATATAGATACACCTCCACCAAATTTCTGTTAGTTTTTTATGTCTTAAAATCAATCCGATTTTACTCTAATTCTTACTTCTATATACAAGTAAGCAAGGGGTTTCTAATTCTTATTTAAACATTAAAACTAACGTTATGAAATCAATTAAATTCATATATATATTATTACCTATATTATTTTTATCATTACTTACCACATCGTGTTCTAATGACGACGACGATGATTACGATCCAATAATTACAAGTGAAGTTGACGGACTTACAAAAATTCAAGACATTACAAATGCGACACACACCATAGAGTTATTCAATATAGAAGGTAACTTTTACACAGGTTATAACAAGATTAGCATGAGATTAAAAGATAATGCTACCAATTCATATATTGAAGATGCATCGTTTTCATGGATGCCAAAGATGCAAATGCCAACAATGCAACATTCTTGTCCAAAATCTGCCATTTCAAAAGCTTTAGGAAAAAATACAGTTTTTGAAGGTTATATCATTTATCAAATGACAAATACAGATGGTTCAGGTTGGTCTATAACTATTAATTATACCATTGATGGTGTCGAGTATACAGCAAATGATACAATTACAGTTATACAAAATGATAATCAAAATGTGACTAGTTTTATGGGAAGTGATGATAATCGTTATATCATTTCACTTATTCAGCCTAACGACCCAATAATAGGCATTAATGATTTAATGGTAAGTGTTCATAAAATGGAAACTATGATGTCTTTTCCTGTTGTTGAAGATTATACCATAACTCTAGATCCTAGAATGCCAGGAATGGGAAATCATAGTTCGCCTAACAACACAGATTTGTCTTATAATGTTTCAGACACTATGTATCATGCTAATTTATCTTTAACAATGACTGGTTATTGGGTTCTTAATTTAAAATTAATGAATGCTAATGATGATCTGCTCAAAGGCGAAGATGTTACCGAAGAGAACACTCAAAGCTCTCTGTATTTAGAATTAGAATTCTAATTCAATAATAATTGACTGTCTGAAAAGTGATGTGTTATATATAACTCAAATCAAAATGGATTTTGATTGCAGTTGCATTGCGAAACGAGTTTAAATGGTTAATAGTTAGTTCTTTACTCTAAGCAACATCAATAATCACTTTTCAGATGGTTTTTATTAAAAACAAACACTAATGAAAAAGCACATTATTTATAGCCTTTGTTTGCTTTTTAGCGGAATTATTTTTGCTCAAGAAGATTCACTTGTTGTAAAAAAGGATACTACTAAGTTAGCCGAAGTTATAATTTTAAGTAGACGAAAACTGAATAATCATCGACAAGAAAAAACATTGTCTAGTATTGATGATTATTTAGAAAAATCGAACAAAGTTGCCATGATTAAACGTGGAAACTATGCTTGGGAACCAAGCTTAAATAATATGAATAGTGACCGACTAAATGTAACTATTGATGGCATGCAAATTTTTGGCGCATGTACAGATAAAATGGATCCTATTACATCGTATGTTGACGTGTCTAATCTTGAACAAGTTAGCATTGGTTCTGGGCAAAATGGTACCGAAAATGGTCACTGTGTTGGAGGAGGTATCGACTTACAACTAGCGTCAAGTAAGTATTACCAATCTGGACTTAAAACTAGCCTAGATTTAGGTTATGAAACCAACGGAAATTATAGAGTTGCTGGATTAGACCTAGAATATTCAGGGAATACTTTTTATATGAATGCTGATGGAATTTTTAGAACCTCAGACAACTATGATGCTGGAGGCAATAATGAAGTGATGTATTCTCAGTTTCAAAAGTATAACGTCTCTGTGCAAACTGGTTTTAAGCTTTCTGAAAACCATTCGATAGATGCTAATATCATTTATGATAAAGCTACAGATGTTGGTTATCCAGCTCTACCAATGGATGTGTCTTTGGCTGAAGCGTTAATCACTTCAGTAAGTCATAATTATTCAAATGATTCGACGTTTATAAAAACCTTAGAAACCAAGTTGTATTTTAATACAATCACACATATTATGGATGATTCTAAACGTCCAGATGTGCCAATTCGTATGGATATGCCTGGTTGGAGTGATACTTACGGATTTTATTCTAAAGCGACTACAACGATTAAAAAACATCGTTTACTATTTAATGTTAATGGTTATTATAACCGTTCGTTAGCCGAAATGACGATGTACCCAAACGATCCTAATCAACCAGCTATGTTTATGTATACTTGGCCAGATATTAGGACATTATATTCAGGAATTTTTATAAAAGATAGTTATGTGTTAAATGAAAAGGAACAGTTATCGGCATCTGTACGTTTTGGTTATCAAAATAACCGAATAGCAGAAGAGGTTGGTTTAGAAAGTCTTCGAATTTTTTATCCAGAAATTGAAGACTCTAAAAATCGATTTCTAACTAGTATTGCTACAGATTATACTTACAAAACTACCAATTATGATCTTACTTTTGGATTAGGTTATGGAGAAAGAGCACCTTCTGTTAGTGAAGGTTATGGGTTTTTCTTGTTTAATAGTTTTGACAATTATGATTATATAGGAAATCCAACACTAGATAACGAAAAAGCAATTGAAATTAATACCAAAGCTAATTATCATAACAATCAATTTCATATTGGAGTAGAAGCATCCTATTTCTATATTTCAGATTATATTATTGGTGATATTGACGAGACTTTAAATGCCATGACCATTGGAGCTAATGGAGTAAGAATTTATGAAGCTTTATCTAATGCTTCAATTTTTGATGTGTTTTTAAATTCGTCTTATCAATTATCAAAATCATTTTCAGTTAACGGAACCATTGGTTATAACTATGGTCGAGGTAGTAATGATGAAAATTTACCATTAATAAGTCCGTTTTCATACTTAGCAGAAGTGAATTACAAGGCAAAGCGCTTTAATGCAGCAATTCAATTAGAAGGAAACGGAAACCAAAGCAATTACAGTAGTTTTTATGGCGAAGATGAAACACCAGCTTATGGTATTTTAAATTTGAATTTCGGAAATGTATTTTATACCAAAGGCACTAAGTTTGTTTTAAAATATGGTATTGAAAATATACTAGATGCCGAATATTCTACGTTTGCCGATTGGAATAATATTCCTAGACAAGGACGAAATTTTTATGTGAACATGTCTGTTGTTTTAAAGTAAACATTACCTCCAAAATTCATCATCCAGTTTGTCTTTAAAAACTTCTGGTTGATGAATTTTTTCAATCTGAAGCATTTGCACATCAGTAGCTACTTTTTGTATTTCAGGAAATAAAACACGCTCTTCAAATCTAATATGCTGCTCCAATTCTTCTTCAATAATGCTTAATATTTTTGCTGCATCTTCAGTTTTAGCAAACAAGCGTTTTAGTCGCTTGTGATCTGCTAAAGCACGTTTTATAAACTCATGATCTGGATTTAAAATAGGAAAGATATGAGCTTCTTCCATTTCAAAATGAGGAATTAAATGGTTTTCAAAAAACCAATTTGCATACACTCGTATACGTTCAGGATTAACAGCTTTGCTAAATCCAGTTCTAATTTTCCAAGAGAGTAATAAACCATGATGGTGTTCTCGACTTAATGGTTGTAAGGCTTTGTGTCGCTTTTGAGGCTTATGTTGCATTGTTTTTAAGTTTTATAAAATTAAATAAAAGAAAACTGATTCCTAGTGGTAACAGGATGCTGAAAGTAAAAAGGAGTTCGTAATATTTTGGAAGTATTCCGTTTCCGAAGTAAAATTTAATGCCTTGAATAAGTAAGAGGAATTCAGTACAAACAAAACCTATTAAAAAGCTATACAGACCAAATGATAATAACTTTGAAGGTTTTGTGTTTAGTTGTTTCAGTAAAAAAGAAAACAAAAATCCAGAAATAACACCAAGCATGAGTAAGTGAATAAAACCAATTACAAAATTGCGATGTAAATAAAGTTCTTCAGTTAATTGAGGCACTAACGAAGCCAATTGCACAATTGTTTTTAGAGCTAAGCACAACAAAGCAAACTGATAACTGTAAATTGTAAGTTTTGAAACAGATGTATTAAACTTTTTAATTTCAATCTTTATAAGTTTAAAAAAGAAATAAATAGCTACTAGTTGTAAAACAACTCCAAGAGCGTTTAAAACGATTAGCATAAAATTTGGAGCAAACCATTGAATTGGCATTGCTAAAGTTAGTATGGTAGAAGCTAGTAATAGTTTAAAAAATATTCTGAATGTTTTAGAATCTTCAATCTTTAATTGATGAAAAAATAATGCAATTACTGCAAATAAAAACCAACCATTAAACTGAAAGTGTAAGAAAAACTGAATCGCAATTTGATAAAATGCTGAAGCTTTTCCCATTAATCCAACTGCTGGTCCCAAACACCAAACGCCTATTGTTGATAGCAACATAAATAGGAGTGAGGTTTTTAAAAGTAGTCTAGTTACTTTAGAATTTGTTTTATGATGTTTCCATATTATATGCACAAAATAATAACTACATAAAATATGTAATGTAGAAAAGGAGATAGAAATAGCAGCATAACCTTGAAACGGAAAGCTAAACATCATACCAACGACTGCAACTTGTGTAAGCCAAAATAATTTTTGATAAATGGGTTTTTGTTCAGGGACAAAATAATGTACAATAAAGGCATATAACATTAAATATACCCAACCTAACATGGCAATATGAGAATGCGCATGAGTTAAAAACCGATAATTGATGCCAATATAATTAATTGCTGCATAGCGCAAAGCCAAACCCATTAATGCTGCTATTAAAAAGTTTAATAGACAAACAATGATTTGTTTTTTTAGCATGCTAAGATTTAAATAGACTTTACATTAAAGGTATAAAAAAAAGAACACTTCCTTTAAGCGTACATTTGTAATATCTGTGTTTCCCTCGTTAGTAACAGTTATTACAGTAGGTTAAGTCACTCAAAGAAAGTGTGTCTTCAACTTAAAACCAACATTAAGTGAATAATTTTTCCAGTTTTATGGCTTCAGGAAAAAGAATATTGTTTTCTAAATGAATGTGTAAATGCAAGTCTTTTTCAAATTCATCTAGCATAGCAAAGGTTACTCTGTATGTATTACAAGCATCAGCTGGTGGATTGTAATTATCTGTGAGTTCAGCAATTTGTCTAAAACGTTCTCCTTCATTATCATGTTCGTGTTTCATCATGGCTATTGGGTTTTCAACTGTACTAAATTGAGGTGCTCTTACAGCTTCGCTATTTAATTTGGCTTTTACCAACTGTTTTACAAATGGAAATAGTATGAGTTCCTCTTTTTTCATATGAGAAGCCAATTCTCCTGCCGAAGCTGTAAATAGCTCATTAATTTTTAGCAATTCTGGATGACGCTCACCATGAACACGACACAGTTTGTCTAAAAACTGACGCAGCACAGGAATTTTTTCTTCAACATATCTATGATGCTTCTTTTCAATATAGTCGATTAATAAATCTAAAGGCCACGATTTATAATCAATGGTTTCTCCTCTATTTGAGTTTAAAATGGCATCAATTTCATTCATTAAAATATTGCTGTCTATTCCTTTTTTGTTACAGGCTTCTTCAATGGTTCTATTGCCATTACAGCAAAAATCAATTTTATATTTTGAAAAAACGGCTGCAGTTCTATAATCTTCAGCAACAAATTGCCCTATTTCTTTTTGAGTATTTTTTTCTAATGTTTCCATAAATTATTTTATTTCGGATATTTTTATCTTATTTAAGTGTAAATTTTTTTAAATCTTTAAAAAGGCTACTCCATTTTTTAAACCAGTAGCTAGTTCGTATAAATTTGTAGTTTCTAACATGTGCTTTAAGTCATTGCGTATAGATTTGAATTTATCATGCATAGGACAAGGTCTTTTTTCATTACATTCTTTTAAACCCAAACCACATCCAGAATAAATTTTATTACCATCTATAGCTTCAACAATATGAGATAATTTTATTGTAACAATTAAATCTTTATCTATTTCAAAGCCACCATAAGCACCTTGTACAGATTTAATAATATCATGTCTAACAAGCTCTTGTAAAATTTTAGCTGTAAATGCTTGCGGAGAATCGATTTCTTTTGAAATTTCTTTAGGACTCACACGTACGCCTTCATAGGAGTTTTTCGCTATAAATATAGACGCTCTAATTCCGTATTCGCAAGCTTTAGAAAACATAAGGTTATAACTTTAGTACAAATATCTGAAAATTTATTTAAATAAGAGCTTGTTGTCTTATATAAAAACAAAATAACTATAGTTTTTTTAATGTTTTATTCTTTTTTATCTGCTTAGGTTTTAACCATAGCCAAAAGCCACTAAATGAAAGAAATAATAAACCAGACGCAATAATGGTTGAGTATACTAATTTTGTTGGTTTTCCTTCAGAAGCAAACAAATGACCAACAATTGAACCGTCGTGAATCATTTCGATAAGATCTACAGTTCTTGTTTTTTGAGAAATTATAGCTCCAGTGTAACAATCAATTTGTAGTTCTGTAAAATGATCTTCAAACCTCACTTTGGCAATGCCTTTGCTTGGTCTATAATCGATTCTGTTAATTGTATTAGAAAGATTTAAACTGTCAATATAGTTTATAGCATTTTGTTCAATTTTATGCAGAGAAATTAAAGTTTGGTCTTTTGGCTCTACACCTGTGGTTGAAGGCTTTAATCCCAATTCATCTTTCCATGTTAATAGAAGTCCAGTACCACTTATAATAACAATAAACAGAAGCAAAACTATGGCTATAAAGCGATGCCATTTACGATACCAACGCGTAGATTTTGCTAACGATTTGTTCTTTTTACTCACTTGAAATTATAAAGAACAAATCTAAAAAAATGAAATTTAAAAGACCTTAAAGAGATGTTAATGCATTTAAATAAACTATTTCAAAATGACCTTATCTAGTTTTAATATTCGATTCGCAAAGTTTTATAATTTCTAAAACTCTTTTTTCACGAGTTGCTTCTCGTTTGGCACTATGTAACCAATACAAATAGCCTTTTCTGTAGGAAGGCGCAAAGTTGTTAAAGTTTTTAAAGGCTTTAGGATTTTTATCAAATGCTAATTTAAGTTCTTTGGGAATAACACCTTTTTCAACACCATCGAGAGCTGTCCAGCTTCCGTTTTGTTTTCCAATTTCTATTTTAGCCAAACCACTGGTGTGCATCAACTTTTTTTTGGTAAGTTCAGTAATGTATGTTTTGTTTAATGCGCTCCAAACACTTTTGTCTTTACGTTCACAAAAATATTGGCGACGTTTTCCATTGCCTAAACTTTTTACAGTAGAATCTATCCAACCATAACACAAGGCTACTTTTACAGCTTCTTCCCATCGCATAGAAGGTTGTTCGTGTCCTACTTTATAAAAAATTAAATATATACCATCAGAAGTCTTATGATTTTCATGCAGCCATTCTCGCCATTCTAAATCAGTTTTAAAATAGTATTCCATTTAGTGATTATTTCTTGTAGTTGAATTTTACAATCTGCACTTCGCCTTCGTCATTTTTTATATCAACAAAGACATTCATTTCATTATCGCTTAGCTTTTCAAAAGTCATACCTTCAAAAACGACTTTATTTTCAGTAATTTCTTTTAGCGGAAAATCGACTGTTTCATTTTTAGTTTCCCATCCTTTTAGATCATTATCAAAATGTTTTAATTGAAGTATTAGCGTATTTTCAACCTCTCTTATGATTTCAATTTCGTAAAACGATACTTTACCATCATTTATGAGTTTAAAAGTAGCCATCATAGAACCACCAGAAGGCTCGCTCCAATGTTCTTCAACTTGACCACCAAAAGCGTCGCCTTTCCAATTGCCAGCAATCCATGCACAATTTTCTAATTTTGGTTCTAATGTCGTTTTGGTTTGACTAAAACTATTAAAACTCATTAATATTAATAATGTAACTGCTATTTTTTTCATGATTTATTGCATAAAAGTGACTTTAACTATTTTACCATTTTCAACTTCATAAATGGCTACTGCATTTAAAATTTGTCCGTTTGCAGTAACTTGTTCTTCATCTATTACTTTATTTTCAAAAACAATTCTCTTTTTTACGATTGCTTTTAAATCTTTAACTTGATTAAACCAATTGCTATAACTTTTGCGCATGGCTTCTTTGCCTTCAGTTTGTAATGTATTCGGATATTGATAGAGCTTAACATCATCTGCATAGTCGTTCATAAAAGCCTCAATATCTCTTGCGTTGTAAGCCTCAAGATTTCTTTGAATTATGGCTTCTACTGAAGCTTCATTAACTGTGTTTTCTGAATCTGTATTTGAATTGCCTGAGTTTTCTTCGGAAGTGTTTTCAGTTGCTTCAGAAGACTCGTTTAGTAAACTTACATCTGCTGCAATCAATATTTTATTAGCCTCAGAGTTGATACTTATACGTGTGATTTTTGTAATGCCATCTGGTTTTAAATCGGCAATTTGTTTCCAATTGTTATCTCTTTGAAGGCGTAATTTGTATAAGATATTATCTTTTCCAGAGACCAATGTTTTGTTATCTAACCAGCAAATATCTTCAACACCATTAATAGTATTTGCGATAAGTTTAATAGCTCCAGTTGAAGGGTTAAGGGATTTAATTTGCCATTGTGAATCATTCTCTTTAGAAATAAAACTCACTAAATTTGAGTTAGGAATTTTATGAAATGAACGACCAACATTTGTAGCATATTTTTGACTTTTTCCGTCTGATAGGTTTGTAACATACAGATTTAGGTTTTCCTCTTCAATTACAGCAGAAACCACTGTATTTTCATCAAACCAAGTGTAGTACGCTACAACTAAATCTTGAATTAATTCTGAAGATTCGCCATTGCTACCATTATAACGATATAAACGTTGTTTTCCATCAGGATCGAGACGCACTGCAGATATATCATTTTTATTTGGAATTTTTAGAGGTGTATATTCACCTCCTTCAGTAGAATTTAGCCAAGATTTAGAATCGTAACGCGTGTCGTATTTAGCAATATCTGTTTGACCATTTCGAGTTGACGCAAAAAGTATATATCTATCATTTAAAAATGAAGGTTGATTGTCGTAACCTTCATTGTTTGAGATGTTTTTAGCATTTTTAATTGTGATTTTAGAAGCCTTAACTTCTAAATCGTATAAAAAGATTTCAGTGTTAGATTGCGAATAAAGTGAAATAGTGATAAGTAAACAAAGACTAGTAATTAGTACTTTCATGATATTTTGTTTTTGGAAGGACTAAGATACTAAAATAAAAAAGCCAATTCTGTTAGTGAATTGGCTTTTGGTGTTTAAAAAATTTTGAATTAGCCATTTTTTAAACAAAACAGTCTTTTTGAATACAGACCAAATGTTATGGCTTAAAGCATGTATTCAAATAGACAAATCAACTAAACAATCTTAAAAGCAGTATTTGTTTTCTGCTTTAACCTTTTCTGCAATTTCATTGCGTAAGTCAACGATATCTGGATAGTTTTGATACTTTGTAAAACGTTTAAGTCCCATAAGCATCATGCGTTGTTCGTCACCTTCAGCAAATGAAATGATACTTTCTTTTCCTTTTCCTTCAACAATACTTACAGCATTATATAAGTATAATTTAGACATTGCTATTTGTACTTTTTGAGAATCCTCACCAAAACGTTTTGCGTTCTTTTCAGTTCTTAAAATTGTCGATTCAGCCATGTAGATTTCGATTAAGATATCTGCAGCAGCAATTAATAACTGTTGGTGTTCTTCTAAATCTTGACCAAATTTTTGAACAGCAGCACCAGCAACCATTAAGAATACTTTTTTCAATTTTGCGACCATTGCTTTTTCTTCTGAAAATAACTCAGAATAATCAGGCGTGTCAAACGAAGGAATTCCCATTAATTCTTCCTGTACTTTCATAGCTGGATTTAAAAGATCAACATGACCTTTCATAGCTTTTTTAACGAGCATTCCTACAGAAAGCATTCGGTTAATTTCGTTTGTTCCTTCATAAATACGTGCAATACGAGCATCTCTCCAAGCAGCTTCCATAGGTGTTTCTTCAGAGAATCCCATACCACCAAAGATCTGAATACCTTCATCTGCACAGTTTTGCACATCTTCAGAAACCGCTACTTTAAGAATAGAACATTCAATAGCATATTCTTCAACACCTTTAAGTTCTGCTTCTTGATGCGTATTACCAGAAGCTTCACGAATTGCAATTCTATTTTCAATATCTTTAGAAGCTCTATACGTTGCAGATTCTCCTGCATAAGCATTAGTAGCCATTTGAGCTAACTTTACTTTTATGGCTCCAAAATTGGCAATAGGAGTTTTAAATTGTTTTCTCTCATTAGCATAATTTACAGCAGTTGTTAAAATACGGCGTTGAGAATCTAAGCAAGCAGCTGCTAATTTAATACGACCAACATTAAGCGCATTCATTGCAATTTTAAAACCATTACCTCTTTCAGACAACATGTTTTCAACAGGAACAACAGTATCATTAAAAAATACTTGACGTGTAGAACTTGCGCGAATCCCCAATTTATGTTCCTCTTCACCAAGAGTGATTCCGTTAGGATTGTCTTTATCATATTCTACAATAAAGCCAGTAATATTTTTATCATCTTCAATACGAGCAAAAACAATCATTAAGCGGCAAAAACCTGCGTTTGAAATCCACATTTTTTGTCCGTTAATTTTGTATGATTTTCCATCTGCAGAAAGCTCAGCTGTAGTTTTACCAGAATTAGCATCAGAACCAGCTCCAGGTTCAGTTAAACAATAAGCACCAAACCACTCACCAGAGGCTAATTTAGGAACATATTTTTGTTTTTGTTCTTCGGTTCCGTATAAAGTAATTGGCATTGTTCCAATTCCTGTATGCGCACCAAAAGCTGTACTAAACGAACCTGTACCAGAAGAGATATAGTCACAAGTTAGTACAGTAGATACAAATCCCATTCCTAGTCCACCATAAGCTTCAGGAACAGCAACACCAAGAAATCCTAGTTCACCAGCTTTACGCATTACTTCTTCGGTTAATGCATAATCTTTAGCTTCAAAACGCGGTTTGTGAGCAATAATTTCGCGGTCGTTAAATTCTATAACCGCTTCTTTCATCATTTTTTGTTCTTCCGAAAAATCTTCAGGAGTAAATACGTCTTCGCATTTGGTTTCTTTAACGAGGAATTGACCTCCACGTAAGATATCTTTTTCTGTTGTTTTCATTTTTTTCTAGATTTATAGATGCAAGAACCAAGAATCAAGACTATTTAAGTCCAGATTTAAAACTTGAAATCATCTTTTGTATTTGTTTTATTTTTGTTCTAATTTTTTAAATTTTTCTTCGGTTAAATAGTTTTGGTTATAGGCGACGATAAGCTGTGTTTTCCATTCAAAGGCCGAGCCTAAACTATCCTCGAGATATTTATTAAAATGCTTATCGGTACTTTTACTACTTCCTTCAGCAATATTTGAAGGAATTGATACCGCACAACGATTCATTTGTACTACCAAACCAAACTTTTCGAAATCTGGAAATGTTCGAGCCAATTCATAATTATCACTTACTAAACTGATGCTGTCTTTCCAAATTTTAAGTTTTTTAAAGTTGTGCATAATCTTGATTCTTGACTCTTTTCGTCTAGCGTCTAATTAAGAAACTCAAAAATCCCACAAGCACCTTGACCTGTACCAACACACATGGTTACAGCACCATATTGTCCTTTCATGTCGCGCTTACGCATTTCATCAAATAATTGAACTGATAATTTTGCTCCAGTACAACCTAATGGGTGACCAAGTGCAATAGCACCTCCATTAACATTAATGATATCTGGATTTAAATCTAATTCACGAATGACAGCCAATGACTGCGATGCAAAAGCTTCGTTTAATTCAATTAGACTTAAATCGTCTTGTTTTAATCCAGCTTGTTTTAACGCTTTTGGAATGGCTTTAACAGGTCCAATTCCCATGATACGTGGCTCAACACCAGCAGCAGCATAATTTACCATACGTGCTACAGGTTCAAGACCTAATTCTTTTACCATATCTTCGCTCATTACCATTACAAATGCAGCACCATCACTCATTTGAGATGAGTTACCAGCCGTTACACTTCCGCCTTGAGCAAATACAGCTCTAAGTTTAGCTAAAGCTTCTTTGTTAGTCCCTTTACGTGGACCTTCATCTTTAGTGACAGTATAAGATTTTGTTGCTTTCTTTCCGTTGGAATCGATATAGGTTTGTTCGACTTCAATTGGAACAATTTGATCTTGAAAACGATTTTCGGCTTGGGCTCTTAAGGCTTTCATGTGCGAATTGTATGCAAACTCATCTTGATCTTCACGAGAGACTTTAAACTGATTTGCTACAGCTTCAGCAGTATTTCCCATTCCCCAATAATAGTCTTCGTGACCAGCTTTTACAATCGCATCATAATTTAGTTCTGGTTTAAAACCAGTCATAGGTACAGCGCTCATACTTTCAGCTCCACCAGCAATGATACAATCTGCCATTCCAGCTTGAATTTTTGCTGTTGCCATTCCTATGGTTTCAACTCCAGAAGAGCAAAAACGATTTACGGTTACACCAGGAACATCAATGACTTCTAATCCCATTAATGATATTAAACGCGCCATGTTAAGTCCTTGAGAGCCTTCTGGCATCGCGTTACCAACAATAACATCGTCAATACGTTTTGGATCTAAATTTGGCAATTCTTTCATCATGTATTTGATGGTTTCGGCTGCCAATTCATCAGTTCTTTTAAAACGGAACACGCCTTTTGGTGCTTTACCAACTGCGGTTCTGTATGCTTTTACTATATATGCTGTTTTCATGTTTTCTTTTGAGATTATTAGAATCAAGAGTCAAGAATCAAGACACCTATCTTGAATCTTTTGGTCTTGGTTCTTGGTTCTAGTTTCTTAAAGGTTTCCCAGTTTTTAACATATGCTGAATACGCTCTAATGTTTTACGTTCTGTACATAAACTTAAGAAGGCTTCGCGCTCTAAATCTAATAGGTATTGTTCGGTAACCAATGTTGGTTCAGATAAATCACCTCCTGCCATTACGTAAGCTAACTTATTTGCAATTTTTTTATCATGCTCACTAATATAGTGGCTTGCTTGCATAGAATCGGTTCCTACTAAAAACATACTTAAAGCTTGTTTACCAAGAACTTTAATATCATTTCGTTTTACAGGTTGTGTGTAACCAGCATCAGCCATTAATTTTGCATAGGCTTTTGCAGTAGCAATTTGTCTGTCTTTATTAACCACGACAACATCTTTTCCTTTTTGAAGGATTCCTAAATCGAAGGCTTCATAAGCTGAGGTAGCGACTTTAGCCATTCCGATAGTTAAGAAATATTCCTGAAGCACATTCAATTCAACATCACCTTTTCTGAAGGTATCTTGAGCCCTTAAAGTCATTTCTTTAGAACCTCCACCACCTGGAATCACACCTACACCAAACTCTACAAGTCCAATATAAGTTTCGGCAGCTGCAACAACCTTGTCTGCATGCATAGATAACTCACAACCTCCACCAAGTGCCATGCCGTGAGGAGCAGCAATGGTAGGGATAGAGGAGTAGCGCATACGCATCATGGTATCTTGGAAATATTTAATGGCCATATTAAGCTCGTCATATTCTTGTTCTGCAGCCATCATGAAAATCATACCAATATTAGCACCAACAGAGAAATTAGCCGCTTGATTACCTACAACTAAACCTGCGAAATCTTTTTCGGCTAAATCTACAGCTTTGTTTAATCCAGCAAGTACATCACCACCAATGGTATTCATTTTAGATTGGAATTCGACATTAAGAATGCCATCGCCTAAATCTTCAACAACAACACCAGAGTTTTTAAAGACTTCGTTAGATTTTCTGATATTATCTAAAATGATGAAGCTATCTTGACCAGGAATTTTTTCTTGAGATTTCTTCGGAATATCATAAGCGAAGGTCGCGCCATCTTTCACAGTATAGAAGGATTTGTTTCCAGAAGCTAACATCTCAGAAACCCAAGCATTTGGCTCAAGACCTTCGGCTTTCATCATGTCTATTCCAGCTTCAACACCAATAGCATCCCAAATTTGGAAAGGACCATGTTCCCAACCAAAACCAGCTTTCATTGCGTCGTCAATTTTGTATAAATCGTCTGTAATTTCAGGAATACGATTAGAAACGTAAGCAAATAATGCTGCAAAGCTCTTTCTGTAAAATTCTCCAGCTTTATCTTTTCCGGCAACTAATACTTTAAAACGATCAACAACGTTATCAATCGTTTTAGTAAGTTCTAAGGTGGCAAATTTGGCACGTTGCTTTTGTCGGTATTCTAAAGTGTTTAAGTCTAAAGAAAGGATTTCTTTTTTACCTTCTTTAGAAACCGATTTTTTATAAAATCCTTGTTTGGTCTTGCTTCCTAACCATTTATTTTCCATCATGGTGTTGATGAAATCTGGTAATTGGAACAATTCGTGACGTTCGTCATTAGGACAGTTTTCAGCAATACCATTCGCCACATGAACCAAAGTGTCTAATCCAACAACATCAACGGTTCTAAAGGTAGCAGACTTTGGACGACCAATTACTGGACCAGATAATTTATCGACTTCTTCAATAGTTAAGCCCATTTCTTTAACTGTATGAAACAAACTCATGATGCTGAAGATTCCGATTCTGTTACCAATAAATGCAGGTGTATCTTTAGCAACAACAGAAGTTTTTCCTAAGAACTGCTCACCATAACCATTAAGAAATTCTAAAACAGAAGCATCAGTTTTAGGGCCAGGAATAATTTCGAATAATTTTAAGTAACGAGCAGGATTGAAGAAGTGTGTTCCGCAGAAATGTTTCTGAAAATCTTCACTACGACCTTCACTCATAAACTTAATAGGAATACCTGAGGTGTTAGATGTAATAAGAGTTCCAGGAGTTCTGTGCTGTTCAAGTTTTTCAAAAACCTGTTGTTTAATATCTAATCGTTCAACAACAACTTCCATAATCCAATCGACATCTTTTACCTTAGCAATGTCATCTTCAAGATTACCAGTAGTAATTCTGTTTTTAAATGAATTATGATAAAGTGGAGCAGGTTTAGATTTAATTGAAGCATTTAATGCATCATTAACCAAACGATTTCTAACGATTTTGTCTTCAAGAGTTAAGCCTTTTGCTTTTTCTTTATCGTTTAGTTCTCGAGGTACGATATCTAATAATAAAACATCAACACCAATATTAGCAAAATGACAAGCAATTCCGCTTCCCATAATACCTGAACCAATAATGGCTATTTTTTTAATTCTACGTTTACTCATTTTATTTTATGGTATGTTCTTTTTGATTGTATATCTGTTTGTTAGAAATCATGTTGTTAATGATTTCTGCTACTTTATAAAAGTTTTCAAGTTCTCCTTCAGAAACATTATTCTTTATGGCATTATTAAATGTAAGTACCTTTTCTCTTGAATAGTCTCGTTTTTCTCTGCCAAACTCTGTGAGGTAAATTAAAACACCACGACCATCTTCAGGATTAGGTTTACGTTCTATAAGTCCTTTTTCTTCCATAGTTTTAAGCGTTCGTGATAAACTAGTAGCTTCCATTCCCATTTTAGGACCTAAGGATGTAGAAGGTGTGCCATTTTCTGGATCTATACTTAATAAGGCAAACCCAGTAGCCATTGTAGAACCAAATTGGGCAGCTTCTTCATTATACATTTTGTTAACAGCTAACCAAGTGGTTCTAAGAACGTAATCAATAGTTTTATCTTTCATGCTGTAAAATTTGTTTCCAAATATACTAAAAAATACTATGCACGCATAGTATTTATGAAAAAATTATGCATGCATAGCATTTTTGATAGTTAAAAGAAAAGCGCTTCATAGTTAGATGAGCGCTTTTAAAATTTAATTACATATAGATTAGTTGGTCGATGGATTTAATTTTCCGTTTACAAGTCCAATAACAGCTCCTACAATTGCTGCAAGAATTATTGAAATTGTTACATCTAAGGCAAACATTTCATACGTTACACCTTTTTTTAATGCGACATTAAAAAGGCTAGCATTGAGTCCCATAAAGAAACCAATAATAGCTCCAGCTTTTAAACCAGTGCTTGCTGTAGAAATTTTAGCCCATTTATTATAAATGTAAGACATAAAGAATCCAAAGGTGAAGCAACCTGCTAAAATACAGATCATAGTTTTGGTAGATTCATTAGGTTGAGGAAAATAATCTGCAAGTAAAATGCCATAAAATAACCAGCCTAAAAGCCAATCTACTATACCTCCAATAAAGCCAGAAATCAAAAATGTTTTTGTATTCATTTTAATAAAATGTGTTAGTTAGTATATGTTAAATATACATTTTTTAACACAATTAAGAAAAAATGAAGTTTGTAAGTGTTTGTATTTAAGTGTTTTGAGGTGTTAGTTGCGATAAATTTTATCGTACAGGTTTTGATAAATGCCTTTGATGATATCACGTTTCATTTTCATTGTAGGAGTGAGGTGTCCAGCCTCTATAGTCCAAGCTTCAGGAGTAAGCTCGAAGCGTTTGATTTGTTCCCATTTTCCGAAGCGTTTATTGTATTTATCAACTTCCTTCTGAATGCGATTTATTACAAGCTCTGAAGAGGTTATTTCGGCTTCAGAAGTTCCAATATTGTGTGCTTTATGCTCAATCCAATCACGAATAAACTCGAAGTTAGGTTGGATGATAGCTGCTGGCATTTTTTCGCCTTCACCAATTACCATAACTTGTTCAATAAATAAGGATTGTTTTAAGTCATTTTCTAAGAGTGTAGGTATAATGTATTTTCCTCCAGAGGTTTTAAACATTTCTTTTTTGCGTCCAGTAATTTTTAAAAAACCATCTTCATCTATCATGCCTTTATCTCCAGTGTGAAAATAATCATCAGTCATCACACTAGCTGTTTTTTCAGGATCTTTATAATAGCCTAGCATCACATTTGGACCTTTTATCAAAACTTCTCCATCGTCAGCTATTTTTACCTCAACATTGTCAATAGGTTTACCTACAGTTCCTACTTTATAATGTGTGTCTCTATACATTCCTACAGAAACAACAGGAGATGTTTCTGTAAGTCCGTAACCTTCCATAACTTGCATTTTAGCAGCTCCAAAAACTCTAGCTAATCTAGGCTGTAATGCTGCGCTTCCAGAGACCATAGTTGTTAATTCGCCACCTAGAGCTTCACGCCATTTACTAAAGATGAGTTTGTTAGCTATTTTAAGCTTAAATTCATACCAAGCTCCATTCTCGCCGTAAGGTTTCCAATGTTCTCCTAAACTCACAGCCCAAAAGAATAAGGCTTTTTTAATGCCAGATAAATCTTCACCTTTAAGCATAATTTTATCGAATACTTTTTCGAGTAATCGAGGTACCACACTCATTAAATTCGGTTTTATTTCTTTAGCATTATCGCCAATTTTGTCTAAGGCTTCAGCATAGTAAATAGAAGCGCCATAGTATTGATATACATAAATTAATACGCGTTCAAAAACATGGCAAACAGGAAGAAAGCTCAATACTCTTGTTTCATTTTCAATTTTTGGCATTCTCTTTGACGAATCCAGAGCATTACTGGCAATATTCCAATGTGATAGCATGACACCTTTTGGTTTTCCAGTTGTGCCAGAAGTATATATAATTGTTGCTAAATCATCTGGTTTTACAGCATCTTTTCGTGCTTCAACTTCAGATTGATTGCTTTCATTTTTACCAAGTTCAAAAAGTTCAGAATAATTTTTACAGCTTTCAATATGATTAAAAGAATAGACGTCTTTAAGCTTAGTTTTAGATTTTATTTTGTTTACTTTCTCTAGTACTTCTTCATCAGAGACGAAACAATACATAGCTTCACTATGATTTAAAACATATTCATAATCTTCGGCACCAATGGTTGGATAAATTGGAATGTTTTGCGCACCAACTTGAAGAATGCCAATGTCCATAATATTCCATTCTGTTCTGTTGGTTGTGGAAATGATTGCAATTTTATCATTTTTTTGCACACCTAATCTTAATAAAGCACGACTAATTGTATTGGCTTTATCTAGATATTCTTGAGTTGACATTGGAGTCCATTTTCCATCATACTTAGTCACCAAGGCAGAATTATTAGGCTTGTGTTCTAGTTGGTAATATGGAAAATCAAAAAGGCGTGTTATGTTTGTCATTTTAGGAAGTCACAATTAGGATGATTACGAAAATAACAAAATAAACCTTAATATCTAGAGTTGATTAGTATTTGTATAGGGTTTTAACGAAAAATTTAGAGTTTCTCAATCCATTTTCTAGCATTCACAAAAGCTTCTAGCCAAGGCGAAACGTCATCTTTTCTATTTTCTGGGTAATGTGCCCAATTCCATTGAAAAATAGAACGTTCAATATGTGGCATAGTAACTAGATGTCTTCCTGAAGCATCACACATCATGGCTGTATTAAAGTCAGAGCCATTCGGATTTGCTGGATACTTTGCGTAGCCATATTTTGCAACGATATCATATTTGTCTTCAGAATAAGGTAAGTTAAACTTCCCTTCACCATGTGAAATCCAAACACCTAAGGTCGTACCTGCTAAACTCGATAACATTACAGAATTATTTTTCTGAATTTCTACTGAAGTAAAACTGCTTTCATGTTTTTGTGAGTCGTTATGCACCATTTTTCCATGAATCTCATGATTAGGGTTGATGAGGTCTAATTCCATCCACAACTGACAACCATTACAAATACCTACGGAAAGTGTATCGTCTCTTTCAAAGAAATTCTTGATTGCTTTATTGGCATTTTCGTTGTATTTAATAGCTCCAGCCCAACCTTTAGCAGAACCTAGAACATCAGAGTTTGAAAAGCCTCCAACGGCTCCTAAAAACTGAATGTCTTCTAAGGTTTCACGACCAGAAATTAAATCGGTCATGTGTACATCTTTTACATCAAAACCTGCGAGATACATTGCATTTGCCATTTCACGTTCGGAGTTGCTTCCTTTTTCACGAAGGATAGCTGCTTTAGGACGAGATGTCTCGACTACGCTCGACATGATAGGTCGTTTTCCTGTAAAATGCTTAGGGAATGTGTATTGTAACGGTTGGTTTTTATAATTATCAAAACGATCTTGTGCCAAACCATTTGCGGTTTGTTTTTGGTCGAGTAAGAACGAGGTTTTATACCACATGTCTCTTAACCTCGAAACCGTCATCGTAAAGACTTCATCATGGTTTATGATGCTCAAAACATCAGAAGACGTTACTTTTCCGATATTGAAAAATTCGATATTCGCTTCGGTTAAAACGTGTTCTACAGAATTATCAGTCGCTTGAAATACAATTCCGGAGTTTTCAGCAAATAAAACTTTTATCGAATCTTTTTCATTGAGTTCTGTAATATCCAATTCTGCACCTAAATTATTGTCGGCAAAACACATTTCAAGTAGTGTTGTCATCAATCCTCCTGAAGCAACATCATGACCTGCTACGATTTTATTGTCTTTAATTAAGTTTTGAATAGTATTAAATACTGTTTTTACATATGAAGCATTCTGAACATTAGGAACATCGTTTCCAATTTTATTTAAGATTTGAGCAAACGAACTTCCTCCTAATTTGAAATTGTCCTGCGATAGATTGATATAGTAAATGTTACCTTTGTCTTTTTGAAAAACAGGCTCAACAACTTTTGTTATTTCATTACAATTAGCAGCAGCCGAAATAATAACCGTTCCAGGAGAAATAACGTCGCCATCAGGATACTTTTGCTTCATAGAAAGCGAATCTTTTCCAGTAGGTACATTGATGCCTAAGTCTATAGCAAATTCTGAAATGGCTTTTACAGCTTCATATAATCGCGCATCTTCACCTTCATTTTTACAAGGCCACATCCAATTGGCAGATAAAGACACCGATTGCAAACCATCTTTAAGAGGCGCCCAAATGATATTGGTCAAAGCTTCAGTGATGCTATTTCTACTTCCAGCTTTCGGATTTACCAATCCAGAAATTGGCGAGTGACCAATAGAGGTTGCAATACCTTCTTTTCCATTATAATCGAGAGCCATTACACCAACATTATTTAATGGTAACTGTAAAGGTCCAGCACACTGTTGTTTGGCTACCTTTCCGCCAACACAACGATCCACTTTATTGGTGAGCCAATCTTTACAAGCAACAGCTTCTAATTGAAGTAGTTGGTCTAAATAATCGTAAAAAGCATCAGAATTATAGGTGATATCATCATAATTTCTTTCAACTGTAGAATCGGTCATTATGGTTTTTGGAGAGCTTCCAAACATATCTTCTAAATTTAAATCCATAGGTTTATTTCCATTAGATTTAGACTCGAAGGTAAATTTATCATTTCCTGTGACTTCACCAACATCATAAATAGGAGAGCGTTCACGATCTGCAATTTTATGCAGCGTATCTAAATGTTTATCGGCAATCACTAATCCCATTCGTTCTTGAGATTCGTTGCCAATAATCTCTTTATCGGAAAGTGTTGGGTCACCAACAGGTAATTTATCTAGATTGATATGTCCACCTGTGTCTTCAACTAATTCACTTAAACAGTTTAGGTGTCCACCAGCGCCATGATCGTGAATAGAAACGATATGGTTTTCATCACTTTCTACCATACCTCGAACTGCATTAGCAGCACGTTTTTGCATTTCTGGATTGGAGCGTTGCACTGCGTTTAATTCGATACCTGAAGAAAATTCTCCAGTATCTGCTGAAGATACAGCAGCTCCTCCCATTCCGATGCGATAATTTTCACCACCAAGAATCACCACTTTATCTCCAGCTTTAGGAGTGTCCTTTAGTGCTTGGTCTGCTTTTCCGTAGCCAATTCCACCTGCTTGCATGATGACTTTATCGTAGCCAAGTTTTCTAGGTTGAGATTCCTCGGCAGCGCTCGGAATGACAGCTGAGGCTTCATCTTGTTCGAAGGTTAAAACTGAGCCACAAATTAGAGGTTGCCCAAATTTATTTCCAAAGTCTGAGGCACCATTTGAAGCCTTAATTAAAATATCCATTGGAGTTTGGTATAGCCATTTACGTTCTGGGAATGCCTTTTCCCAAGGACGTTCATCATTCAATCTTGAATAGGATGTCATGTAAACCGCAGTTCCTGCCAAAGGCAAAGAACCTTTTCCTCCAGCTAATCTATCTCGAATCTCTCCACCAGAACCTGTTGCAGCTCCATTGAATGGCTCAACAGTGGTTGGAAAGTTATGTGTTTCAGCTTTTAAGGAAATTACAGATTCAAAATCTTTTGTTTGGTAATACTCTGGAACATCAGCACGTTTTGGTGCAAATTGTTCTACAACTGGACCTTTTATAAAGGCAACATTGTCTTTATAAGCAGAAACAATATCATTAGGATTTTGCTTTGAGGTTTCTTTTATCAGTTTGAAAAGTGACGTCGGTTTTTCTTCACCATCGATCACAAAGGTTCCGTTGAAGATTTTATGGCGACAGTGTTCTGAGTTGACTTGCGAAAAACCAAACACTTCTGAATCGGTTAACGGTCGACCGATTTTTTTTGAAACACCTTCTAAGTAGTCTATTTCTTCATCACTTAACGCCAATCCTTCTTGTTGGTTGTAAGCTGAAATATCTTTGATGTTTAGAATAGGTTCTGGTTGAATGTTTATAGTAAATGAATCTTGATGTAATCCATTAAATTTTTCAGAAATCATTGGGTCAAAATCCTTGAAATCTTCAGTTACTGTTTCAAATTCTTCAATTCTAATAATGTCATCAATACCCATGTTTTGGGTGATTTCAACAGCATTGGTACTCCAAGGTGTAATCATTGCTGCTCGTGGACCAACAAAAAAAGCATCGAGAGATGCTTGTTGTATTTTGGGTTGGTTGCCGAAAAGCCATACCAATTTTGAGATGGTTTCAGTTGATAATTCTTTTGTTGCTTGAACAGCAAAAACTTTACTGTTTTGGTTTCCGAAGAAATGAATCATTATGTCTTAATTTGTGTTGTGTTTTGTAAAATGCAAATTTACTTTTTTTCAATGTATTTTAAGCATATAATGTGTTTGAATATTTTTAGTTATTCACGTTGTTATTAACGAAAAAAGACCAATACATTATTATTTTATATTGGTCTTTTGTAATTAGATATTTAGAACTTAATTCTTTATCAATTTTTTACTGAACGTACTATTGCCTTGTGTTATTCGCAATATATATATGCCTTGCGATAAGTTTTGGGTCTGAATTATTTCTGAAGTCATTATGGTTTTTGAAATCACACGTTTGCCTAAAACATTATAAATGTCTATTTGAGTTTTTTCTACTGTATTAAACTCAATATGTAAATTATTTAGAATTGGATTAGGAAATACTTTAAATTCATTACTACTAAAGTCGGCAATACTTAGTGTTTGTGTATGGCTACCAAGATCGTCACAGTTGTTAGCAACATCCCATTCATTTACAATATCGAATGTAGTTGTAGGTCTATCTACAGTTGGTTTTCTAATTAAAATAGTGTTTTCAGCATATACATCAGCATTTCCTAGTTCTCCAATGATGTCAAGAAGTACGTCATTTTTGAATAAACCAATGGCATCATTACCATTAAAAGACGTCATGTCATTATTTAAATAGTCATATTCATCTGTACACAGTGTAGAACCTCCATTTGCAATAACATAAACATCTTCGTTAATTATTGTTGCTCCATTAGGGAAAGAGAATCCTGATGTCCAAACACCAGATCCATTTGTACTTAGCTTAATTGTATAAGCAGATAAATTAACATCTGCTCCTGTAAAGTTTGCAATTTCTAAAGTCTTATTGTTGCTACTTCCTTCCATGTATTCTGAAAAGAAAATATCGATATCTCCTCCAGAGCTTCCATTATTTGTTGTGGTTTCACAATCTTGGTTACTAAAATCAGATTCATTTCCAGAATTATCTTTAGCTTTTATAGTAAAACAGTAGTTTGTATTTGCTGTTAATCCTGTAGCTGTAAATGAAGTTCCTGTGGTATTAAATGTATTGGTTCCATCAACATAGATGTCATATGAAGCCACAGCAACATTATCTGTAGAAGCTGTCCATGTTAAATCGATACTATTGTCAGTAGGATTTGAAGCGACTAAGTTTGTTGGTTCAGTTGGAGCTTCGGTATCTGGAGTTGTATCCCAAATTAAAGCCACATATTCTGGATGATCTACAAATGGGTTTCTATTATTTTGATGGTTATAATAAATGTTATTATTACGATCAATTTCCTTTTGTGATACAGGATCCATTTGGTGCCATGTGATTAAAATGTTTAAGAAAGGATCAGCAAGTGCTTTATCTGAGCTTCCATCAAACATAGGATAAGAACTCCATGATGAAATTTGATCTTCATAACGTGTTACAAAATAGAAATAGATTCGAGCAATGTCACCTTTAAATTCGTCAATTGGCTCAAAAACTGTATTAGAATATCCAGCAGAATAACCACTATTTAAGTTGTCTCCAAGCTTGCTGCCATTTTGTGTAGGATTTGTAATACCAGATTGGTTTACTAGTTGGTTATCATCAACTCGTCCAAAAGGATGGCTACCTCTAAATCCGTTAACACGACCATCGGCAGGAACTAAATGATGTGCATCACTATACATTGGCGCTTGTGAACCAAAAACAGATTGCGGAATTACGTGCTCTTTGTTATAGCAATCACCTTCGCTACTATAATTTCCACATTCATCAGAACCTGGAGAAAATGTATATGGATCTGAACCGTTTGGATTTTCAGAATAGATATCTAGAATGGTATTACTACCATTGGTTTCATAATAGTAATCTCTTTCATAAGTTGAGTTAAAATTATCTAATGCGTTATAACTTTGAGGGTTGTGTTCTTCTTCAACAGAATTATTGATTTCAGGATCGTCAACATTGTTAATGATTCGTTTTAACTGTGTTTTTAAAGTATAACCTGTTCCAGTAGCATGATCGTAATAACCATTAGGAATTTGAGCCGAAGCTGTTAAGGTAATTAAACCAACTAATAAGGTGTAAAGGAATTTCATTCTATAAATTTTATTTTTTCTTTTCAAGCAATGCCATATAAAATCCGTCAAATCCAGATTTATGAGCAAAAATATTGTTGTCTTTTACAAAGGTAAACTCTTTTCCGAGTTCAGTTGTTAAAAAAGTGTCAACCTGTTGTTTATTTTCAGAAGGCAATACAGAGCAGGTCGCATAAACCATTTTTCCGCCAGGTTTAACCATTTTAGAGTATTGTTGTAATACTTCAGCCTGTGTTTTTTTAATATTTTCTATAAACTCAGGCTCAAGTTTCCATTTAGAGTCTGGGTTTCGTCTTAAAACACCTAAGCCTGAGCAAGGTGCATCGATTAATAAGCGATCGGCTTTACCATGTAGTTTTTTGATGGGTTTTGTAGAATCAATCACTTTTAATTCTATATTATGAACACCATTTCGACGCGCTCTAACTTTGAGTTTTTTTAATTTACTTTCGTAAATATCCATCGCAATGATCTGCCCTTTGTTTTGCATTAAGGATGCAAGATGTAACGTTTTTCCACCAGCACCAGCACAAACATCAACCACTTTCATTCCTGGTTGAACGTCTAAAAAATCGGCAACCAATTGAGAAGATGCATCTTGAACTTCAAACCAGCCATTTTTGAAAGCTTCAGTTTTAAAGACGTTAGCACGTTCTTTTAATTTTAAAGCAGAAGGATGGTTGGGTAAAAACTCAGTTTCTATGTTTTCAGATTGTAATTTTTGCTGAAGGTCTTTTTTTGATGTTTTTAAAGTATTCACTCTAAGAATGACGTCAGCTTGCTCATTCTGTTTTGCGATTTCTTTAGTCCAAAGGCTTTCGCCTAATTCAGTAACACCTAATTCGTCCATCCAATCAGGAACAGATTCTCTAAACTTTCTAATTTTAGATAATTCATCAAATCGACCTTTAATTTTTCGAGTAGGCGTAGTTTCAAAGTATTTCCAATCTGGAAGTTTAATGCCTTTCAATGTTGCCCAAACCGCAAACATGCGCCAAAGATTATCTCTGTCGTAAGGCGCCTTTACTTCAGCAATTTCAGCGTATAAACGTTTCCAACGAACAATATCATAAGTGGTTTCGGCAACAAAAGCACGATCACGACTTCCCCAACGTTTATCACGTTTAAGTAGTTGTTGAATCACTTTATCTGCATAATGACCTTCATTGAAGATTAATGTTAAACCATCAATAACTGCAAAACATAAATTTCTGTGTAAGCGCATTGTAAAAAATTAAGCATGCAAAGGTACATTAAAAGTTGCGATATTTTAATGCTTATTACAAATGTATTATTAACTTAGTGACGCTTTTTCTTAAAATAAAACAATAGTATTAGAATGATTACAATGAATATACATGTAGAATGCTTAAAGTATTTAAGGCTGTTTTACACATTGATATTAATGATTTCACTAGTTGCTTGTAATAGTAGTGATGATAGTAATACAAATGATGATGATAATGATGATGACTTAACTGAAGAGTTAATTCAAGAATCATTTTTTAATGCTACGTCTTTAATTTCTTTTGAAACCGTTAATTGTACTTTAGAAGATGGTTCTGAAGGCGAATGTTACAAATTAGTCTTTTCGAGAAGTCCAATTAATAATGGTTCATTTTGTCCTGAAACTATAAACGACATTGCTGGATTAGTATTTTATGATGGTATGACCAATTCTGGTTTTCAGGTTATAGATACAGACTTGTTTAGTGCTATGGAAACAGATGGTTACAATATTACAGACAATAGTGGAAATGTGTTTATTGATGATTTATCTGGTCCACCAAATCCAGGAGGTTTTTCTTTTTGTTTAGAACCTGTTCCAAACGATGATTTAGAATTTACTTATTTAATACCTAAAGTACCAGTTTTGGCTACAAGTAATTCTGTAATAGCGATTGAAGAATTTATAGGTGTTTCTGTTAATGGTGTTTCAATTCATGGCGATTTGCCATCTGTGATTGATATGTCTGAAATTGGAGTTGCTAAACTACCAGCATTAGATCCTTGTGGTGGTCGTTATAATTCTGAAGGTTTTTATCAATTGCATTTTATATCAGAAACTATGAACCAAGTATTGATGTCTCATGGTATTACGGAAGTTTCATGTACTTTGGTAGACCAAGTTTCTGGTAACAAGCTGGTTGGTTTTGCTAAAGATGGTTTTCCTATTTATGCTTATGAAGTTGAACCTACTGGTTTGGATGAATGTGGTGGAATTACAGCTGCTACTATTGAGTATCCTGATGGTGTGTATCATTATGTAGCTAGTACTACTGAAGCACCAAACGTTCCAAAATGTTTAAAGGGAGTTGCTGCTGTTAATAGCTTTACGTTTGAATAGACCACAACAACAATTTTAAATTTAAAAGAAATTTAATTCCGTTTAAATTTCTCACGACGATTTCTCATTTCTTTAAGCATACGCTTTTTAAACGCTTCTTCGGTTAAATGAAGTTTAAGGACTTTTTTTGCAGGAATAGCTGTAAGTAAGCTTTCAACTAAATCAGATTTTTTATTCTGCAATTCACTTTCAAAGTTTAGCATATCTACTAATGCTTTTTTTGCTTCAGTTTCAGAAAGGGATTCGAGGTTTAAATTATGTCGTTTTTCTCGAGCATTAAGTCTAAGCATTTCCATTTCTTTTTCATGAGCATTATAAATAGGCCAAAACTTTTGCGCTTCGTCTTCAGTTAATTCTAATTCTTCTGTAATAAAAGCTATTTTTAATGCTTTAATGTGTTCTCTTCGTTCTTTTTGCTGACTAAATACATTTAGCGCTAGTACTATAAAAACGATAGTGATTATTGTCTTTTTCATTTTATTTATTCTATTAAGTCTTCAATATTTATGTTATCTAACAAATAGGTTTCTATTGTGTTTTCTGAAATGTCAAGGCTTATAAAATTATCTTGAGATAGTTCGTCTTCGGTTAATAGTGAAGCTAACTCTAGATGTGTATAATCTTCGGTATATAAATAGTTTTCGATTGAAGCCATTTCTAAAGTTTCAAAACTAGGAGTGTTGGTTACTGTTTCGGCAGAAAAAAAGATACCAAATAGTAAAACTATTGATGCTGCAACTGCAATGGAGTAATACAAGACTTGTTTTGATTTTAAAGTAACAACAGGTTTGTCGTGTTTAAGCTGACTTGAAATTTTGGCATCTAAGGTTTTAAAATATTGATCTGGAACTTTAAATCCCGAAGTTTCAATGTTATCAAGTGGTTTGTTTTCAGACAAGCGTTTTTTCAATTTTGCATCAAAGGATTCAAAATAATTATGAGGTGTTTTAAAACCTGCGGATTTGATATGTTCTAATTTTTTATGTTTCATTTTAATATAAGACTACTTTTTTATTACAGCGTTTAATCTTTAGTTAAAAAAGCTTCAATTTTTTTTACAGCTAAATGATATGATGTTTTTAAAGCACCTTCACTCGTGTCTAAAATTTCAGACATGTCTTTATATTTTATATCTTCAAAGTACTTCATATTAAATACCAATTGTTGCTTTTCTGGTAATGTAGCAATCGCTTTTTGTAATTGTATTTGAAACTCATCACCTTCAAAATAGATGTCTGCTTGTAAATTATTAATGGCTTTATTTTGATACTCTTCGGAAGATAATTGCATCCGTTTTGAATTCTTATTTATGTGTGTAATAGATTCATTGGTCGCAATACGATACATCCAAGAATACAATTTGCTGTCGCCTTTAAACTTATCAATATTTCGATATACTTTAATAAAAGTGTTTTGTAAAACATCATCTGCATCTTCATGAGATTTTACAATATGTCGAATGTGCCAATACAAACGTTCTTTATACAGTTGTAAGAGCTCAGTAAAGGCAGCTTCTTTTGTGCTTTTAGAGTTTAGTCTTTTAATAAATTGTTGTTCTTCTGTCAAAAACTTGTTTTTTCTTTAGACTTATGAAAATACTAAAAGTTTAATGAAAAATTGTTTAAATGTTAAAATTCATGTAATCAGCATGTTATGATTTAAAACATCGATTAAGTGTAAAAAAATAACGATGAAATGCATTTTTTTCTTGTTTGAACCAATTTTTTGTTCTATGTTTGCTTCAGCTTGACCTACTTAGTTATATAATACCAGTGTCCCCAAATCTGGTATTAGAAATGAAAAGGACGCAATTTAAATTGCGTCCTTTTCTGTTTGTATTGTGTTAAGTTATTTTATTCAAAACTCTGCATATCGACTAATTTTTTATAGACACCATTTTTGGCTATAAGCTCGTTGTGAGTTCCTTGTTCTGCAATTTCCCCTTTTTGCATCACAATAATTTCGTCGGCATTTTGAATGGTAGACAATCTATGAGCAATGACAATAGAGGTTCTGTTTTTCATCATGTTTTCAAGAGCGACTTGTACTAAGCGTTCGCTTTCAGTATCTAAAGCAGACGTAGCTTCATCGAGAATCATAATAGGTGGATTCTTTAAAACAGCTCTTGCAATACTTAAACGTTGTTTTTGTCCGCCAGAAAGTTTTCCGCCAGAATCACCAATATTAGCATCTAATCCGTCTTTAAGGTCTTTAACAAATTCCCAAGCATTGGCAATTTTTAAAGCATCTATAATGTCTTCATCTGTAGCATCTTCTTTTCCAATAAGAATGTTGTTTCTAATGGTATCATTAAATAGAATAGAATCTTGAGTTACTAATCCCATTAATCCTCTAACGGAATGTTTGGTCATGTCTCTAATGTCTGTTCCATCAATTGTGATACTTCCTTCATTAACATCATAAAAACGTGTCACTAAATTAGCAATGGTTGATTTTCCACTACCAGATTGTCCGACTAAAGCCACACTTTTGCCTTTTGGGACTTTAATGGTGAAGTCTTTTAAAACTAAATCATCTTCATACTTAAACGAAATGTTATTGATAGCAACCTCAGAAGTGAAATCAGTTTTGTTAATCGCATTATCTTTATCTTTAAGAGAACTCTCAGTTTCAATAATTTCTAAAATACGATCTGCAGCTGCATTTGCAGCTTTTACTTTATAACTGGCTTTACTTATGGCTTTTGCAGGTGTTAAAATTTGATAAGCCAATGCCATATAACCAATAAAAGCACCTCCAGATAAGGTTTGGTCTACCATTACCATTTTTCCGCCATACCATAACAGACAAGCAATAGTAGCAATGCCTAAAACTTCACTAGTTGGCGACGCTAAATTTTGTCGATTGGTTAAGGTGTTTGAAAATCTAAAAAACCGACTTGTAGATTCTTGAAATTTTCTATTGAATCGTTTTTCAGAATTAAATCCTTTAATGACTTTTAAGCCTCCCAAAGTTTCTTCAAGCGTAGATAAAAAGATACCTTGTTCACGTTGTACACGCTCAGATTTTCGTTTTAAGCTTTTACCAATTCTTGAAATTATAAAACCAGCAATAGGAATAAAAATAAAAACAAAAATGGTAAGCTTAGTAGAAATTACAAACATTGTAATAATTGCAAAGAGAATGGTTAAAGGTTCTTTAACAATTAACTCTAAAACAGATAACATTGAACTTTTCACTTCACCAACATCACCAGAAATACGAGCGATAATATCTCCTTTACGTTTTTCGGAGTAGTAGGAAATAGGTAATGAAATAACTTTATCATAGACTTCATCTCTAATGTCTTTTAAGATTCCATTTCGTAAAAACGTTATAAAAAACAAAGCCATATAGTTAAAGATATTCTTTAGTAAAAACATACTAATAATAAGAATAATCATATAGAGTAGGGCTTGTTCTGGGCCATCAGATTCAGTAGTTGTAGTTACTAAATAATTGAGATAGGTTTCAGCATAATCTTTTATACTATCAATTTCTTCGTAATTTGGTTTTGTATGTACTTTTTCGCCTTCACCAAACAGTACATTTATCATTGGCATTAGAGATACCATAGCAAGTGTACTGAAGAATGCATAAAAGACATTACAAATAATGTTTAGTATCGCATAACGCTTATATGGTAATAGAAACCGAGAAAGTTTTTTTAAATAATTCATTTAGTTTAAATTCATATCCTTAAGGATAGCATCAATTCTAGTTTCCAATTTTTGTTCCGTAGTTTTAAAGTCTGCCACATTGTCTAATGTTGTATTAACACTGATGTAAAATTTAATTTTAGGTTCAGTACCACTAGGTCGTAAGGCTATTTTACTTCCATCTTCAGTATAATAAATCAAGACATTAGATTTTGGTACATCGATGGTTGTTTCTTTTCCTGTAGTTAAATCTTTGGATATTGACAATTGGTAGTCTTCAATTTTTATAACTTTAGAATGATTAACTTGCTGTAACGGATTTTTACGAGCATCGATCATCATTTGCTTGATTTCTTGAGCACCTTCAATACCTTTTTTAACTAGAGATACCAATCGTTCTTTATAAAACCCATGTTTTACATAGAGTTCTATTAACTCTTTATATACTGAAATGCCTTTCTCTTTAGCTTGAGCAGCAATTTCGCAAGCAAGAAGCGTAGAGGTTACAGCATCTTTATCTCTAACAAAATCACCAACCATAAAACCGAAACTTTCTTCGCCACCACCAATAAAATCCATTGACGAAAAGTCTTTAATCATCTTAGCAATCCATTTAAAACCTGTAAGTCCTATTTTACATTCAACATCGTAAGCGTTGCAAAGTGCAGACATCATTGGTGTTGATACAATGGTAGAACCTACAAATTGATTGCCATTAATTTTATTTTGATTTTTCCATTGCTTTAATAAGAAATTAGTCATTAATACCATGGTCTGATTTCCGTTAAGAATGACCAATTCGCCTTCTAAATTTCTAACAACAACACCTAAGCGATCACAATCAGGATCGGTTCCAATCACAATGTCTCCATTGGTTTTTTCTGCCAATTCCATTGCCATTTTTAGTGCTTCTGGCTCTTCAGGATTAGGTGATTTAACCGTTGGGAAATCGCCATTAGGTTCGCGTTGTTCTTCAACAATTTGAACATTGGTGTAGCCAGCTCGTTTTAAGGTTTCAGGAATAGCAGTAATTGAGGTTCCATGAAGCGATGTAAAGACAATATTGAGCTTTTCTTTAGCTTGTGATGAAGTGCTAAAGCTTCCGTTTTTAATAGATTTATTAATGAATATGTCATCAACTTCATTTCCTATATATTCTATTAAATTGTCGTTAGCTTCAAATTTAATTTCAGAATAGTCTAATCGATTAATTTCTGAAATAATTTCAGCATCTTGAGGCGGAACTAATTGTCCACCATCTTGCCAATACACTTTGTAACCATTATATTCAGGAGGATTGTGTGATGCCGTTAAAACTATTCCGCAGTGACAATTTAAATGCTTTAAGGTGAACGATAACTCAGGAGTAGGACGTAAATCTTCAAACAAAAACACTTTAATTCCGTTAGCAGAAAACACATCTGCAACTACTTTAGCCAAAGATTTACTGTTATGTCTGCAATCGAAAGCAATGGCAACTTTTAAAGCTTCATCAGGAAAAGACTGTTTTAAATAATTACTTAAGCCTTGAGTGTTTTTTCCAAGTGTAAATTTATTAATTCGGTTGGTGCCAATTCCCATCACACCACGCATTCCGCCAGTTCCAAATTCAAGATCTTTATAAAAACTTTCTTTGAGTTCTTTGGTGTCGTTTGCTATTAAATTTTTTATATAATCTTTAGTCTCGCTATCAAAAGTTGGTGTTAACCATGTGTTTACACGTTCTAGAAGTTGAGGTTCAATATGTTTCATAATTTATTAAAGTATGCTGTAAAAGTAAATGTTTCAAAATGTGTTTCTTGTAAAACTGATATTGATTTTAACGTAAGATTTACAAGTTTAATTTTTGCTTTATTAAGTAACGTTGTTTATTTTCTTTAGTTCTTAAAATAATTTCTCCTAAAAATCCTGCGACAAAAAATTGAGTACCAATAATCATGGTGACTAGTGCAATATAAAATTGTGGACGTTGAGTGATTAGGCGTCCAGTTGGATTTAAGAATAATTTATCAATACCAAGATATAGTGAAAAAGCAAAGCCAATACCAAACATTAATACACCTAAAGCACCAAATAGGTGCATTGGTCTTTTACCGAAACGGGAAATAAACCAAATGGTAATTAAATCTAGAAAGCCATTGATAAATCGGTCCATTCCAAATTTTGTTTCGCCATATTTTCTAGCTTGATGCTGAACTACTTTTTCTCCTATTTTGGTAAAGCCAGCATTTTTGGCTAGAACTGGAATATAACGATGCATTTCTCCACTGACTTCAATGTGTTTCACGACTTTATTGTCATAAGCTTTTAAGCCACAATTAAAGTCGTTTAGTTTAACACCTGAAGTTCGCCTTGCTGCCCAATTAAAGAGTTTTGATGGTAAATTTTTTGATAAAAATGAGTCGTATCGTTTTTTCTTCCAACCAGAAACCAGATCGTATTTATCTACAATAATCATATTGTAAAGCTCTGGGATTTCCTCTGGATTATCTTGCAAGTCAGCATCCATCGTAATCACAACATCACCTTGAGCTTTTGCGAAACCAGCATGTAAGGCTTGTGATTTTCCGAAATTTTTTAAAAACCGAATGCCTTTAACGTTTTCATCTTGTTGAGACAATTGCATAATGATTAACCAAGAATCATCTGTACTGCCATCATCAATAAAAATGATTTCATACGAAAAACGATTGGACTGCATGACTTTTGCAATCCAATCGTATAGTTCTTTTAAAGAGTCTTGTTCGTTAAGTAGTGGTATGACTACTGATATGTTCATTCAATAATTTTAAATATTCTAGTATTCAAAAGTACTGATTTTTTTTAAGCTCTAATTAAGATTTACTTTTCATTACTAATCCGCCAATTAATGACCAAATTAATCCAAAAAGTGCACTCATAGCTATCCAAAATGCAGATCCAATTAACGGATTAAACATCATTTCCATAAATTTAATACTTTGATCTATTTGAGCTTGAGGCATGTCTGGGTTTTGTTCTATCATTTTTTCTACACTAAGCTCCTTAAGTTGCGGCATAAATTCTGGGTCAATCACATAATTAAAAAGAAAGCCATAAAGAATATAAACAATAGCACTTATAATTCCGATAACAACACCTAATTTAATAGCATTTCCTAATGTGAGTATATTAGCATTATGACTTTTATATTTGCTAATAGCATACATAATAACAATAGGAAAAATTATATAATAGATTACTTGTGGCCATTGAGCACCTTCCATAGCTTGTCCAGTAACATAGCTTATAACATTTAGTACAATCATTACAACACCTAAGATGATGCCATAATTCATTGCAAATTTTCCTGTTGAAATTTTTTCAGTTTCCATAATTGAGTTGATTATTTAGTTTATATGTTTGGTTAGTGTATTATTGATTAAATTTGTTACAATGATGAAGCAAATAAAAAAAGAAATAAATTATTGGTAATTTACAAAAAATACTTAAATTTGCACCTCCAAAATAGTAAGGATTTTTAAAGTTAAAGAGATGAAAAAAGGAATACATCCAGAAAATTATAGACTTGTAGCGTTTAAAGATATGTCTAATGACGACGTGTTTTTAACTAGGTCAACTGCAGATACTAATGAAACAATTGAAGTAGATGGTGTTGAATATCCAGTAGTTAAATTGGAAATTTCAAGAACATCTCATCCATATTACACTGGAAAATCTAAATTAGTAGATACTGCTGGTCGTATTGATAAATTCAAAAACAAATACGCTAAATTTAAGAAATAAGCGTTATTACATTATATATTGAAGCCTTCAGGATTTCCCTCGAAGGCTTTTTTGTTTTCAGTAATTAAGCTACTTTTGAGGTGTCAATTTCTGTTTAAGATTTTTTAATTCAAAACTTTAACTCAGCTATGAACTACATACTTTTTGATGGTCCTTCACGTAATAATCTATTGCCTTTTACTTTTACCAGACCAGTTGCAGATATAAGAGTTGGTATTTTAACTATAAGAGAAAAATGGGAAAAGCATTTAGGGTTTACCACAACAACATTAACAGAAGATTACCTTTCTGAAAAATTTCCAATGGTAGAAATGGAAGAGAATGTCATGATTAATGCATCTTATCTTCCTAACAAAGAATTGATGACAATGGTGAAAAATCTCAAAGAGAATCAAGCTATTTTTCAAAATGAAGATGTGATTGCATTTTTTTCTAAAGACACTCAAGATGAAGTTGATTTTGATACCTATGATGCTATTGAATATGATACAGATGTCATAAAAATTGAAAACACTTGGGATATTTTTTCAAAAAATGGAGATGC
Organism: Psychroserpens sp. S379A; assembly: GCF_049800755.1. NCBI lineage: Bacteria > Pseudomonadati > Bacteroidota > Flavobacteriia > Flavobacteriales > Flavobacteriaceae > Psychroserpens > Psychroserpens sp. S379A. The sequence continues at coordinate 899,138 of NZ_JBNAFQ010000001.1, read as the reverse complement.
TATTCAAGCCGATTTCGAGTTGTTGACACATAATCGAAAATCGCAAGCTATTCCTAATTCAGTAAATACATTAAATGCTCAAAATATTTTTATTGAGGAAGGCGCAAAGCTTGAATTTGTTACTTTAAATGCGAGTTCTGGACCAATTTATATTGGCAAAAATGCTGAAGTAATGGAAGGCAGTATCGTTAGAGGTCCTTTTGCTTTATGTGATTATGCAACACTTAAATTAGGAGCAAAAATTTACGGACCAACGACGGTTGGACCTCATAGTAAAGTTGGAGGAGAGGTGAATAATTCGGTAATATTTGGTTATTCAAATAAAGGTCATGATGGATTTTTAGGAAATTCTGTGCTTGGTGAATGGTGTAATCTCGGAGCTGATACTAATAATTCTAACCTAAAAAATAATTATGCCGAAGTTCGCCTTTGGAATTACGAAACGCAAGGTTTTGCTAAAACCGGTTTGCAGTTTTGCGGATTGATGATGGGAGATCACAGTAAATGCGGAATCAATACCATGTTTAATACTGGTACAGTTGTTGGTGTTAGTGCCAATATATTTGGAAGCGGTTTTCCTAGAAATTTTGTGCCTAGCTTTAGTTGGGGTGGAAATTCAGGATTTACAACCTATCTCACAAAAAAAGCGTTTGAAGTAGCAAAAGTAGTGATGAAACGTAGAGCTGTTGAGTTTTCAGATATGGATAAAGCAATTCTTGAACAGGTTTTTGAAGACACTAAACAATGGCGAAAAAAGGACGACTAAATTTAATTACAATGAAGCAGTACCTACTTATTCTAACATTAATCTTTACAATTTCTGTTAGTTCTCAAAACGAAACCTACACTCTAAAAAATATTAGCATCAACGATGAACTTAGTCAATATGGTGTCGTGCATGTTAAAGATAATATCGTTTATTTTTCTAGATATAAAGTAAATAGCTTCGGAACCGTTGAACGCAACAGTGGCAATCAACAAATATTTACTTTATATCATGGCGAAATGACTAAAGATGGTGAAATTGTTAATGCTAAGGAATTTGTGTCTTCCGATCGCTTTGTATTTAACAGTTCGAGTGCAGGATTTAGTGTAGATGGGAAATATATGTATGCCACTACTAACGAAAAAAAACGTGGTGATGTATATAAATATGACGACAAGACCAGAAACTTACGAATGGAACGTGGCGAATATGTTGAAGGTAAAGGCTACATGAAATTTAAACCGCTTCCGTTTTGTGACGAACGTTATTCGTATGCGCATCCTTCAGTAAGTCCAGACGGACAATATTTATACTTTACATCTAACATTCCGCAAGCTAAAGGTCCAACAGATATTTTTAGAGTGAAAATTCTAGGAAATAATAAGTATGGAAAAATAGAGAATATAGGAGCACATGTTAATTCTCCTAGAAAGGAAATGTTTCCTTATATCACAGAAGGCAATGTATTGTATTTTTCTTCAGATAGAGCTAAAGGTATTGGAGGTTTAGATATTTATAGAGTAGAAATGGATTCTGACGGAAAGTTTGGCAAGCCAGTATTGATGTCTGCACCAATTAATAGTGAAGCTGACGATATGTGTTTTGAATTGCTTACTGATGGAAAATCGGGTTATTTGTCGTCTAACAGAGAAGGCGGAAAAGGTGAAGATGACATCTATTATTTTACAATAGCTAACTAAATTCTCGATACAATTTGCTAAAGCAAATCACTCTAAGTGAGTTAAGGTGAGTTGTTATAAAAATTGTCTTAACACGATATCTATTGATTAGATACTAAATGTCAATATATGAGTCACTTCGAGTGAAATTCTGTAAGAATTTTGTATCGAGAAGTCATAAAAAGGCAAATAGGATTACTTCGTTTTCTTCACACGTTTTAAATCCAATAAATTTATCGGATTAATTCCCAAACCAGAAACCTTTTTTCGAGTAAATCGTACCACTTCATCATAAAATAAAGGAACGACAGGTGTTTTGGCCATGACTAGGCTATCCATTTTTGTGTACAATAATTCGCGTTGTTTTGTATCTGTAATAGTAAATGCGTCTTCATACCATTGGTCAAACAAATCGCTTTTAAAGTGTGTGTAATTTGGACCATTAGGTGCAAAATTCTTACTGTAATACAACGATAAATAATTTTCTGCATCAGGATAATCGGCAACCCAACTTGCTCTAAACAAATCTAGTTTTCCGTTGGCTTTGGCATCTTTTAAAGTGGCTGCAGGAATCACATCAACATTAACAGTCATACCAATTTTTTGAAGTTCTCGCTGTATGTACTCACAAAAACTTAAATAATTGCTTGTGGTTGTAATCGTAATTTCAGGATTTGTAATACCAGTTTCAGTTTTAAATTGTTCGACTAATTGTTTAGCTTTTTCTGGTTGAAAACTAAAACCAATTGAATTATTATAACCAGGAAGTCCTTTTGGAATAAAACCTCCATGTGCAGGAATACCTATTCCGTTACGCAAATACGTCATCATTTTTTGGCGATCAAATCCATAGTTAATAGCTTTCCGAAGCAGATCAGATTGTAGTTCAGGAACTTCTGTTTCCATAAAATATGCCAAATATTCGGTATTTAAATATGGACCACGAATCATATTAACATCGTTTTGATATGATGTTCTTAAACGTCCGCTTGCAGTTAAAATTTCATCTTTATAAGACGCATCTAAACCAGAAACAAAATCAATATTGCCTTGTGCAAATTGTAAAAATTCGCTTTGTTTGTCAGGTAAAAATGTAATGGCAACTGCTTCAAGGTATGGCAATGGTTTTCCATTTTGATCTTTTTCAAAGTAGTTGTAATTTTTACGAAAAACGAGTTTTAGATTTTCTTCCCAACGCTTAAATTTAAACGGACCAGTGCCTATTGGATTCGCTCTAAAATCAGATTGGTAATGCTCAACAATTTCCTTCGGAACCACAGAGCAATATTTCATGGTGAGTAGTCCGAGAAACGCTGGAAATGCTTGCTTTAGTTTAATTTGGAACAGTGTGTCATTTACAGCTTGAAAAGTGTCTACTTTATTAAGTGTCCAACTTCCTGGAGATGCTATTTTTTTATCTAACAAACGATTGAAACTATATTCAAAGTCTGAAGCTGTAACGGTTCGAGTGGAATCTTTTCCAAATAAATTATGCTTATGAAACTTGACATCATTTCGAAGCGAAAAGGAATAGGTGAGTGCATCTTCAGAAATTGTCCAATGCTTTGCAATACAAGGCTGAACATTAAGACTTTCATCCATTTGTACCAATCCGTTAAATAACTGATTTATAGCCCAAATATCTGCATTGTCTTTCGCAAAAGCAGGATCTAATGAACCAATATTTTTATGTTCATTGTATTTAAAAACAAGATGATTTTTGTTTGTATTTGAATCATTTCCGCAAGAAAAAAACAAAAAAGAGGTAAAAACGCTTAAAATCAATACAGTAATTGAATATTTGCTACACACAGATTTTAGGATATTGCTCATTAATTGTAAATTTGCCCACTCTAAATTAGAAACGAGTAAATATAAATAGATTTCTGTGCTCACGGAAATACTAATCGAGATATGAATAAAAAAGTCGCATTTTATACTTTAGGTTGTAAGCTCAATTTTTCTGAAACTTCTACAATTGCTAGAAATTTTTCTTGGGAAGGCTTTGAGCGCGTGGATTTTAAAGAAAGCGCAGATATTTATGTGATTAACACCTGTTCTGTTACCGAAAATGCAGATAAGCGATTTAAGTCCATTGTAAAACAAGCGCAAAAAGTAAATCCTGATGCTTTTGTAGCTGCAGTAGGTTGCTATGCGCAACTTAAACCTCAAGAATTAGCAGATGTTGATGGTGTAGATTTAGTTTTAGGAGCAACTGAAAAATTCAATATCACAAGCTACTTAAATGATTTGACTAAAAATGATATGGGAGAAGTGCATAGCTGTGAGATTCAGGATGCCGATTTTTATGTTGGGAGTTACTCTATTGGAGATCGAACACGAGCCTTTTTAAAAGTGCAAGATGGTTGCGATTATAAATGTACCTATTGTACGATTCCTTTGGCTCGAGGAATTTCTAGAAGTGATACTTTAGAAAATGTTCTTAAAAATGCTAAAGAAATTTCTGAGCAAAACATTAAAGAAATAGTACTTACAGGTGTAAATATTGGTGACTACGGAAAAGGAGAGTTTGGAAATAAAAAACACGAACATACCTTTTTTGAATTGGTTCAGGCATTAGATAACGTTGAAGGTATTGAGCGTTTAAGAATTTCTTCAATTGAACCCAATTTGCTTAAAAATGAAACCATCGATTTTGTGGCTCAGAGCAAAACATTCGTTCCTCATTTTCATATTCCTTTACAAAGTGGAAGCAATACACTTCTTAAATTGATGCGTCGTCGCTATATGAAAGAATTGTATGTAGATCGTGTTTCTAGAATAAAAGAAGTTATGCCTCATGCTTGTATTGGTGTTGATGTTATTGTTGGCTTTCCTGGTGAAACCGATGAGTTGTTTTTAGAAACGTATAATTTTCTAAACGAACTGGATATTTCTTATTTACATGTGTTTACCTATTCTGAACGTGAAAATACTGTAGCAGCTTCACTTGATGGTGTTGTACCTAAAAAAGTACGTGCAAAGCGAAGTAAGATGTTACGTGGTCTTTCAGCAAAAAAACGAAGAGCTTTTTATGAATCTCAAATAGGAAGTCAGCGCACTGTATTGTTTGAAGGTGAAAACAAAGAAGGTTATATTCATGGTTTTACTGAAAACTATGTGAAGGTAAAAGCACCTTGGCATCCTGAATTAGTGAATACTTTACACGAGGTTGAATTGACTAAAATAGATGAAGATGGATTGGTTCGATTTGATTTTGTAAAAGAATCTACAGTCCTTCACTAATCATATAATTGAATAGTCATAACATACATTTTATCTATAATTTAGCTGTATTTGTCTAATTATTAGTAGTACTACTAATAATACGTTTACATTTCCGATGTATTTGATAAATAGTAAGTATTATGTACAAGAGAATTATAATTTTAACATGTTTAGCCTTGTTTTCGTTGTCCTGTTCAAGTGACGATTCTGATGAGTTAGTTGATGAACCATCGGTTGTTGGTGTATGGAAGCTTACAGGTTATGATGTTGGATTTTTAGTTGACATTAATGATGACAACGTTAAAAATAGTGATATCATTAAAGAAATTGGTTGTGACGTTAATGAAGAAATTGTATTCAAAACTGATGGTACGCTTGCAGCAAATGATACATTTCATCATGTAGTAAATATTTATAAGTCTGATTTAAACGGAAACTATAATATCATTATAGAATGTGTAGAAGGTTATACAAGTTTTGCTACTCCTTATATTTATGAAAATAATACAGTTGAGTTTCATGATGTTGTTTCAGTCATAAGCAATAATCAGTTTGATAGAGTTTTTGAAAATGCTATTGAAATTTATAATGAAGATTTTACAGAAATTATAGAGTTTAGAGACCTCACACTTACTTATACTAGATTATAGTTAGAATTAATGCATATAAAAAAAACCGAAACACAAATGTTTCGGTTTTTTTTATACTTTATGTATTAAGAATTATATTCTAATTCCAACAGGCAACATTTTTTTGTATTTTCGGTGTCGTCTAATAAACTTTGCTATTTCCGGACTTGTTGGTACAACGCTAATATTGCGTTCTGCAATATTTTCAAAAACTAAAGTCAGAAATTCTTCAGCAAAATCTTCAGATTTAATAGCCTCTGGAATGATAAGTTTTGTTAAGAAAATTTTTCGATCTTGTAGAGCGTACTCTATTTTAGCAAGTTCATCATCAACCTTTAGTTCAAATTGACGTAAAAAGTCATTGTCAGTCAGTTCAGCTGCATCAATCATAATAATTAGTATTTAATTCAATGGTTGGTAGGGTAGAACTATAGATTTATATAGTTTTGTGAAACAAATTTACAAAAAAATTAACATATACTAAAAACAACTGATTTTTAAATAGTTATGTCTAATAAAATCATACATGTTTACCTTATGCCTGGCATGGCTGCGAATCCAACAATTTTTGAGCATATCAAGCTGCCTGAAAAACAATTTAAGATACATTGGTTGGAATGGATGATACCTAATGAGAAAGAATCTCTAGAGTCGTATGCCAAACGAATGATTACTAAAATTAAGCATGATAATATTGTACTGCTTGGAGTGTCTTTTGGAGGAATTTTAGTTCAAGAAATGAGTAAGTATATGACCCTTAGAAAACTTATTGTAGTGTCTAGTGTAAAATCTAAACATGAATTACCTAAGCGTATGAAATTGATGAAGTTTACTAAGGCTTATAAAATTTTGCCAACTCAATTGGTAAGCAATATTGATGTTCTTGCAAAATATGCTTTTGGAGAAACAGTTACTAAACGAGTAGAACTTTACAAAAAATATTTATCGGTTAGTGATAAACGTTATTTAGATTGGGCTATTAAAAATGTCATTGAATGGAATCAAGATAAACCTAACAAAGACGCAATTTATATTCATGGTGATAAAGATGCGATTTTCACACACTCATGTCAAGGGAATTGTATTGTAGTTAAAGACGGAACACATGTTATGGTAATAAATAAGTACAAATGGTTTAACGAAAATTTACCAAAGCTTATCTTAGATGAGGCTTGAAAGCCACTATAATATTTTATACATTTATAAAAAAGTAATTATGAAGACGATTAAAAATATATTAGCAACTATTGGTTTAATTGCACTCTCAGGACTATTCATTTTTGCAATGAAAAAGTCGACTGATGAAGCACAGCTTTCAAATGCATCTAAATCAGCCAACGAAACGAGACCTGTTAAAGATTACAATGTTTATGCCTTATCTGTTCCAGAATCTTTAGATTTTGCAAATGAAGCAGTTCCTCTTAAAAATCCTGATATTTTAGAGCGAATGGATAGAGAATTGTTGGTTAATACCTATTGGCAATCTAATGGGTTGTTAATGTTTAAACGTGCAGCAAAATACTTCCCAATTATCGAACCTATTTTAAAAAAGAATGGAGTTCCAGACGACTTTAAATATCTAGCAGTTATTGAAAGTGGTTTGACAAATGCGGTTTCTCCAGCTGGAGCAAGAGGTGTTTGGCAAATTATGAAAACGACTGGTCGTGAAAACGGACTAGAAATTAATAGCAACGTAGATGAACGTTACCACTTAGAAATGGCTACTGAAGTCGCTTGTAAGTACTTGTTAAAAGCCAAGGCGCAATTAGGATCATGGACCTTAGCTGCAGCTGCATATAATGCTGGTAATGCAGGTGTTTCCAGACGATTAGAAGAGCAAGGCGTAAGCGATTATTACGATTTATTATTAGGTGAAGAAACTGGACGTTATCTCTTTAGAATTGTTGCTGTTAAAGAAATTTTAAGCCATCCTAATAAATATGGTTTCAACTTTGATGAAAAGGATTTATATACCTCAGTACCTACCTATAAAGTTGCAGTAGATACAGCTGTTACAGATTTTTCAAAGTTTGCTAAAAATTTTGGAATCAATTACAAAATTTTAAAACTTCACAATCCTTGGTTGAGAGAAGCTCACCTTAATAATAAATCGAGAAAAAAATATAGTATTGATATTCCTAAGGAAGGTTATTATAAATAGTTATTGAAGTTGTAAAGTTTATAAGTTAGAAAGTACATAGTTAAAGACTTTAAATAATTCATAATTTTACCTAATACCTAATACCTAATACCTAATACCTAACACCTAACACCTAACACCTAACGTCTGCTTCTTCTATTTTGACGTGATGAAGTTGGCTGTCCATAATGTTGTTTAGGAATTGCAGTTTTCTTCATTTGTTGCTTAAACATCTTGATTTGCTCTGCAAGCATATCGCGTTTATCTAGTTTTTGAGCTTCAGCAAGTAATTTCTTAGCTTCTTGAGGACGTCTTTTGCTAAAGGCAATTCCTGCTAAATTCAGTTTAGCCATGGCTAAATCATGATCCATTGATAATCCTAGGTCAACGGCTTTTTTTAAATATTTTTCAGAAGCATTCATATCAGTTTGAGCATTCATAATGCCAAATAAATAATTATAATAGCCTTCTTGCTTTTTTACTAAAGCACTCGAAGGATTTTTAATTTTGTTCAACCATTTTTTTGCACCATCAAAATCTTGCTTTCTTAACTTTAAAAAGGCTAATAAAATAAATTCGTTTTTAAAATAAAGAAAAACGAAAATAAGTGATAACAATATATACATGATACCATTACCAATATAACCTTCAGTAAATTGGTATATAGCAAAGGCTATAATTAAAAAAGCGATGACTAATTTTATGTTTTTATTGAACATTTCTAGGATTTAAAATTTAGGCTGCAAAGTTAATAAAAACAATTGTAAATATTTTTAAAATTAGGTTTGGCAAACTAAAAACTCTTTGTATATTTGCACGCAGTTTTAAGAACAGCTTAAAACGCTCAAATAAGATATAAGATTTAAAAATATAAGACAATGCCAAAAAGAACGTTTCAACCGTCTAAAAGAAAAAGAAGAAATAAACACGGTTTTAGAGAAAGAATGGCTTCTGTTAACGGAAGAAAAGTTTTAGCACGTAGAAGAGCTAAAGGAAGAAAGAAATTGTCTGTATCATCAGAATCAAGACATAAGAGATAATGATTAACAATTGTTAATATTTTAAAGGTGTTACTTAGGTGTAGCACCTTTTTTTGTACCTGTTTGTTATCTATTTTTGCAACCATAAAAAAACTAACATGCCTAAAAACGAAAAATTAAAATCTATTCTAATCATTGGTTCTGGTCCTATAATCATTGGGCAAGCCTGTGAATTTGATTACTCTGGAACACAAGCTTTACGCTCACTTCGTGAAGATGGAATTGAAACCATATTAATCAATTCTAATCCAGCAACCATTATGACAGATCCAACCATGGCAGACCATGTGTATCTGTTACCTTTAACTACAAAGTCTATCATTAAAATTTTAAAAGAGCATCCGCAAATCGATGCTGTTTTACCTACAATGGGAGGACAAACAGCTTTAAATCTTTGTATCGAAGCTGATGAAAAAGGAATTTGGGAAGATTTTGACGTAGATATTATTGGTGTAGATATTGATGCCATTAATATTACTGAAGATAGAGAACAATTTAGAGAGCTGATGCTTAAAATTGGTGTTGGTATGGCACCACAAGCTACTGCAAATTCATATTTAAAAGGAAAAGAAATTGCACAAGAATTTGGGTTTCCATTAGTAATTAGAGCGAGTTATACTTTAGGTGGAGCTGGAGCATCGTTTGTATATAAAGAAGAAGATTTTGATGAATTATTAACTCGTGGTTTAGAAGTGTCGCCAATTCATGAAGTCATGATTGATAAGGCTTTAATTGGTTGGAAAGAATACGAATTAGAGTTGCTTAGAGATAAAAATGATAACGTTGTTATTATTTGTACGATTGAAAACATGGACCCTATGGGAATTCATACAGGAGATTCAATTACTGTGGCTCCAGCAATGACACTTTCTGATAAAACCTTCCAGAAAATGCGTGATATGGCAATTCATATGATGCGTAGTATTGGCGATTTTGCAGGTGGTTGTAATGTGCAGTTTGCTGTGAGTCCAGATGAAAACGAGGAAATTATCGCAATTGAAATTAATCCTCGTGTATCGCGTTCGTCAGCATTGGCAAGTAAAGCAACGGGTTACCCAATTGCAAAGATTGCTGCTAAGTTAGCAACAGGTTATACGTTAGACGAGTTAAGCAATCAAATTACAGGTTCTACTTCGGCTTTATTTGAGCCAACATTAGATTATGTTGTTGTTAAAATACCACGTTGGAATTTCGATAAGTTTGAAGGTTCCGACAGACAATTAGGTTTACAAATGAAAGCTGTTGGAGAAGTCATGGCTATTGGTCGTTCATTCCAAGAAGCACTTCATAAAGCAACACAATCATTAGAGATTAAACGTAACGGATTAGGAGCAGATGGAAAAGGCTATAAGGATTATCAGCAAGTTATCGATAAACTAACCTATGCAAGTTGGGATCGCGTGTTTGCCATTTATGATGCTATTCAAATGGGAATTCCGTTAAGTAGAATTCACGAAATTACTAAAATTGATATGTGGTTCTTAAAACAATATGAAGAATTGCATGAACTCGAAAAAGAAATTTCAAAATTCACAATAGATACCATAGAACGCGAATTGCTTTTAGAAGCTAAACAAAAAGGTTATGGTGATCGTCAGATTGCACACATGCTTAAATGTTTAGAAAGTCAGGTATATAACAAACGTGATGAGTTTAAAATTAATAGAGTTTATAAGTTGGTAGATACTTGTGCTGCAGAGTTTAAAGCACAAACACCATACTACTATTCTACGTTTGAAAATGAAGTAGAAACACCAAATGGTGAAAAAATATCAGCAAATGAAAGCGTCGTTTCAGATAAAAAGAAAATCATTGTTTTAGGATCTGGACCAAACCGAATCGGACAAGGTATTGAATTTGATTATTGCTGTGTTCATGGTGTTTTGGCTAGTGCAGAATGTGGTTATGAAACCATTATGATTAACTGTAATCCTGAAACAGTTTCTACCGATTTTGACATTGCAGATAAACTCTATTTTGAACCTGTATTTTGGGAACATATTTACGATATTATTCGTCATGAAAAACCCGAAGGTGTCATTGTGCAACTAGGAGGTCAAACAGCTTTAAAACTAGCTGAAAAATTAGATCGCTATGGCATTAAAATTATAGGAACAACATATCAATCCTTAGATTTAGCCGAAGATAGAGGAAGTTTCTCAAGCCTTTTAAAGGAGAATGACATTCCTTATCCAGAATTCGATACTGCTTCAACAGCAGACGAAGCTTTAGCAGTAGCTGAAAAATTAGACTTTCCAATTTTAGTACGTCCTTCATATGTATTAGGAGGTCAAGGCATGAAAATTGTTATCAATAAAAAAGAATTGGAAGAGCACGTAGTAGATTTGTTACGTAAAATTCCGAATAATAAATTGTTGTTAGACCATTATTTAGATGGAGCTATTGAAGCCGAAGCAGATGCTATTTGCGATGGCGAAAATGTGTATATCATAGGAATTATGGAGCATATTGAGCCTTGCGGAATTCACTCTGGCGATAGTAATGCAACCTTGCCTCCTTTTAATTTGGGAGAGTTTGTGATGCAACAAATTAAAGACCATACTAAAAAAATTGCCTTAGCACTTAATACTGTTGGTTTAATTAATATTCAATTTGCCATAAAAGATGATAAAGTGTATATCATTGAAGCCAATCCTAGAGCATCTCGTACTGTGCCTTTTATTGCCAAAGCTTATGGAGAACCTTATGTAAACTATGCAACTAAGGTCATGTTGGGTGAGAAGAAAGTTACAGATTTTGATTTTAAACCAAAACTAGAAGGTTATGCCATTAAGCAACCTGTATTTTCATTTAATAAATTTCCTAATGTGAATAAAAAATTAGGTCCAGAGATGAAGAGTACAGGTGAAAGTATCTTGTTTATTGATAATTTAAAAGAGGACGAGTTTTATAACTTATACTCGCGTCGAAAGATGTATTTGAGTAAATAATCTTTCTTTTTCGATAAACGGTTAGTTGTAGTTGGCTAAAAATTACTACTTTAGCTTTAATTAAAGTGATGCTATGAAAACAAAACTACTTTTATTAATGTTTTCGATTGCTACATATTGTGGATTTTCGCAAGATATAGCAATTGGACAAACAAGTGATTTCTCAACAGGTACACAAGGTTGGAAACATCAAATTTCTAATCCAAATGATCCCGTTCAAGTTGCAAATGGAGGACCAAATGGAGCTGGAGATGCATATTTGAATGTAACTAACTCAACAATGACTGGTTCAGCGGGTTCTAAATTTGCATTTATTAATGATGATGCAGATTGGACTGGTGATTATACAGCAGCAGGAATTATTGCAATAACTTGTGACGTTCAGAATCTAGGTACTGAACCATTATACTTACGTGTTGCTTTAAATAAATCATTTCCAAATTGGGCAGCATCAACGAACCCAATAGTAATTGCTCCTAATACTACTTGGACTTCAATTGTATTTCCAATAAATTCTTCAGATTTAACAGTATCTCAAGGTGGTTCTACATTAGCAGATATTTTAGCTGATGTAGATCAAATTAGAATAATAAGCAATGATGGAACAAGTCCTACTGCTCCTATTCATAAAGGACAAGGAGGAGTAGCTAGATCTGGTGATTTCGACAATATTATGGCGGTTGATGTTCTTAGTGTTTCTGAAGAAATATTATCTAATGAATTTTCTATTTCACCAAATCCAGCTAAATCTCGATTAAATATATATTTACCTCAAAATACAAATGAGGCTTCTGTAACTGTTTTTGATGTTTTAGGTAAAAAAGTGTATTCAAAATATATTGATGCATTGTCATCAACAACAGTAGATGTTTCTAATTGGAATCGTGGTGTTTATCTTGTTAGAGTAACTACAAGTGAAGGCACACAAACCAAACGTTTTGTAAAGCAATAAGTAAAAGTTTGTAAGATCATATAGAAAAACCATCAGTATAGCTGATGGTTTTTTTATAATATTATATGTTGCTTTAGACGAATACCTAGACTTTTTTAAAAGCAACTATTCATTGTTATTTTCATTAGCGCGCTTCATAATTGCTTCAGGTAATGTTTTTTTTGCTTTAGCTCCTAATTTTTTAAGCTTTTCGACACTAGTAATTAAATTACCACGTCCTTCGACTAATTTATTCATTGCTAAAGAATAGTCTTTTTTAGCATCATCTATTTTCTTACCAACTCCAGTTAAATCTTTTACTAAGCCTTCAAATTTATCGTATAAAGCTCCAGCTTGTCTTGCAATTTCAATGGCATTACGTTGCTGTTTTTCATTATTCCACATCGTATCAATCGTGCGAAGTGTTGCTAAAAGAGTAGAAGGCGTAACGATAACGATATTCTGCTCAAAGGCTTTGTTATACAATGAATTATCTTCATTGATGGCTATTGCAAATGCAGGCTCAATTGGAATAAATAGTAACACAAAATCTGGAGACTCAATGTCGTATAAATCTTGATAATTTTTTTCTGAAAGTTGATCGACATGTTTCTTAATAGAATTGATATGTGCTTTTAGATGAATGCTTCTATCTTCATCGTCGGCATTAACATAACGTTCATAATCTGTTAAAGATACTTTACTGTCAATAATCATCTTTTTATTGTCAGGAAGGTATAAAACCACATCTGGAAGTACTCGTGTACCATCAGCTAAGTTAAAACTTTGCTGAACGTAATACTCACGATCTTTTTCTAATCCAGATTTTTCTAGTACGCGTTCTAATACCAATTCGCCCCAATTTCCTTGCATTTTGCTATCACCTTTTAAAGCTTTTGTTAGGTTTGTAGCTTCTTTGGTCATTTGTTGATTGAGGTCTTTTAAACCTAAAAGTTGTTCTTTTAAAGCCGAATGCATACTGATACTTTCCTTTTGAGTGTCTTCAACTTTTTTCTCAAAAACTTGGATTTTTTCTTGTAACGGATTTAAAATGTTTTTGATGTTTTCTTTATTCTGAAGGGTGAATTTTTCAGATTTTTCATCTAAAATTTTAGTAGCCAAAAGTTCAAAATCCTTTCTTAACTGTTCTTGACGTTCTTCTAATTCTTCATCGCGTTTTAGGTTAAGCTGCTGAAGGTTTTCGTATTCAGTATTTCTTCTAGTTAATTCAGTATTTAAAGCATCTTTTTCATTGCGAATCGTATCACGTTCGGTTTCAAGTTTGTTAAGATTCTGCTTTAAGTCGTTAATCGTGTTTGATAGTTGCTGTTGGCGTTCTTCTAAAGTACTTTGCTCACTTTTACTTTTTAGTTTGATAAAAAGCATGCCTAAATACGCACCAATTGCAGCAGAAATTAGAATTGTTACAATAAGAATAAGACTGTCGTTCATGTATTAAATTGAGTTTCTCTCAAAGATAAATAATAGTATTATTAAAACGTAAAAAAGAAAATGAAATAATAAAAAAAAGCACTCAAATTGAGTGCTTTTAAAAATTAATAATTAGCGTGATTAATACCAACCTCTCACATTATACATAACTGTACTTGGTTGATTTTTTGCTCTTGCCATGCTTACTTCAAAAGCAGAGTCATAATACGATTTAGTGGCATCTAAAACTTTAAGTTTATAGTTCCAATCTCTATCTTGTAGCTCTTTGGCTCTATTTTCAATTTTTTGAAACAAAGCTTTAACTTTAGTAAAACAATCTGCTTCAGGTTGTACACCTGCTAAAATACCAGCAGCTTTATTTGCAGCTTCAATATCTTGATTTGCGCTCCAAATAGCTTGCGCTTCATTAAGTCTTAATTTACAATCTCTATTTACAGCTGTAATATAAAGTGCTTTTGTCATTTTTTGAGACTTATCAAAACAAGAACTAGAAGCTGGTATAGCTAACATGAGTCCTAAGGCTTCTTCTGGTTGTCCAGAATTTTCTAAAGCACGCGCTTCTTTTTGTATTTGAGAACAATTGGTGTTGTAATACTCAATGATATTCTCTTTTCCTCTAGAAATAAAGGCTTGCATGGCTTCATTTTTAGGTTTTAATCGTTTAATGGCTTGTATGTATGCCTTGGTTTCAGTTGTGCCAACACCTTTAACATTAAATGTTTCACTGGTATATAATGTGCCAGCGATACCATCTCCAATGTATAAAGTAATGTCTAAGTTTAAAACTACTTTTACAGGAGATGTAGGTGTGATTTCTTTCATTACCACATCAATATTAGGCGTAATAATGAATCTTGAATTGTATTGGTTGTCGCTAATTCCATTAGCAGTAACAAGTTGTCCAAGTTTATTTATGAGCATCTTTTTTGCTGATGCTGGTACATTTTCAATTTGATCAGGAACATAAGCACCTAAGTTAATTGAATAGTCGTTATTTTGTCCAATTGCTACAATTGAAGCAAGGCAAAATAGTATTGCTAAAGCTTTTTTCATGTTGTTGTTTTTTATTATTTACTACCTAATATGATTGTCGCTCTTCCAAGTCCTTTCATGACTAATTTATTTGGAATTGAAAATGGCGCATTTTTTAAATATTTACTCAATTCTCTAACAAATCGTCTTGCATCAATAGCGCGTCCTTTATCGTTATAAAGTGGAATTCTTACTTGCTCAAAAAGTGCCATAGATTCTGTCATATCTGTTGTGCTAAATCTTCCTTTTACAGTGTTGTCAGCTAACCAATCTTCAATAATAAACCCTAATTCATCTTCGCCTCCATATTCGGTTTCTAAATCGCCATCCCAATCGTCCCAAGTTTGAATTCTAACAATAATCTCACGACCATTTTCGAACATATCATCAAAATGCTCTTGTAATGATAAGGTAAAATTGTCCATATGTGCTAGTACAGCTTCTGAAAGTAATACAGGAGTTTCTGCCGAAAATGAAGGCGCTCCTGTTCCTGTTGCTGTAGCAACTTGCTTATCTGTATAAGCATCTAAGCCTTGAAGATTAAAATTTATTGATTTTTTCGGACCAGTTTTATTAACGGTCCAAGTTAATTGAATAATAATGTCTGCTTTTGCTACTTTTTTAATTGCATCTATCGGACTTTCGTTAACTGATGCTCCAGATTCTTTTGAGCTTCTTAAGCCATCTTCTACAGCATTAGATTCCATAGTTTTAATAGCAGATTCCATATTTTTAAGAGGAAATCCTCGTTCTGCCATCATTCCATTAATTTGACTTATTACCTGTAAAACTTCAGGGTTTTCTTGAAATGCTCTTTTATAATCTGGGATTCTAATTGTAGAACCTTGATTGTCAAAATTTAGCATATAGCCATTTTGGTTACACCACACATCACTAGGTACTACCATTAGTGTTGGCTTTTTTGCTTGAGCAAAGCTTAACAAACAGAATAATGCAAATGTGATGAGGGTAAATAATTTATGTGATTTCATGTTGATTTATTTTTTTGAATTAAAAACCAGAGTTTAATGCTTTTATAATGCCTTTAGATTCTAATAATTTTCTTAATTGATCGGTTTGCACATTTACAACAATACCAATTTTGTATTCTCTTCGACTTACTTTTAATCGGTCTCCAGGAGCAATACTTCCGTCTGTAGCAGAGCTAACATATCTTAAATAAGCACCACCATCAGCAAAAAAGCTATCAAAAAACTCTTTGTGTTTTTCTTCCATTTCAGGATTATTAACTAAAGCTTTAAAAGGTGTACAACCTTGACCTCCTCCAGCATATCCTTTAAAGATAATTCCGTGAACAGCATTTTTCATTCCTCTTGAAATAGCATGTTTAGGATTTTTGGAGTAAGACCAAACTTTTACAAGTTTAGAACCTCGTTTAGCAATGCCTTCACATTCTAAATCGTACCTCCAAATTTTAGTGTCTTCATTGGCTTTGTTTTTTTTCCATTGTGCATTTACACTTGTACAAAAGCCAATAAAAAGTACAGATAGAATTACATGTTTTAGTTTCATAATTGTAATATGTTTTTAATTAATTTGACGAATTAGCATTCCTGCGTAAAATTTATTTTTCTTACCAGTAAAAATGGTGTATTCTAAAGTTTGATCTGGATTTTCTTCATCAGCATTAAATCGGTTATCCCAAATTTGATTTTTATCAACCTTAATAACACCTACGCGTTTGTATTCAGTTTTACCTTCTTTGTTTAAAACCTGTTCTAACACTTCATATTTGTCTCCTTTTTCTAAACCTTCTTTTAAACCAATTTTAGCAGCTAAAGGATCTGTGCTCATTAAAGGTGTTTTTGTTCTAAACACTTCATATTCACGTTGCAACTTAGCAGTTACAGCATCTGAAGCTTTTACAGTAGCAATTGTAATTAAATCTTCATCTGTTTTTTTTGTATAAGTTGTACTTTGTAAATCTGCCCAAGCCATTTGAGTTCCGATATACTCTAATTCAAAAACATCAGATTCATCAAAAGCCTTTACTTTTTCTTCATCTATTTGGCTATCTTCAGTCCAATAGTCGTTATAGAAAATACTAGCGACTTCATCATTCCATTTTAATCGATATAAATGTGCATCAGTTTTAATAACATAACCTTTGCCTAGCACACCAACACCTTCACCAGCAGCATCACTTATTGTCGCTACATCATCAGCTCCTGCCATTGAGGCAACATCTGAAATAGCAGATAGTAAGCCTTTGGCTTTTTTTGCCACTTCCTCTTTGTCGGTGTATTTAAAATTGTTGACAATAACAAAGGTGTTTTTAATGAGTTCTTCACCAGCATCAGCTAGCATTGCTGTACCTCTTTCGCTATTTTTTGCGAGTTTTACATCTAAATCTGAGGCATTGTAAAATCCTCTTTCAGATATCAAATCCATATTAAATCCGCCTTGCTCACTACGATTAAACCATTTTGCTACCATAGATTTTGCGATGTCGTGAGTAGATAAGTATTCGGTAATAGCTACTTTTTGAGCTTCTTTTAAATCGGCTTTTGAAAGCGTATCATTAAATAATTTAGGGATGCTTCGTTCGCTTACAATATGGTTATTAAATTTTTCTGGAATTTTAGAATTGACAAATGTTTCTTGAATAAGCTGACTAAAATTTCTGGTAGAATCGGTTACCATTAAGGTATAAAGAGAGCTTCTTCTATATTCGGTAGTTTTGTTGACGTCTTGAGCAAATCCTAAACATGTGAAACATACACAAAATAAAAGGATAAATACGTTGTTTGTTTTAATCATTGTATGGTTGGTTTACTATATGCAAAGTATGATTTTTAATTGGCATTTGATACTGCTTTTTTTGCAGTATGTCGAAACTAATCTATGAGGTGAATGATTTTGGTTTTGTATTTAATGTGTTGAAAGTTAGTTAGTTTACTTTGAATCTTCCGGTTTTTTTATCAAAAGTAATTAAGTCTTTAGGAAACAAGGTTTCGAAAGTGTTTTTACTTATTAAATTACAAGGAGTATCTGATGTTACTTTACTTTCTGTCATTACAATCATAGTGTCGCATAATTGAATGGCTAAATCTATTTCATGCGAAGAAAACAAAATGGTTTTATTGGTTTGTTTTGCCAGTTTTTGAAGTAATTTCAATAAATAAGCTTTGTGATACATGTCTAAATGCGTTGTTGGCTCATCAAGGATGATTAAATCTGTATCTTGAGCTAAGGCTCTGGCTATCATTACTTTTTGAAGTTGTCCGTCACTTAATTCAAAACATTTACGAAGTTTTAAATCGGAAAGATTAGTATGTTCTAAAGTTTGGTTTATGATTGAAATATCTTCGTCAGAAAGATTTCCAATCCAATTAGTATAAGGTTGACGACCAAGTGCAATGATCTCAAAAACAGATAAATTTTTAGACATTAATTGTTCGGTTAAAACCAAACTCATGTTTTTTGCTAATTCAACTGAAGCATATTCTTTTAAAGGTTTTTTATTTAAATAGATGGAGCCACTTAAAGGCAATTGAATTGAAGATAAGGTTTTTAATAATGTAGATTTTCCAATGCCATTAGCACCAACTAATCCAATAAGTTCGCCTTGTTTTAATTCAATATTGATATTTTTTGCAATTGTTGAAACCTTATTTTTTGATGTATAACCAATAGAAAGGTTTTCGGTTTTTAAGATGATATTTTTAATGCTGTCTTTCATCTTTTTTTAGAATATCATTTTTCGTTGTCGTACCAATAACCAAATAACTACAGGAGCGCCAATTAATGATGTAATGGCATTAATTGGTAAGGTGTAATCACTAGTTGGTAATTGTGCTATGCTATCGCAAATTAGCATTACAATGGCTCCAATTACAAAAACAGCAGGTAGTAATATTTTGTGATTAGAGGTGTTAAAAAACTGCCTTGTCATATGAGGAACTGCTAGTCCAATAAAGGCAATTGGTCCTGCAAAAGCAGTAATAGTTCCTGCGAGTAAACTTGTAGCTAGAATAATAATTAATCGGCTTTGTTTAATGTTTAATCCTAAACTTTTAGCATAATTTTCGCCCAATAAGAAAGTGTTTAATGCTTTAATAGATATGGAAGTTAATAGTATTCCGAAACTGTATATGAATACAAAAATTAGGACTTCATCCCATGAGAGGTTTCCTAAACTGCCAAATCCCCAAAAAATATATTGTTGTAACTGTTCCGCAGAACTAAAATAGGAAAGTACGCTTACGACTGCAGCAGTGATACTTCCAAACATTAAGCCTATAATTAAAATTGCCATAGTGTCTCTTACTTTTGAGGATACCAAAAGCACAGCTAGTAATACTAGAAAACTTCCAAAACTAGAAGCTATAACAATACTCCATTTTGAAATGAATGCAGTAGCAAAAATACCTCCAAATATTCCTGAACCTAATATTATAAGTGCTACACCAAGACTTGCTCCCGAACTAATACCTAATACAAAGGGACCAGCTAATGGGTTTCTAAATAAGGTTTGCATAAGTAATCCCGAAATACCTAAGCCAGATCCAACTAAAATAGCAGTTATAGCTTTAGGTAGTCTGTAATTCTGAATGATATAATTTTCTGAAAAACCAAATAGACTATTAAAAACCTCGTTTATTGAAATATTTGCAGAGCCTAGGCTAATATTTATTAAAAAACAAAACAGAAGTAAGATGAATAATAAAACAAACGTATATGTATATCTTTTGTTCAATTAATTGAGAGGTTTGAAAAATGTAGTTTCATAATTTAAAAGTAATTCTGGATGACAAATTTTTATCATGTCTTTTAATACTAAATCTGGTCTAGCCACTCCTAGTTCATAGTATATTACACCTCCTGTTTTGCCTGTTGTGTTAGAAAACGTATATATTTTTTTATTTTTAAAAGCATCAAATTGTGCGTAATGGTTGTTAGATTTTTTTAGCGCTTCATAGCTGGAATAATATGAAGGACTTAACCATAATTCTGCATTTTTAGCCTTTTGATAAACGGTTTCAAAACTAAGTGCTAAACTACCAGATTCGTTAGTGTTGCTCCATAAATAATTTGTATTGGCATCGTTTAAAAATTGTGCTTCAGGACTTGTTCCGTTAGGAAGATACCAAACATCTTTGTGCATAGCACCACATAAAATAGTTGGTTTTGATGTTGCCTTAGACGCTAACTTCTTTGCTTCAATGTAATCATTTTCAATTTGATTAAAGATAACTTCAGCTTCTTTTTCTCTATTGTATAAAGCTCCAAAAAATTTAATCCATTCGGCTTTAGCAAGAGGAGATTTTTCAACCCAATCACCATTGTAAATCACAGGAATTCCAGATTTTTCAATAATTCCCATGCTTTTATTTGTACCATCTACTCCAAAAGTAACAACAATATCTGGTTGTAACTCTAAAAGTATTTCGGTGTTAATGCCTTCGTTGTTTCCAAGTTCTCTTACCTTTCCATTATCAATTCTTATTCTGGTTTTTTCTGAAGACACATAATCTATTCCAGGAAACCCAACTAAAGTCTGTTCAACGCCTAAAAGTTCAAGAGCAGGAATGTGAGTTGTAGAAGTGACTACAATTTTTTGGACAGGTGTTGTTATAACAGCATTAAAATCGTCTTTGTTAATTACAGAGTTTGTAACATTAGTTTTAGGAATAATGGCATAATTGTAACTATTTTCGGCTTTAGGCCATGGATTAGAAACTGTTATGACTTTATGAGTTTGGTAAGAAGTAATTTTAAAACCTTCAGCATAGGCGTTATGTTGTTCTTTTACAGAAGCAATGATTGTAGACGAATTATTATGGTTGTCTTTTTTACAGCTTAATAGAATAAACAAACTAAAAAACACAATCCCAAAACTCTTTTTATGTAACATTTAAAATTACTGTTATAGATGATAATTCAAATTTAAGAATATATATAGCAGAAGAAATAATATTGTTTTATTTTTTAATAGGATTTCTGTTTTTGATTTATAATTCTGAATAAGAAAACAGAAGTTTTACTAGTTTCAGATAAAAAAAGCATCTATTTTTGCATCGAATTTTGGTTTCATTCGTTTAACCGAATGGATTAAAAGGGAATCTGGTGCGAAACATAGTTTTCAAGTCCAGAACTGTTCCCGCAACTGTAAGTTTATGTCAAACTTGTTTTGACACTTCATTATCTGAGTTATTATTTTCTTCAATACCACTGGTTGAAAGGCTGGGAAGGTGAAATAATAAATAAACAAGTCAGGAGACCTGCCAAATTCAAACATTAAAGTCAAACTTTCGGGATAAAAGTTCAACCTAAAATGCGTACAATTCTTAAGCTATTTTTAGTGTTGTTTCTGTTTTTTAGCAGCAGCAGAGCACAAGCACAGCAAGACACTTTGGATTCCATTCAGGAGTTAAAGGCAGTTATTGTTTATGCCGATCGCTTATTGAAGCCTTTTTCTAAGACGCAAACCACACAAGTGCTTTCTGATAGTGTGATTAAACGCAACGTATCGTCGTTAACGCAGTTGTTAAGCTTTAGTTCTCCCCTATATTTTAAGGAAAATGGGTTAGGAATGGTGTCTTCACCTTCGTTTAGAGGAACTAGTGCTCAACAAACAGCTGTAGTATGGAATGGTATTAATATAAATTCTCAGTTTAACGGACAAACAGATTTTAATACCATTAACACTAGAAACTTTGACAATATTACTATTCGCCATGGAGGAGGAAGTGTGCTTTATGGCACAGGAGCCATTGGAGGAACTGTACATTTAAATGATGTTATAGCGTTTAATACACCATTTAAAAATAGTTTGTATGCAGGTATAGGTAGTTTTAACACACAAGATATAAGCTATAATTCTAAATACGCTAGTGATAGATTAAGTGTTGGTTTTGCTTTAGCTTACACACACTCTGATAACGATTATAAATATGAATTTAGAAATCGAGAAAGAACCAATTTAAATGGTCAGTTTTATAATGTGTCCTTTTCGACAAAATTAGGTTATAAGATCAACAACAAACATAAACTGCATTATTATAATTATGTGTTTAATGGAGAGCGACATTTTTCTTTAATTCTTCCAACAGAAGCACCAACCAAATACAATGATTTCAATACGCGACAATTGCTGGAATGGGAAGCGAGATATGGAAAATTTCTTTCAGTTTTACGAGCTGCTTATTTAACAGAACGCTACAAATACTTTGGAAATATAGAAAGTGATAATTTTACCTTTGGAGAAGCTAATACAGTTGTAGGTAATTATCAATTAAATTATAATTGGGATAATTCATCAAAACTTGTTGGTGTTATAGATGTCAATCATACCGAAGGAAAAGGGTCGAGTATTGATAAAACCTCAAGAACCATTTCGTCGTTTAGCTTACTGTTCAACCAGCAACTCAAATTGTTTTATTACGAAGCATCACTTCGGAAGGAGATTACTAATGCTTATGAGAGTCCGTTATTATTTAGCTTAGGTTTAAAGCGACAATTTGGTAGTTGGTATGCTTTGAGTTTGAATGGTTCTAGAAATTTTAGAATACCAACGTTTAACGATTTGTATTGGCAAGGAAGCGGAAACCTTGATTTGAATCCCGAAAAAGCTTATCAAGTTGAAATTAGCAACACATTTTTATACAAGCATTTGGAATTTAGCATCACAGGATTTTATAACGATATTAAAGATATGATTCGTTGGGTTCCTAATAGTAGTGGAGTTTGGAGGCCAATTAACACAGAGGAAGTGATGACTTATGGTCTTGAGTCTCAACTTACTTATAAACTTCAAAAAGGAGCTCATCAATTGGTATTCAATACTAATTATGCCTATACAGTTTCAGAAGATAAAACTACTGAGAAACAACTCATTTATGTGCCTTATCATAAAGGTTCTGGAGGTATGCGTTATGCTTATAAAAAGGTTAGTGCCTATTGGCAAACAAGTTATGTTGGTGAGGTGTTTACACAATCTGACAACAATCCTAATCGAATCGTTGAAGCGTATTGGTTACATAATTTGGGTGTAGAATTAAAGACGTTTAAAGCACTAACGATTGGGATTAGAATTCAGAATATATTCAACAATAATTACCAGAGTGTAGCCAATCGATATATGCCTGGTATCAATACTAATTTTTACTTAAACTATAAATTTTAAAAACAATGAAACATTTATTTAAGTTATTTTGCTTAGCCTTAACACTTGGCTTATTTTTTACCTCATGTAGTAATGATGATGATAATTTTACACCACAAGAACCTCTAGGAGATTATGAAAATGGAATTCTTATCTCACACGAAGGAAATTTTAGTCAGCCAAACGCATCGGTTTCCTTTGTAAGCTATGATTTAGGAACTATAGAGAATAATATTTTTGATAATGTAAACTCTGATGTATTAGGTAGTGTTGCGCAGAGTATCAATTTTAATGAGAGTTTTGCATATATAGTTTTGAATGGCTCTAATACTATTCAAGTTGTTAACAGATATACGTTTGAAACTATAACAACCATTGATTCAGGTTTGGACAATCCTAGATATATAGCTTTTGCAAATGGAAAAGGATATGTTACAAATTGGGGAGATCCATATAATGTAAGCGATGATTATATAGCAATTATGGATTTGTCTACAAATACAATTACTTCTGAAACTATTTCAGTAGGAGAAGGTCCTGAACAAATCATTTCTAATGGAAATAAATTATTTGTGTCTCACAAAGGAGGTTTTGGTGTAAATAACATCATATCTGTTGTAGATGCTAATAATACAATAGAAACAATACAGGTTAATGATGTGCCTGACGAAATGGTTTTTGATAATTCTGGTAACTTAATTGTGTTATCTGAAGGAGCTAATCAATCTTGGTTAAGTCCACCTAATATAACAAATGGTTCGCTTACTAGAATTAATGTTAGTGATAATTCAATAATGTGGTCTTTAGAATTTGCAGATGGAGAACATCCAAGCCTTATGATGATTGAAGAAGATATTGTTTATTATTATATGGCTGGAAGTCTTTATAAGATGTCAATTAGTGACACAACATTGCCAACTACAGCTGAGATATCTGGATTGAATTTATATGGAATGAGTATTAATAATTCAATGTTATATGGTGTAGATGCTGCTGATTTTGTTAGTGATGGATTAATGCACGTATATGATTTGAATACTAATAATTTAATAAATTCAGTGACTTTAAATGTAATACCAAGTAAGGTTTATTTTAATTAATATTAGATATAAAGAGTCATAAAAAAAAAGCCACTGTTCATTGAGGTTCTCGAAATGCAGTGGCTTTTTTACGTTTTGATTGTCTTTACCTTATTCAAATTGAAGTCTATCAATTGAAATATCATCTAGTGTAATATACATATGGTCTTCAAACGGTTTTAGATTGAAATCTTTTTTAATAGGCATTAACTCAATATGAGGTTGTGCATAACGACCTAAACCTTGAATGTCTAATAATGCAGCTGCTAGCAAAGGCTCATTAGCATCACCAAGGACTCCATAATTACGTGCAACTTCGGTATATTGGATATCAGCAGGTAAACCATCATTAGGAACTGCTTCATCATTTACATTAATAGAGTTAGCAACCAAAGGTTGTAATGCGTAGGTGTGATTTGGATTAATATTATTTTGTCCAAAATTAGGAGAATCGAATAATGTAACTGAGGCTTGTGTTTTACCAACAGTATTTTCACCAACTTGAATTACTGTGATGTATTCTTTTAGACTATTTATTACCAATTCACTTGCAGAAGCAGACGATCTTGAAGTAAGCACATAGACTTTGTTTAAGTTTAAACTATTAACTGGAGTGTCATTAAAACTACTCACAAAATTAAAATTTCGATTTTCTTCTTGTTGGTCTTCGTTGTAAACTACTTTAGAAAAGACTTGTCCGTTAAATTGTCCAGTAACCATACTTCCTAAAAGAGCAGCAGTAGAAATAACACCACCAGGATTATATCGCAAATCTAAAACAAGGTGTTGCACATTACTAGCTTGAAATTGAGCGAAAGCTGCATTGAGTTCACTTTCGTATTCGTTATTAAATTGATTATACATTAAATAGCCAACGTTTTCTGAACCAACTTCAAGAACTTCAGATAAAAAAATTGGATTTTCAGTATAGACTTCTTTAACTAAGTTTATACTATTGTTAGTCGATTCTATCGTATCATCATCGGCTTGAGGAGTTCCGTTATCATTGTAAGTTGCTAAATTAAGTGTATATGAATTTTGGCTTAAAAAGTTGGTGAAATTCTCATTGGTTAAAGCAATACCATCGACAGCATTAAAAATTTGTCCACGAACTAAGCCTTTGTCGTCTCCATCGCTACCAGGAAGTACTAATCTTACCACTCCAATGATTAGTGATGGGTTTTGAGGGTTTACATGAAAATTAAATTCGACACCATTAGTTAACGATGTGCCATCTTGACCTTGAAGAAAATTAATATAGTTAGGGATGATATCACTAAATCGATCTAAAGGATCGTAGGTTAAATGATCAAAGATATTTTCAGGAGTAGAAAAACCATTTAAAAAGTTAGAATATTGTTCGCTGTTTGAAAATCGATTATTAGCTAAATCGTCTACATTTGCTTTGTACAGATACGCAGCATTCATAGCTTTCCAAATAAAATCATTTATTTCGCTGGCAGCAATAGCATTATCGTCGTTATCTTCAAAACAGCTTGTAAACGTAAGTGCTATTAAGAAGAGTAAGCCTAGTTTTTTGAGTTTCATATCTTTTTCTTTTTCAATTTTTATTTTAAGTAAACAGTAAGCTTTTAAGCTACTAAACTATAAATTTACTTACATTATTGTAAATTAAAAAATAATTTTAAGTTGCGTTGTAACAAAACTTAAACATGCTCGTCGTAATGACATAAAGCGATATAATCAATCGTTTTTTACTAACAACCCAAATAATGACACAGACTGATTTTGTAAAATTAGTGATGCCTTTTAAGGATAAAGTCTTTCGTTTAGCAAAACGACTTCTAGTTTCTAATGAAGAAGCTGAAGATGCTACACAAGAGATTTTAATTAAACTGTGGAAGAATAAACAGAAAATTAGTGAATACAGAAATGTTGAAGCGTTTTCGATGACGATGACAAAGAATTTTTGCTTAGACCGATTAAAATCAAAACAAGCACAAAATTTAAAAATTGTTCATAGTAATTATCAAGACAATAACACGTCTTTACAGAAAGAAGTAGAAAATAGAGATAGTGTTGATTGGGTTTCAAAAATTATTGAAGAATTACCAGAACAACAAAAAATAATATTACAGCTCAGAGATATAGAGGCTTATGATTTTGATGACATAGCTAAAGTTGTCGATATGAATCCAACTGCAATACGAGTCGCTTTATCTAGAGCTAGAAAAACTATAAGAGAAAAATTAACTAATACACATAAGTATGGTGTTAAATAGCATAGAAAAATTATTAGAAAAGTACGACAATGGCGAAACAACGCTACAAGAAGAGCAACAACTGAAAGCATATTTTGCTCAAGATAATGTCGCTCCTCATTTAGAATCATATCGCGTAATGTTTCAATATTTCAATACAACAAAACAAGAACTATATACCAAAGACGTTCCATTAAAACCTAAGAAAAACAATATGTATCAATGGATTTCTGTCGCAGCAGTAGCAGTTCTTATGTTGGGAATAATTATTCCTAATACATTTGGTAATCAACCTCTCACGCCTAACGATTTAACTCCTGAGGAGCGTGAAATGTATTACCAAACCAAAGAAGCACTAGCAATGCTAGGTTCAAATTTTAATAAAGGAACGTCTAGTTTTAGTGCTTTAAACTTGGCATCAGAAAGTTTTAATGTAGGTGCCGAAAAAGCGAGTCATATAAGTCAACTCGCAAACACAACAAATAAATTATTAAAGAACAAGTAAAAATTAAAAAAAACAAGTAATTATGAAAAATGTAATCGTAGTAATGGCAATCATGTTGTCGTCAATAGTAGGAACAGCACAAAGTGTATTCGATAAGTTTGAAGACCAAAAAGATGTAACTTCAGTAGTTGTCAATCAAAAAATGTTTAAAATGTTAGCCTTAATGGGAATTGATGTTGATGATCCTGAAATGCAAGGTTATGTAAATATGGCAGAAAACATCACAAGCTTTAAAGTCTTTACTACTGGAGATGAGAAAATTTCTTCAGATATGAATGCTACAGTATCAAAATACTTAAAAAGCTCTAGTATGGAAGAATTAATGCGAGTGAAAGATGGTGATCAAACAGTTAATTTTTATGTAAGAGAAGGAAAAGATGAAAACCACGTTAAAGAACTATTAATGTTTATTAATGGGATAAAAGAATTAACCCAAGGACAAGACATTACTATTAACGGAAAAAAACGAGAAATCGAAACCGTTTTATTATCACTTACTGGAGATATTGATTTAAGACAGATTTCAAAATTAACAAGTCAAATGAATATGCCTGGAGGCGAGCAGTTGAAAAAAGCTGGAAAAGATCAAAACTAATATCACTATGACATCATCAATCAAAACAATAATCATGATGTTGTTCTTGGTTGTAACCTTACAAAGTTGCAACCAAGATCCAACATTGCAAAGTTTCTATGTAGATAGCGAACTTGCTCCTGGATTTACATCTTTAGATGTGCCAATTAGCCTTTTAAAAATAGACGAAGCAGTTCTTGATGAAGAACAAAAAGAAGCGTATGAGTCTGTAGATAAATTAAGCTTAGTTGCTTTTGTTGCCGAAGAAGAAAACAAAGAGCAAATGGAAATTGAATATGCCAAAGTACAAACCATATTAAAGAATCCTAAATATGAAGAATTAATGCGTGGCGGAAATTCTACAGATGGGAAATTTGTAATCAAATGCGTAGGTGATGGTGAAAACGTAGATGAATTTATCGTTTTAGGAAACTCCCAAGAAACAGGTTTTGCGGTAATTAGAATAATTGGTGACGATATGAATTTTTCTAAAATTATGAAGCTCGCATCAATGCTTGATGAAAACAGTATTGAAGAAACTCAATTAAAAGAATTTGCTAAAATATTTCAATAACTGACTATTATTGAAGTGTTAATGTTAAATCACCTTAATTTTTTAAGGTGATTTTTTATTTAGAATCTGTTTGCTTATTTTTTATAGCAATCCAAACAAGAATAGCAATTAGTGTTGCAAATGCAGTAAACAAAAGCGCTTTTACAATAAGATAATCTAGTACATCAAAAATTCCTGAAATAAAAAATCCAAACAGGATGATTCCAGTAGATATGAGTGCTAAAGTATTTTTGCTAAAAGACATTTTAAATTCCTGTATAGTTGCTTGGATTGATTGCTTTCAATTCTAACTTGATAGCATCAGAAACCTCTAAAGTGTCAATAAAATTTGAAATAGATTGTTCGTTAATCGTTTCATTTGTTCGGGTTAACCCTTTTAAAGCTTCATAAGGATTTGGGTAAGCTTCACGACGTAAAATGGTTTGAATGGCTTCAGCTACAACAGCCCAATTGTTTTCTAAATCTTCAGCAAATTTAGATTCGTTAAGCAATAATTTATTCAATCCTTTTAAAGTTGATTTAAATCCAATAAGTGTATGTCCGAAAGGGACACCAACATTTCGCAATACTGTGCTGTCGGTCAAATCTCGTTGTAATCTAGAAATTGGGAGTTTAGCCGAAAGATGTTCAAAAATAGCATTGGCAATACCTAAATTACCTTCAGAGTTTTCAAAATCTATCGGATTTACTTTATGTGGCATAGCGCTACTACCAACTTCACCTTTTTTAATTTTTTGCTTAAAGTAATCCATCGACACATAAGTCCAAATATCACGATCTAAATCAATGATAATGGTGTTGATTCGTTTTAAAGCATCAAACAGTGCAGCCATATGGTCGTAATGCTCAATTTGAGTTGTAGGAAACGAATGTTGTAAGCCTAATTTTTCTTGAATAAATTGTGTTCCAAAAGCTTTCCAATCAATATCAGGATAAGCCACTTTATGCGCATTGAAATTTCCTGTTGCACCACCAAATTTTGCAGCACTAGGAATATCGTTTAATAAATTGAATTGTTCTTCTAGTCGCGTTACAAATACTTGAATTTCTTTTCCTAAGCGAGTAGGAGAAGCAGGTTGACCATGTGTTCTAGCTAACATCGAAATGGCTTTCCATTCTGTAGAAAGCTCTTTTAGTTTTTCTAGTACATTAAAATACTCAGGAACATACACATCGTTCATAGCCTCTTTTATACTTAAAGGAATGGCTGTATTATTGATGTCTTGTGACGTTAATCCAAAATGGATGAATTCTTTGTATTTTGAAAGTCCTAAGGTGTCAAATTGCTCTTTAATAAAGTATTCAACAGCTTTTACATCATGATTTGTAATAGCTTCAATATCTTTAATGGCTTGAGCGTTTTCTGAAGTAAAATTAGTGTAAATTGCTCTTAAGTCTTCAAAAATTGAAGTGTCAATATCAGAAAGTTGAGGTAGTTTTAATTCGCAAAGTGCAATGAAATATTCAATTTCTACTAAAACACGATATTTAATAAGAGCTTCTTCCGAAAAATAAGGCGCTAAACGATCTACTTTATTTCTGTATCTACCATCTATTGGTGATATAGCGTTTAATGATGATATTGACATTGGTTGTGTTGTTTTTTGACTCAAATTTTAAGTTGGTAAAGATAACTGATTTCGTTGGAAGCAAGGCAAAAGTCAGTATAAGTTTTTCTACTTTTCTTTAATTTCTAGAAAGAAGTTTTCTACTTTTACAAGTACTCAAATCTGTTAAATTTGAGAAATAAAATGCCTAACAGAATACATGTCTAAACCTATTGAAGATAAATTAGAAAAAATACCAGTAGTGAATTTACTGGTAAAGTTTTTTAAGGGAATTAAGCTTAAAGTCTTAGAAGGGCTTTCGTTGTACGACTTGCTAGAGCTCTATACTATTGGTATTGTAAAAGGTGCTTTAAGTACAAGAGCAAGTGCGATTGCCTATAGTTTTTTTATGGCATTATTTCCATTTTTATTATTTGTCATTATAATTATTCCTTATGTGCCTATTGAAGGTTTTGAAACCGAGTTTTTAAATTTTTTGCAATCCTTTTTGCCACCTACAACAACCGATTTTTTTTACGAAAGTATTTTTGAAAATATTAAAGGAGGCGGACTTATTTCTTCGGTGTTTTTGATTTCTATTTTGTTAATGGCAAATGGTGTCAATGCCGTATTTTCTGGTTTTGAAACGTCGTATCATGAACAACTTACACGCAATGTTTTTAAGCAATACATGTTTGCACTAGGTGTCGCTATCATACTTGCTTTTTTATTGATTTTGACTGTAGCTGTCCTTGGGTATTTTAATATTTATGTGGTTGAGAATATTGTAGAATTAGCTCATGTTAAAAATGAAAACAGCAACACTTTGCTGTTGTGGTCTCAGTATTTGTTTTTTGTAATTATGGTATATGTTGCTACAGCAATTTTGTATTATTTTGGAACGCACGAAGGAAAACAATTTAAGTTTTTCTCAATAGGCGCATTATTTACAACATTATTAATTATTCTTACGTCATATTTGTTCGGAATCTACATTGAAAATTTTGCGCAATACAATAAACTATATGGTTCTATTGGAGCGTTATTGATATTGATGTTCTATTTTTGGCTCAATGCGAATATACTTTTATTAGGTTTTGAACTTAATGTATCGTTAACTAAATTAAGAAAACATAGATAGCATGAGGAATCTCTTTATATTGTTTTTTTGCTTCGGAATGGTGTTGCCTTCAGTAGCACAAAGTGTGATTGGTAAATGGAAAACCATTGATGATGAAACAGGAATTGAAAAATCTATTGTTGAGATTTATAAGAAAGATGGCAAACTCTTCGGAAAAGTGATTGAAATATTTGATGCTTCTAAACGAGATAGAATCTGTAAATTATGTGTAGGTGATGATTATAACAAACCAGTTTTAGGTCTTGAAATCATTAAATCTATGGAAGAAGCTGGTAAGAATGTTTATAAAAATGGAACCATCACAAATCCTGAAGATGGTAAAATCTATACGTGTCGGTTAAAACTTGATGATAACAATCCTAATCAACTTGAGGTTAGAGGTTATGTAGCATTCTTCTTTAGAACTCAGTATTGGGTTAGAATTGAAGGTTGATTGATATATGTGTGCTTTTAGGTAGTTTATCGAATAAGTGATTGTCTGTTCAATTAGTTGATTAGCTTTGTTATATCTGACTAAACAATATATTCTTTACAATGAAAAAACTAATTTGCTTATTTTGTTTTACTGCCTTATTATTGAATTGTGGTGGAAGTGATGATGACAACTCATCTGGTACTAACAATGCTAAATCTTTTAGAGCTAAAATAGATGGTGTAGATTTTATAGCTAATGAAGATTTAGTATATGGTTTTGGAGTGGAAGAGAATGTACCTAATCCTACATTAAGTATTGGAGGGAATGCTGGTGACGAATCTAACGTTAGAGTTATTGAAATCTTAATAGAATCTGATGAGTTATTGTTTTCTGGACAAGAGATTAATAGTGATTCTCAATCCTCTTATGCATTGGCTAATTACTATTATTTAGATGGAATTATAAATGCTTGGTCTGAAAGTGATGCCGTTAGTTATAATCTTAGAATAACAGAGATTGATTATGAAAACAGGTTGGTTTCTGGTGAGTTTAATTTTATTGTTTTTGATGATAATACCAATGAAACCTATATAATAACAGATGGTATATTTACAAACATTGATTTTTAAAAAATAGAGTTATTTTTTTAAATAAAAACCCATCTCAAATTGAGGTGGTTTTTTTATACAAACACATTACCTTTGACATGTGAATTACTTTATTAATGTCATATTGCCAATTCCTTTAGAGCAAAGCTTTACGTATGCAATAACGCAAGCTGAAGCTGAGTTCTTGAAACCAGGCATGCGAGTGTCTGTACCTTTTGGGAAGCGTAAAATTTATACAGGACTTGTGGAGTCTGTTCATCAAGTTGCACCTTTAGTGTATGAAGCAAAACAAATTCATCAAATTTTAGATGAAACACCTTTGGTGACTGCAATTCAACTAAAACATTGGCAATGGATTGCAACATATTATATGTGTACGATAGGTGAAGTGATGCGAGCAGCTTTACCGAGTGCTTTTATTTTAGAAAGTGAAACCGTAATTTCTAGAAATACTGACATTAAAATTAATGATGAAGATTTAAAAGATGATGAGTTTATAGTTTATGAAGCCTTGCATCATCAGTCGTCACTAAAAATTCAGGATTTAATGGCGATTTTAGATAAGAAGAATGTGCTTCCGATAATTAAACGTCTTCTTGAAAAGGAAGTGATACATGTGCAGGAAGAAATTTACGAAAAGTATAAACCTAAACTGGTTCGGTATGTCAAATTATCAAACGCACATTCATCTGAAGAAGCATTGCAAGACTTGTTGAATAACACCTTAACTAGAGCTCCTAAACAACGTGATGTGGTGATGACTTTGTTTTCTATTTCTGCAAAAACAAAGCAACCTGTAAAAGTTTCAGAATTGATTTCTGAAAGCAATACATCTTCAGCCATAATTAAAGCATTAATTGACAAAGGAGTTTTAGAAGAATATCATATTCAAACCGATCGAGTTCAGTATGATGGTGAGGATGATTCAACTTCAAAACAGTTGAATAATTATCAAGAAACAGCTTTAAACAATATAATTCAATCCTTTGAAAAACAAAACATTACTTTGTTGCATGGAGTTACATCTTCTGGAAAAACAGAGCTCTATGTAAAACTCATTGAAACACAATTGTCTCAAGGGAATCAGGTCTTGTATTTGCTGCCTGAAATTGCGTTAACAACACAATTAGTAGAGCGACTTCAGAATTATTTTGGAGAAAAGGTTGCAGTATTTCATAGCAAATATTCATCTCATGAGCGTGTTGAAGTTTGGAATAATGTATTGCATAATTCGTCTAAAGCTCAAATTATTTTAGGAGCACGTTCTTCGGTACTGTTACCATTCCAAAATTTGGGTTTAGTGATTGTTGATGAAGAGCATGAATCATCTTACAAACAATTCGATCCAGCACCTCGATATCATGCAAGAGATACTGCCATTGTTTTGGCTAGTCTGTTTAAAGCTAAAACTTTGTTAGGTTCTGCGACACCAAGTTTAGAAAGTTATTATAATGCACAACAAGGAAAATACGGATTAGCAACACTAAAGCATAGATATAATAATGTATTAATGCCAGATATTGAGCTTATTGATATTAAAGATAAACATAAGCGTAAACGTATGACTGGTCATTTTAGCGATCGATTGATTCTAGAGATGCAAGAGACTTTAAAAGCAGGTCATCAAGTTATTTTGTTTCAAAATAGACGTGGATTTTCGCCAATTGTAGAGTGTAATACTTGTGGTCATTCGCCTCAGTGTCCTAATTGCGATGTGAGTTTGACCTATCATCAGTATAAAAATCAATTGCGATGTCATTATTGTGGTTATAATTCTGCAATGCATAAAACTTGTGAAGTATGTAAAAGTGTAGAACTCGATTCTAAAGGCTTTGGAACAGAACAAGTAGAGCAGGAAGCGAAGTTGTTGTTTCCCGATCATAACGTAGCGCGTATGGACTTAGATACAACTCGTGGTAAATATGGTTACGAAAAAATAATAACAGCCTTAGAACAAGGTGAAATTGATATATTAGTAGGAACTCAAATGCTAACTAAAGGTTTGGATTTTAGAAATGTTAAGCTGGTAGGTGTGATGAATGCTGATAACATGCTCAATTTTCCAGATTTTAGAGCTCACGAGCGTAGTTATCAATTGATGGCTCAGGTATCTGGTAGAGCAGGTCGAACAAAGGAACGAGGTAAGGTTTTGATTCAAACCTATAATCCGTTTCATCGTATTTTGCAGCAAGTGTCTACTAATGATTATGAACAGATGTATGTCGAACAAATGGATGATAGACATACTTTTAAGTATCCTCCGATTTACAGGATGATAAAAATTACTTTAAAGCATAAAAATTATCAAAAAGTGAATGTAGGAGCAGATTGGTATGCTAAATCTTTGAGAACGGTTTTTAAAACTCATGTGTTAGGTCCAGAATTTCCACCTGTGGCAAGAATACGCAATCAGTATTTAAAACATATTTTGGTTAAAATTCCTCAAAAACAATCGTTAACAAAAACGAAAGAAGCCATCATTAAAATAAATAACAGCTTCTTAAGTATAAAAGATTTTAGGGCAGTAAGAGTAATTTTAAATGTCGATAATTATTAAAGTTAAGTTAGGTTTAACGTTATATCTTCAAACGAAATAATCTTATTTTGCCTTTTAAATATTGTTTAAAGCATCAACAAGTTGGGTTTTCTTGTTTCTACTTAACGGAATCTCATAAGCACCAACTTCAACATTTTTACTGTTAAATCGATCAACTTTATCTAAATTGACAATGTACGATTTATGGATTCTTAAAAATTTACCTTCTGGTAATTCATGCTCAAAAGCTTTCATTGTAGATAGAACGACTAAGCTGTTTTCTTCGGTAACTAATTTTACGTAGTCTCCAAGAGCTTCAATCCATTTAATATCTTTAATGTAAACTTTACGTTTTTTTAGATTACTCTTCACAAATATGTGTTCGCCATCTGTTTCATTAAAATCAAGCTTCAATTTATGTTGCTCAAGTGCTTTTTCTACAGAGGTATTAAAACGTTCCCTAGTAATAGGCTTTTGTAGATAGTCGGTTGCATCATAATTAAAAGCTTTAAACGCGTATTCAGTTTTACCTGTAACGAAAATAATTTGGGGTTTGTTGTTGAGTACATCAAGCAACTCGAAACCATTAAGAACTGGCATCTCAATATCAAGAAAGATTAAATCTACCTTGTGAGTGTTAAGTCCATTTTTAGTTTCTAAAGCGCTGCTATATTCTGCAATAAGGTTAAGAGAGGAATGATTCTCAATTAACTTTACAATCGATAATCGTTGAATCGCAGAATCATCAACTACTACACAGTTTAAAGTCATAACATTATTATATTTTAGGTTAAGATATCGACAATGTTACAAAAAATTCGGATAAAAACCAAAAAACATCGGTAAAGTGTTTGTTTTAACTTTTCTTTAACACGGCTAAAATCTTCAAAATTTTATAAGCAAAAACGTTGCCAGAAACAGAAATAATAGTTATTTTTGCACTCATTTTTAACACAATAAATAATATTTTATGAATCATTATGAAACTGTTTTCATCTTAAATCCCGTTTTATCTGAAGATCAGATAAAGGAAACAGTAAAGAAATATGAAGATTTTCTTGTTTCTAGAGGAGCAAAGATGGTAGCCAAAGAAGATTGGGGCTTAAAAAAATTAGCATACCCAATTCAAAACAAAAAAAGTGGTTTTTATCACTTATTTGAGTATCAAGTTGCAGGAGAAGTAATTAATCCATTAGAAGTGGAGTTTAGACGTGATGAGCGTTTTATGCGTTACTTAACCGTAAAATTAGACAAGCATGCAATTGCTTGGGCAGAAAAGAGAAGAAACAGAGATAAACAAAAAGCGTAATTATGTCTTCAATAGAACAACAAGCAAAAGGAAAAAAAGATGGAGAAATTAGATATCTTACTCCATTAAATATAGATACAAGCAAAACTAAAAAGTATTGCCGTTTTAAGAAATCTGGTATCAAGTATGTTGATTATAAAGATGCAGACTGGTTATTAGGTTTTGTAAATGAGCAAGGTAAGTTATTGCCAAGACGTTTAACAGGAACTTCTTTAAAATACCAAAGAAAAGTGTCTGTTGCAGTAAAAAGAGCACGTCACTTGGCATTAATGCCTTACGTAGCAGATTTATTAAAATAAAATACCAATAACTATGGAACTTATATTAAAACAAGACGTTGAAAATTTAGGATTTAAAGACGATATTGTAACAGTAAAGAACGGTTATGGTAGAAACTTTTTAATTCCTCAAGGTCAAGCTGTAATGGCGACACCTTCTGCTAAAAAAGTATTAGCAGAAACTTTAAAGCAAAGAGCTTATAAAGAGAAAAGTATTGTTGATGCAGCTAATAAAACTGCTGAAGCACTTAAAACATTAGAGATTAAGATTGCTTCTAAAGTTGGTACAGGAGACAAATTATTTGGATCTGTTAACAATATAGATTTAGCAAATGCGTTACAAAAAGCTGGTCATGAAATTGATAAAAAATTCATTTCTATTGCTGGTGGATCTGTAAAACGTTTAGGAAAATACGATTCTGTAATTAGATTACACAGAGAAGTATCAGTAGATTTACCATTTGAGGTTGTAGCTGAAGCTTAAAACTCAAATACATTATAATTAAAGCCTCAGCGTTACGTTGAGGCTTTTTCAATTTATGTTTAAAATAACAAAATGAAATATTCTAGACTTACAAAAGAGCAGTTTGAAGAGTTGCACCAAGAGTTTATTAATTTTTTGGCTACACAATCGATTACAGCCGAAGAATGGTCTGATATCAAGACGAATAAACCAGAAGTAGCAGAGCAGGAGTTAGATGTGTTTAGCGACTTGATTTGGGAAGGTGTCTTATCTAAAGTTGAATATTTAGAGCATATTTCTCCTCAACAGATGCACTTGTTTCATTGTACTGAAAAACAAATGCGATTAATAGCACTTAAAATCAAAGCTTCAGATATTGATATCACAACTACTGAAGGTTACGATTGGTTTAGAAACAATCTATTGTCTGATGATGTTGAGTTTTTTACAGCAGCAAAAGACTATTCTGATAGCAAGAATCAAGACAAGTTTAAGTTAATTCAAGAAGGAGCTAGCATTACTAAAGGAGAACTTTATCAGTATTTTGAAAATTTAGTAAGTAAATAAGTTATATATTTAATAACGAAAACTTTACTTGCAAATTTTATAAGATGATAAGAAAACTTAGTCTATTGCTTTTACTTCTAATTCTTGGGTGTAAAGAAAAAGAAGCATCTGTTGAAACTACTGTTGAAACAGCATTAAAAAACTTCAGTTTAAGTGGAACTATTAATGGAGCATATAACGATTATATATTCCTTGGTTATGGTAAGCATAAAGATAGTGCAAAAGTTATTGATGGTAAATTTAAGTTTACAGGAGAACTAGATTTGCCAACGCAACAAGGTTGGTTGAATTTAAGACCAGGTGCAAATAGTCTTTTTGTTTATCTAGAAAGTAGTACTATTGAACTTGTAATGGATTATCGTCAAGAAGTAGATGAATATGGATACAACATGAATATTCTTGATTTGAAGGATATAAAAGGTTCTAAAACTGCAATTATACAAGAAAAGTATCAAAATTTTTGGAGAAAAAATGAAGAGAAAGATAATTTTGATGAATTATTGAATGAGGAGCTAATCAGATTATTTAAAGAGCATCCAAAGCATTCTTTCAGTGGAAAAATTTTGGGAGAGTTAGCATCTTATAATAGAGTATTAAAGGTTGATGAGTTAGAACATTTGTACACTTTACTTGATACAACTTACCAAAATAAATTTGATTTGGAATTCTATAATACAGGAATTAAAAGCTTAAAAAAATACAATATAGGGCATGAATTTCTTGCTTTTAAATTGCCAAATCAAAATTCTGAACTTATAAGTATAACAAATTATAAAGGAAAATATACTTTAGTTGATTTTTGGGCATCTTGGTGTAGACCTTGTCGACAAAAACATCCTGGTTTAATCGAATTATACTCTAAAACTGATAGAGAGACGTTTGATATTATTAGTTTGTCTATAGATGAAGATGAAGACGATTGGAAGAAAGCAATCCAACAGGATGCACTAGTTTGGGAAAATGTAATTGACAAGAATGGTGAAGTAAGTGATGAGTTAGGTGTTATGGCAATACCACATAGTTTTTTGCTTAATCAAAAAGGTGAGATCGTAGGAATTAACCTTACTGACGATGAAATTGAAAAGATTATAGTTAACAACAAAGCTAATAAATAGTATAAATTTTATTGCTCTAAAAATTCATAAGCTAACTTCCTGTTTTAAAACTTACTTCTTAACTATTTTATTTTGTAATAGTGTAGTACCATTTTCATTTTTAACTTTTAAAAAATACACACCTTTTGATAGGTTTTGAGTTGAGATTTTAACCTTATTATAATTATCTATTGATTTTTGTTTACGTAAAACCAGTGCGCCTTTTAAATCCATTATATCTACAGATACAGTAGTTCCTAGATTTACATTTTTAAGATAAAGGTTAATTTCTTCAAAAAAAGGATTAGGATAACTGGTGCTTTTAGTTTCATTTTGCATTATATCTTCTGTAGACATTGTTATACAAGTGTCTATAAGTGTAGGAGTTAAAATATTAGTTTGGCTTGAAGCATTATTACCAAGTTGATAGTTTTGTCCGCTGCCCCAGCTATATAAATCTCCATTAGCTTTTAAAGCAATGGCATGCCTCATACCTCCTTTAACCATAACCCAATCGGTATCTGTTCCTATTTGTGTAGGATAAAATTTATCTTCAGTCGTGCCATCACCAACCTGGCCATGTTCGTTAACACCCCATGCCCAAAGTGTCCCATCTTCTTTAATTGCATAAGAGGCCATAAAACCTGCAGAAATATATTGCCAATCTGTATCAGTGCCAATCTGAAAAAAATAGAGTGCAGATATAGTATCAGGTCCTAATCCTAAACAAGCATTTGCATTGTTCCATACGGTGCCAAAAACATGCAGACTTCCGTCATCCTTTAATACCAAAGTATGTAATCCAGATGAAAACCTACTTAGCTTTGAAAATCCTGATACTAAAGGTGCCATTAGCATTTGATTTGTATTACTGTGTAAAACACTATTACCCCAAGACCAAAAGGTGCCATCTTCTTTAATAGCCACACTAGAATGTAAACCTGCTTCAACCTCTATCCAGTCTGTGTCATTTCCTATTTGTATAGGGCTATTAAAGATTGTATTTGAGCTTTCGCTGTATAATAAAGCTTTAGACTGGTTAGAGCCCCAACCCCAGAGTGTTCCATCTGTTTTTATAGCTAAAGTATGACCGCTAGCAGCAGAAACTTTCCACCAATCATAATCATTGCCTATTTGGGTTAAAACTTCTATAACTTGAGATGATCCATTTGGTCCGGTCCCTACAGCGCCTCGACTATTGTCTCCTAACCCCCAAAGACTACCGTTATTTTTTTGTACAATAGTGTAGATGGCACCAGCATAAATGTTAGACCAATCTGTATCAGTGCCAATTTGGGTAGGTTCTGTAATATTGGCAAATGTGCCTAGGGCGTAATATCCGTCTAAGCCATAGCCAAAACCCCATAGCGTTCCGTCGTCTCGTATAAGTAAGTTATGGTTTCTGCCCGAAGAAACATTACTTGCACATTGCGAATTAATTGAAAAATAAGTGAAAAGAAGAGTGATAAGTAAATAGTTTTTCATAAAAATAAAATTAATAAAAGGCTCTAAATTATCTGTAATAATACTAGAGTCACTTAAAGGATTTTATATAATAAAAACAACTTACTTAAGGAAACTCCTACTTATAGTGCTAATTTTATTTTTTAAAAGTAATAAGCTTACTAATTTTAATAGAGTGTTAATGGTTGTAGCAAACGCAGATTAAATAAAAAGTATAAAAATAATTTAGTACAAGTTTTAAAAAGTCTAGGGGAGTTTGAGTTTAATTCTCTTTTAAAAATAGGGAATGGCTAATATCCTTAAAACAGTTTTAGAATAGATTTTTTAGTTCGCTATATATTTTTTTTAAAACTGTAAAATATGATTAAAAGCTAAAGCGTTTATAAAACTACCTTTGGTTGTGATTCTAAGAAAGCTATTCGTAGCGTAACGATTCAATAGGATCAAGTCTTGCGGCTTTTATAGCAGGCATCAAACCTGATACGACTGCTACTATAAATGTGGTGATTACTGCACTCATCATTGCTAACCATGGAGTTACAAATTGAAAACCCGCAGCAGCAGAAACAGCTAGTCCAATTAGAATACCTAATATAATACCAACAATACCACCTAACTGACCAATAATAATAGTTTCAATAAAAAACTGAAAGGCAATAGTGCTTCGTTTAGCACCTAAAGCTTTTCTAACACCTATCTCTCTAGTTCGTTCTGTAACAGACACTAACATCATGTTCAAAAGCGCAATAGTAGATCCAAAAATTGTAATAATACTAATAATCCATGCAGCTGACTCTAAATATATTGTTATTGAACCAATGCGATTAATCAAATCATCACTGCGTTCTAAACCAAAGTTGTTTTTTTCTACAGGATTGAGTCCTCTAATGTTTCTAAATAATAAAATGGCTTCATCTTGAGCACCTTCAAGCATGTCTTTTTTATCCGTTTTTACACTTAAACTGTAATTGATATTTGGGTTTGTAAAAATGGTACGTGCTTTTTGTAAAGGTAAAAACACTCTAAGGTCTTGATTGTTTCCAAATGTGGCACCTTTTTCCTTTAAAACACCAATTACTTTAAATTTAGCTCCTCTAATACTTATGGTTTTGTTAATTGGGTTTACATCGTCAAGTAATGCTTTTTTAAGATCGCTACCAATAACACAAACACTATTACTATTTTGCACATCAAAGTAGTTGAGGTCTCTGCCTAATTCTACTTCAAGACCAGAATTTGTAATGTAGTTTTCATTAATACCTAAGACTTGTACTTCAGGATCTGTTTTTTCATTTTCATATTTAACTTCAGCTCCAAAAGTACCAACAAAAGAGATGGAGGTTTTTGTAAATGGAAATTTATAACTGTCCTCAAACTCTTTAACATGTCTGTAACTTATAACAGGATTTATCTTTTGTTTTTCATCACTTCTACGTTGGGTATTAAATTCGTAACGCTGAATGTTAAAGGTGTTTGCTCCCATAGATGAAAAATCACTTGAGATGGTATTTTCAAGAGCAGAAACAGCACTTAAAATTCCAACTAAAGCCGTAATCCCAATCGCTATAATTAAAACGGTAAGGATAGTACGAAGTAACTGACTTCTGATTGAATCAAAAGCAATTCGGATATTTTCTCTAACTAATGAAAACATAATAGGCCTTAAATCTTGATGGTGTTTTTATGTAAGACTACAAAACACCTATAAAGTTACTATAAAATTGAAATAACTTTCGATTGCCTTTAAATTTTATAATATTTTTGTGAAGTTATTAACGACGGAATAAAAGTAATCTGTCATTTCGAGCATTGGTTGAAATCAAAATACATTTTGATTGAGAGCACACTACGAAGTAGTCGAAAAATCTCTTTATGAGTACGATGAATAGACCAAGCTTGATGTACAAGTTTTAATTAAAAGAGACTTCCATTTTTGTGGAAGATATATATGGCACAAAAACCAAGTATACCAAAAGGCACAAGAGATTTTAATCCTGAAGACGTTGCAAAACGAAACTATATTTTTAACACCATTAAAAGGCAATTTGAAGTCTTCGGGTTTCAACCTATTGAGACACCAAGCTTTGAAAATTCAAGCACGTTAATGGGAAAGTATGGAGACGAAGGTGATCGATTGATTTTTAAGATATTGAATTCCGGTGATTATTTGAATAAAGTTAGTGATGATTTATATCAGACTAAAAGTTCAAGTAAAATAACAACAAAAATTTCTGAAAAAGCCTTGCGTTATGATTTAACGGTTCCATTTGCACGTTATGTAGTGCAACACCAAAATGAGATTGATTTTCCGTTTAAGCGCTATCAGATTCAGCCAGTTTGGCGAGCAGATCGACCACAAAAAGGACGTTATAGAGAGTTTTATCAGTGTGATGCAGATGTGGTTGGTAGTGATTCCCTTTGGCAAGAAGTAGAATTTGTTCAGTTGTATGATGCTGTATTTACGGCTTTAGGTTTGAAAGGTGTAACTATAAAAATTAACAATCGTAAAATTTTATCCGGAATTGCTGAAGTGATTGGCGCTCAAGATAAGCTCATCGATTTTACAGTAGCTTTAGATAAGTTAGATAAAATAGGAGAGGAGAAAGTAAAAGCTGAAATGCTAGATAAGGGAATTCCTCAATCTGGAATTGATAAATTACAACCTTTATTTAGTTTAAAAGGTGATTTTGGAGCTCAAATTTCAGAATTAAAAACGATTCTTAACACTTCTGAAGAAGGTAAAAAAGGGATTGAAGAACTCGAGTTTATCAATCAAGGCATTGAAACTCTTGAACTGAATACAGCTCAGCTTCAATTAGATGTGACGCTTGCTCGAGGCTTAAATTATTATACAGGAGCTATTTTTGAAGTTTCAGCACCAAAAGGTGTAAAGATGGGATCAATTGGAGGAGGAGGTCGTTATGATAATCTTACTGAAATCTTTGGTAAACCTAATACTAGTGGAATTGGTATTAGCTTTGGATTAGATCGCATTTATCTCGTTTTGGAAGAATTGGGATTGTTTCCAAAGACGATAAGCGAAAGTACAAAAGTACTGTTTCTTAATTTTGGAAATGCTGAAGCAATGGCTAGTATGAAAGCTATAAAACAGCTAAGAGCGCAAGGAATTCGTGCAGAATTATTTCCAGATAACAAAAAAACTATTAAACAATTTAACTACGCTAATAAAAGAGAGATTCCGTTTGTTGTGTTGTTGGGTGAATCTGAAATGAACTCAAATACTTATACCTTAAAAAATATGAAAACAGGAAATCAAGAGTCGCTTTCTTTTGATGATATGTTAAAATCTTTACAATAAAAAAAGCCTCAAAGAAATTTGAGGCTTTTTAGTAAGTTAAGTTTAAGGTAGATTTGGGTCTATTATTTTACTAAAACTTTCTTGGATACTGAACCGCTTACAGTATTTACTTTCACAATATAAGTTCCAG
Source organism: Psychroserpens sp. S379A (assembly GCF_049800755.1). Taxonomy (NCBI): domain Bacteria; kingdom Pseudomonadati; phylum Bacteroidota; class Flavobacteriia; order Flavobacteriales; family Flavobacteriaceae; genus Psychroserpens; species Psychroserpens sp. S379A. The sequence goes on along the minus strand of NZ_JBNAFQ010000001.1, from coordinate 856,117 downwards.
TACTTAAATGCTTAACTTCATATTCAGAATAGTCCAGTTCTGAAATGTCTTTTATAGTATGAATCGATTGTCCAACAATGTTGAAAAGCTCGATAGACTTCACTTCTTTATAATTAGGATTAAATAACACTAGACTTTCAATGTCATTATTATAAAACACTTCTAGTGTGTTTAACTCATTATCATCAACACTTAAAGTGTCGTCAGCATCTCTAAACGTCATTTCAAATCTTTCTAAGTACTCACCAGCATCAAGATAGATTTCAAAATCACTTTCTCTTAGATTGTGATACGTTGCATTTTGCATATCATGAATAAAAATATCCATGTCATCGGGTACATTTTCAAGAGCATTGATGCTAATAGTGTTTATTCCGTCTGAATCGGTTTCTATTCCTAGTGGATAAGTTGTATCTATATCTACATCATTACTACCTTGAATAATGTATTTTCCATCATCAATCATCCAGTACATATCATCCATTTGCGTTTCATTTACAATACCATCATATCCTAAATCTACAGCAGTAGAAGCATTTTCATCTATGGTAAGTAGTAATTGACGGTTAATCTCGTTAACTGTATAAATACCAATTCTAAATTTCATTCTTGGATCTGCAGAAGTTTGAGTTTCATTAGAATTTGCATTAGCTTCACTATTTCTAACAAATACAGAGCTTCCACTTAAAGAACCATCTTCTTTTTGAAATATACGTTGGTCATTTTCAAATACAATTTGTCCTCCTGAGTTGGCATCAACAAAGAAGCCTTGACTTACAGGAATATATCTTCCAGGTGTTTTTCTGGCTGTACCAATATTGCTTACACCAGATACTGGAACACCTAATGTAACTGCTGGAGTGCCTCCAGATAAATTCATTAAAGCATAACCACCTTGATATTCATTAAGAGCATGAGATCCGCCTCCCCAATGTTCCCAAAAATATAGAGTACCAGTTGTAACTCCTAGGTTATCATTTATAAATTCAACAGCATCAATAGCTGAAGGGTAAGGATTACCTACTAAATAATTATTTCCAGGGTTTATGGTTAGGTTAATGACTCCATTGTTTGGTTTTCCTCTAAACACATAGTTTTGATCTGAGGTTAATGGACCTGAACCAGGACCTTTCATTGTAAATCCTTCACCAGCAAGAATAGTACCTGTGCTTCTTGTGTGTTGCCATGCTGAATAATCGCCATTGGCTAGGTTAGAGAATTTCCAAATCCAGTAATCAGCAATTCTAAGAGGAGATGCTGAGCCATTGTGGCCAGAGGTTAAGAAACCAGCATTTTGTATAACATTAGCTAAGTTGTAGCTAAATTCATTTGTCTCTACATCTGTTTGTCCAACAGGAGACGACCAGTAGTTGTAGGTAAATGTATCTGCAGTACCTTGTTGGTCACGTTCTAATCGTCCTGTGGTACCAACAATCAAGTCACTATTGTTATCTTGTATTAATTGTGATTCTCCTTCAAGGTCAATCGTTCCGTCTAGCGTTAAATAATGTGATACTGTAAGTCCGTAGCCTGTATTTGTAGTGGCATCAGTAACTCCACTTACTTCTAATTCATTGCTATCGACCATTAAGCCTAGTAGAGTTCTGTTTCCGTTTTTACCAGAAGGTAAATCTGAGTCATCATCAATAGTAATGTTATGGTTTGTTCTAACAATATTCCAGTCAACAGTTTGAGTGTTATCTACAATAGATGTTGTACCTGGAATGGTTTGAACTGTTCCGTTCATCCAAGAACTTTGCACATCCCAATTACCATTTTGAGTTGATTCATATGGTAGTGGAGCAGTTTGTCTATCTACTGTGTTTAAGTTTCTTAAAGCGCCTTGATTTCCTTTGCCAGAAGCATCTTCGGTATTGGTGTATGTGTAGACAGACATTGGGTAATAACCAGCAAGGTCGCTCCATGGAATAGTTGCTACTTCATTTTTGCTAATAGTTGTTGGGATTATTTTACCAGCAACTATACTTGCATTATTCTCAATTTCTTGATTCATGATGAACCTTAATTGAGAAGGTGTCAACATTCTGTCCCAAACTCTAACTTCATCAATATTTCCTTTGAAGTGTTGTACAATAGTTCCTTTACCTGCAGCTGCAATAAGGAATGATTCATTGTTATCTATAGGGTTTGATAAGCTACTTCTATCCACATTTTCTATTCCATCTATATACATTCTACCTGTACCTGAACCATAGGTAACGGCAACATGATGCCATTCATCGTCTGGAATCGATACTGTAGATGTTAGTGTTTGATTTGATGGGGTTTTCCATCTAATTTGTATTCTGTTATCATCTAATATTCTAAAATCATAACCATTGCTAAACGTAGTTCCTCTTTTTGACATTATAGATTTAGTTCCGGTATCTGTGGCATCTCTTTTAATCCATGCTGAGACTGTAAATTCGGAAGGATTTAAATCTAAAGCGTCTTCCATGTCAATATAATCAACAGCACCATCAAAATAAATAGAACGTTCAACAATAACCTGAGGAGCATACCCAAAAGTGATATACTTTGTGTTGTCAAAATCATATTCAGTTTCTAGATTTCCAAATCCATCATCTTTCATAACTCTGTAATCTGCTGTTGGATCAAACACACCTGTACTTGAAATAAACATATAGTAGCTTCCAGGAGGTGTGATATTTCTAATTGCATTTTGAGGAATTCTCACTTTAACTGCAGGAATATCACCACCATTTTCTACAACTTTCCAAACACGTTGCATAGCTGTAAAACTTACATCAGTATTTAAAGCGGGAGTAATACCTGAACTCATATTGATATTAACAGTTGTAGATGCTAAGTTTAGATCTGCACCATTATTTCCCCAAACAAGATATTCTTTGTCATTAAGGGTTGTTCCATTATTAGATTGGTTTAATTTATTTGTGTCATAAATATCTGTCAATCCAAAAGTTAATATTCCTTCTGTTCTACCAGAACCATCAGCTGCATTGTTAACACTTCTGGATTGTTTTTGGTTTAACTCAGAAGCATCATCTCTACCGATACCAGCAATATCGTAATTGTATCCAGTATTTGCAGATTGATCCCAAATTACTGTTCCGTCGCTATTAACATAATCTTGAGATGTTCCATTAACACCTAGAGTAATACCATATTTAATACCTAAATACGATTGAATTCTATTACGTTCTTGAGTTAAATTAGCGTCATCTTTTCTAGCAGAATAAGTGATGACTTCAGCAACTCTTGCATTTAGAGAGGCTTCCCAGCCTTCACTACGTCCAATCCACCATCTAGAATCGTTCGCATTCGCATACTCAGCAATATCATTTTGATAATTTTCAATATCATTGGCATTGTAGTATAATTCTTGTCTTGTATCTGCAGCATTGTTTCTTGTGTTGATGATACCAACATTATTATAGCTAGAGCTTCCTGTTTGAGCGACGCCATAACCATCGTTTGGATTGTTATCATAAGAGTCGTATGCGTAGCATATTACTTCATTATCAACTCTACCAGTATAATTTCCAAAGCCAATACCTGTAGCATCAGTAGCTTGATCAAGTAATTGAGCATCACTACAAAATACATCCATAAAACCAAAATTACGGTTGATAGATGTACCATCAGGAATTACTACAATAAAAATGTCTTGAGTATAAAAACCATAATCACCTGATAAAAATTCTGTTGATGTACTATCATGAGAATAATCACCATCTACAGAAACAGATGTATATGAATTATCAAACTCAATAACTGGGTTGAAGTTTATATTTTTAGTTGTATTATCATAGTAGGTTGGTCTTTGGTTTGTATTGTTTACCCTTGCATCACTACCTAAACCTTGATCAATCCAAGATGATACTCTTTGTCCACTAGTGTAACTCAAACCGTCATCAGCTTTCAACCAAAGAGCAAGGTCAGCAGTTACACCACCTGGAGCAATAGTTATAGAAGACTTGTCTTCGATAGTAATCATATCAATAGCCATATCACTACTATTGCTTCCATTAATTTCTCCTCTCACTCTTAATTTAATAGTTTGACCTACATAGCTACTTAGGTCAATACTAATTGGTGTGAATGAAGAATTTGAATATTCATGAGTTTCACCTGAATTGGTAAATAGTACATTCGGATAAGATAATCCATTATCGGTACTCAATTCAACATGTAAACCTCCCATTCCAGATCCAAACATGTGATAGAAGAATGTTAATCTTGGGTTAGTAGCACTAGTCAAATCAAAGCAAGGACTGAATAGTATAGCTTCACTATTGTTATTACCATTTCCTTCGGTGTAAATGTAATGGTTGCCATCTTGAGCACCTGTTGGACCAGTATAAGGTCCAGAAGGTGTTGAGTTTGTTGTTCTTGACCAATCAAAATCATCACCTATTCCATTAATGTCTTGAGTCCATAACCCAAAGCCAGATTCGAAACTTTCTTCGTAAGGGTATGAAGATATTGTGGTTAAACAAACACCTGCAGAAGTTCCTGAACCTTCAATGTTAAAATTGTAAGGGTTTTCATCACTATCGTCATTGACGATGCTAACAGATGCAGTTCTTAAACCAATTGCACTTGGATCGAATGTGATTTCAAAAGAGGTGCTACTTGAAGGAGCAACAGATGAAGAAGGACTTGAGGTTACTGTAAAATCTCCTGCGTTTGCGCCAGATATTGTAATTGAACCTATTGAGAGTGTTGCGGCACCAGTATTTTCAATTGTAAAAGTATTAGGATTAGTTGAGCCAACAATAGATATAGAGCCAAAATCTGTGTCATCGCTAGCGTCTGGAGTTGTATCTCCATCTGCTATTGATATACCATTACCTGTAATATTTATTTCAGGGCTAGGAATTAAACCTATACCTTGAACATTAAAGTTGTAAGGGTTTTCATCGCTGTCATCATTTGCAATACTTATTGAAGCAGTTCTTAAGCCTGGTGCACTAGGATCAAATGTTATTTCAAAAGTTGTATTACTTCCGCTTGAAATAGAAGCAGAAGGAATTGAAGTTACAGAAAAATCTGCAGCATGAGTTCCTGATATTGTAACATATGGAGAGGAGCCAGTTAGGTTAAGACTGGTACATCCAATATTATTAATTGTAAATGTGTGAGTATCAGTTCCTCCTGAAACGTTAACACTTCCAAAATCAGTGTCATCAGCAATAGCAGGAGTTGTATCACCATCTGCAATTTCAGTTCCATTTCCAGTAATTTCTATTTCATTTACGCTACCACCACCAGACACATTAAAAAAGACTGTTGTTCCTCCTAAAGAAGCTGAATTCCCATTTTGATTAATTACATTTGTACCTCCTACTGTCACAGTTATATTGTCCGCACCTTGCCATCCATCATCCCAAGAATCATACATTATGATATAATAGTTATTCAAATCTTCTAAACAACCAAGGTTAAGAATAGTATCAAAAGGACTAGCTCCTCCAGAATTAATTGTATTGATTAGTGTTCCGCTAGGCGAATAAATTTCGACAGTGTTTTCATTAGCATAACTAGGCCAATCAACAGAAACAATAACGTTAGAATATGTTGTGTTCGTACCATTACCTTCAATATCAAAATTATAAGGGTTTTCATCACTATCTCCATTAACAATACTAACTGAAGCTGTTCTTAGTCCAGTTGCACTTGGATTAAATGTGATATTAAAAGTAGTGTTTCCTGAAGCAGCAACTGAACTTGCAGGAGCGCTAGTTACAGTAAAATCTGAAGCATGTGCTCCAGAAATTGTTATGGCTCCAACAGTTAAATTAAGTGTGCCTATATTTTCAATAGTAAAAGTGTTTACTTTAGAACCCGAAGCTACATCAATATTTCCAAAATCTGTATCATCAGTAATATTAGGTGTCGTGTCTCCATCAAGAATACTTTGACCCAAACCAGTAATGTTTATTTCTGGACCAGAAAGTGATGTTGTTGTAAAGCTAAAATTGTCTATAGCCATATCACTTCTATAGTCATAAGAAGTTTCTCCTCTAAATCTAAGCATAACAGTTTGACCAGCATAAGCATCTAAATTGATATTAGCTTGATTCCATGCTTGTCCATGACTTGTTTGCACTTGTCCGCTTTGAGACCATACAGTTGTAGGCCACGAAGCTCCATTGTCAGTACTTAATTCAACAAAAAGATCTCCCATTATTGCTCCATACATATGATAATAGAAAGAGAACGTACCAGCAGTAGCGGCAGATAAGTCAAAACAAGGACTTTTTAGTATAAATGTGTCATTATAATTAGGGTTACTAGCTTCGGTAAACATATACCATGAGCCTTCATTTGGACCAGAAGGACCTGTGTTGTTAGATGGCGTTCCTCCTTGTTCTCTTGTCCAATTGTTATCATCAGTAGTTTCTTGAATCCATAAGCCTAAACCAGACTCAAAACCTTCATTGTATGGAAAGGTGTTTACTGTTGAGGCACAAGATATAGTAGAGCTTGTTAGTCCAGATAAATCAGCTATTTGGATTTCGTGACTCATAGTGTTTCCCGATCTATGAGACCAATGGGCAGCTTGAGTTGTTGAGTTTAAATAATAATTTCTCCATCCCCTAGCATAAGCTGTACCTGACCCACTAGATGTAGATGACCCAATAATCAAAGCTTCATCAATACTTGATAAGCCAGCACTAGTAATATTAATAGTTGTAGCTCCTGCTGTGTTACTAGTATCTTGAAATCTTGTTACATTCATTCCAGAATTGACTAAAATATGAACAAAATGACGGTTACTATTTGTAGCATTTGAATCATGATTTGAATGGAATGTCCAATCTACTCTCTGGTTGTTAGATCCTGGATCGAATACAGGCCAATTATCTGCTAAAGCATCATTTGTACCGCTTGTAGTCATATCACCTCTGTGTTGACCAAAGATTATAGCGTTGTTCCATGAGCTTACGTTTGTTGCTGTTCCTGTACCATCTGAATTACTTCTTAGTGTCATAGTTCCAGTGTCTGCGGAAGCATTTCCTGAATCTCCATGAAGTACAGTCCAATTGCTACCTGTAAATTCTACAACTGTTATATATACAGTTACATTATTCGCATTAGAACCTTTTTGAACTCTAAGTGTTGTAGTATTTTCTAAATACGCTATTGCTGTACCAGAATCTGCATCTTGACTAGTTGCGTTATTCATAATACCAGTTATAAATGGGATACATTTATTGGCATTAGTGATACCAGATAAAGCTTGTGTTGTACTATTTGTGCTTCCATTTAAAGTGACAGCATATCGTCCTCTTACAATCATTTCATTATTTCCACCAGGTGATCCAACATATTCCCAAATAGAAGAGTTGAATCTTGTAGTTGAACTAGTAGAACCAGATTCTCTATAATAAGTTAAAGTATTTGTTCCAGTTAGAACTCTAGCTCCAGCTAAATCATCACCATTAAAGGTTCCAGTTGAAGAGCTTGGTCCAGCACTAACTTTTCTATTATTATTTGCTAATGCAAATGCATTGTTTAATGATGATACAGCTGTAAAACTGGTGTTAGTAGCTCCAGAATTTCCAACATCATTTTGTAAATGCTGGACGTTAAAATCTGCTGTTTGTGAATACATAAAAGTACTCAACACAAGTATACCTGTGACTAGGGTATACTTTCTTAGTGAAAGTGTTGAAATTTTCATAAGCGGTTAAATTTTAGTTTGGGACTAACTATTTAATGATACAAACATAAGGTGTAACTCCATGAAATGCAAATAAATTCGATGAAATACATCTCATGATTTTTAATGTGCTGTAAATCAATGATGTGAAAAAAGTTAAAATTTCAACCTTTTTTATAAAGTACAATGTTTTCTCTATTGTTTTATTATTTGCTTTGTTATAAAGCTATCATTTTCATTATCAGTAATTTTTAAGAAATAAGAGCCTTTTGATAAGCTTCCCATGTTTTGAAGACTGTAAACTCCGTTGTCAATATTAATGTTAGAATAATTAAAAATAATTCTACCACTGATATCATATAATTCGACACTAATTTTGAAGTGTTCAGTATTTGGCATTTTAATTGTAATCGAGTTATTGAATGGGTTAGGAAATATACTTACTTGTTCTAAGGTTTCATTAACAATGTTGAGAGTATCTTCAACAGTTACAACGACTTCTTCTCTAGCACTTTTAAAGTCTTCAAGATTCCAATCATAAAAGAAATAATAGTAATCTAAATTATTTATATTATTGTCTTTAATTGTAATAGAACCACTCGTATATGGATAAGACGTTCCAGCTGAAGTATTGTTTCTCCATAATCTAAAGCCTGCAGATAATTCTGCACTTACTAACCTTAAATTATTTGCTACTGGAAGTGTGAAATTGAGTTCAATTTGTTGTACACCTGAGTTTTCGATTAATATAAGCCTTGAGTCTAATACATTTCCGGAATCGTCTTGTAATTGAACCTCCATTTCTCCTATATTATCTGTGTTGATTGTTACATTCTTTAGCATAACTGCTTCAGTATTGTCAAAAACCAAATAGCGATCTGTTGTTCCTCCAGCAAAAAAGCTTCCATTTGCCGAATGATTAGTTGAGCCAGCATTACTCTTAGTAATAACATCTTCAACAAAGTACGATCTAGTATCAGTTAAATTTGGAGTTGTGTAGCTATTTCCTGTTGCTATAGGAGTTGTGTCGTCAATGTTTTCATACCAATTAATAGTGCCCAATCCTGTAGCTGTTAAAGTTGTACTTTCATTTTCATTAATTGTAACATCATTACTAACAGGTTTAGCAGTTATAGAAGCCATAGTAACATTTTGAATGGTTTGAGCATTATCTGTAACATTCACATTTATAGTTTGAGTTACATAACCAGGAGCTTCAAAAGTAACATTATAGTTTCCTCCTTTAATTAATCTATAATAATCACCTAAATCTGCATTTGAAAATATGAATGAATTTAAAGCGTCATGTCCAGCAATTGAGATTTTAGCAACAACAGGGTTTCCAGACTCATCAGAGACAATACCTTGAAATCCATAGTTAACTTGTTTCATATAATCTAAAAAGGCTTGTTTGTTGTAATTCCAGTGGTTATTAATAGCATTGCCTTGAATCCATTTGGTATCAGATAATTCAACAACCACCTCTCGACCACCTCTGTAATAATTCATATAATCTTGACGACCACCATAAACACGATACCATTCTGCACCATGAGTAACACCAGGACTTGGATATACATCTGCATCTTCATCAACAGTCATATAACCTGATGGACTATTATTTTGTGCATTTGTAGCATATTCTACAGATATGTATTCAAACCAGTCGTGATCTGCATGTTGGTCGTAGGTGTTATCATAAGGATAGTTTACCAATTCAGTACCACCATGAAAGTTTGCAGACATCACAATATTGTGAGCTTCTTCAAATTTCATAAAAGCTAATGTTTCTGGTTCGTAAGTACCTTCGTAATGTAGTCCAGCTATATTATCGACATAATTTCTGTTTAAATCTTGACCATTGGCATTTGCTCTAATAGGATTGGTAATGGTGTTATTGCCAGCATTTCGGTAAGCTCCATCAGGATTTGCTAATGGGTTAATGTATATTACGGTATTGTTTACAATACCATCAACTTCACTATCAGAACCATAATTACTTAATAAATATTCGGCTAGCCTTATCATTAAAGGAAAACCAGCCAATTCATCACCATGCATAGATGATGTATACATGAATTCTGGTTCAGCTTCATTAGAATTTATATTATCAGAAATTTTAAGCATCAAAAGCTGTCTTCCGTTAACTGAGTTTCCAATAGATTCTAAAGAACATAGATTAGGATATGTAGTAACAAAGTAATTCATTTTGTCTACATATTGGGTGTATGTTGGATATGCGTTCCAGTCTGTATCCCAAGTTGTAGTTTCTAAACTGGAATTTGTACTAGTTGTAAATTCATTGTCACTTTCATTAACTACAAATGGTACTCCATAAGTTAAAAATTGTTGAAATGTTTCAGCGTTTGCAAAAGCTTCAATTTCTAGGGTTTCGTGATTTACATTATGACCAATAGAAAGAAATTGTGAAATTTCATGCACTTGTTGTTCGCTATTTGCTGTAAATACAAAGCATACTTCACCACGAGTTTCTATATAGTTTTGAGCTTTTTGTAAATTATTAGTTTGAGAATGTAGACTTATTGTTACACACATAAGTAATACATATAAGAATGTAATTTTTCTCATAGGTTTTGGAGTTTTAGATAGATTTGGAGATCTAAATTTGTGGCTAAGATATGATTTTATTTGAATAATCATCTATGAAATACAATAAAATCCGATGAAATGCATGTATTTTATGAATTAAGCTTAAATAGAGATTTCTGATTTTTGATAAACTCTACTTTTAAAGTAAAGTTTGTTGTAGTTATATTTTATAGTATAAAAGAATATAAAAACAAAAACCACAACGTGTTTTACTTGTTGTGGTTTTTGGCTCTAAAAGACAAAATAAGTCTTATTTTTTTATAAACTGAAGTGTAGTTCCATTCTCAAATTTTATGAAATACAATCCATTTTCGAATCCACTAACATCAATTTGATCTTCACTAGTAATCCTACCGTTTTGAATTTCTGCTCCTAATGTGTTATAAATAGCATAATAAAGCTTAGATTCTAAGTTCATAATTTGAATAAATTCATTTGACGGATTTGGAAAAAGGGATAGTTTATCATTAAAAACTTCAGAGTCATTTAAAGATAGTGTAGAGTCAACTTTAAAAATAACAATATCTTTTGGAAAGCTACCAGAATAACTCTGTATTGAAGTTTTATTAGAGCCATCTAAATCATATCGATCTAGTAAATCTCCATTTGTTGAAAGTAGATACATATGGTTATTTTCAATATCTAGTTCAATATCAACATACAAAAGTGAAGCACCTGCAGTAAAAGTCGTTAATATAGTTTTTGAATTTCCTAACAGGTCTGTTGTAAAAATTTCTCCAGCGGTATTATCTCTACTAATGTGGTAAATTAAATTATTAGTAAAATCTGTGGTAAAGTCGCTTGGGTATTGTGTTCCACCTGTATAACTATATATGAGAGTACTATTGCTACCATCTAAATTGTATCGTGTTAAATGATCTCCATTAATATTTAGAATATACATATGATTATTATTTACATCTAACTCGAGTTCATCTAATAAATTAGTAGACGAAGGTGTATACGTTATGAGAGAGTTTTTGTTACTACCAACTAAACTTGTCGAGAATACTTCGCCATTAACAATATGATAAATAATACCGTTTGTGGTATCTAGCTCCATATCTCTTGGTGTAGTTAAGTAGGAGTAGACGAGTGTTGAGTTGTTACCATCTAAGTCATATCGTATTAAATTTCTACCATTTACGTCAAGCACATACATATGATTATTTGTGACATCTAGTTCAATATCGTGAGCTAAAGAAGAAGCGCTAGCTGTGTAAGAAGCCAATGAATTTTTTGAAGTGCCATCTAAAAGAGTAGTAAATACACCTTCTCCAGAATCAACATGGTATATTAAATCGGTTTGAGCATTAATAGTGTTGGTATAGAAAAAATAAACGACTAAGACAAGTAATAAGTAGGTTTGTTTCATTTGATTAAATTTAACTGAATAATATTTGGGTTTAATGTTAACTATAATGTGCTAAGTTTAAGCGGCATCATTTTGAATCGCAATGTAGTAAAAATCTTATTTAAGTTATAGAGTATTTATAATTTTCGATTAAATACTTTCATGTTGAAATAATGTTCTTTTTGTGTGTTAAAACGTATTCATTTCCAATACCTAGAGTAGTTAATTCATAAATGTTTTTCATAAAAAAACGGTCTAGCGTGAGCTAAACCGTTTATTATTAATAATTTAAAATTTTGTAGCGAGAACGAGATTTGAACTCGTGACCTCCGGGTTATGAATCCGACGCTCTAACCAACTGAGCTACCTCGCCATAATTTCGGCTGCAAATATAAAAACAAAATCTATGGCAACAAACATTAAATGATTAAAATATTTTTTACTGTTTAGTTTTAATCTCCACAATTATTTATATATATTGAGCCTCATAATAAAATTACAAATGGAAGACAAAATCAAGTTCGAAATGGAGTTTCCTATTCACGCTTCTCCACAACTTTTATATCAATATATATCAACACCTTCAGGCTTGTCTGAATGGTTTGCCGACAACGTAAATTCGCGAGGTGAGTTTTTTACATTTATCTGGGATGGCTCTGAAGAAAAAGCAAAGTTACTTAGCAAAAAAAGTGGTGAGCGTATTAAATTTAGATGGATGACTGATGAGGAAGAAGGTGATAGTTACTTTTTTGAAATTAGAATTCAGGTAGATGAGATTACTAAAGACGTTTCAATTATTGTTACCGATTTTACCGAAGAAGATGAATTAGATGAAGCTAAAATGCTTTGGGATAATCAAATTTCTGATTTAAAACAAGTTTTAGGGTCTGCGTAAGATTTCACAGTAATATAAGTTTTATATTTGTCTCGATGTTTAATCGAGACTTTTTTTATGATAAATCTCAATGGCGAATTACTAAAGGATTCAAGTTTAATTACTAGCGAAAATAGAGGCTACAAATATGGAGATGCTGTATTTGAAACTGTAAAAGCTGTTCATGGCAAACTATTGTTTTGGGAAGATCATTACTTTAGACTGATGGCTTCTATGCGTATCATGCGTATGGAAATACCAATGAATTTTACTATGGAATTTCTTGAGTCTGAAATTCTAAAAACGCTTGAAGCAAACTCTCTTCTTAAATCATCTGCGAGAATTAGATTAAATGTCGATAGAGGTAATGGTGGAAAGTACCTTCCGTCTGAACAAAAAATCAGTTATAATATTTCAGCCGAAACATTATCTTCAGATTTTTACACTATCTCTAAACAAAGTCAATATACCGTTGATTTGTATAAAGATTTTTTTATAGCTCCAGGTTTATTGTCTACTCTAAAAACAAATAATAAAGCCATTAATGTCTTAGGAAGTATTTATGCCGAAGAAAATAGTTGGCACAATTGTTTGTTGTTAAACACCAATAAAAATGTTGTTGAAGCATTAAATGGGAATTTGTTTTTAGTTTCTGGCGAAACGATAAAAACACCACCATTAGAAGATGGTTGTTTAAAGGGAATAATGCGAAAACAGCTTATAGAAGTGATTGTTAATTCTGGAGATTATGTTATTGAAGAAACCTCAATTTCTCCTTTTGAACTTCAAAAAGCTGATGAGTTATTTATTAGTAATGTTATTATTGGTATTCAGCCTATATTGAAATATCGCAAAAAAGAATTTTCTACAACAATCTCTGAAGATATATTAAGACGCTTGAATATTAAATTAAGAGTGTCTTAATTATAACTCGGATCTTCAGGCGCATTAGACCATAGTAAATAGTTTCCGCCTAGTTCGAGCATTTTTTCTTTCCAAAACGAATCACAGCATTTTTCCATGAGCTCTTTTTTGTAGATGTTTTTGGTCACAATCCAAGAATTAGATAGTAATTCATTTTCTAATTGCTGTGGGTCCCAACCCGAATAGCCTAAAAAGAATCGAATATCTGAGCTCGAAAGCTTATCTTCTTCAAGGAGTTGTAAAACAACTTCAAAGTTTCCTCCCCAAAAAATCCCAAGAGAAATCTCTATACTATCTGGAATTAAATCTGGAACTTGATGAATAAAATATAAATTGTCTTGTTCTACAGGTCCACCATTAAAGACTTTAAAGTTGGCTTTTGTTTCTGGAATTAAATCATGAAGCGTATAGTCTAATGGTTTGTTTAAAATAAAACCAATAGAACCCATGCTGTTATAATCTGCAAGAAGAATAACAGATCTATTAAAAGATAAATCGCCAATAATTGATGGCTCAGCAATTAATAAATCGCCTTTTTTGGGCTTTATAGTAATCATAGCATATGATTTATATACTAAATCTAAAACATATTTCTTTAAAAACCAATAAATTCAACAACTAAAGCACCTACTGCAGTTTAATTAGTATTACAAAGTTGTATAAAAAAGAAAAGCCCACTTTTATAAAAGTGGGCTTTTCTTCTATTTTAGGTGATGCTTAGTTAACAGCATTACTTAAATCAGAACCAGCTTTAAACTTAACTACGTTTTTAGCTTTGATTTGTATAGTCTTACCAGTTTGAGGGTTTCTTCCTTCTCTTGCAGATCTTCTAGATACTGACCATGAACCAAATCCTACTAAAGAAACTCTATTTCCTTTTTGTAATGATCCTTCGATGTCAATTAATAATGAATCTAATGCTTTTTTAGCAGCTGCTTTTGTAATTCCAGCATTTTCTGCCATTCCATTGATTAAATCTGTTTTGTTCATAAAAATTAAATTTTAAATTATTAATATATAGTTGGGTTAAACATAATGTTAAATCCGTCTACAAATTTATATGTAAAATCCATCTACGCAAGTAATAGCAAGGGAAATACGAATATTTGTTGATAACTTAACATATTTGTTAATAAAGGATGTGCATTTTATCGGGTTTTTTGTAATATCAATGATAATAAGGGTTTAAAGCAGTTTTGCGTTTTCTTCAAAATGAAATCCATTTAATAAAGATTTCACTTCCATTTTTCGTTTACCTGGCAACTGGATTTCTTTAATATTTATAAACCCTTCTTTTACAGCAACCTTTAGTTCACTTTTATTCGTTACAAGACTTCCTATGTCTAAATCATGTGTTTCTTTTAATTTTTCAACTTTAAAAATTTTCACACTTAATGTATCATTTCCGTTGTTGAGGTAAGTCCAAGCCGCAGGAAATGGGTTCAAACCTCTTATCTTATTATAAATATCATCTAAAGGTAATGTCCAGTCTATTTTGCAATTGTCTTTATTGAGCTTATATGCAGTTTTTAAATTTTCGACTTTAGGCTGAATAGTCGTTTCAATGTTGCCTTTTTCAATGAGCTTAACGGTTTTTAAAACTAAGGCACTACCAATATTCATAAGTTTGTCATGAAGCGAGCCTACAGTTTCGGTAGGTTCTATATCAATCTCATCTTGAAGAATCATTGCTCCTGTGTCTATTTTTTCATCAATAAAAAAGGTGGTAACACCAGTTTTTGTTTCGCCATTTATAATAGCCCAATGTATTGGAGCTGCACCTCTATAATTTGGTAATAACGATGCATGAAGATTAAATGTTCCGTACTTTGGCATATTCCAAACCACTTCAGGTAACATTCTAAAAGCTACTATAATTTGTAAATTGGCTTCAAGAGCTCTTAATTCTTCTAAAAAAGATTCTGCTTTTAAATTTGTCGGTTGTAAAATAGGTAAACCTTCAGATTGTGCATACTTTTTAACTGCAGATTCATTTAATTTTCTACCTCGACCTGCAGGTTTATCTGGAGCAGTAATCACACCCACAATATGATATTTTGCATCTACTAAAGTTTTTAAAGTGGCTACAGCAAAATCGGGTGTGCCCATAAATACAATTCTTAACTTGTCTTTACTCATAATTACTTTATTTTATAGGTGTTTGAAGGTGTCATTTCAATAATTTGATGTTCTAGTAATCGTTTTAAAACCTCAACAATTTGAGTGTCTTTATATGGCAATGCTTCAGTAAGTTGTCTTGAATTACAACTTTTTTGTGTTAAAATTGTGATGATGTGTTTTTGAACGGTTATTAAATCAGTAGTACTTGTTTCATCTGAATTTGATATACACACAGAACATTTTTTGCAAACTTCATTAGTGTTTTCACCAAAATACTTTAAAAGTTGTCGTTGCTTACAATCTGAATCATTTGCAACATATTGCAATACCGAATTTACCTGAAGCTGTTTCAGTTCATGTTGTTGCTCAATGCTTTTTGCTATTCGATTAATGGTTTTGTCATCTTCTCTAGGTTGCAAAAATACAACTTCAGAATCTGTATTAGAATAAGAGAAATCAACAACATTATCTGCATCTAATTGTTGTAAAACACGTATGATTTTTTTTTCGTTTTTTGATGTTTTATTGGCAATTAATGATAGATTAATGGCAAGTGCATGTTCAAAAATGCCACCATAAGTTCTAAGAATTGACTTCACAATCAATTCTACATCTTTTTGACGTTCTAAATAGGAAAATAAAGCTGTATTGCTAATCGTAAATTGTAATGTCGTTTTATAATTGAACTGTTGTGATAACTTAATAATACTATTTCTATCTAGAATTTGAAGCGTGTTGAAAGCTTGCGTTACTTTAAAATTATAAACTTTGCAAAAATCATTAAAGTTAAATTGATGCGAAGAAAATTCGCCTTCACCATAAGAAATTTGAAAATAGTTACAGAGTTTTCTGTAAATGATTTTAATATCATCTATAGATGGTAATGTGTTTATAAATTGATTTTTTAAGCGTTGCTCATCAGATGCATTGGTTAGTAGTATAGCATAAGCATCACTGTTGTTTCTTCCAGCACGACCAGCTTCTTGATAATAACTCTCAATACTTTCGGGTAAATTAATATGAAATACTGTTTTTACATCAGGTTTATCAATTCCCATACCAAAAGCAGTAGTTGCGACCATGATTTCTTTTTGGTTATTCATCCATTGATTAAGACGTTCTTGTTTATCTTTTGTTGGAATACCTCCATGAAAGAAGGTAGAACTAAAACCAGATTTTTCTAACTGTTCGTGTATTTCAACAGATAGTTTTCTACTTCTTACATATATAATAGATGCGCCTTTATGTGTTTTAAGTAATCGTTTTAAATCATAAAATTTATCTTCACTATTTACAACATGATAAGCAATGTTTGGTCTTTTAAATGAGGCTTTAAAAATTTTAGGCGATATAAAATCAAGTTCAGAAATAATGTCCTCAACAACTTTTGGTTTTGCAGTTGCTGTAAGTGCAATAATATTAACACTAGGTTGTAATGCTCTTAAAACTGAGATTTTTTTATAAGTAGGTCTAAAATCGTTTCCCCATTGACTAATGCAATGGGCTTCATCTACAGCAATAAGGTTAACATTCATTTGTTGAATGCGTTGTTGTACAATGTCTTGTTGTAATCGTTCAGGAGATAAATACAGAAATTTATAGTTGCCGTAAATACAATTATCTAATAAGGTGTCTAGCTCATTATAACTAATTCCGCTAGTGATTGCCATAGCTTTAATACCTTTCTCTTTAAGACTTTGTACTTGATCTTTCATTAAAGCAACAAGAGGAGAAACTACAATGCAGATACCTTCTTTGATTAATGCAGGAATTTGAAAACAAATCGATTTTCCGCCTCCAGTTGGTAACAAAACAAAGGTGTCTTCATTATCTAAAACAGCATTGATAATGTCCTCTTGAAGCGGTCTAAAAGAGGTGTGATTCCAATAGTGTTCTAGTATGTTTATAGGATGTGACATTACTACAAATGTAACGCATCTATAATAAAATCGGCACGTTTTTCAATAGTGTCAAAAGGCACATCAATAAGATCATAACCAAATCGTTTATAAGTATCTAATAGTGCATGGTGGATTTCTACTGCTTGGTCAAAATTTTCATAACGTTCACTATCACTTACAAAAATCTCTTGCCAAGGTGCTAAAACAAATACCTTGTCATAAACATGAGTTGTGCATATGTTGTTAAAATGCTCAGGATAATCACTTTTTGCATAATCCATATAAGCAACTACATCTGGTAAGCCTCGATCTAAAAACACAAGATTTTCGGTTGAAGCTGCTGCTTCAATATATTGTTCTGTACGAGCCTTGAGAAGTAACTCGCTAAAAAGTAATGGTTTAGTTAAAAACAATTGTTCAATACCATCTTTTCTGGCATCTAAAGTAACTTGCCTTGAAATCTCTTCAAAGCAATTGTATTCTCGTTTTAAGAGTTCATTTATGATAGACGATTTTCCAGTTCCTGGTCCACCTGTAATGACGATTTTGCGTGTATTCAAATTGGCAAGGTTTTGGTTGTAAAATTAACAATTAATTATGCAAAGCAAAATGTAAGTAAAGTGTATATTTGCTTCCGAAGAAGAAATAGTATGAGTTCAAATAAAAAATCTGAAGAATTTTATAAAAAATTGAGAAGCCAGCTTTATGAAACAACAAGTTGGCCATCTGTGTATCTATATAAGTTTATTGTACCTACCGATGAAAAAAAAATACTTCAAATAGAAGATTTATTTAACAATCTTGGTGCAGTAATCACTACAAAAGAATCTGGTAAAGGAACTTATACAAGTGTATCTGTAAATGTAGGTATGAAAGATCCAGACGCTGTAATCTCAAAATATAAAGAAGTTGCAGATAAAGTTGAAGGAGTTATTTCACTTTAATTTTTTACTTGACTAACTATTTTTTTGTATTTTGCATGCATGCAGAAAAACTTCATGCAGCATTTATAAATTCTACACATAAATTACATGTTAATAGACAATTTAGAGTACAACACAGAACGTGAACATTTGATTATTCCAGAATACGGAAGACATCTTCAAAAAATGATCAATCACTGTAAAGAACTTCCAACAAAAGAAGAACGAAATAAGGTTGCAAAATCTATCATTAATGTCATGGGAAATCTTCAACCACATTTACGTGATGTGCCTGATTTTCAACATAAATTATGGGATCAGCTTTTTATTATGTCTGATTTTGAATTAGATGCAGATTCGCCATACCCAATGCCTTCAAAGGAAGAATTATCAGAGCGACCTGAGCCTCTTAGATATCCTCAAAATCATCCTAAATATCGTTTTTATGGAAACAACATCAAAACTATGATAGATGTTGCAAATACATGGGAAGAAGGCGAATTAAAGGAAGCTTTGGTTTATACCATTGCCAATCACATGAAAAAGTGTTTTTTAAATTGGAATAAAGATACTGTTGAAGATGATGTGATTTTTAACCACTTATATGAATTATCAGACGGTAAAATCAATTTAAAAGGAAGTACTGAAGATTTATCAGATGCTTCAAGCTTGATGAGAAATAAAAAGAAATATTCTAATAATAAGAAATCTCATCACAAGAAAAATAATTCTAACCGAAATAGAAAACGTTACTAATACCTAGTACATGTCAACATTTATTATTGAAGGAGGTCACCAATTAAAAGGAAGAATTCAACCTCAAGGAGCCAAAAATGAAGCTTTACAAATTTTGTGTGCAGTGTTACTTACTGCCGAAGAAGTTAGAATAGATAACATACCTGATATTATTGATGTTAACAAATTAATTGCCTTACTCAAAAAGTTAGGTGTTAAAGTCAATCACATAGGAAAAGGATCTTATACCTTTCAAGCAGATGAGGTTAACTTAAAATATCTGGAATCTGCAGAATTTAAGGAAGATGGCAAAGGCCTAAGAGGTTCAATTATGATTGTTGGTCCGTTATTAGGTCGCTTCGGAAAAGGTTACATTCCAAAGCCTGGAGGAGATAAGATTGGTCGTCGTCGTTTAGATACTCATTTTGAAGGCTTTATTAATTTAGGAGCAAAATTTAGATACAACAGAGAAGACTATTTCTATGGTGTGGAAGCCGATACATTAAAAGGAACCTATATGCTTCTTGATGAGGCTTCAGTTACTGGAACAGCAAATATTGTTATGGCAGCTGTTTTAGCTAAAGGTACTACAACCATTTATAATGCAGCTTGCGAACCATACTTGCAGCAACTCTGTAAAATGCTGAATAGAATGGGAGCTAAGATTAGTGGAATTGGCTCAAATATGTTGATTATTGATGGTGTTGATAAGCTTGGTGGAACAGAACATAGAATGCTTCCAGATATGATTGAAATTGGGAGTTGGATTGGTCTTGCTGCAATGACAAAAAGTGAACTAACTATTACTAACGTGAGTTGGGATGATTTAGGATTGATTCCTAATGTATTTCGTAAAATCGGAATTACAGTTGAGCGTCAAGGTGATGATATCCATATTCCAGCACATACCAATGGTTATGAAGTGCAAAGCTATATTGATGGTTCGATTTTAACAATATCAGATGCGCCTTGGCCAGGTTTTACGCCTGATTTGTTAAGTATTATTTTAGTAGTTTTAACTCAAGCAAGAGGTTCTGCTTTAGTACATCAAAAAATGTTTGAAAGTCGCTTGTTCTTTGTCGATAAGTTAATTGATATGGGAGCAAAAATTATTCTTTGTGATCCTCATCGAGCTACAGTTATTGGTCATGATTTTAAATCACAATTAAAAGCTACAACAATGACATCTCCAGATATTAGAGCAGGAGTTTCGTTATTGATTGCTGCCTTATCAGCTAAAGGAACATCAACGATTCATAATATAGAACAAATTGATCGAGGTTACGAAAATATTGATGAACGATTAAGAGCTATTGGAGCAAAGATAACAAGAGTAGAAGGGAATTGATGTTTTAGTAAAAAGTAATAAGTAAAAAGTAAAAAGTGTAAGGTATGCTTGTTTAAAAATCGTAACAGCACTTTACACTTTTTCTACTTTACACTAAATAACTAAATAGTGTTATCACATAGTGTAAAAATATTGCTCACTAGCAATCTTACCATCTTTTACTTCATAAACACAGACTTCTTCCATTTGTTGTCGTCTACGATCTTTAAAAGTACAGTCAAATCCCATTTTTGCAGTAAACCAATTTCCAGCAACAACAGGATCATTAACAGAACTTGTGTGAAAATCTTCAACGCTGTCTAGCCACTCTTTACTTTTATTCCAAACATTTTGTTTTCCAGTAATTAATTCTCCTGGCATTCCTGGCATTTTTTTACTGATTACATTTTCAGCATATAGTTCGTTAATGCAGTCTAAGTTTTTACCTTCTCTGCACATCTTTGCCCATTTTTAAGCAACATCATTTGTATTCATTATGATTGATTTTTAGATTGTTACTAAAGTTAACCAAAAATAAAATCAGAAGTTTTAAAAGAATATTAATCTTGTATAAAGCTGAGATTTCAAAAAGCCGACACTAGATTTTAGTGTAGCTAATGCTTTTAATTGCAAATAATCACTCAAGTTGTCAATTAAATAAATATTACTGTTAGAGGCTTGTTTTAGTTGATGTGAGTGCAATTTAACTCGAATTAGAATTGCTAATTTATGGTTTTCTTAACATCCAAAGGATGACTTCCTTTGTAAATTTACAGGAGTTTAAAACTAATCATTAAAACGAATACAATGAAAAAATTATTACTAGCATGCGCTGTATTTGCTATGACATTCAGTGTCAATGCACAAATTGAAACACCACAACCTAGTCCTTCTGCTAAAGTTGAGCAGAAAGTAGGACTGACTGATGTGACTATTGAATATTCAAGACCAAATATGCGAGGTCGAACTATTTTTGGAGATCTAGTGCCATTTGGAAAGCTATGGAGAACAGGAGCTAACAAAAATACCATGATCACATTTAGTGATGATGTAACAATAGGAGGTTCTGAATTAAAAGCTGGATCTTATGCTATTTATGTAACACCTTCTAAAAAATCATGGGAAGTAGTTTTTTATTCTGACGCTGAAAATTGGGGAACACCAAGAAATTGGGATGATTCAAAAGTTGCTGCTAAAGTAACTGCTAATGTATTTCCTATTCCAATGCCAATTGAAACATTTACCATTTCATTTGATGATTTAACAAATGATTCTGCTATGATTGGAATGATGTGGGAGAAATCTTATGTAGGTGTAAAATTTGAAGTGCCAACCGATAAAGCTGTTGCAGCTTCAATTGATAAGGTTATGGCTGGTCCTGGTGCAGATGATTATTATGCTGCTGCTCGTTATTATTTAGAAGCAGACAAGGATATTAATCAAGCTGTAAAATGGATTGATATGGCTATTGATATGTCTAAAGATCAGCCTCGTTTTTGGTGGTTGCGTCAACAATCTTTAATTCATGCAAAAGCTGGAAATAAAGACAAAGCTATTTCTGCTGCTAAAGCATCTCTTGCAGGTGCGAAAGAAGCTAAAAATGATGACTATGTTAAAATGAACATGGATTCGTTAAAAGAATGGGGAGCAATGTAATTTTTGATTCTCCTAATCATAAAAAAGACCTTTTTTGAATTTTAAAAAGGTCTTTTTTTTATGAGTAAACTTTCTTTTTTATACTTCAGAAAGAGAGTTGTTTCTATTCAAGCTTTGAATTAAACATGCAATTCCGATAACAATAACACAACCTACAAAGTTTAGCCATAAAAATGGAAGGTTAATAACTTCAAATTCATTCAATAAAAATAAAGCAATAACAAGAACTTGCGTGATTAAGGCAGCCATAAATACAGCATTTCCTTTAACAAACTTAAAGAAGAAGCCTAATAAGAATATACCAAGAACATTTCCGTAGAAAATGGAGCCAATTATATTAACTAGCTGAATTAAATTTTCAGCAAGATTAGCAACACAGGCAACTCCAATGGCTATAATTCCCCAAGCTAAAGTAAACCATCTGGATGCTTTTACCATTTCAGTATCTGACTTCTCAGCGGTATTTCGTTTGTATAAATCCATGGTTGTTGTGCTGGCAAGTGCATTGAGTTCACTAGAAGTGCTAGACATTGCTGCACTTAAAATTACAGCTAAAAGCAATCCGATTAATCCCTTTGGAAGATTATTTAGTATAAAATGAATGAATACGTAATCCTTATCGTTGCTTTCAACCTTAATGTTTTGTGAATCTCCAGCTTGTTCAATAAGTTGTCTAGCTTCGGCTCTTAAGTCGTCATTTTTCTGATTTAGTATTGCAATTTCTTTAGATGTTTCTTCGCTATTATTTGAAACAAATGAATTGATAAGCAATTGTTTTTCTTCAAATAGTTGGTCTTGTTGGTTTGCAATGGATTTATAATCTTCAGCATATTCAGAATTTAAAACCACTTCTGTAGCTGTAGGATTAAAATTAACAGGAGCTTTATTAAATTGATAAAATACAAATACCATAACACCAACCATCAAAATAAAAAATTGCATAGGTACTTTCAAGAGTCCGTTAAACATCATTCCAATTTGCATTTCTTTTAACGATTTTCCAGAGAGATAACGTTGTACTTGACTTTGGTCTGTTCCAAAATAGGAGAGCATTAAAAACGTTCCGCCAATGAGTCCACTCCACACAGTATAACGATTATTAAAATCGAAAGAAAAATCTAAGACTTCCATTTTTCCGCTTGCACCAGCAATTTCAAGTGCATTGGTAAACGTAATATCGTTAGGAAGCTTGTTTAAGATTAAAACAAAAGCGATAATCATTCCAGTAAAAATGACAACCATTTGATGTTTTTGAGTTACGTTTACAGCTTTTGTTCCACCAGAAACGGTGTAAATAATAACTAAAACACCTATAATAATGTTAAGTAGTAAAAGATTCCATCCTAAAACTGCAGACAGAATAATGGCTGGAGCAAAAATTGTGATTCCAGCAGCTAAACCACGTTGAATAAGAAACAGAATAGCTGTAAGCGTTCTTGTTTTTAAGTCGAATCGATTTTCAAGAAATTCATAAGCTGTATACACTTTCAGTCGATGGTATAAGGGAATAAATACCATGCAGATGACGACCATAGCAATAGGCAATCCAAAATAGAATTGCACAAAACCCATTCCGTCATTAAAGGCTTGTCCAGGCGTTGATAAAAAAGTGATAGCACTGGCTTGAGTAGCCATAACCGATAAACCGATGGTCCACCATTTTGAGGTGTTTCCGCCTTTTAAATAATCTTTTACATTTTTACTACCTCTTGATTGGTAAGTTCCGTAGGTAACAATAAGTAATAATGTTCCAATAAGTACAATCCAGTCTAATGTTTGCATTCTTAAAAGGCTTTAGTGATGAGGTAAAACATAATAATATAAATAACATTTGCTACTAAAACTAATGTGTACATGTTATTCCATTTGCGTTTTTCCATGATGTTTTAGATTAGTTAGTTTTTGTTTCGGTTTTACCAAGAGATAGTATGTTGGCAAATAATCTGTAAGCACCAGGAACTCCAGCAGGAAACTCTCTAAAGAAACTCAAGCCTGTATAAACATAATAACCTTTACCATGTTTGGCCACCAATAAGCTTCCTTTTTTTGCGCTTTCGTCTTTGTCGTTCATTGACAGGATAGGAGTGAACTCTTTTGACCATTCATTTGGAAAATACAAACCACGTTCTTGCGTCCAAACTTCAAAATCTTTAGAGGTAATTTTGTTTGGATAATTTAATATTGGATGTTCAGGAGCAAGGATGCGAACTTCGGCATTTTCATCGGTAACGCGATCTCTTGAAATTTTCAGATTATAAGGTGCCAACTGTTCTGTTTTAAGACTGTAACTGGTGTTGTATTGTACAATCATATTTCCGCCTTGAGCTATATAATCAAACAACTGTTGTTGTTTAAACTCTAAACCTTCAACGGTATTGTAAGCTCTAATTCCGAGTACAATGGCATCAAATTTATTAAGAAGTTCAGGTGTAATGTTTTCTATTTCTATTGTTTCGACATTGTATCCAATTTGTCTTAAACTTTCAGGAATTACATCTCCTGCGCCTTTTATATAACCTATGTTGCTACCACGTTTTTTAATGTCAAGGCGAACAATTTTACTTTCACTAGGTAATAAAACAGTTTGAAAAGGAATATGGTCGTAATCAATTTCTTCAAGTTGACGAGTATAGATTTTATCTTTAATTTTTACCATAGGCGTAATAAGACCTTCACTTTGCTCTTTGGGAGGAATGATGGTAAATGTTACTTTTTGAATATCGTTTTTATTTTTGATAAATACTTTTTGAGTTTTTGGATACACTTCCCAATCATTAGGATATGCCATTTCTATAGTGCCTTCGAGGTTTTCTTTTCCTGCTTTTACAATCACTTCAACTTCTTTAGGTTGATCGTTTTCAAAAATGTAAACTTTATCTGTTAGAGCTGCAGTTGCTTCAGGTATGATTTCAAAAGGTTTATAAAGTTCTCCTTTATCTGGTTGAGAATAACGATATACAATTGGTTTGGTGAATGTGATTGGAACTTTATTGATAAGCACATTAAAATCTACATTAAAAACTCTCGGAGTTTCTGGTTTCCCTATAAATTCTTCATCAGCTTTATACATTCCTAGTGAACCTTTTTTGGCTAGCCAATAAGGTGTTGTAGGTTTTTGATTATTAGGAATTGTAATTGATTCTTTAAAGTTGAATTTGGTGTTCTCATTTAAATTAATGTCTTTTGAAACTTCAATATTGTTTGAAGTTTTAATGCTTCGAAGCAGTATTGGTTGTTCGCTTCTGTTAAGCGTTTCAATGTTTAAATTAATAGTTTCGTTTTCAGTAGCCCAATTAATTTCAGCAGAAGCTTCTAAATATAAACCTGCGCAAGCTTCAATAATTGATTTTAATTCTTTGGTTTTAATTGTTTTCCAATGCTTATTATTGATGTTTGATAATAATTGATAAGCTTGTAATAACTCAGGAAGATGCTTTGAAGGGTTTTCAAAATTGAAATGGTTTTCCACTTCATACAAAATTTCACCAATTTTTGAACCACCTTCAATACGATTCCAACTTGTATCTATGCCTTCAAACACATTGTTGTTTTCTAAGTTTAAATCGTCTCCTTTAAGTAATTCAATATATTCTTGTTGTGTTCCGCGAGTTGTTGGTCTTCCAAACCCTTGACACAAATGTTGGCTACTTGCAATAGATGCTAATTCATTATTAGATAAACCTTTTAGCGGATAATACACGCCAACATCTAAAGCCATCATATTACTTTTATCGAGTTTTTCGAATGCTTCTCTTCCATAACGCCACCAAGAAGTGTTGTAAAACAAACGTTTAGGTTGCCATAATTCTGTTCTTGATAATTGTTCAGGATAAGCTGAAGGATTATTAACCAAATCAAAAGCTTCCATACTTAACAATGCCGAACTTGTATGATGACCATGTGTTTTTCCTGCTCTTTTGTGGTCAAATCTATTAATAATAATATCTGGTTTAAAAGTTCTAATCGCTAGCACAACATCACTAAGCACTTTATCTTTATCCCAAATAGCTAGAGTTTCGTTTGGATGTTTTGAAAAGCCAAAATCGTTAGCTCTAGTAAACAATTGTTCGCCACCATCAACACGACGTGCAGCAAGTAATTCTTGAGTTCTTAATACGCCTAATAATTCTCTAAGTTCAGGGCCAATAAGATTTTGACCTCCATCACCACGAGTTAATGATAAATAGGCTGTTCTTGCTTTTACATGATTTGACATGTAAGCAATTAATCGTGTGTTTTCATCATCAGGATGAGCTGCAACATATAAAACAGAACCAAGAAAATTGAGCTTCTTTATAGATTCATAAATCTCTGAAGAATTCGGTTTTTTGGGTTGTTGGGCTAGAGTTTGTAATGAAGTAAATACTAGTAGTACTATAAAAAGTAGATGTCTTCGCATAATAGATTAGTTAGCTAAAAATCAAATATAGCAAAGTAATCTAGTGAAATGGTTTGTTTTAATGTTTCTTTAACTTAAAAGAAAATTAGTCTTTATGAATGACAAAAATGGCTGGACGTTTGTGTAGATCTACTTTAGTATGCTTCCATTCTTTAACGGTTAATGTTTTAATAAATTCTGAAGGTAAAGTAATGTCACAAGCTATGCATACTCTTGTTTCTGGATGTAAGGCATTACAAAAATCTTCTATAATTTTATTGTTGCGATAAGGCGTTTCAATAAAAAGCTGCGTTTGATTTTTTTCGAATGATAAGCGTTCCATTTTTTTTAGAGTTGCTTTTCGTTCGCTTTTATCAATAGGAATATAGCCATTGAAAGCAAAACTTTGACCATTCATTCCAGAGCTCATTAAGGCTAAGACAATTGATGAAGGTCCAACAAGCGGAACAACTTGAATGTTGTTTTCGTGCGCTAATTTTACAATATCAGCTCCAGGATCTGCAATGCCAGGACAACCTGCTTCAGAAAGTAATCCCATAGGTTTGCCATCTTTACAAGCATTGAGGAAATGTTGAACTTCTTCTGGCTGAGTGTATTTGTTTAAAACTTTAAACTTTAAAGTTGATTGCTGCTTTCTAGAATCTATTTTTTTAATAAAACGTCTCGCAGTTTTTTCATTTTCAACAATGTAATCGTCAATGGTTTCAATTACTTTTTTTACAGAAATGGGCAAAACTTCTAAAGGAGGATTGTCTCCAAGACGTGTTGGGATAAGGTAAAGTTTTCCAAAATTTGAGTTCATTTCTAATTCACTACAAGTTTACGAGTTTCAATTTTTCCGTTTGTATCCGAAATTTTAACAAGGTAAATACCATTAGACATATCTTTGGTAGATATAGTAATGTGTTGATTTGATAAGCCAGAAACGGTTTTAACATTTTTACCTAAGATATTATAAAATACAATAGAACTAATTTCAATAGATGTTCCTGTTGCGTCAAAATTTAGGAGATTATTTGAAGGGTTTGGAAACATTTTTACAGCTTTGAAATTCTCTTCTTCAACGCTCAAATTTGCATCTACAATTCTAGAAATTACACCAGAAGAAAGACCAACTACAAACAATTCGCCATTAACATCTTCAGCAAACGCCGAAAATCCACCACTAAATTGATCTTCAAAAGTTAATTGAAACACATCAGGAGAGGTTTCTCTAACAACTCCTATTTGATCACTACAGTAATCTGCAAAGAAATAAAGACCTTGTAAACTTGATTGTTGTGTGCCTCTATATCTGTATCCACCAGTAATAGAACATTTAAATGGACTTCCGCCATAATCATATTCAGCTACAGGAGGTGTATGTGTAATTGTGCTACAACCAGAAACATTACTAAAGGTTGAAGTGCCTTCAAAACATTTCCAACCGTAATTTTCTCCACCAACACTAGATGCTGGTACGCGATTTATTTCTTCTCTTGAACTTTGTCCAACATCAGCAATCCACATATCTCCATTATCACGATCAAAGGACCATTTCCATGGATTTCTTAATCCGTAAGCCCAAATTTCATCTAAAACAGCAGAATTGGTTACAAATGGATTATCTGCAGGAATACCATAGTTGCCGTTGCTAGTGCCATCAACATCTATGCGAAGTATTTTTCCTAATAATAATGTAAGGTTTTGAGCTCTATTTCCAGGATCTCCACCAGATCCACCATCACCAGTTGAGATATATAGGTAGCCATCATTAGCTCCAAAATGCATGTCGCCACCATTATGATTTCCAAAAGGTTGTGAAATGGTCATTAAGATGACTTCAGAACCAGAATCTGCAGTGTTAAAATCACTTCTGGTAAATCTCGAGATTACTGTATCTCCAGAATTGTTGATATAATTGACATAAAAATATCCATTTGTAGCATAATCTGGATGAAATGCCATAGCCAGTAATCCTTGTTCACCACCATTATTAATAACTAGAGGATTAATGTCTAAAAATGGAGTAGAGTTAGTAGAGCCATCAGAATTTAATATCTTAATGACTCCTGCACGTTCAACGACAAAGAGTCGGTCATCTCCAGCATGTTTGACGTTTACTGGACTAGAAAAACCAGTAGCAAATGTTTCTAATTCAATATCTTGAGAATAACTAAATGCATATAGCATACACATTAAGCATAGTGTAATTTTTTTCATAACAATGTAATTTTTAGGACTCTTTTTTGCTAAAAATACAAAAAAACTTATAATTGAATAAAGAAAATTCTTATAAGCTATTGTGTAGCAATCTTTTTGATAAGACGTCACAGGCGTTGTCTAAAATTTGAAAAACGTTTTCAAAGTCTGAAATATCTCCATAATAAGGATCAGGAACATGTGTTAGTTGAATGCTTTCGTCGACTTCTAAAATACGTTTTACTTTTGTGGTATCATTATGGTTTCGAGCTAAAGCGATGATGTTTTGATAATTAGAATCATCCATCGTAAATATATAATCGAATGTATCAAAATCTGATACGTTGAATTGTCTACCACGTTGATTAGAGATGTCAATTCCGTTTTGTTTGGCTACAGCGATTGAACGATGATCAGGACTGTCGCCAACATGATAGTTTGCAGTTCCAGCCGAATCTATATAAAATTGATCGGAAGGTAATTTAGATTCTAAAATCCCATGAGCTAATGGTGAGCGACAAATATTGCCTAAGCAAACCATTATTATACTTGTCATAATAGGTTGTTATAAAGAAAGCTTTTTAGAAAGGTCTTCAACATACTTTCTAAATTGCTTATCAGTAGATGATAAGTTGTCTACAGTTTTGCAAGCGTGAAGTACAGTTGCATGATCTCGTTTTCCAATTTGTGAACCAATACTTGCTAAAGACGCTTTGGTGTATTTTTTTGCAAAAAACATAGCCAATTGTCTTGCTTGTACAATATGGCGCTTTCTTGTTTTAGACTGAAGTGTGCTCACATCCATTTGGAAATAATCAGACACTACTTTTTGAATATAATCAATAGAAACTTCACGTTTAGTATTCTTAACAAATTTTTCAACAATTTCTTTAGCTAAGCTAACAGTAATTTCTTTTTTGTTGAAAGAGGATTGTGCTATTAATGATATAATTGCACCTTCTAATTCACGAACATTGGTTTTAATATGCTTTGCAACATATTCAATAATATCTTCAGGCATTTCAACACCATCACGATACAATTTATTCTTTAAGATTGAAACTCTGGTTTCAAAATCTGGACTTTGCAATTCAGCAGAAAGTCCCCATTTAAAACGAGATAATAAGCGTTGTTCAATATCTTGCATGTCAACAGGAGCCTTGTCACTTGTTAAAATAACTTGCTTTCCGTTTTGATGTAGATGATTGAAAATATGGAAGAATACATCTTGTGTTCCAGATTTACCAGACAAGAATTGTACGTCGTCTATAATTAAAACATCAATAATCTGGTAAAAATGAATAAAATCATTTCGATTATTCTTTTTAACCGAATCAATATATTGTTGTGTGAACTTTTCGGCAGAAATATATAAAACGGTTTTTTCAGGATACTTATCTTTTATATCCACACCAATAGCATGAGCCAAATGTGTTTTACCTAAACCAACACCACCAAAAATTAATAAAGGATTAAAAGAAGTCCCTCCAGGTTTGTTGGCTACTGCTAATCCAGCATTTCTAGCTAATCGATTTGAATCGCCTTCTAAAAAATTTTCAAAACTGTAGTTAGGATTTAATTGTGATTCAATCTTAACATTTCTAATGCCAGGAATTACAAACGGATTTTTTAATTCAGGGTTTTTGTTGTTTAGTGGTACATCTACATCTTGAGATTTTAAAGCACCACGATTAGAACTCGGAATTTTTTCTGTAAACGGTTGTTTGTTACCATAGGTGTTTTCCATTTTGATAACATAAACCAGTTTTGCTGTTTCACCTAACTGCTTGGTTAAAGCAACCTTGAGAATTTTTACATAATGTTCTTCTAACCACTCGTAAAAAAACTTACTAGGAACTTGTATACTTAATGCGTTATCTGAAAGTTTTACTGCTACTATAGGCTCAAACCAAGTTTTATAGGCTTGAGGTTGAATGTTGTCTTTAATAAAAGACAGACAGCTAGTCCAAACCGATTGCGCAGTTATATCCATTCTCTAAGTGTAATTTTTTAAGTTGTTAGTTAGTTAGCAAAAAAAAGAGAAATTAGGTTTTCTCTTGCTTGATTTTTACATGACAAATATGTGAACAAATTTTTTAATAAAAAAATCAAAATATATTGATTTTCTAGATTTTTTTCCTCATGTTTAAATCGATTTCGAAATTACAAAAAAAATATCAAAAACGATGAGCAATCTTACCAAATCTGATGAAATCCAATTTAGAGTACGTTATGGAGAAACCGATCAAATGGGAGTTGTGTATCATGGTAATTACGCTCAATATTTTGAAATGGGAAGAACAGAATGGTTAAGAAAAATGGGTTTGTCTTACAAGGAAATGGAAAATAATGGAATTATGTTGCCAGTTATAAGCTTAACTGTAAATTACAAAAAGTCAGCGTGTTATGATGATCTCATTAAAGTAAAAACTAAACTGGTAAAAATGCCAACGGCAAAAATTGAATTTGATTATGAAATTTTAAATGAGAATGATGAAATTCTAACAACAGGAAATTCTGTTTTAGTATTTATGGACACTCATAAGAATCGACCTACAAGATGTCCTGATTATGTTTTAGACCAACTGCAAATTTAATCGTTAAACGTTTTGATTTCAATTTCATAAAGTCGGTCAAATATTTCAAAGATAGAAGCAGCTTCTTTTAATCTTACCGAAATGAGAAGTTCACATCGTAATTCTAAAGTTTGATTTATAATGTTTATTTGCTTTTCTTTTATAATGCGCATCACTTTATTCATGTTTTTATAATCGAAAGTGATTAGGTATTCAATATTGATTGTTTTTAAAACAATTTTTGAGGCTTCTAGTGCTAATTGAGCTCCAGTTTTGTAAGCATTGATAAGTCCGCTAACACCTAATTTTACACCACCAAAATAGCGAACAACAACAATGAGGATGTTGGTAACATCAAATGATTGTATCTGACCATAAATTGGCATACCAGCACTATTATTTG
This sequence comes from Psychroserpens sp. S379A, assembly GCF_049800755.1. Lineage (NCBI taxonomy): Bacteria > Pseudomonadati > Bacteroidota > Flavobacteriia > Flavobacteriales > Flavobacteriaceae > Psychroserpens > Psychroserpens sp. S379A. Next base: position 824,482 of record NZ_JBNAFQ010000001.1, on the reverse strand, counting down.
GTTCGCCATCATCATTAGCTCTAAACTTGTAATTTTTTTCAGATGTACCTAACTGATATGCATAGCACCAATGCCTTGCTTGATGATGTTGTTTCTTTAAGGCTTCTATATGAAACTTTACATCATCTTCGGTTGTAATTGGGAAGGCATATCCAAAAAACTTACTGTTTTTGTCTTTAAAGAGCACTTCAGGAGAAGCTTTTAATATGGTGTTATAAGTATCTTTTTCTAACATTAAGCCAAAGTTACCAATACTATTGATATAATAGCTAGAGCGATTCCTAACCAATTTTTTTTGGTTATAGACTCTTTAAAAATAAGTAAGCCTAGAAGTGTCGATACCATAACTATTGCAACATTATTAACCGTAAATAAGGTTGAACTTTCTAAACTTTCATGATTAAGAGCTTTTAATAAATAGTAAATAGAAAAATAATTTACAACACCTAAAATACTTCCAGCAATCACAGCTTTTACAGTGAATTTTTTCGGTTTTTTAATGGATTTGTAAATGAGAAATACAAAACCCATAATAAAAGCAAAAGCAAAAATAGTTGCAGAAAATAAAGGAATCCCGTTTTTAGGTACATAGGTGGTTTCAAAGTATTTAATTGAAGTGTCAATCACTCCTGAGCCAAAAAATAATAATATAGGCAACCAAAGTCCTTTTGAAGCGTTTCCTGTAACTTTAGGTTTAACCGAAGTAAGATATACCGAAACTAAAGCTAAAATGATGCCAATTACTTTTTGAATGCCAATGCCTTCTTTATAGACGTAAATTCCAAAAATGATAGGGATAATGACACTCATTTTTGAAGCTACCGAAGCAACCGATAATCCGTTGCGTTGTGCTGTAAGTGCCATGACATTAAAAATGGTAATGAATAAAAAACCTAGTCCGAGTGCTCCATAAACCCATTTTGATTCTAAAATTGAAGTCATACTAATTGGTGCTTCGTAACTCCAAAGTCCAAACAAACAAGCAGCTATGTAATTTATAACAATAGTTTGAAGTGTGTCAATATTGTATTTATCAAGGAGTTTAAAAATGATAAAAATGCATGTTGAAGCAGATATGCTGAGAAGTAGATATATCAAAATAAATCGGATTTAATAAAAAATAGGTCTTTTACATCTTCTTTGGTTTCATCAATATTCCAAACGTGAATACCAAGTGCAGAAGCTGCATCAGTGTTTTCTTTGGTGTCATCAATAAACAGACAGTTTTTTGCTTCTAAATGATTTTCATTTAGTACAAACTGATAGATGTCGTGGTTGGGTTTTCTTAATTGAATTTCATGCGATAAATAAAACTGATCAAAACACGATTTAAATTCGGTGTAAAAAGGAATCTGTTTTTTTATCCAGTCAATATGTAATTCGTTTGTATTGCTTAATAGTATGAGTTGGTAATGGTGTTCTTTTTTTAATTTTTGAAGAAATGCTAGACGTTCTTCAGGAAAATCTTTTAGAATACAATTCCAAGCTTCAATAATGGTTTGTCTGGATAGCTTCGGAAAGTTTTCAGTATAGAAATCTATAAACTCTTCAGAGGATATTAGACCTTGTTCATATAAAGTGTTAACAGCAATGAGCTCTTCTGGAAGCTCTTCAACTTCAAATAAATCAAGAGCATTTTGCATAGCACCTTGTTTATCTAAGTTGATGAATACATCTCCAAAATCGAATATGATGGTTTTAATTGTTGGCATATATTTTTAAGGTGTCTTTTAATATAGATTGTTCAGAAACTAGCTGACCATTAAATAAAGGCGCTTTTATTCCTGTTTTAAAAATTGCATTTCCACTAAAAACACGAGCTTCATCCCAAAGGTTTTCATTTATAAACGTTTGAAGGGTTTGTGCTCCACCTTCAATAATAACAGAATTGATATTATTGTTGTGTAAGTAGCTGCAAATCTCTTGAGCTACAGGCTTATTGAAGTTGATAGTTTTAGATGTGATTTTTAAGGTTTCTGCTTCCAAATTAAACACACTATAAGTTTTGTTTAGCTTTTCATCTTTGTCAATCACAACTCTAATTGGATTGTTTCCTGTCCAATCTCTAACCGTTAAACTCGGATTGTCTTCTATGACAGTGTTGGTGCCAACTAAAATAGCTTGTTCTTCAGCACGCCATTTATGAACCAATTGTCTAGAAAATGTATTGGTAATCCAAACAGGTTTGTTGTTTTCTTTTGTAGCTGGAGCTATAAAACCATCTTGAGTTTCAGCCCATTTTAAAATGATATAAGGTCTTTTTTTGTTGTGAAATGTAAAAAAACGTTTGTGATGAGCTTTACATTCGTCTTCTAAAACACCAACTGTAACGTTGCATCCACTGGCTTTTAGTTTAGAAATACCTTTTCCAGCAACTTTAGGATTATCGTCTATACATCCAATAACAACATTAGGGATTTGATGTTTAATAATCAAATCGGAACAAGGAGGTGTTTTTCCAAAATGAGAACAAGGCTCTAAAGTAACATAGAGTGTTGCTGTTTTAAGAAGCGCTTTGTCATTTACCAAATTGATTGCATTAACTTCGGCATGAGATCCACCAAAAGGACTTGTAAAACCTTCAGCAATAATTGTGTTATTGTGCACAATAACACAGCCAACCATTGGGTTAGGCGCAGTGTTTCCTAATCCGTTTTCTGCTACGCTAATACAGCGTTTTATATAAGTTTCGTGAGTTGTCAATTAAAATTTAATTTTTACATCTTCGGTTTCATCAAGGGAGTACGAATGTGAAAAACCAAATACTTTATATTTAATATCGCCTTTGTATTGCACCTTTATTTTTTTACTAAAAATACTTCCTAATAAACCACTTAAACTTTTATCGCTAAATAAGCTGTCTGTAGGAACGCTTGCTTTTAAAGGAATAGAAAACTCTTTTTTTGCAGGAACATCAAAAGATGTTGTAGACACTGAAGCCATTTCATTATCGTTTATAAAAACTTTAATCTCATCGGTTTTTAGTTCGCCTCCTATATCATTAGGGTTTTTAAATAAAGCATCAGCCGATATGATAATGGTTTTGCTAGTAGATTCAAGAACTTTAATGTTTTTAACTCGTAAAAACTCTGGTTTCTCCTTAACTGTACATGATGTAAATGTAACGATTAGTGTTAATAAGATTGTAAGCTTCTTCATTCTAGAATTTTAGATTTGTGCTATCTTCACAGCGTAAAAATAGACTATTAAAGTGAGCAAAGATAACATTGTTATTCGAGAAATTCGACCTGAAGATAATCCGCAAATTGAAGCAGTTATTAAAGGATGTTTTCCAGAGTTTAAAATTCCATTAAAAGGTACAGCTTATGAAGATGCCGAAACTCCTTTTATGTATGAATCTTATCAAGGAGATAGAGAAGTGTATTATGTTTTAGCTAATAACACTGAAGTGTTTGGAGGAGCTGGAATCAAGCAACTCAAAGATTTTGATGGCAATGTGTGTGAGCTTCAAAAAATGTATTTTTCACCAAAAATTAGAGGAAAAGGATTTGGTAAAAAAATATTTGAAAAATGTTTAAAGGCAGCCAAAGATTTCGGATTTGAAACCTGCTATCTCGAATCGGCTTCACAATTAAAAGCTGCAATTCATATTTATGAAAATTTCGGATTTAAGCATAGAACAGAACCTTTAGGAAATACTGGACATTATTCTTGTGGTGTTTGGATGACAAAAGCATTATGAGATTAAAAACTGTTCTTAATGATTTTCATTCTACTTTGGATGAATACTATGGTAAAGATGAAGTTAATTCTTTCTTTGATTTGCTAATGGAGCATTATTTAAAAATCAAACGAATTGATTTAGCTTTAAATCCTAAATATGAGATTGACACTGAAGAACATGAGCTTTTTTTTAAAGCTTTACAAGAATTGAAACTTTATAAACCAATACAATATATCATTGGAGAAACTGAATTTTACGGCTTGCCATTTAAGGTTAATGAACACACATTAATTCCAAGACCTGAAACCGAAGAGCTTGTAGATTGGATAATAAAATGTCATACAGAGCGAAGCGATGAATCTCCAAGAATACTTGACATCGGAACAGGAACAGGATGTATACCTATTACTTTGGCTGAACATATGGCAAACGCTCAAGTTTTTAGTATAGATGTTTCAGAGGAAGCATTACAAATTGCCAAACAAAATGCAATGTTAAATGACGTTGACGTAAAATTTATTCACGATGATATTTTAAGTCCACATCATACAGAACTTTCAGAAGCTTATAATTATGATGTCATTGTCTCAAATCCACCATATGTTCGTGATTTAGAAAAAGCAGAAATAAAGTCTAATGTTTTGGATTATGAACCACATTTGGCTCTGTTTGTAGATAATGAAAACCCTTTACAGTTTTATAAAGCTATTTGCGAATTTGCACAGAAGTACCTTAACGAAGGAGGAGCTTTGTATTTTGAAATTAACGAATATTTAGGACAAGAAATGATTCAGCTTTTAAACGATTTTGGCTTTAATAAGATTGAATTAAAACAAGACCTTTTTGAGAAAAACCGAATGATTAGAGGTTTTAAATAGGATTGATAAAAGACTAAAATCAAGAGTTTTCTTGTCATGCATTTTAGTATATTTAAATGTTTCAAATTTTAGATAAAAGATAACTTTTAGACCATTTTTAGATGAGTATAAAAACACAAATCCAATCACTGCGTAACGAATTGCGAGAACACAATTATAATTACTACGTATTAGATAACCCAACAATTGACGATTATGAGTTTGATATGAAACTAAAGCAGCTTCAGGAGTTGGAAGCTAAGCATCCTGAGTTTTATGACCCAAATTCACCAACATTGCGCGTAGGAGGACAAGTCACTAAAAACTTTGAAACCATTGTGCATGAGCATCGTATGTATTCCTTAGATAATTCCTATTCTAAAGATGATTTGTTAGATTGGGAAAAACGTATTAAAAAAAATATTGATGGACCAGTTGAATTTGTATGTGAACTCAAATACGATGGAGCATCAATGAGTTTGACTTATGAAAAAGGAAACCTTGTAAGAGCTGTAACTCGAGGTGATGGCACACAAGGAGATGATGTAACTGCCAATGTAAAAACCATCAAATCTGTACCATTACAACTTAAAGGTAATTATCCTGAAAAATTTGACATTCGAGGCGAAATTGTATTGCCTTTTGAAGGATTTAATAAAATGAATGAAGAACGTCTTGAAGCAGGTGAGGAACCTTACAGAAATCCGAGAAATACAGCTTCAGGTAGTTTAAAACTGCAAGATAGTACAGAAGTTGCTAAACGACCTTTAGAATGCTTGTTATATAGTATGAAAGGAAGAAACTTAGGTTTTAATACGCAGTTTGAAGGTTTAGAGCATGCTAGACAAATGGGTTTCAAAGTGCCTAAAGCTGCTAAACTAGCAAAATCTATCGACGAAGTTATTGAGTTTGTAAATTATTGGGATGTACATCGTCATGATTTGCCTTACGAAACAGATGGAGTTGTGATTAAAGTAAATAATTTGCAGCAACAAGAAGAATTAGGATATACTGCTAAAGCTCCTCGTTGGGCAATGGCCTACAAGTTTAAAGCAGAACAAGTATCTACACGACTCAATGAAATTACCTATCAAGTTGGACGAACAGGTGCGATTACACCAGTTGCAAATTTAGAACCTGTTGAATTAGCAGGAACAACAGTTAAACGTGCTTCATTACACAATGCAGATCAGATAGAAAAATTAGATATACGAGAAGGTGATGAGGTTTATGTAGAAAAAGGAGGTGAAATTATTCCTAAAATTATTGCTGTAGATTTCAGTAAGCGACCTTCAGATTCAAAACCAACGCAATATATTACGCATTGTCCTGAGTGTCATACTGAATTAACTAGACAGGAAGGAGATGCAAAACATTATTGTTTGAATTACAATGGATGCAACCCACAAATTATTGGTCGTATACAGCATTTTATTTCTAGAAAAGCAATGGATATTGAAGGGTTAGGAGGAGAAACAGTAGCGCTTTTAGTTAACGAAGGTTTGATTTCTAATTATTCTGATTTGTATGCCTTAACAAAAGAAGATGTTTTGCCTTTAGAGCGTATGGCTGAAAAAAGTGCTGAGAACTTGATTACTGGTATTGAAGCCTCAAAGCAAATTCCGTTTGAACGTGTGTTGTTTGCTTTAGGAATTCGCTATGTAGGAGAAACTGTTGCTAAAAAACTTGTTAAGCATTATAAAAATATTGATGCCATCGCAAATGCTTCTAAAGAAGATTTGGTTTCTGTTGATGAGATAGGCGAGCGAATTGCAGAGAGTGTTTTAGAGTTTTTCTCTTCGGAAATCAATAGAGGTTTTATAGAGAAATTAAAATCTTATGGACTTCAGTTAGAAATTTCTGCCGAAAAATTAGCCAACCAAACAGATATTCTTAAAGGACAATCAATTGTAGTTTCTGGTGTGTTTGAATCGGTATCAAGAACCGAACTTAAAAAACTTATTGAAGATAATGGAGGAAAAGTGTCGTCTTCAATTTCTTCTAAAACCAATTATTTGGTTGCTGGTAAAAATATGGGTCCTAGTAAACGTAATAAAGCAGAATTGTTGAAAATATCAATTCTTACAGAATCAGAATTTTTAGACATTATTAGGTAAATTCTTACTTTTTTATTCGTTTTATCGATTAAATTAGATTTTAATCGTTTATTTGTTTCTGTTTCATATATTTGCTATGTTATTAATTCAACAGATATATGCACGTAGGGAAATTTTTAGGAACACTAATAGTGGCATTTAGCTTGTTTTTTCTTGGACTTCAGTTTAAGGGGTTAGAGATTGAAGCTGCTGGTGTTAGAGCGCTGACTGTTACTTTACTTACAATATTGTACGTTTTTAGAGTTAAGGATAAGCATGCTTTATTTCTATTGTTCTTAGTGTTTTTCTCTATATCAGAAATACTAAACTATGTGACTTGGGTTGTTAACTTAGACGTTACTCCAGAAGTAGACTATTTTTATTATATAGGCAATACTCTTTATATTTTATCTTATTTATTTTTAATTGCAAGAATCACTGTTGCAATGAATTTTAAAAAAGCGTTTCTCAAATTTCCTATTCAAATAGGGTTGTTAACTATTCTTGGGATATTTTTTGTGTATTTTGTTTCAGACACCACACGAAAAGAGCTTACTTATAATGAGTATTATTTAGAGTTGCTATATAATGCTGTGGTAATGTTTTTAATGGCTATTGCATTGGTGAATTATATGTATAAAGATGATAAGAAATCTATGAATTTACTTATAGGAACTATATGTATCATGTTTTCTGAAGTGATTCAATTAGCGTACTTTTATATAGCAGAAATCAATTTTCTAAATGTATTGTGTTCTATGTTTTTAGTGTTAGCTTTTTTGTTTTTTTATCTTCAATCTCGTTTGAAGCCTAGAGAAGTTATTGACTATAGTCATCAGGATGTTCATGTTTCAGAGTAAAAACGCTTTCCAAATACAGGAATATCTTTTCTGTAAATATATAGTATAATTGCAGATAAAATAAAAGTAACGACAGCAGTTACAAATAAAATTCCACCATCATTATTTACGTTTATACCTAATTGTGTAAGATGCATCATGATTGCGCCTCCAATAATTCCTAGTATTAAAACAGCACCAAGCCAAGCAGTTTTCTTAACTAGTAAAAAAATACCAGCAATGAGTTCTGCAATGCCAATGCCTATTCTGCCAAAAGGCTCTAAACCAACTTTTGTAAAAATATAAACACTATCTGGATGCGCAGTAAATTTAAATCTTAAGGTTTGAATTAAAATAAAAGCGACGATAATTCTTAATGCTAAAGGAATGTGTTTTTTCATATTAATTATAGTTTTCTATTTAGACGTAACAAACATGAAAAACTACATATGAAAGAGAAATGTCGTATATTTATCGATAAAATGCAATTTTTTATCGATAAAACGCGTATTTTGTTGTATATTTGTTTACCTGCTTATTAAAAACATTATGAAAAGTGCCCACAAATTAAAGCCAAATTTAATTTTGGCAATTGTATTTGTAACTATTGTTGTTGGTTCTTCAATAGCAACTTTTTTTGATTCTATTTTGGTTCCAAAAGTTGTTAAACTTATTGCAGTTACGATATTGATGACATTTTATTTTTGTCAGTTAAATAAAATGGCAAATGTTTTTCTTACTACATTTTTAGTGTTTTTTATAGGTGATGCTTGTGCAGTATTTAGCTTTGGAGATATCATGCTAAAACTGTCTAAAATCATGTATATTGGAGCTTATTTGCTTCTCATTTTTGTATTATCCGGAAAATTGAAAAAAATCAAATTTGATGGCTTGGTATCAGTCTATTTGGTTTTAGTGCTCTTGCTTAATTCGTATTTTTTATATGTTTTATATGAAGTTGCTAAAGAAAACTTTGTCGATAGTACTAATTTGGTTTTTTATATTTTACATGGCATCACACTAATAGCGTTAACTTATTTTTCTTTTGCTGCTTATTTAAGCAAAGAGACAGGACAATCAATAACCTTCTTGCTTATGGTATTTTGTTTTGTGTTTTCTGATGTATTACATTATATAAATGTCTTATATATTTACTATTGGATATTTGAAATTTTTGAAAGAGCACTACATATTAGTGGTTTGTTCTTACTTTATAAGTTCGTTTTTGATCATCATACAATGAGGAATAATGATAAGAAAATGAATCTTTGTGATTACTTTATAGCAACCACTCAAAAATTAAGAGATATTAGTGTAAGAGGAGTGTTAGAATAGTTATACTATAATTGATGTTCCGTTGGCAGATTTATTTTTATTTGAATCAAAATAAAAATCGATTCTTCCAAGGTTGATGCCGTAGCAACCAACTTGATTAACCAAAGTCTTTTTGCCTTCAAGATTATTCACAACAGTTGGTTTGTCTAAAAATGTATGCGTGTGTCCTCCAATAATTAAATCAATACCTTTAGTCGTTTCAGCAAGTTTTAAATCACTAATTTTATTAGGTAAATGATTGTATTTATAGCCTAAATGCGACAAACAAATAATGAGGTCGCATTGTTGGTCTTCTTTTAATATACGAGTCATTTCTTGTGCAGTTTCGGTAGGATCGTTATAAACAGTTTCTTTGTATAAGTCTTTATCTACCAGTCCTTGTAGTTCTACGCCTAAACCAAATATGCCAATTTTTATGCCATCTTTAGAAATGATTTTGTACGGTTTCACATGCGTATCCATAATGGTATTAGAAAAATCATAATTGGCAGAGACAAAGTCAAAATCGGCATGAGGTAATTGCGCAAATAATCCATCAATACCATTATCAAAATCATGATTTCCAATTGTAGCGACATCGTATTTAAGCATGCTCATTAATTTAAATTCTAATTCGCCTCCATAATAGTTAAAATATGGAGTGCCTTGAAAAATATCACCAGCATCTAGCAATAAGGTGTTAGGATTTTCTTTTCTAATAGATTCAATCAAACTTGCTCGTCTTGCAACACCTCCTTTGTTAGGATTTCTACCATCATCTGGACCAAAAGGATCAATATGACTGTGAACATCATTGGTGTGTAAAATCGTAATTTTTTTTTGCGATGATTTAAATGATGACAAACCTAAACCTCCTAACGAAATTAACGCAGAAGCAGCTGCTGTTTGTTGTATAAAATCTCTTCTCTTCATTTGGTTATTGTGTTATCTTGATAAATCGTTTGTCAATTTCTGGAGCAATTGTATCTTTTTTTGTGAAATAATCTATAAGCACATTTCTAATTTTGTAATTAAGAACATGTAATTCTTCATTAGGCTTAAAAAACGTCATTCGGTCTCCACCATTGTATAAATAATCATTTGTAGCTACATAGTACGATTTTGTTTCATCAATAGGTTTGTTATTAATAGTAGCTGACTTTAGTTGTGACGAACTGTCTAAAATGATTTGTAAACCATGTATCGGATGAGCACGTTGTTCTCTAACTAAATATTCAACCAACTCTTTAACTTTGTTTCCTTTCATTTTCACAACCACAACAGAATTTTCAAAAGGCATCACATTATAAGCAGTTCTTGTTGTGATGTTTCCTTTAGAAATAATAGCACGTATGCCTCCATGATTTAGCAATACAAAATCTATATTGTTTTCTGTTCTCGATTGAAACACAGGGTTGGCTTGTTCATAAACAGCATCTGCCATCATATTGCCAATTGCAGTATTAAATTGACCATCTTTTTTTGAATAGGTGTCTTTAGCGTAAGAAATGACACTATCTAAACTTTTATTAATCTGAATTCTATATGGTTTTACAAAGGCTTCAATAGATGGATTTGTTTTAAGACTATCTGTAATAGCTATTTGTTGTCCTTCAATTTTATAAAGCTGTTTTGACTTACAGGATGTAAAAAGAATAAAGGATAAACTTATTAAAAAAAAGGTGTTTTTCATAAGAGATTTATGCCGTTGTTAACAAAACATGCAGTGACTTTTTTACTACATTTGTACAAAGCATAAATATAAATGATTTTAAAAGTATTTAAGACAAATTCTAATCAAAAATATGTTAACAAACTGCTAAATGCACGTCAGGTTGCAGTTAGTAGTTTGAAGATGAATTCGGTTGGAGTGATTTTGAATATGAATGAGTTTTCAGATTTTGATGCTTTTAGAACTTATTTTAAAACGCTTGGGATTTCGCCAGCTAAAACAAAAATAATTGCATTTGTTGAAGATGCTAAAGATGCTAATCCGCTTTGGGATACCTATTTTGACCCTAAAGATTTTGGATGGAGAGGAAAAATCAATAATGTCGATTTACAATCGTTTATCAATACAGAGTTTGATGTCTTGATAAGTTATTATACAAGAGAAAGCTTAGAATTAAAATTGATTACTGCAGCTTCAAAAGCCAATTTTAAAGTCGGTTTGATTCAAGATGATAAACGTATGTTTGATTTAATGATAGATGTAAAAACTAAAGATTTTCAGCTATTCAAAATAGAACTAAAGAAATATTTAACGGTTTTAAATAAATTATAAATGACAAAATTTCAAGGCACAGGAGTTGCCATAATTACACCATTTAAGGATGACCTAACTGTAGATTATAACGCACTTTCTAATCTGGTAAATTATAATATTGATAATGGTACAGATTATATTGTAATCTCTGGAACTACTGGTGAAAGTGTTACCATTACAAAAGAAGAAAAGCAACAAATCGTATCTTGTATTATTGAAGCAAATAAAGGTAGAGTGCCTTTGGTTTTAGGAATTGGAGGAAACAATACTGCTGAGGTTGTCAATGAAATTGAATCTACAGATTTAAGTCAAATCGATGCGATTTTATCTGTATCTCCATATTATAGTAAGCCAACGCAAGAAGGCATTTATCAGCATTTTAAAACCATATCAAAAGCTTGTCCTGTAGATGTTATTATGTATAATGTTCCTGGTAGAACGTCGTCAAATATGTTACCAGAAACCGTAATTCGTTTAGCAAAGGATTTTGATAATATTATAGCTGTAAAAGAAGCAGCAGGTCATATGCAACAATATTTAGAATTGCTAAAAGCTGCGCCAAATGATTTTGATATTATATCAGGAGACGATGATTTAGCGTTAAGTGTGGTGTTAGCAGGAGGAGCAGGAGTGATTTCTGTTATTGGTCAGGCTTTACCTAAACAATTTTCTAAAATGATTCGTTTAGGTTTAGAAGGAAAAAACAACAATGCTTACGCTTTGCACTTTCAATTAATGGATATTATTAATTTAATCTTTTCTGAAAATAATCCAGCAGGAATTAAAGCAGTACTAGAAGAATTAAATCTAGCCAAATCGCATGTAAGATTACCATTGGTAGAAGCTTCAACATCCTTAAAACAAGATGTAAAAGAAGCCCTTAAAGTATTTAGTTGATTTCTAAAAAGTTAAAATATACTTAAACATACTTTTGGTCTCTGCTCAACGTTTATTTTAGCATCAAATATTAGTTTTTATAATACGTTATAAATACGTACTTTTGCAACCTGTTTTTTATTTATGAAGAAATTAGTTTACATCCTTTTATTAATCGTGACAGTATCGTCATGTAGTGAGTACCAAAAAGCCTTAAAATCTGAAGACGTAAAGACTAAGGTTACAGTCGCTACATCACTATTTGAAGAAGGTAAATATACTAAAGCCGAAAAACTTTTTGCCCAAGTGCTGCCTAAATACAGAGGTAAGCCTCAAGCAGAGCGTTTAATGTTTATGAGTGCGATGTGCTCTTACCAATTAAAAGATTATCATGTTTCTGGATATCATTTTGAGCGTTTTGAAAACAGCTACCCAAGAAGTGATAAAGCCGAAGAAGCTTCATTTTTATCGGCAAAAAGCTATTACGAATTATCTCCTGTGTATTCAAAAGAGCAAAAAGAAACGATTGAAGCGCTTGAAAAATTGCAACTGTTTATTAATAAATATCCAGAATCAAATTATTTAGCTGAAGCCAACACGCTTATTAAGGAGTTAGATTTTAAGTTAGAAAAGAAAGCTTTTGAAATTGCCAAGCAATACAATAAAATTGCTTATTTTGAGTCTTCAGATTATGAAGCAGCAATAAAAGCTTTTGATAATTTTTTAGTCGATCATCCTGGTACTAGTTTTAGAGAAGAGGCTATGTTTTATAGACTAGACTCAGCATATAAATTAGCAGTAAACAGTATTAGTAAGAAAAAAGAAAAACGATTAAATATAGCTTTAGGCTATTACAATGCATTTCATACATATTATCCAAATTCTGAAAGAACAGAAGAAGTAGAAAAGATGAATGAAGAAATGCAAACCCAATTAAAACAATTCAATACCAAAAGTTAATCATATAGCTATGACAGATTTAAAGAAAACCAATGCTCCTGTTACAACTCAAACTTACGATAGAAACATTATTGATGAGCCAACAGACAATATCTACGAAGCGATTTCTGTAATCTCTAAAAGAGCAGAGCAAATCAATACAGATATTAGGAGAGAGTTAGTAGATAAGCTAGAAGAGTTTGCTACTTACAATGATAGCCTTGAAGAAATTTTTGAAAACAAAGAACAGATCGAAGTTTCAAAATTCTACGAAAAATTACCTAAACCTCACGCGTTAGCAGTACAAGAATGGTTAGATGACAAAATCTACTATAGAAATACTGACGACGACGTTAAAGAGTAATACAAAAATAAGCATGTCTATATTAAGCAGCAAGAACATACTCTTAGGCATTACTGCTGGTATTGCTGCTTATAAAACAGCTAACCTAGTTAGGTTATTTATAAAAGCAGGTGCAAACGTAAAGGTCGTTATGACACCTGCTTCTAAAGACTTCGTTACACCTTTAACACTTTCGACATTATCTAAAAATCCTGTGCATTCTTCGTTTACAAACGACGACGATGAAAATGCTGTTTGGAATAATCATGTAGAGTTAGGACTTTGGGCTGACTATTTTGTAATTGCTCCTGCAACAGCGAATACCATGTCGAAAATGGCAAATGGAACTTGCGATAATTTATTATTGGCAACTTATCTTTCAGCTAAATGTCCAGTGTATTTTGCTCCAGCGATGGATTTAGATATGTATAAACATCCATCGACTTTAGCATCATTTGAAAAGCTAAAATCTTTTGGTAATACAATGATTCCAGCAACTTCTGGAGAGCTTGCTAGCGGTTTGGTTGGTGAAGGTCGCATGGCTGAACCTGAAGACATTTTATCTTTTATTGAAAATGATATTTTAGATCAATTGCCACTTCGTGGTAAAAAGCTATTAGTGACTGCAGGTCCAACATACGAAGCAATTGATCCAGTACGTTTTATTGGAAATCACTCAAGCGGCAAAATGGGATTTGAAATCGCTAAGGCAGCCGCAAATCTTGGAGCTGAAGTCGAGCTTATTTCTGGACCAACTCACCAAAAAATCACTCATAGTCTTGTAAACCTAACACATGTTACTAGTGCTTCAGAGATGTATGATGCTGCTCATAAATATTTTGATGTTGTTGATATTGCAATTCTTTCAGCAGCAGTTGCAGATTACAAGCCAAAAAACGTTTCAGATAAAAAAATAAAAAAAGCGCCTTCAACGTTTAGTATTGAGTTAGAGAAAACAAAAGATATTTTAAAGTCATTAGGAGCAAATAAAAAACACCAGTTTTTGGTAGGCTTTGCTCTAGAAACAAACAATGAATTAGAACATGCCAAAGGTAAACTTGAAGCAAAAAACTTAAATTTAATTGTACTAAATTCTCTTAACGATAAAGGTGCTGGTTTTGGTGGTTCAACAAATAAAGTTACTTTTATAACAGATACAAAAAAGGTGATAGAGCATCAGCTTAAATCTAAAACAAAAGTCGCTCAAGACTTAATGCAACAAATTATTAAACAACAGGATGCGTAAATTTATTTATTTATTAATACTTACATTTTCAATTCAATCTTTTGCACAAGAACTTAATTGTGAGGTTGTTGTAAATGCTCAGCTTACAGGAAATGAAAATGTACAAATATTTAAAACTCTAGAAAGACAACTTAAAGAGTTTATAAATAATACGTCATGGACCAACAAAACTTATAAACCTCAAGAGCGTATTAATTGTAGTATGGTTATTAATATAACAGATTACAATGGCGATGATTTTCAAGGCTCTATTCAGGTGCAATCTTCTAGACCAGTTTACGGGTCTTCGTATAGCACTCCAGTGTATAATTATAATGATAAGGACTTTGATTTTAAGTATTTAGAGTTTCAAAATATGGTGTATAATCCTACACAATATGAATCTAACTTAATTTCAATTTTAGCATTTCATGCCTATATGATTCTAGGAATGGATGCAGACACTTTTTCTCCTAAAGGTGGTTCAGAGTATTATGCCCAAGCCCAAGTTATTTTAAATTATTCTCAACAAGGTTATTATGAAGGTTGGAAACTTGAAGATGGTCAACAAACTCGTTTTATTTTAATAGACAATGTTTTGTCTGAAACCTATAAGGAATTTCGAGATGTATTATATCAATATCATAGAACAGGTCTTGATAGAATGAGCAAAGACACTAAAGAAGGTAAATCTGAAATAGCCAATAGTATTAAGCTGTTGAGAGATATGAATAAAAGAAGACCAAATTCTTATTTAATGCGTGTGTTTTTCGATGCTAAAGCCGAAGAAATTGAAGATATCTTTAGTGGTGGACCTACGATAAATATTTCAGATTTAGTATCGACTCTAACTAGAATTGCGCCAATGCATGCTTCTAAATGGCGTAATATTAATTTCTAGAACTTACTTTTTTATACGTATTTTTATCTTTTAACTGTCGAGCTTTACATTTACAGTTTTTAATTTTGTCTTGATTATATTTTATGCTCACCAATTTAACTATAAAAAATTACGCTCTTATTGATGAACTGTATGTAAGCTTTAATACAGGTCTTACAATAATTACTGGTGAAACAGGAGCAGGTAAATCTATTCTATTAGGAGGATTATCCCTTATTTTAGGAAAACGAGCAGATTTAAGTCATGTTAAAGACAAATCTAAAAAATGCATTATTGAAGCTACATTCGATATCGCTAAGTATAATTTAAAGACTGTTTTTAAAACTGAAGCTCTTGATTATGAGTCGCAAACGATAATTAGACGTGAAATTTTACCCTCTGGTAAATCGCGAGCTTTTATTAATGATACTCCAGTTACATTAAATAGTTTGCAAATTCTTGGAGAGCGCTTGCTAGACATTCATTCACAACATCAAACCTTACAACTTACAAATGACGATTTTCAGTTTCAGGTTATTGATGCTTTAGCAAAAAACGAAAAACTATTATCAGTATATACCACATTATTAAAAGAGTTTAGACAACTAAAGACAGAACTTAGCTCACTTCAAGAAAAGAAAAATACAGCGTTAAAAGAGTTAGATTATCATAGCTTTCTTTTGAAAGAATTAGAAGATGCTAAATTAATTTCAGGAGAATTGGAACTCCTAGAAACGGAATACGATACCTTAAATAACGTTGAAGATATTAAAGAACGATTGTCTATTTCTCATCACGCCATGAATAATGATGAGGTAGGAATTATAACAAAACTCACTGAAATAAAACATCAGTTTTCTAAACTTTCAGGTTATTCTACCAAGTATCATTCTATTTATGAACGCATTCAAAGTAGTTTAATAGAACTTGATGATGTGAGCTCAGAAATTGAAAGCTTACAAGAAAGTTTAGACGCAGATCCAAGCAGATTAGATCAGGTAAATTCTAAGCTTCAAATAATTAATAATTTGTTGCAAAAGCATACAGTCTCTAGTGTTGAAGAATTAATTGAGATAAAAGAAAACTTAGGTTCAAAAGTTTTTGAAACCGAAAACTTAGATACTATCATTTCAGAAAAAGAAACAGCGATCAATACTCTTGAAGCAAAATTAATTTCAGAATCTGAAACTATTCGCAAAAACAGATTAGCAATTATTCCTAAATTAATATCTCAATTAGAATCTATATTAGCAACCTTAGGAATGCCAAATGCTAGATTCGATATTCAATTAGAACAAGCTGAATCCTTTTTAAATAACGGAAGAGATACACTTCAGTTTTTATTTTCAGCAAATAAAGGAGGTCAGTTTACCGAACTTAAAAAATCGGCATCTGGAGGAGAGTTATCACGAATTATGCTGGCTATAAAATCAATTTTATCAAAGTATATGCAATTGCCAACCATTATGTTTGATGAAATTGATACAGGAGTTTCTGGAGAGGTATCAAATAAAATGGCTACCATAATGCAACAAATGAGCAAAACAATGCAAGTGTTTACAATTACACATTTGCCTCAAATTGCAGCTAAAGGTGATACGCATTTTAAGGTGTTTAAACACGACGTCAATAATGTAACTCAAACACAGCTTAAGCAACTCAATCTTGACGATCGTATTGTAGAAATTGCTCAAATGCTAGGAGGTAAAGATGTGTCATCATCTGCAATTGCGCATGCTAAGGAGTTATTGAATTAATTGAATTTATTGTACTAAGATTAAAATTCAAAAAAATAGAGTTAACTTTGAGCTCGTAAATTTTAGACCAAAAAACGAAAACTTTAAAGAATAAATCATATGTCATACAATTTATTAAAAGGAAAAAGAGGAATTATTTTTGGAGCATTAGATGAAAATTCTATCGCTTGGAAAACAGCTGAGCGTGTTCATGAAGAAGGAGGAACTTTTGTGTTAACCAATGCGCCTATAGCTATGCGAATGGGACAAATAAAAGAATTAGCAGAAAAAACAGGCTCTCAGATAATTCCAGCTGATGCAACTTCTGAAGAAGATTTACAAAACCTTGTTGAGCAATCTATGGAAATACTTGGCGGTAAACTAGATTTTGTATTGCATTCTATTGGTATGTCAATAAATGTTAGAAAAGGAAGACCATATACAGATCAAAAATACGATTGGACTCAAAAAGGAACAGACGTATCAGCAATGTCTTTTCATAAAGTTATGCAAACGCTATATAAAGCTGACGCTATGAACGAATGGGGAAGTATTGTGGCTTTAACCTACATGGCAGCGCAACGTGTGTTTCCAGACTATAACGATATGGCAGATAATAAAGCCTATTTAGAAAGTATAGCACGTAGTTTTGGATATTTCTTCGGAAGGGATAAAAAAGTAAGAGTAAATACAATTTCGCAATCACCAACACCAACAACTGCAGGTCAAGGAGTAAAAGGGTTTGATAATTTTATTTCCTATGCCGATAAAATGTCACCATTAGGAAACGCAACAGCAATAGATTGTGCTAATTATACAGTCACTTTATTTAGCGATTTAACAAAACGCGTTACATTACAAAATTTATATAATGATGGAGGTTTTAATAACATGGGAGTTAGTGAAGCAGTAATGGAAAAGTTTGCTGAATAAATAAAAATCAAATGCTTATAAAATTAAGCCACTCATTATTTGATAGAGTGGCTTTTTTATTTTTTGATACATGCTATATTTGTGTGTATTTCGTCCGAGTTTTTTGAGTTTAAACGATTAGCTATTCTTCCTTTTTTCATTCAAATAAAAAAGGATTAATTTAATAGCTTAATTAACTAAACTCAATTAAAATATGAAAAAAATTACTCTTAGTTTATGCTTTGTGTTATTGTCTTCGGTTTTTTTGACCATGAATGCACAAGTATTAAACCAAAATGCGAATTGGCCTAATGCTGGCTGGTCAATTACAGGAACTTATAACGCTGACCCAACTGCTTTTGAAGCAGACCCAACAGTAGGTGCAAATTTTGCATATGATGATGATGATGCTGGGAATCCTAGTGATGATGATATCGCTGCAGAATCACCAATAATAGACCTTACAGCAGCTTTTAATGCTGGAGAAACATGGATAACTGTTACAGCAGATTATGTATACAGATATCTAGCTAACGATGATTTAAGATTTCAATACTGGGATGCTGATAGTGCAACATGGGAAAATTGGGGATCTGATTTTGATTTACTAGGAAATGAAACAGTACTAACTGACGATTTTTGTGCTGGTACAGGATCTACGTATACATCTGATGTATTAAATATTGCAGCATTTACTGCAACTCAACAATCAGGATTTAGATACAGAATAGCTTATGATGATGATCCAGCAGGTGGAGATTGGAATTATGGTTTTTGTTTTCAATCACCTACAATTACATCTGCAACGCCACCTTCGTGCGCTGATCCATCAGGATTAGTTGCTACAACACTAAATACAACAGATGTAACCTTAGAATGGGTTGAAAATGGAACAGCAATGAGTTGGGATATTGAAATTGTTGATGTAACAGCTGGAGGAACTCAAACAATGACTGCAACATACTCAGGAGTAACTAGTCCTTACACCGAAACGATGTTAACTCCAGGTAATGACTATGAGTTTTATGTGCAAGCAGATTGTGATGCAAATGGAACTTCAAATTGGGTTGGGCCTTTAGCTTGGTCTCAACCTCTTCCAGGTAATGTTTGTGAGTCTGCTATAGTTGTTGGTGCTTTACCTTATAATACATCCGACGACACTGCAAATTATGGCGATGATTATGATGGTGCTCCTGGAACAGATTGTGGTACAGCAAATAATTATTTAAATGGAGATGATGTGGTTTATGAATATACAGCAACATCAGATACATCTATTAATGTAAGTCTTTCTAATATTGGAAGTACTTATACAGGAATTTTTGCATATAATGATTGTACTGATATAGGAGTGATGTGTGCTACAATAGGTGATAATTATGACTTTAATGATGGTGTAGTAGATTTAGGGTTTGATTTAAATGTTACTAATGGTGAAACATATTATATTGTAATTTCTACTTGGGCATCACCACAATCAACAACCTATACTTTAGATATTACTGAAAACTCATGTGTCGACGCAACAGTTGCTTATAGTGTTGTAGATGATTGTGATAATTCAGGAGGATTTAATATTGTAGTTGATGTTACAGATCTTGGTTCATCAACGTCGCTAGATATTGATGACGATCAAGGTAGTGCTACACAGTCTACTGGAGTAACAGGAATGTTTACTTTTGGACCTTATGTTAATGGTACAGATGTTGTTATTTCTATTACTGATAATGATGATGCAAATTGTAATCAAACTAGTAATGCGCTAACACAAACTGTATGTCCAGTGTCAAATGATGACTGTGCAGATGCAATCGATTTAGATCCTTTTGCAAATTCTGATGGTACTTGTACTATGGTGTACTCGGGTAGTAATGCTGGTGCTACAAACTCTGCAGGTGAAGTTGCTCCAAGTGGAGCTTGTTCTGATGGAGATGCAACTCCTGCTGATGTTTGGTTTACATTAACTGTTCCAGCTTCAGGAGAGTTTGATTTTGAATTTATTACAAACCCTGGATTTTCTACATTAGTAGAATTGTACACAGGAACTTGTGGTTCATTAACAGCTTTAGATCCTGTGTTATGTAATAATGCAGCGACAAGAACTTTTACAGGGTTAACTCCTGGTGAAACTGTATACTTGAGAGTTTGGGATTATGGTAGTGATGAAGAAGGTGTTTTAGAAGTTTGTGTGAATTATTTAAATTGCGCTCCAGCTACAGTTACTTATACTGTTGAAGAGGATTGTGCAATTTCTGGAGGATTTAATATTTTGGTAGATGTTACTGATCTTGGTACTTCAACATCATTAGATATTAATGATGATCAAGGTAGTGCTACACAATCTACTGGAGTAGTTGGGATGTTCACTTTTGGACCTTATGTTAATGGTACAGATGTAGTTATTTCTATAACTGATAATGATGATGGAGATTGTAGCCAAGCAAGTGGTACACTGACTCAAGTAGCTTGTCCACCTGTTAACGATGATTGCTCAGGAGCATTAGCTCTAACACCTGGAGCTGATTTCGCAGCAAATGCAGTAGATGGTACAGTAGTAGGAGCAACAATTGGATCTGAAGTAGCAGGTTGTGGTACAAATGGACCTGGAGTTTGGTACTCAGTTGTCGTGCCAGCAGATGGAAATATTACTCTAGAAACTGGGCCTGATATTGCTACTGATAATCAATTATTTGATTCAGTTATTGAAGCGTTTTCTGGCACATGTGGAGCTTTAACTTCAATTGAGTGTGATGATGATGATGCAGCAACGGGTAATTTTTCATTACTAGATTTAACTGGATTAACTCCTGGAGAGACTATTTATTTGAGAGTTTGGGAATATGGTGGAAACGAAAGCGAACCATTTGCTGTTTCTGCATATAATTCAACATTATCTATTGATGATTATGAAAATCAAAATGCGTTTACATATTTCCCTAATCCTGTAAAAAATACTTTAACTTTAACAGCTACACAAAATATTCAAAACATATCTGTTTTAAATATCTTAGGGCAAGAAGTATTAAGATCAACACCTAATGCTTTTGAAAATGTATTAGATATGAACAGTTTAAAATCTGGTTCTTATTTTGTTAAAGTTACAATTAATGATGTAACAGAAACTGTAAGAGTTATTAAAAAATAACCTAGTTTTAAAACATAATTAAATACTTAATAAAGAGGTTTTGCTTTAGCAAAGCCTCTTTTTTTATAAATTACTAAAATGTATTTCATCGACTATTTTTTGTGTCACATCGATTAATTTAATATATTCGAGAATAAGAGGCTCACGATATTACTTATTTATAAGATAATCAATACATTTAGACTCGATTTAATTTACTTATTAACAAATACTTTAATTAATATGAAAAAAATTACTTTATTAACGATTTTTACTCTAGTATGGTCATTTAACTCAAATGCACAATACTTAGACGAAGATTTTGAAAGTGGGACGTTTCCACCAGTAGGATGGATAGACGAAGTTGGTACTGCTTTAGTCGATAACGGAGATGCTTGGGCAGAAGGAGCTCCTTTTCAGGTTCTTAATGGAATAGATAATGGACAATCTGCTTTTTTTGATGACTTTGATAGTGGTGAATCTCACGATAGATGGTTAATATCTCCTTCGTTAGACTTATCTTCTGCGGTAAACCCTGAATTACTTTATGATGATATTGTTAATTTTTCTGGTTTTGCAGCAATTCAAGATGTACTTTGGTCTGAAGATTATACAGGATCTGGAGATCCTGGATTAGCAACATGGAATTCTCTTAATGCTATTGTTGGTACTGAAGATACTTGGGTACGTAATGGACCTTTTGCTATTCCATCAAGTGGAACAGATGTTTATGTAGCATTTCATTACCAAGGAACTTTTGCAGCTGAATGGTGGGTAGACAATGTTTTAGTTAGAGATGCATTAACATGTACACCTCCTACAGTAGCGGGAACCTTACTTGAAGATTGTCCAAACCTTGAGTTTAGCCTTGAAATTGAGGTAACTGATTTAGGCGACTCAGCTTCAGTAACAGTTACAAATGATGGTGGAGAACCTGATGAGATTGTTAATACTGTGCCAACTACTGTTACTATTGGACCATTTCCAGCAGGAACACCTGTTAATGTTGTTGTAGAACACGAATCAGATAATGCATGCGACTTTATTTTTGCACCTGCTGTTGATTCTTGCCCTCCTCCTGCACCTGCAAATGATAATTTTGCAGATGCACAAGCAATTACTTGTTCAACAACTGGTCTTACAGGTAGTACAACTTCGGCAACTTTAGATGAAGATGACGCACCTGATGGATTTACTGCAGATATGGATGCGCCTAACGTGTGGTTTAGCTATGATAGCTCAGTAGAAGGTGCTAATGATGTAACAATTAGCTTATGTGGCTCTACGTATGATACTTCTATTTTAGTATATACTGGGACTTCTGGAAATTTAACACTCGTAGGAGGAAATGATGATAATGAAACTTGCGGACCTTTTAGCGTGCAAAGTGAAGGGACATTTACAGCTAATGGTACAGATACTTATTGGATTGCTGTTGAAGGTTTTGATCCAACTGATACAGGAGATTTTACATTAACTGTTACATGTGAGGCTTCATGTACTCCAGCTCAAATTAATCAAGATTGTGCAAGTGCAACACCTTTATTAGTTGATGGGTCTGCTTCTACAGAAGATAATACTTGTGCAACAGTTAATGCTGAAACAAATTCATGTGAGTTATTCCAAACGATTGCTGATTTATGGTACACTTTTGAAGCTCCTGCTAGTGGTGAAGTAAACATCGTTACAGCTTTAGGAACTGCAACTGCTGCACACCTTGCAGTGTATGAAGGTACATGTGGTGCATTAGTAGAATTAGATTGTAGTACTGATGTAACTTCTGGTGCTTCTTTAACAGGTTTAACTGATGGAGCAACATATTATATTCAACTATGGAATAATGGTTCTGAAGAAGGGACAATTGATATCACTCTTTCTGATGCTTCATTATCTCTTAATACTTTTGATAATGAAAATATTTTTACGTACTTCCCTAATCCTGTGAAGAACGAATTATCTTTGAAAGCTCAAAGTAACATTCAAAATGTATCAGTATTTAATATGTTAGGTCAAGAAGTTCTTAGAGCTACACCTAATACTTTAGAAAGTAACTTAAGCATGAACGAATTAAATCAAGGTGCTTACTTCGTACAGGTTACAATTAATAACGTTACTGAAACGGTAAGAATTTTAAAGCAATAAGCTTTTATAAATATACTTTCAAAAGCCACCTTAAAGGTGGCTTTTGTGTTTTCTTTAGTTACCTTTGTATGGTATGGATGCATTACATTATTCATTTATTATTCCTGTCTATAATAGACCAGATGAAATTAAAGAATTATTACAAAGTTTCGTGGCAATTCAAGGTAATATACCTTTTGAAGTTGTTATCGTCGAAGATGGATCTACAATAGATTGTAAATCGGTTGTAGCTGAGTTTGATAATAAATTAGAGATATCATACTATAATAAACCCAATTCTGGTCCTGGAGATTCTAGAAATTTTGGAATGTCTAAGGCTAAAGGCAATTATTTTATAATATTAGATTCAGATTGTTTGCTACCTCCACAATATTTAGAGGTTGTTGATAACGCGCTTAAAAGGAAATATGTTGATTGTTTTGGAGGTCCTGATGCTGCAGATAAAACATTTACAAACCTGCAAAAAGCTATTAATTTTGCTATGACTTCCTTTGTAACAACAGGAGGTATTAGAGGTTCAAAAACAAAGAATAAAAAGTTTCAGCCTAGAAGCTTTAATATGGGTATTTCTAAAGCTGCTTTTAAAGCTTCAGGAGGTTTTGGACGCATTCATCCTGGAGAAGATCCAGATTTATCTATAAGATTAACTAAACTAGGTTTTAAGACCAAACTTTTTAGTCAAGCTTTTGTGTATCATAAGCGTCGCATATCTTGGTCTAAGTTTTACACACAGGTTCATAAATTTGGCCTAGTAAGACCAATATTAAATTTATGGCATCCAAAGAGCGAACGCTTGATTTATTGGTTACCAACATTATTTAGTTTAGGGTTTGTATTTGCAATGTTACTAGCAATTTTTAATTACTATGCTTTGTTATTCGCATTTGGTCTATATATAATTTTTGCATTTGTTTTAGCAGTTATTCAAACCAAAGATTTAGTCATTGCTTTACAAGCAATAGTTGCCATATTTATTCAGTTTTTTGGATATGGTTTTGGGTTTTTAAAATCTACATTTGCTATTAAAATCTTAAAAAAAGAACCAGAAAAATATTACCCTAATTTATTTTTTAAGGATGCTGTCTAGATTAAGATTCATACTAATTAAATTAACTAAAAACAAAAGGCTTAATGTTTTTAGTTTATTCCTTTTATTGGCTTTTTTAATATTGGTACTAAGTAAACTTTCAAAACTGTATACCGAAACATTAGCAGTTGAAGTTAATATTGTTAATTTACCAAAGGATAAAGTATTAGCCATTACAAATACACCAAAATTAGATATTGTGGTAAATACATATGGTTTTTATCTTTTGGGTTCATATTTTCATAATAACACAATTGAAATTGATTTAGAAAAAAATGCTTATCAGCATAATAATACTTTTAATTGGGTGGCTAATCGCGCATTGCCTGATATTGAAAAACAATTAGGGAAACGCTTTGAAATAGTTTCTATACAGCCAGATACTTTAAGTTTGTCCTTTGGAATTTTATCAACTAAAAAAGTTCCTGTTAGGCTAAACTCAAATGTGACTTATGCTTCAGGATATGACACGCTAAAAGGAATGATTTTAAAACCAGATTCTGTTGAGGTTATTGGTTCTGACACAGAAATTAAGCATGTCAATTATATTGAAACTTCAGAATTAAATTTACCAAACATTAAAAAGGATATCAATGCGACTGTTGGTCTAAAGCTTCCAGAAACTGGTAATACTGTTAAACTATCTGAAAATGAAATTTCAGTTACAGCTAATGTGCAAAAATTTACAGAAGGAACTTTAGAGATTCCTGTGATTATAAATAATCTTCCTTCAGAGATTCAAATTAATTACTTTCCTAAGGCTATTAAGGTTTCTTTTGAGGTTAGTTTAAATGATTATAAATCTATTAAGCCTTCAGCTTTTAAAATTGAATGTGATTACTTAGAGATAAAAAACTCAAACAAGTCCTATTTTACACCCAAGCTTATAAAACAACCAGAACGTATTAAGCGTGTTAAAATGAAACAAGATAAAATAGAATATATTATAACAGAATGATAGTTGTTGGACTTACAGGCGGAATTGGTAGTGGTAAAACTACAGCAGCAAAGCTTTTTAGAAGCTTTAACATCCCAATTTATATTGCTGATGTTGAGGCTAAGCTTTTGATGAATACTTCTAAGGGAATAAAACAAGAACTTATTGCTCTTTTTGGTGAAGAAGCATACTTAAAAGATGAACTTAACAGACCATTTATTGCTGATAAGATTTTTAATGATAAAGTGTACTTAGATAAGATGAACGCTATTGTGCATCCAAAAGTGGGAGCGCATTTTAAACAATGGTTAGAACGACAAAATTCACCTTATGTTATAAAAGAAGTTGCTATTATTTTTGAACACGAACAGCAATCACAATACGATTTAATTATTTCTATTATAGCTGATAAAGATAAACGCTTACAACGCGTTTTAGCTCGAGATAAGAGCACTCCTGAAAAGGTTTTAGCTATTATGAACAATCAAATGAATGATATAGAAAAAGCTAAACTATCAGATTTTGTGATTGTTAATAATGATAAAAGTACTTTAGAGTATCAAGTGCGAAAAATTCATGAATCTATATTGAAACACATTAAAAATTCTACAATTTAACTTTTGTGTTAATGTAAGGTTAAAGGACAACTCATGTAAATGTTAAAATGTTAAATTTGAGCGATGGGCAAAAAGCTATTCATCTTATTGGTGATTTTAATGAGTTTATCACTCATAGGCATCATTTTCGTTCAAGCGTATTTTATTAATAATACCTTAGAGAACGAAGAAATAAACTTTACATTAAATGTAAAGCGTTCTTTAAGTTCGGTTTCAAAAGCTATTGAAGATAAAGAATTTGAAGTCTATTCAAAACGACTCCAAAATCTAATCGAAAGTGGTGTAGATCCTGATTCGACAGCAATGCGGCAGGTATTTATTTTAGAACAAGATGACTTATCTAATGAGACCAGAATTTATGGAAATGCTATTTCTGAAGAAAGTTTTAAAGTGCCATCGTTGTTCTTTGACATTGGTTTAGACAGTTTCAATTTAAGTCGTATTAAAAATACGAGAATCACTGAAACATACGACAATAATAGTATAGATGGTAATCGAGCAATTAGCTTACAAAAATCTATCAAGAATTTTAGCAATCTTACATTATTAGAAAAAGCTCAGTTTGAATCCATCACAAGAGATCAGTTTAAAAATATTCCTATTTATAAGCGCGTATCGACAGATGAAGTTTCTTATTTGCTTAAAAAGCAACTCTTCAATAATGGTATTAATACAAAATTTGAATTTGCCATTTATGATAGAGACCTTTCAACAAAAGTGCAATCTGGAAATTTCGATTTAAATCCAGATTCTACAATTGGAGTTCCTGTGTTTCTGGATAATAATAACGAAAGTGATTATATGCTGTATGTTGATTTTCCGCAAAGAAGGAAGTTTTTATTATCATCAATATTGGGAATGATAGCATTATCTATTCTGTTTACTACAGTTATAGTTATTGCTTATTCTAGTGCTATTTATCAGTTAATAAAGCAACGTCAAATCTCACAGATTAAAACCGACTTTATTAATAATATGACACATGAGTTTAAAACGCCAATTGCGACCATTAATTTGGCTTTAGATTCTATTAAAAATCCAAAAATAATTGGAGATAAAGAAAAGGTGATGCGATACTTAAAGATGATAAAAGATGAAAACAAACGTATGCATGCACAAGTAGAAAATGTATTGCGAATTTCTAAGTTAGAAAAGAATGAGCTTAATATAAGTAAGGAACGTGTAAAGTTACACGACCTAATCTATGATGCAGTAACGCATATTGAATTGATAGTAGAAGATAAAAAAGGCTATGTAAAAACACATTTAAATGCCGAAAAATCTTCAGTACTCGCAAACGATACGCATTTTACAAATGTGATTGTTAATATTTTGGATAATGCAGTAAAATATAGTGACGATACTCCAAAAATAGATGTGTACACTGAAAACGTAGGTAACAATATTTTATTAAAAATTGCAGATCAAGGAAACGGAATGTCTAAACAAGTGCAAAAAAGAGTGTTCGAAAAATTTTATAGAGAACACACAGGAAATGTACACAATGTTAAAGGTCATGGCTTAGGATTAGCCTATGTAAAAAGAATAGTAGACGACCATCAAGGTCATATATCAGTAGAAAGTGAAAAAGGAAAAGGTAGTGTCTTTACGATTAAGCTGCCACTAATATCATAAATTATGGAAGAACAAAACAAAAAAATACTATTAGTTGAAGATGATCCAAATTTCGGGACTGTTTTAAAAGACTACCTAAATATGAATGATTATGAAGTCGTTCATGCTAAAAATGGTATGGAAGGATTTGAGAAATTTAAAAAAGACGATTTCGATCTTTGTATTTTGGATGTCATGATGCCTTATAAAGATGGTTTTACCTTAGCGAAAGAGATTCGTGAGAAAAATACAGATGTGCCAATCATTTTCTTAACCGCTAAAGCCATGAAAGAAGATGTGCTTAAAGGTTATAAAGTGGGAGCAGACGATTATTTAAATAAGCCGTTTGATAGTGAAGTACTTTTAATGAAGATAAAAGCTATCATTCAACGTAAAGCTACCGACACGATTGCAGATAGTAAACAATTTGAGTTTAAAATTGGTCGATTCGATTTAAACTCTAAGTTACGTTTCTTAAAATTTGATGGTAAAGATCCTATAAAATTATCTCCAAAAGAAAACGAATTGCTTCGTCTTTTAGCACTTCATGAAAATGATTTAATGCCAAGAGAATTAGCGCTTACCAAAATTTGGAGAGATGATAACTACTTTACATCAAGAAGTATGGATGTATACATTGCTAAACTTAGAAAATACTTAAAACTCGATGAGAATGTTGAGATATTAAACATTCATGGTGAAGGGTTTAGATTAGTCATAAATCAAGATGTCTAAATTTTATATAAATACTGAAAAGCCAATCAAAATGATTGGCTTTTTTTATGCGTTGATTTTCTTTTTGATATCAGATATTATAACTCCAGGTTCAGTTAAATAATCATACCAAAGTGTTTCAGTATTCTTTTTAAACCAAGTCAGTTGACGTTTAGCAAAGCGTCGTGTATTTTTCTTAATTTCTGAAATTGCAAACTCTAAAGTCCATTCGTCATTTAAATAACGAAACAATTCTTTATAACCAACAGTGTTTAAAGCATTCAAATCTTGCATAGATTCTAGTTGTTTCACTTCATCAAGCAATCCTTCAGTAATCATCTGATCTACGCGAAGATTAATTCTATCATATATAATAGTTCTTTCAGCAGTTAAACCAATTGTGATGGTTTTAAAATTACGTGTTTTGTTTGTTGACGTAAGAAAAGAAGAATATGGTTTATTGGTACCAATACAAATTTCTAAGGCTCTTATTAATCGATGTGGATTATCAATGGCTATTGAATTATAAGCTTTTTGATCTAAAATTTTTAGTTGCTCTTGAAGCGATGTTATTCCTTCAGAATTTAACCTTTCGTTTAATGAAAGTCTAATGCTAGAATCTACTTTTGGAAATTTGTCTAAGCCTTTAGTAACAGCATCTACATAAAGTCCAGAACCACCAACCATAATAGCAATGTTTTTGCTTTTAAAGATGTCGTCTAGAATCGTAATCGCTTCGTTTTCAAAATCACCAACAGTATAATTGTCAATAACAGATTTGTGATGAATGCAATGATGCTTCGCTGAAGCTAATTCGGTTGGAGTAGGAGCAGCAGTTCCAATAGACATTTCTTTGTAAAACTGCCTAGAATCTGCGGAAAGTATTTCGGTATCAAAATATTGTGCTAATTTGATGCTTAGAGCTGTTTTTCCAATAGCAGTTGGACCAATAATGGAAATTAAGATATTAGTCATGATGTAATTTACAACCGCATTTATGACAAAATTCTGCACCATCTTGATGGGTTTCAGCAAGGCAATTGACACAACATTGTGTGTTGAGTTGAAGATCTTTTATATGCTCGTGTTCCTCATCAGAATATTTGCCTTCTTTGTCACCCGAAGCTTTGGTATATTCAGCAGACACAATTCCTGTAGGAACAGCAATAATACCATAACCTAATATCATAATTAAAGTAGCAATAAATTGACCTAAAGGTGTTTCTGGAGCAATATCACCAAAACCAACAGTAGTTAAGGTTACAATACACCAATACACACTCTTAGGAATATTAGAAAAACCATGTTCCTCACCTTCAACAAGATACATGATGGTTCCAAAAATAACTGCCGCAATTAGCACAGCAAATAGAAATACAGCTATTTTAGCTCTACTTGCTTTAATGGCATTGGCAAGTTGGTTTGAAGCTCCTAAATAGCGCGCCAACTTTAAGATTCTAAACACACGAAGTAGTCTTAAAGCTCTCAAAGCGACAAGTGCATGTGTTCCTGCTAAGAATAAAGAAATGTATTTTGGAATGGTAGATAATAAGTCGATAATACCATAAAAACTAAGTATATATTTTAAAGGTTTATTAACTGAAATGATTCGCACAATATATTCTATACTGAAAAGGATGGTGATTACCCATTCAGAAATGTTTAAAATGGTGTGATACTTTTCATCAAAACTGGCAATACTTTCAAGCATAACTAAAAGTATACTGGCTAGAATTGCGATAAGTAAAATAATATCAAAGAGCTTTCCAGCAGGTGTATCTGCTTCATAGATAATTTCATGAAGCTTAGTTCTCCAAGTTTTATGTGAGCTTTGTTCACTCATAGTTTCAAAAATACTAAAATCTTATTTAGAAGTATTTAAAGGTACTACTTTTAGTCGTTTGTTTCGTCTTAAATAACTTTGAATGATATGCTGAGTGTCTCTATTATTTTCCATAGGAGTAATGATAGATTTCAAAACCTCAATATTTGTAATTTGATAATTTAAATCAAAAAAACCTAGACCTTTAAATACGCCATTCTGAATGTAAATAACACTGCGTTCATCAACATCTCTTCCTTGATCGATAATTAACATGTCTTTATTGTTGTAACTATATTTATCAATAAGTTGAAGCACACGTTTATTATATGTTTCTGAAGGTTCTTCATTTACACAGGCACCAAAACATTCTTTAATTGTATAATTAAAACAATTACTTTTTGAAGGATATAACCCAGTAAGTTTTTGGCATAAATTGTATTCTTCTACAACTTTAAACATAAAACTTTTAGCACTTTGTCGATTGGTGAAAGTTGTTATTGGTCGTTGATCTTTATTAGCGACATCAATATTAAGAATTGTATATCCATTTTCGTCTTGATAACTATACAAGGCATGTGTAAAAATGTTTCGTCTTAAAGCTCTATTGTGAAGTGGCTTATTTCGTTTTATTTCTTCACTTTCTTTCAATAAGGCAACTAGTTCGCTTCCTGTTTTTTCATACGTTACCGAAGCCACTTGTAACTGAATTTTCTTAGATTTTGTACTCTTATTGGTAAGATGCTGGTTGATGCGATTCTTGATGTTTTTACTTTTTCCAATATAAATAATCTTGCCATTTGCATCATGAATATAATACACACCTGTAACAGCAGGTAAGGCTTCGATAATGGCTTTGTGATTTGGATTTAGTCGTTTTTCGGCAACTGCTTTTTTAATGTTATTTTCAATAATATACTTATCTAAATCTTTAGAGAGTAACATTTTGAAAAGCTTAACCGTTGCCATGGCATCACCATTAGCACGATGTCTATCACTCACAGGTATTCCGAGAGATCGTGTGAGTTTTCCAAGACTGTAAGACGGTTGATTTGGAATTAATTGTTTTGATAGCTCAACAGTGCAAAGGGTTTCACGTTTAAATCCGAAACCTAAACGCTTAAATTCGGTACGAAGGATGCGATAATCAAAGGATGAGTTATGAGCAACAATAATACAATCTTCAGTAATTTCAACAATACGTTTAGCGACTTCATAAAACTTTGGAGCAGTTTTTAGCATATTGTTATTAATACCAGTAAGGTTTACCACAAAAGGCTGAATGTCACGCTCAGGATTTACAAGACTAATAAATTTATCTACGACTTTGTGACCATCAAACTTATATATGGCAATTTCAGTAATGCCTTCTTCATTGTACTTTCCTCCAGTAGTTTCTATGTCTAGTATTGCGTAAATTTGTTAAAAGTTAAAAGTTATAAGATATTTTGGCTTAGTTCAATATGACATGATTTTTATTATCAATTGTTCATTGAATAATTTCTTACTCCAAATATACTGCTTCCTACACGAACCATTGTGCTTCCGCAATCAATAGCGAGTTGATAATCACCACTCATTCCCATCGATATTATTTCAAGTTTTGTATGAATCGATTTTAAGTCCTCAAATGCCAATTTAAGTCGTTTAAATTCTTGTTCGATTTGATTAGTATCATCAGTAAATGTAGCCATTCCCATAACACCAACAATAGAAACATTGGTTAAGGTTGAAAAATCTTCAGATGTTAGTAAAGATTTAGCTTCAGTTGAAGACATTCCAAATTTGCTATCTTCTTCAGCAATTTTTATTTGAAGTAAACAATTGATTGTTCTATTATGTTTTTTGGCTTGTTTGTCTATTTCTTTCAGTAATTTAAAGCTGTCCACACCATGAATCAAGTCTACAAATTCAGCCATATACTTCACTTTGTTACGCTGAAGATGCCCAATCATATGCCATTGTGTGTCTTTTGGCATTTGTTCGTGTTTTTCAACCATTTCTTGGACTTTGTTTTCTCCAAAAATGCGTTGACCAGCTTGATAGGCTTCCATTAAATCACTTACTGGCTTGGTTTTAGAAACTGCCACAAGTGTTACATGTTCTGGTAAACTAGATTTTATGTGATTTAAGTTGCTTTCTATATTCATATTAAAACTCATAAATCGTAATTCCGCTTCTTAGCTTTGGTAAAATATAAGTGCTTTTTGGTGGCATTTTTAAACCTTCGTCTGCAATTTGCTTCATTTGTTGAACAGTAGTGGGACACATTCCGAAGCCAACTTTAAATTTACCACTATCAACACTACTTTTAATGGTAATCATTTCATGTCTTCCATTAACATATTCAATACGATTATCATTTCGTAAATCGTTAATCCCTAAAATAGGTTGTAAAATGGTTTTATAAAGCAATTGCGCATCTAATCGATCTAATGCAGTATTGAATTTATAATAGGTTTTTCTTAAATATAAAGAATAAAACTCACCATCTAAATACATGCTAAAATGATGTGGTTTTGATGGACTGTATGGCATTGCACCTCTATTTTCAATACGATATATAGCATCAAGTTTAATTAAAAAGGCTTCTTTACTTAAACCATTTAAATCTTTTATAAGCCTGTTAAACTCATGAATAACCAAATCTGATTCTGGAATGAGATACGACATAAAGAAGTTGTACGATTCTAAACCATTATGATTTATATTACTTGCTTTTTCATCTTTAAATAATAAATGTGAAGAAGCCGAACGATGATGACCATCTGCAATATAAATAGTATTCATAAGTTCAAATTCTTTTTGAATGGCATCAATAGTAGCTTCATTATCTATTTTCCATAAATAATGAGTGTCTTTGTATGTCATGGTAAACTCAAATTCGGCATGACCTTTTTGAGTGTCTTTTATAATTTTGGCAATGGTATTGTTATCAGGATAGGTAAGTAAAACAGGTTCTGCATTAAAACCAACGGTTTTTAAATAGGTTTTAAATGTTTTTTCACGTTTGGCTAAAGTGTCTTCGTGTTTTTTAATAACATCGTTTTCATAGTCTTCAGCACTAGTTGCTGCAATAATTCCGTTAAATTCTTGTCCATGTCTATTTACAATTTTATAAACATAAAAAGAAGGTTTCTCATCTTGAACAAAAACACCACCTTCCTTAAATTCTTGATAGCGATTTTTTACCAATTTATAACGTTCTTCTCCAGTTATAACCTTGTCGTATTTGTAACCAGGATTTACAATATGAAGAAAACTAAACGGATTGTAATCCATTCGAGACTCACGCTCATCAACAGTATAACTTTGATAAGGACGTGCAGCCACTAAACCAACAATTGCTCTTGTTGGTCGTACAGCTTTAAACGGAATTACTTTGGCCATGGTTTAGTTTGAAGTGTTTAGTATAAAGTATAAAGTTAAAGTGTTGATTTGTATTAGCTTGAACCAAATTTTTTAGGGTTTAATATCATGTAATTTAAGAGTTTGGCAACTTCTTCTGATGCCTTGTAGAGTTCTTTAAATTGTTGATTGGAAATATACTTACATGCCAAGGCAAATTCTAACCAAGTTTGAGTCTCGCCATTTTCTGCATCACTATCAGTTAATTTACTTATAAAGTGCTTTTGATAGCGTCTTTTTCTATAAGATTCAGATAAGTTAGCGCACACACTTCTTGATGAACGTCTTACTTGATCTGTGAGAGAGTAGGTCTCTTCTTTTGGAAAAGATTTTGAGATGTTATAAATATCCATAGCTAATTTGAACCCTTTTTTATAAGCTAGTAAATCTTGTACTTTCATAATTGAAATATAATACTTTTACTAGACACTAGACACTAGACACTAGACACTTATTACTTCAAAAACTGTTTTGACACATGTTCAGCTTTTCTACTTTCTGAATAATCATAAAATCCTTCTCCAGATTTTACACCTAGTTTTCCAGCTCTTACCATATTAACTAATAACGGACAAGGAGCATATTTTGGATTTTTGAATCCGTCGTACATGACATTTAAAATCGATAGACAAACATCAAGTCCGATAAAATCGGCTAATTGTAATGGACCCATTGGATGTGCCATGCCTAGTTTCATAACTGTATCAATTTCTTGAACTCCAGCAACACCATTGTATAAAGTTTCGATAGATTCGTTAAGCATTGGCATTAAGATTCTATTTGCTACAAAACCTGGATAATCGTTTACTTCGGTTGGTATTTTACCTAAAGTTTTAGATAATTCCATTATGGTATTTGTCACTTCATCACTAGTGTTATAACCACGAATAATTTCGACCAGTTTCATAATTGGAACAGGATTCATAAAATGCATGCCAATGACCATTTCTGGACGTGAGGTTACTGCAGCAATTTGAGTAATTGAGATAGAAGACGTATTGGTTGCCAAAATAGTATCGTCTGGACAAGCATCGTCTAATTGTTTGAAGATGTTAAGCTTTAAGTCGATGTTTTCTGTTGCCGCTTCAACCACTAATCCAGCGTATTCAACACCTTCAGTAATATTTGTAAACGTAGTAATATTATCTAATGTGGCTTGTTTATCGGCTTCAGAAATTTTTTCTTTAGCGACCATTCGATCTAAATTTTTAGCAATGGTATCCATTCCTCGTTTTAAAGAGGCTTCACTAATATCGATTAATTGAACTTTAAATCCAGATTGAGCAAAAGTGTGAGCAATTCCATTTCCCATGGTTCCAGCTCCAATAACAGCTACATTTTTCATGTGTTTTTATCTTTTTAATCCTTAAAAGGAAATTATAGTTAGTTTAAAATTGGTTAATTATCATTGTTGCAACACGTAGTGCTTCAGTGCCATCATGAAGTGTTACAATTGGTGTTGTATTATTATTTATGGCATCTGCAAAGGTTTCTAATTCGTCTAAAATAGCGTTGTTGTTCGCTATATCAGGATTATCGAAATAGATCTGTTTTTTGATGCCTTCAGCATTTTGAAGAATCATATCAAAATCTCCTGGTTGCTCTGGAGCATCTTTCATTTTTACAACTTCACATTTCTTTTCTAAAAAGTCAACAGATATATAAGCATCCTTTTGAAAAAAGCGCGTCTTACGCATGTTTTTCAATGAAATTCGGCTAGCAGTTAAATTCGCAACACATCCATTTTCAAATTCGATACGTGCATTGGCAATATCTGGAGTATCACTAATTACCGAAACACCACTTGCAGATACATGTTTCACTTTAGATTTTACAACACTGAGAATGATATCAATATCGTGAATCATTAAATCTAAAACTACAGGAACATCTGTACCACGAGGATTAAATTCGGCCAAGCGATGCGTTTCAATAAACATAGGATTGTTTACTTGTTCTCTAACAGCTATAAAGGCTGGATTAAAGCGCTCGACATGACCAACTTGCCCACGAATATTGTGTTGAGCGAGTAACTCTCTAATATGTTCGGCTTCTTCAACCGTATTGGTAATTGGCTTTTCAATAAAGATATGCTTGCCTTTGGCTATGGCTTTTTTTGCACAATCGTAATGTGAGAGTGTTGGTGTAACAATATCGACCATATCAACAGCATCAATTAAGGCTTCAATAGAATCAAAGTAGGTATATCCAAACTCTTCAACGACTTTTTTTGCATTCGCTTCGTCAGCATCATAAAAACCAACGAGCTCATATTTTTCAGATTGATTAAGAAGTCTTAAATGAATTTTTCCTAGGTGACCAGCACCAAGAACACCAGCTTTTAGCATTGTTTTACGTTTTCAACAAAAATACTATTTTTCATAGTTTATTTATGAGAATTTGACAATAAAAAATAAGAGGTTTGCAAGCGTTAATAATTCAAGACGATTTCGCTTTCAGTATAAAAATGTTTGAATTATTTTTACCTAGTAAACTCAACTACTTTTGAAAGACACATTTAAACACCAAGGACTTCGTCAACAGTTGGTAGACACCTTAAAAGCTAAAGGTATTAAAGATGATAATGTACTAAAAGCTATAGGAACCATACCTAGACACTTATTTATGGATTCTAGTTTTCTAGATCATGCGTATCAAGATAAAGCGTTTCCAATTGCAGCAGATCAAACCATTTCGCAACCCTATACTGTGGCTTTTCAGAGTGAATTACTTCAGGTAAAAAAGGATGATAAAGTTTTAGAAATCGGAACAGGAAGTGGCTACCAAACTGCAGTTTTATGTGTGTTAGGCGCCAAAGTGTTTAGTATTGAACGACAACATGAACTGTATAAAAAAACAAGTAAGTTTTTGCCAAAATTAGGTTATCGCGCTAAAAAACTCATTTTTGGAGATGGTTATATTGGTTTAGAAGATGAAGCGCCTTTTGATAGCATTATTGTTACTGCTGGAGCGCCTTTTGTTCCGAAGCCTTTATTGAGTCAGTTAAAAATAGGAGGTCGTTTGGTGATTCCTGTAGGTGACGCTGTTCAGATTATGACTTTATTTATTAGAAAAGGTCCTAAGGAGTTTGAACAACATGAGTTTGGTGAATTTAGATTTGTACCTTTATTAGAAGATAAAAATTAAATGATGAAAAAAATTACAGCCTTATTTGTGTTTTTGGTTCAAGTTGTTGGTGCTCAGAATTATACAGAATATGCTACTGGAAGTACTGTAGATGTGACTACAAATCACGAATTTGGAATTTGTATGATGGGAGGCGCAAGTGAAAATGACAATGCAATGATTTGGTTTTTAAATAGAGCTGATGGAGGAGATGTAGTGGTTTTAAGAGCTTCTGGAAGTGATGGTTACAACGATTATTTTTATTCAGATTTGGGTGTGACTATAAATTCTGTGACCACGTTTGTCATTCAAAATGAAGCTGGAGCTACAGATCCTTACGTGCTTCAAAAAGTGGCAAATGCAGAAGCTATTTGGTTTGCTGGAGGAGATCAGTTTGATTATGTGAGCTTTTTTAAAGATAATGCGATGGAAGACACACTCAATGCTTTTATCAATACAAAACAAGGTGTCATTGGAGGCACAAGTGCAGGGATGGCCATTTTAGGAAGTGCTTATTTTTCGGCTGAAAATGGAACTGTAACGAATGCACAAGCTTTATCAAATCCGTATCACAACCGAATGACTTTAGGTTATAATGATTTTTTAGAAATTCCGTTTTTAGAACATGTCATTACAGATTCACATTATGATGATCCAGACCGAAGCGCACGTCATGCGACTTTTTTAGCACGCTATGCAACCGATAATAATACACGTGCTTTTGGAATTGCTTGTAACGAATATACAGCAGTTTGTATTAACGAATTAGGTCGAGCTTATGTTTATGGCGAATATCCTGATTATCCTGAGTTTGCTTTCTTTTTGCAATCTAATTGTGTAGATGATTTTTTGCCTGAAACTTGTGTAGAAGGGCAACCATTAACTTGGAATCATTCTGGTGAAGCCATAAAAGTTGCTAAAATACCAGGCTTGTATAGTGCCGAAAATTATATCGATTTAACCGATTGGTCAAATTCTCAAGGAGTGATTTGGGAAGATTGGTCTGTTGTAAACGGAACATTTGCTAATGCAAATTCTACCAATCCTAATTGTGATTTGTTGAGTGTTTCTGAAACTGAAATGATCTTTATGTCAATAAGTCCTAATCCGTTTCAAGATACAATATCAATTGAATCTCAATTACATGATTTTAATGTTATTATTTATGATAGCTTCGGAAAGCAGGTTGCGAAATTTCAAAATCAATTTGAAATAGATACGACAAACCTATCTTCAGGATTGTATTTTTTTAGTGTGTTTTCTGAAGACTTTAAGGAAACATTTAAATTAATCAAGCCATAGTAACTTAGAAAAATTTCAATCCGAATACGATAGCATCACTTACAAATCCGCTTTGATACGAACGTACATAATCTACTCGTAACAAACGCCATTTTCCCCAACCTATATTATCTAAACCAACTGAATATTCTTGATAAGGTTTATGATCTGGAGTAGAGAGCGTATGAGCTCCAACAACCAGATTGAAGTTTAACTTTTTAAGTAAAGGAATACGACTTAAAATATATCCATTAAAGTCATGTTCGGCATGCATTTCTAGATAAGAATCGTTTGTACTTAAATCGTAATACCCTAAATTATTAAACACATTGGTGTAGCTTCCTCTTTGACTAAAATGAGTTTGATTTCCGTTAAAGTGTTGAAAATCTACAAACGAAATATCATCGGCATTAAAGAATTTTCCTGCTCTAAGATTATAACTAAAGCGTCCTTTATTAGCAACATTAAGCGCTTGATATACTCTTGCTTTTACTTGATCAAAGTTATAATCGCTAATGGTTGCACCAAATCCTTTTTCATAACCAAGCAGAAGTGTTGGGTATTTTGCTTTTGGAATGTTGAATTTACTATTAGGATAGCTCAAATATTCTTGTCCGAAATTAATTCGAGCCATCACATTAAACTTAACAATATTATGTGTTTTAAAAGGCGCAACATTATAAGCCGTTTCACTTAACGGATTATTGCTTGTGTAAACATCATCACCTTCAGGGAAAAATACCTGTTCGGTTGTATTGAATAACGCTTTTCGTCGTTCATAACTTAAAAAAGTTTGTAATCTAAATCCGTTAAACAATTCTTTAGAGTAACTTGCTTGCACAAAACTACGATCGTATAGTTTCATATAGTTATCTTCAAAAAACAAACTACTAATTGTATTTTCTAACCTCGAAATAGGATTTGTAGCATTAAATTGTGTGGCTTGAATTCCACCAGAAAGCGTAAGTATTGGTTTACTAATAT
Organism: Psychroserpens sp. S379A; assembly: GCF_049800755.1. Lineage (NCBI taxonomy): Bacteria > Pseudomonadati > Bacteroidota > Flavobacteriia > Flavobacteriales > Flavobacteriaceae > Psychroserpens > Psychroserpens sp. S379A. The sequence continues at coordinate 785,658 of NZ_JBNAFQ010000001.1, read as the reverse complement.
CATTAAACTTGTATGTTGTAGATAATGTGCCTCTTAAGCGATCGTCACTAAATCCGTAATTAATATTACCATTAACACTCAAGTAACGATTGTAGTCTTCGTCGTAGGCTTTAGTATAAAATCCATTTACATTCCCATTCCAGCCTTGTACAGTATTAAAGCTAATCGCTTCAATAGGAGAGGAGATGCCTGCATTCCAATTTTTATAAGAGTTATTGTAAGTATATCCACCTAAAATATCTCCAATTTTAAATTTGTTATTTACCTTATCAACAGAGTCTTTATAAACTTTAGAGCTTTTAACAATTTGAATACTGTCTTTCTTGATGTAATCTGTAATTTCTTCTTCAGTTAAAGGAACAGGTCTTAAGGTTTCCCAAAATATTGCATCTTTTTTGTTAGCTTCATCAGCAAAGGAAACGATTTCTTTTCCAAAGTCTTTACGAGTTAGACTTGGATTGATGATATAATTGCTATACACAGACGTATAACGACCATCACCTTTAATTCCAAATAAACCATATTCAAAATCTATACTTTGTGACATTTTAGTCCAAAGTTTATTTTGTTCAGAATATGAATGATTTTGAGTAATTGTAATGTTATCTGCAGCAGGAATTCGTGCTTGAATACCAGTAATACTTAATTCTGAAGCATAGATGGTCCATTGGTCTTCTACAATATAGATATAGCCTTCAAAAACCGGATCATTTTTACGTCTAGGTGTGACTTTAATTTTATTGATTAAATGTGCTTTGTCATCATAAAAAACACCTTCTAATTTGTAACGATAATATCCAAAGGCATTATTGGCAATTGGAGAAATAATTTGATTGCCAAGTTCTATCGTATTGTTGTATAAATTAAACTCAACATTAATGGCATTGTTAAAACTAAACCCATTATCGTTACCACTTACCTTTGAAGCTACAATTTTTTCTTTTAGCTTATTAGGTCTTAAAAATTCTAATTTCGAAATGGTTTCAGAAAGGTAAATCACTCCACTTCGTGTAGAATCTAATCCACCTCCAAGATCACCAATCTCTTGTCCGAGAAGTTTTTCAGGAGCATCTTTTATTCTAATCAAACCACGAGAATAATAATCGGCTTTATAGCTTTGAATCTTTTCGAGGTTTTCCTTTCGTTTGGCAATCGCTTGTCTTATAATATGGTTTGCAGGATTATCTTCGGCATTTACAACAACTTCATCTAGAGATATTTCTTCGTCAACTAAAACGGCATTAAGACTAAATGGAAAAGCCTCAATGGTTACTGTTTTTTTAACTGTTTTGTAGCCTAAAAACTGAAATACAACAGTATAGGTGTTTGGTTTAGAAATATTAAGTTCATAATTTCCATCTTCATTACTCGTTGTGCCTTTATAGGTGTTTTCGATAAAAATATTTACAAAGGCTAATGGTTTGTTTTTAGTATCTGTAACCGTTCCAGTAATTTGTGAAAATGATGTGATAGTACAAAGTAATGTAAGAATAGAGAGTAGAGTTGTCTTCATATAAATGGTTTGATGGTCTTTATTACTATAGACGCACTTTTTGATAAAAAGGTTGCCTATTAAAAGTTAAACATAGACATTTATTAAGAGGTCTTCTGTTAAACAATCTTAAATAAAACGTTTAAAATTGTTAAATATTTTCGTACAAATACGATGCCAAAGCAAAGGAGGTTATTTATAGATTTTTTTAATGCGATCTAAGTTTCGCTTATTATCACGATCTTTAATAGTATCACGTTTGTCGTACAACTTTTTACCTTTTCCTAAAGCAATTTCTAGCTTAGCTAAACCTTTTTCATTTATAAAAAGGCGTAATGGAATGATGGCATTTCCTTTTATATTAACTTCTTTTTCAAGCTTTTTAAGTTCACGTTTATTGAGTAATAATTTACGTTCTGCTTTAGGTTTATGATTGTAATAATTACCGTAAATATATTCTTGAATGGTCATATTAATTACAAACAATTCACCTCTGTCACTAAATTCGCAAAAGCTTTCAGCAATTGAAGCTTTACTATCTCTTATGGATTTAATTTCGGTTCCAGTTAAGACAATACCAGCAGTGTACGTATCAAGAATTTCGTACTCAAACTTAGCCTTTTTGTTCTTTATGTTTACTGGTTTTTGCATAAGTCACAAAAGTAGTTTTTAAAGTTAAAAGTAAAAAGTTTAAAAGTTATAAGTTTTAGTTTGCTGTAATTGAATGCCTAACTTTACGACTTCTAAAAAAACAAAATATATGAAATACATATTCTTAAGTGTGCTCTTTATTTTTCTTTTGAATTGCAAGCAGAACAAAACAGAACAACTTTCGGCAGAGTTTATTGTTAATAAATCTATTGAAGTGTCTAGAGCTGATAAAGTTGGAATTTCTACAATTGATTTTGATTTTAGAGATAAGCATTACTATGCTAAAAGACACCAAGGAAACTTTCTTTTAATGCGTCTTTTTGCTGAAGCTAACAAGGATTCAATTTATGATATGCTAAGTAATGACGGATTTGTAAGACAGGTTAATAAAGAAAAATTTTTTCTTGAAGATTCTATGAAGGCAAAATATTCGGCTTCAGTGAATTCGGTTCATTATTTTTCGGTGTTGCCTTATGGACTTAATAATGAGGCTGTGATTAAAACGCGTTTGGATGATATTTTGATTAATAATGAAACATATTATACAATTCAGATTACATTTCAGCAAGAAGGAGGAGGAGAAGATTATGAAGATGTGTTTTTGTATTGGATTAATTCTGAAACATTTAAAATCGATTATTTAGCCTATTCATATAATGAAGATGACGGAAAAGGTATGCGTTTTAGAGAAGCTTATAACGAGCGTTATGTCAATGGAATTCGTTTTGTAGATTACAATAATTACAAACCAAATGAAACTTCTGTAACACTTTTAGAGTTACCAAAATTGTTTGAAAAAGGAAGGTTGAAACTCTTATCAAAAATAGAGTTAGAAAACGTATCTGTTAATTGATGTTTAGAATCTGATCAATTTTTTGGTTTTCAGTAACAGTGACAATAAATAAACGACCATTATCATTGTCATCCATAAATTCGTATTTCTGCTCACCTAAAATAGCATTAGCAAACATAGGAGTTGTATTACTATGACCAACAACTAAAACAGTTTTACCTTTGGTTGCTTCAGTAAATTCTTCAAAACTTAGGCTTCTAGGATCATAGGTTTGAATTTCAATCTTTTGAGCCTTAGCTGTTGGAGTAGCAGTTTGCATCGTACGATTGTAATTTGTTGAATATACAGCATCAAACGTTACATGTTTAAATATGTTGCTCCAATTTTCAGCTCTTACTTTACCAGTTTCAGTAAGATTAGGATTTCTATTGCTTTTATCAGATCGATCTTTTTCAGCATGCCTAATTAGGTAATAAACAGTTGTTGAAGACTTAGAATCGTTTTGTGCATTTACTGGCACAATAAAACTTAGCGCAAAAGCTAATATTAAAAAATATTTCATTTTGATATTGTGTATAGGTAAATATATAAAACTCTCTTTAGTAGTTTCTAAAAGCGATGTTAAAGTTGCCTTAAGCTAGTTCTAAAGCAATTTCTATCATGCTTTTAAAAGTGGTCTCACGTTCTTTACTTGTTGTAGATTCTCCTGTAACCAACGAATCAGAAATGGTAAGAATTGCCAACGCCTTAACATTGTGCTTAGCTGCAATAGTATATAATCCTGCAGCTTCCATTTCTACACATAAAACGTCAAATTGTGACCATTTTTTATAGGAATTACTGTCGTCTTCATAAAACTCATCAGAAGACAATACATTACCAGCTTTTATAGGAATGTTCTTTTGTTTAGCAATATTAACTGCATTAATGAATAAATCAAAATTTGCTGTTGGTGCATAATACGCTCCATTAAATCTAGAACTGTTAATTCCAGAATTTGAAGATGCAGCCATAGCCAATACAATATCTCTAAGGTTTACATTTTTTTGATAAGAACCAGCACTTCCAACACGAATTAAGTTTTTAACGCCATATTCTGTGATAAGTTCATTAGCGTAAATTGAAATACTCGGAACTCCCATTCCTGTTCCCATCACAGAAATACGTTTTCCGTTATAGGTTCCTGTGTAACCTAACATGCCTCTAACTTTGTTAAAGCATTTTGGGTTTTCTAAAAATGTTTCTGCAATCCATTTTGCACGTAATGGGTCTCCAGGCAATAAAATAGTTTCAGCGATATCACCTTTTTGGGCTTCAATGTGTACACTCATGTGTCAAAGATAAGTAAATCAAATGATAGATTTTTAAGCTTCAGACATTTGTTCTGAAACAATAGCAACACCTTTTGAAGTGCCAATGCGATCAACACCAACTTCGATATATTTTTTTGCGGTTTCAGAATCACCAATTCCACCAGATGCTTTTATTTTCGCTCTGTTTTTTACTGTCTTTTTCATGATTTTTACGGCAGTAAGTGTAGCTCCACTTTTTGAAAAACCAGTAGACGTCTTTACAAAATCTGCTTTTGCATCCAAACAAATTTCACAGGCTTTAACAATATCGTTTTTAGATAATTCACTTATTTCTATGATGACTTTAAGAGGTGTTTTTCCTATGGCAAGTTTCACATCACTGATATCTTTAAAGACTTCAACATAGTTTTTACTCTTTAAAAAACCAATGTTAATGACCATGTCAATTTCATGAGCACCAGCTTCAATAGCTTGCTTGGCTTCAAAAACTTTAGTTTCGGTAGCAGTTGCTCCTAAAGGAAAACCAACAACAGTACAAATTTTTACAAAAGATCCTTTTAAAAGTTGTTTTGCAAGTGGGATATAACTACTGTTAATGCAAACTGAGAAGAATTTATGTTTTTTTGCTTCATTACAAAGGTCTATAATATCTCGTTCTGTGGCAGTAGCCTTTAATAAGGTATGGTCAATATATTTATTTAACTCCATAGTATTCTATTAGTAGGTATTTAAAATAACTTAATAACGCTTTATGAGCAGAGGGAATGCTTAAACAAAATTTAATTATTGTCTAAAGCTTAGATTGGAATTAATAGCGGTTCAAAGTTAATATTTATATGTTAATACTAATGTTAAATCTTGATTTTTATTGTGTAGTTCATCGAATATTTTTTTTAAAAAAATCTAATTGTTTCATAAAAAGGAAGTTGCCTATCTATAGTTTCAAGCTCATTTTTTGCAAGATTTAATAGATGCTTTTACAGTTAACTTTTTCAGAGTTATAATTTCTAAAATTTTTTAAAGAACATACAATATTTAAGGAGGAAGTCAGGTGTGTAATTTAGTTTAAAAGTCTCATAATCAGGTATGAAAAACACTCTTGGTTTTCATGGTGATGTTTGGGTATTAAATCTGAAAGAATTATAGTTTTCAAACAATGATTTTTGTCAGTATTTAGGGGTACATTGTGCAATATTTTTGCATTAAATATTAAAACATAAGTATTATGAAAAAAGTAGTTTTTAGTGCAATTTTAGCTTGTTTATGCGTGTTTAGTATTCAAGCGCAAGATGAAGAAACAACCAATGATGATTTTAGTAAATGGCAAGCGCGTTTTAGAATCATTTCAGTAATTCCATCTGTAGATGATGATATTGAAGGAGCTGATGTAGATATTGCTACTGCATTTGTTCCAGAATTCGATTTCACCTATTTTTTTAATAGAAATTTAGCTGCCGAGTTAATATTAGCAACAACTAAGCATGATGTTGAAATTGAAGATGGAGCAGATCTAGGTCACGTTTGGTTATTACCACCAACGCTTAATTTACAGTATCATTTTTATGCAGATGATTTTAAGCCTTATGTTGGAGCTGGGATTAATTATACTATGTTTTATGGTGTAGATGAAGGAGATTTTGAAGATATCGATTATGAAAATGCGATAGGCTTTTCTTTACAAGCAGGTTTAGATTATAATTTAAATGAAAAATGGTTTTTAAACTTAGATATTAAAAAGATGTTTCTTAAAACAGATGTCACTGTAGATACAGGTTCTGGGGAACTTGAAGCTGAAGTAGACATCAATCCTCTAGTTGTTGGTTTAGGTGTTGGTATGAAGTTTTAGTTTCTAGATAAAAATAATCATAAAAAAAACGAGCTTAAACAAGCTCGTTTTTTTTATGATTAGCTTAAAGTTTTTACTCTGTAGTTAATTCATCAAGCTACTCTAATTGTATTTTGTTTAAAGTCTTTTTAGACCTTAAACGTGAAATTCTTTGTTCGAAATTAGTTTCATCTATTGGATTTAAAATTGATTTAAATAAAGACATAAATTTCTCATGATGAATTTCTTTTTGTTGTTTTAATAAATTAAAGTGCGTGAAACCACTCCAAATGACAGATTTTAGCTTAGATTTATCTTCATTATACATTCGCATTTCTACTTTTAAGTTGCTATTGTCAAAATCAATTAATTGAGATTCAATAACAACTTTTTCCATTAATAGAGCAGGTTTCATGTATGCAATTTTATTACTGTTTGACACCCAACTCACGCCTTTGTTTTGAGCCATTTTGTAAATGTCAATATTGTATTGTTTTATTAGTTGATCTTCACGATGGTTCATAAAGTAGTTAATATAGCTTGCATTATTTAAATGGTTAAAAGGATCACAATCTTGAAATCTAATTGTTGCATTGCTGGTTACTGTTTTTAATAATTTCATTTTTATAGTATTTTAAAATATACCAATTGGTATATTTTTGGTTAAAAAAATTAAGCTTTCATTTCGTTGGTTATCATTTGGTCAACTTGATTCATGGTTTCTTTCATGTAATAATTATCGTTCATAGTGTAGGTCATAAATACAGCACCTTGAATTAATGTATCTATTCGCTTTGCGTATTGCATGGCATTTATTTCTGAAGAGATTTCACCTAATTCAATTCCACGTTCAATAATTGAAGCCACTTGATCTTGAATTTTTTCTATTATAATTCTAACATTTTCTAACAAAAGACTGTTTTGATTGTTTGCATCGACTCCTATATTTAAGACAGGACAACCACCTAATTTCAAACTAAAATCATAATAGTTGCGATAAAAATCTGAAATAAGGTATAACTTTTTAATAGGAGAATCGCTAACTGAAATATGGTCAGAAATTTTTTGCATCATTTGCTTTACATTAAACTTAAAAGCAGAGATCGACAACGATTCTTTATTTTTGAAATGACCATATATAGCTCCTTTTGTTAAACCAGTAGCTTTTGTTATATCGCTCATACTAGTTGCCGCATAACCATTTTTATTAAAAATTGGTGCTACAGTTTGTAAAATATGAAGTTTTGTATGTTCTGCTTTAGTTAGCATAACACAAATATAACAAAATATACCAATTGGTATATTTTGAAGTGCTTAAAAATATATTTAATGATTAAAATAATAATTGTCTGAATTAAAATTGAAGTGATTTCAACTGTATTGATACAATATTTTGCATTAATCCCTAAATCATATATATTGCATAATATTAAACAATATACATTATGAAAAAAATACTACTTTGTACACTTATAATTTGTTTTTGTGTTTTTAATGTAAATGCTCAAGATGAAGAAAACACTTCACCTAAAGGAGAGAATACTTATAAAAAAGCGCCAAATAAATGGCAGCTTCGAGTTAGAGCAATAGCTGTAGCTCCTGAGCCATATTTCTATGATACAATTGATGGTTTTGATTTAGATATTTCAACTGCATTTGCACCAGAAGTGGATATCACGTATTTTTTGAGTAAAAATATTGCATTAGAGTTAATGCTATCAACATCTAAACACGATTTAGAGATTGAAGATGGTACAGATTTAGGTAGTGTTTCTATTTTGCCACCAACGCTTAGCTTACAATATCATTTCTATTATAAAAATTTTAAACCTTACCTTGGAGCAGGTTTAAACTATACACTTTTTTATGGTGAAGATTCTGGTGATTTAGAAGATATCGAATATAAAAATCAAGTTGGTTATGCTTTACAAGCTGGACTTGATTACAATATAAGTGACAAATGGTTTATAAATTTAGACTTTAAGAAAATGTTTTTGAAAACTGAAATCACTCCAGATAATGATTCTAATAGTTCAGTAGAAGCTAATTTAGATCCGCTGTTTTTAGGATTTGGAGTAGGAATGAAGTTCTAAAAAATGAATTTAAGATATTTTTGAAGCCACTTTTTAGTGGCTTTTTTTTATGAATTTCTATAAAGAAAAACAACGCTCATTTTAAATATAAAACTCACGTTGTTTTTCAACTAACCAACCACTTAAAAGACTGTTATTTTAAAGTTTTGTTACACTAGATATTAAATTTCTTCTGCAACAAAACTAGCTTCATTTCTAAACACCAACTTATCATCAAATTCATCAAGAAGTATGATGCTATCTGTTGTGATTTTTCCAGATAATATTTCTTTACTTAATGCGTTGAGTACTTCTTTTTGAATGACTCGTTTTACTGGTCTTGCTCCATATTCTGGATGATAACCTTGTTCCGATAAATATGCTTTAGCTTCAGGTGTAGCATCAAAGGTAATGCCTTGTTTTGCAATCATTTTTTGAACACCTTTTAATTGTAAGCCAACAATATCCTTAATGTTTTCCTTTGTTAAAGGTGAAAACATAATTGTATCATCAATTCGATTTAAAAATTCTGGTCTTACACTTTGTTTTAGTAATCCTAAAACTTCTATTTTGGCAGCTTCCATTGCAGAATCAATATCTTTGGTCGCCTCAAAGCGTTCTTGTATAATATGGCTTCCTATGTTAGAAGTCATAATAATGATGGTGTTTTTAAAATCGGCTACACGACCTTTATTATCTGTTAATCGTCCTTCATCTAGTACTTGAAGAAGAATATTAAAGGTATCTGGATGTGCTTTTTCAATTTCATCTAGTAGTACTACAGAATATGGCTTTCGTCTAACCGCTTCAGTAAGTTGTCCGCCTTCATCATAACCAACATATCCTGGAGGAGCACCAACTAATCGACTCACACTATGACGTTCTTGATATTCACTCATATCTATTCTAGTCATAGCATTTTCATCATCAAATAAATATTCGGCTAGAGCTTTTGCCAATTCGGTTTTGCCAACACCTGTGGTTCCTAAAAACAAGAAGGTGCCAACAGGTTTTTGCGGATTTTGTAAACCTGCTCTCGAACGTCTTACAGCATCGCTAACTGCTGTTATAGCTTCTTCTTGGCCAACGACACGTTTATGTAGCTCGTCTTCTAGTTTTAAGAGTTTATCACGCTCGCTTTGTAGCATCTTGGTTACAGGAATACCAGTCCATTTGGCCACCACTTCTGCAATATCATCATAGGTTACTTCTTCTTTGATAAGTGCATTATCTTGTTGATTTGCTAATATGGCTTGCTGAGTTTCAAGTGTTTCTTGAGCTTCTTTAATTTTTCCGTAGCGAATTTCTGCTACTTTTCCATAATTACCTTCACGTTCGGCTTTTTCAGCTTCAAGTTTGTAGGCTTCAATGTTAGATTTGGTCGTTTGAATATTATCAACAATTTCTTTTTCACTTTTCCATTTCGCATTCAACTCATTGCGTTCTTCTTTAAGGTTTGCTAGATCTGCACGCAACGATTTTAATTTTGCTTCATCTTTTTCTCGTTTAATCGCTTCAATTTCAATTTCTAGTTGCATGATTTTTCGATCTAGAACATCTAATTCTTCAGGTTTAGAATTGATTTCCATACGCAATTTAGAAGCTGCTTCATCCATTAAATCAATAGCTTTATCTGGAAGAAAACGATTGGTGATATAGCGTTCGGACAATTCTACAGCACCAATAATAGCTTCATCCTTTATACGAACTTTATGATGTGTTTCGTAGTTGCCTTTAATTCCTCGTAAGATAGAAATGGCACTTTCGGTATCTGGCTCATCTACCATTACTTTTTGAAAACGTCTTTCTAGAGCTTTATCCTTTTCAAAATATTTTTGATATTCATCTAAAGTTGTAGCTCCAATAGCACGTAATTCACCACGAGCTAATGCAGGTTTTAAAATATTGGCTGCATCCATAGCGCCTTGTCCACCTCCAGCACCAACCAAAGTGTGAATTTCATCAATAAATAAGACAATATCACCTTCGCTAGTTGTTACTTCTTTAATGACAGCTTTTAGGCGTTCTTCAAATTCGCCTTTAAATTTTGCACCAGCAATCAATGCTCCCATATCTAAAGCATAGATTTGTTTGTTTATTAAGTTCTCTGGAATATCACCATCAATAATACGATGTGCTAAACCTTCAGCAATAGCAGTTTTACCAGTTCCAGGTTCACCAACTAAAATCGGATTGTTTTTGGTACGACGTGATAAAATTTGAAGAATACGTCTAATTTCTTCATCACGACCAATGACTGGATCTAGCTTTCCATCTTTTGCCAATTGATTTAAGTTTTTTGCATATTTATTGAGCGAATTATAAGTGTCTTCTTGACTTTGAGACGTCACGCGATCACCTTTTCGCAATTCTTCGATGGCACTTTTTAACCCTTTTTCTGTAATGCCTTGATCTTTGAGCATTTGAGCAATTTTGCTTTTGGATTTGAAAATGGAAAGAATGAGATGTTCAATAGATACATACTCATCGTTCATTGATTTTGCAATAATTGAAGCTTCATTGAGTGTTTTGCTCGCTTCTCTAGAAATCATTAAATCTGCTCCTGAAACTTTTGAAAAGCTTTCAATCTGTTTGTCTAATGCAATTTTGAGTATGTCAATATTAACATTCAGCTTTTTAAGGATGAATGGCAATACATTTTCATCAACTTCAAAAATGGCCTTAAAAATGTGTTCATTTTCAATTTGTTGATGTCCCAAACTTTGAGCAAGTTGTTGTGCTTGCTGAATGGCTTCTTGCGATTTTATGGTATAATTATTAAAGTTCATATATGTTTATTTGTTATTCTTAATTCTCGATACAATTTTTTTCAAAAATTACTCGAAGTAACTAATTGTTTATTTTTGTTTTCTATTTGTAATGGTCAATAATCTTACCAATCAGAAATCATAGAAAATAAACGACAAAATGACTGGTTTTATTGAAGCTAATGTGACGTTTCGACAGGTTGTAAGATTTTAATTGATTTGCGACTGATGTATAAATTTAAATTATGGGATTTTTAAAACATATATTTGGTTCATCTGAACCCAAAGAAGAAAAAGTATTGCCTTGGCAAGCTTTAACTAATACTGCTCAATTAAATGAAATTGTTAAGCGTTCGGAAACTAAAACGCAAGTCATTTTTAAACATTCTACACGTTGTGGAATAAGTAGTATGGTAATGAACCAGTTTGTGAGCATGTATGATATTGATGCTAATATGGATTTGTATTATCTTGATTTATTAAGTTATCGAGATGTGTCAAATGAAGTAGGCTATAAGTTTCAAGTCATGCACCAATCACCTCAATTACTTGTTATAAAGAAAGGAGTAACAGTTGCTCATGCATCTCATGGAGCAGTAAATGAGGTGGATTTGAGCACATTTGTTTAGTACCTTATTCCTTAGATATGGATAAGTCTTTGTTAGAAATGGAGTGATTTTTTAACTATAATTCATTGAATTTTGTGGTGTAACAAAACACAATATAAAATGAATAAAAAAATAGCAGTTATTTCAGGAGCGAGCAGAGGTTTGGGTAAGGATATGGCCTTGAATCTTGCGAAAGATGGTGTTGATATCATGTTCACGTACCATAAAAATGAATTAAAAGCAAAAGAAGTTATTACATCTATTGAGGCAATAGGGCAACGTGCGAAAGCATTTCAATATGATGCTAATAATCCTAAATCTTCAAAAGATCTCATACAGAATATTGAAGCATATTTGAAAGATACTTACGGAACTCCAAAATTTGATTTCTTGATTAATAATGCAGGTACAGGAGTGTTTAATTTAATACCAGATACAGCCGAAGAGCAATTTGACAATATGATGAATATTCATCTGAAGAGTTCCTATTTTCTTACGCAAGCTGCGCTTCCGTATATAAATGAAGGAGGAAGAATCATAAATATTTCCAGTGGATTGACTCGTTTTAGTCTACCAGGAATGTCAGCTTATGCTATGATGAAAGGTGGTATTGAAGTGTTTACAAGATATCTAGCAAAAGAACTTGGATCAAGAAAAATAACAGCAAATGTGGTTGCTCCTGGTGCTATTGCTACAGATTTTGCCAATGGAAGTAATAAAGATCCACAAAAGGCAGATCTAATCTCTAGTATAACCGCTTTAGGTCGTGTAGGGAAAGCAGAAGATATTGGAGGTATTGTAGCATTTTTATGTTCAGATCGTGCAGGATGGATTAATGGTCAGCGTATTGAAGTGTCTGGAGGTATGTTAGTGTAGTTTAAAATCAGTTTTATATTTTTAGATAATGAAAACGATCAAACATTTTAAAAAAGTAAGTGATTATCATCATTTTGCGAATCTAACTCCTCCTGAACATCCACTTATTAGTTTAATAGATTACGCTGAGGTTAATTATCCAGAAAATATTCATGATATAAAATGGACACAAGATTATTATACCATTGCTTTAAAACGCAATGTGCCTCATAAACTTTTTTATGGTCAAAATGAATATGACTTCGACGAAGGTGTTATGGTTTTTATTTCACCTAAGCAAGTAATGAGTATGGGTGACAATCCGAATGTGAATGGTAATCCGTCTGGTTTTTTATTGTTAATACATCCAGATTTTTTATGGAATTCTGAACTTTCAAAGCGAATATCTCAATGTGAATTTTTTGGTTACAGTATTAATGAAGCCTTGTTTTTATCTTCAAAGGAAGAACTTCAGATGTTGGATATATTAAAAAAAATACAAGAGGAATATCATTCAAATATTGATAAGTTTAGCGAGAAGATAATCATTTCCCATTTAGAAGTACTGATAAACTATTCTGAACGTTTTTATAGCCGACAATTCATAACAAGAAAACAAATGAATCATCAGGTTTTAAATAAGTTAGAAGTGTATTTACATGCATATTTTAAAAATGACGATTTGATTGATAAAGGATTGCCTACAGTAGCAGGAGTAAGTGAAGCTTTAAACTTGTCTCCTAACTATTTAAGCGGATTACTCAAATCACTGACAGGGCGTAGTACACAACAACATATTCATGAGAAGTTAATTGTGAAAGCTAAAGAACAATTATCTACAACTGAGCTTTCAATTAGTGAAATCGCTTATAAATTAGGCTTTGAAAGATCAACATCGTTTTCAAAGTTATTTAAAAATAAAACAGAACTATCTCCTCTAGAGTTTAGAAAGACATTTAATTAAAAACTCCCAAACATTGTCTGGGAGTTTTTATTATGTTAAGTTGATTCTTAGGCTCTATTCTTTTACAACTTTCACAGTTTTTTCAGTTTTATTGGAAGATAAGGTTACGAAATAAACTCCGTTAGTGATATTACTTAGTCCTATATGCGCAGTTGTATTTTTTATGTCTTTATATAAGATTTGCTGACCAAGAATAGAAGTAACTGTAATATTATCTATTATAGTATTATTTTCAATAACAAGATTATTTTTTGTTGGAATAGGATATATTTTCAAACCTTCAAATGTGAAATCTGTGACACTCAATTCTTCTTCAACAAATTCAGTTAGCCATGTATTGGTTATAATAGCAGGATTGAAATCGAAATAAATTTCCGCAGTATTAGGTATAATATCACCTATGGCATAATCTGGAAATGGTTTTATTTTGAACGTCAAAAAGCCATGACCAATAAGTGAATTGTCATCTTCTGAAGGCGGTAAATCAATTCCGAAGAAATTCCATTCTAATTGCTTTCCAATACGTTCTAACGTATATGCATGACTTGCATCAACCATTTTTAATGTGGATTCATCAAGTTGTTCGTCAAGCAAATCCTCAATTCTCACATTGATTGCATTTGCTGTTCCAGTATTTTCGAAGCGGATGGTATAGGTTAAGTAATCATCTGTAGTAAATTCAGAATGGACTATCTCTGGACCATGTCGTTCTGTAATATCATTAGGATCGTAAGAACCAACTATCGTTTGAGTGAGACTCGACGAATTATTTGAAGGAACAATATCTCCAGGTAATACCTCAATATCTACTGAATTGTTTACCAATTGTCCGAGACTAACAGTTGGAAGTGTTGGCACATACATTTTCACCCAAAGATGACGTGTTTGGAAGGGTTGCAAATTGCTAAAGCTATAAGTAAAACCAGTGGCTGTTGTAGTATAAGCTGCAGGATTAAAACCATACCAATTTGAGACATTGTAAACATTGTCAAGATTTACAGCGTTATCCATTGTAAAATCTATGGTTCCTGAACTGACTACTTCTGTGGAGTTATTTGTAAATGTTATGTAATTCCAGTAATGAAAACCAGGAATAGGAGGTCTCCATGAGGCTGCAATATCAATTGATAAATCATCATAAGGTGTAGCTGTAATTGGAAAGTCGTATGTGGTAATCTCAGATCCTGTTGGAACGGTCACATTAGAATAACTGGCTGAACTCGTAACTGCCGAAGCATAATCACTATCTACTACATAGCTTAAATCATAAGTAGTGCTTGGATTTGATTCATATAAGTAGTGTGGAGATACATATAAATGACGAATGACACCATCATTATTAACCTCATATTCAAATTCACCTAACTGAAAATTGGGCTCACCACTTTCTTGTATTCCATTAGCATTACTGTCAACAAAAGCATTTAGTTTTAAGCCATCAGATTGCTGTAACTGATAGCTTTGACTTTCATCATATAGATAATCAATGACTTCGTTTCCATAATAAGTTCCAAAAAAATATGCGCCTTCTAAATCTCCTCCGTAGTAACCAAAATTAATGTCCTCTTGTGTAATAGCGTGTAATGCTGTAAAGGTTGTATCATCTGTAATTCCTGGTGCTAAACTAGCAAGTGGACCTCCAACAATGTCTATATTTTGGAAAGACACATCTGCATCAATATCTGTAATGGTTTGATTTCCATTGTTGGTTATTGAGAATTCAAATTCAACTGTATCACCAGCACTTGTGAATCCATCACCATTGAAATCAACATAAGTTGCTGTATAGCTAGCTTCTAAAGGAGATTCAACTCTAATAATTAAATAGGCAGTATCGCAACTTGTTGGATTGGCAGACTCACAAATTTCGTATTGTATATTATAATAACCAATCGGTATATTAGCAGGAACAGTAAGTATACCTGTTGGACTTAAGGTTGCGCCAATAGTATTATTGCCAAGAAGTGTAATATTTAAATCACTCGCATTGACTGGCAAGCCTTCAAAAGTATCATTATCTAATACTTGAAAAGTTGTTCCCACTTCTAATATTGAGATAATGTCGTCTGGCTGTGCATTAATAGCATAGTTGTCAAGTATAAAAGCCTCTTCGGTAACGCTCGAATTATATGTATTTCCTGAGGTTACTTGCGCAGTAATAAAGAAGTTTTCATCATCTTCGTCTAATTCGTCTAGAATCGTTGAATAGAACAAATCATCATAAGAGCTATGATATTGACCAGCAGGAATTGTAGTTGTAATTGTTGATGTTGTATAGTCTGAATTGTCGGCTGTTCCATTAGTTGTTGTTATCGAAATGTCTGTATCGATAGGGCTTGGATGAGTCAATGCTAAATAAAATTTTATTGGATATCCTTCTTCTGCAGCTAAACTATCTATAGAACCTGTAGGACTATTATCATTAAAGTAACTCGATAGTTTGAAATCAGGTAAACCATCATTATCTATAATAGTAACAGTTCCAGTTACCATTGTATTTGCAGTATTGCCAGATATAACTGTAGCAGTTATGTTTATAGTTTCTTCAGGTTCATCTAAGACATCATCTGTAATAGGTATGATGAAATATGTATTTCTATCACCTGCACTTATCGTTTTAGTTTGAGAAATTGAGGTAAAATCGGTATCTCCAGCTGTTCCATTCGATGTATTGAATTGGATGTTTATATCTGAATTAAATTCCCGATCCAAACTCACAGATACATAACTACTATTGTTTCCACTGCCTTCATAAGTAGTATATTCATAAAAAGGGAGTAAAGTAGGAGGTGTATCATTATCAATTATTGTTACAGTAATCGTAACATTTGCGTTTGTGGTATTTCCTGTGGTAATATTACCTGAAATGGTATAGGTTTCATCAGCTTCTGTGAGCGTGTCATCTAGTGTGCTGATAATAATATTTCCTGAATTTTGTCCAGCTGGAATTGTAACTGTAGTCGATGTGTCATTATAATCTGAAGCACCAGCTGTACCTGAAGATGTAGAAAAAACTATGGATACATCTGAACTAAAATAATTACTTAAAGTAACAGGATATGAGAAAGCTTGACCTTCAACTATTGAAGGAGTATCGTAAAAATTTACAGTTGGAGTTGCGTCATTATCCCAAAGTGTTATTGATCGTATGATTTCAGAATTGAGAGTATTACTAGACGTTACTGTAGCTTCTATAGTAAAATACTCATTCAATTCTACGGTTGAGTCATTCGTTGTTGGAATCGAGAGCACATTGCTACTTAGCTGACCAGCAGGAATTGTTACAGTTGTATTAATTGGTACATAATCACTGGCATCTGCAGTATTTGCAATTGTTGATACATCAACAATAACATCTGTTGTGGCTGCACTATACATACTAACGGTAAAATCATAAGAGTTTCCTTCAATAACAGAATATCCAAATCCACCATTTGTAATATAAACTGTTGGGTCTTGAGCATGAGATAATAAATAGGATAGTAGGATACAGGAAAATAAAATAATTTTTTTCATAGCTGAATGATTAAGTTATTTAATAGATACATGCAATCGTAAATGGTTGCGTAAAAATTAGAATAATATTTTTCTTACATCTAAATGTATCTAGAGAATAAATTTGCTTTAAGATACAAATATTGAAATGTTTATAAAAAAAACTCCCACATTTCGGTAAGCTCAATGATCATAGTGGGAGTTTTTACTTTATCCTTGTCTAAATAGATATGAATTTAGTACATCTTTAAATCTTAGTTTTAGGTCTTCACCAGTATCATAAACCATTTGAGCATCTGTTGGAAAATATAAAGGTCTGCTTCTTATAAGCTCACGATCTCTTTGCTTAAGCGCTCTTTTATCACCTCTAAATGTAGCATAAGTATGTTCAAAAATGAACTCACTATCTATTGGAAATATATCTATAGTTTGATTTGTTTTCAAATTAGTATAAACCACATTTGCCATAACATGAGTTGATTTAAATTGGTGTGTTTCAAAATAACGAGCACGAACGTTTATGATTTTATCAATTTTAATTTTGTTCCCTAAACTGTCTAAGACAAAATTTCCATTGCGATCTTTTTTAAATTCCTTGCCATCAATAATTTGACGTTCTCTTAATTTCTGAATTGTGTTCACTTGTTCAGGAGATACATTAATTTGTTTGAGCTGAAGTTGTAACCCAAAATCGTAATCAATATTGCTTACTACATCAGAATGATAAACCGTCCAAAATTGATCTAATCCATAGGTGTTAAAATTTAGTAAATCGACTTCTAATTGCTGAGGTATGATTTGATGTGTTTGATTTTCAATAGACACGCTTACATAATCAGTTCCTTTTTCATGAGCTTCTGTTAATAGATGCCTTGTTTCTTCAAAATTTGGATTGATACGTTCTATGTAGCTAAAGATTTCATATGCTTTTCTAGCATCATATTTATTTTCAGAATCTAAAAGCGCAATGCCTTCATCAATTAAATAATCAGATGTTTTATATCTATATTCAACAATTTCAGATGAATAATCATTGAATTTTAAATCTAAATTCTTTCCATTGATTTGTAATGGTAATACACGTTTAATTGCATTTTGTCTTTCATCAAGATCAACATACATTTCATAAATAGCTTTGTATTGCTCTGGATTACCATCTTTTTTAAGATGTTCAATGTCTAGTAAATCTTCTTCCAAAACTTTGTAGTAAGCCTCTTCAAGCATTACGATGTAATCTTGTTTTCGCTTTTTGTCTTTGTTGTTTTCGAGTTTGCGAAGTGCATTAGCAATAGCTAAGTCATAATTACCATGACTTATGGCGCTTTCAATTTGTTTTCTTCCGCTACACGATGTTAGTACCAGAAGAAGTGCTACTGTAGAGAGTAATAATTTCTTCATAATTCTGGATTTTAATGATTGTTTCTAATTAGAATTCAAATATGATGCCAAAAGAAAAACTCGATATAAACCATTAGCTTATATCGAGTTTTTATAAATGTTTTTATTATGAGTAATTACTTCTTTTTCTTCGGATTAAATACTGGTAATAATTGTGTTTTTACTTGTCCGAAACCAATACGAACATCATCATTTTCGCAATAGCCTCTCATCACAACTGTATCATAATCATTAATGAATTTACGTTCGGTTCCATCTTTCATTTTTATAGGTTTTGTGCCTTTCCAAGTTAACTCTAACATCGAACCATAAGAATCTGGTGTTGGCCCAGAAATGGTGCCACTTCCCATCATGTCACCTGAGTTTACAGGACAACCATTAACTGTATGGTGTGCTAATTGTTGAGCCATATTCCAATACATGTATTTAAAATTCGATTTAGAAACCAGTGTTTCTTTTCCGTCTTTTGGAATAATACCAGCTTCAAGATGAATATCAAAGCTCTTTTTTCCTTTTGTTTGTAAATATTCTAATGGCTTTGGATTTTGTTTCGGACTTTCAACTCTAAAGGGTTCTAAGGCATCTAAAGTCACAATCCAAGGCGACATTGATGACGCAAAGTTTTTTCCTAAAAATGGACCTAAAGGTACATATTCCCATTTTTGAATATCTCGAGCTGACCAATCATTAAAAACTACTAAACCAAAGATGTATTCTTCAGCTTCTTCTACAGGAATTGATTCTCCTAAATCATTAGCATCAGTAGTTATAAAAGCCATTTCTAATTCAAAATCTACTAATTTACTTGGACCAAAAACTGGTGCATCAGCACCTTCAGGCATGGTTTGTCCTTGAGGTCTGTGAATTGGAATGTGCGTGGTAATTATTGATGAACTTCGACCATGATAACCAACAGGTAAGTGTAACCAATTTGGCATCAATGCATTGTCTTTACCACGAAACATCGTGCCTACATTTGTAGCATGTTCCTTACTTGCATAAAAATCGGTATAATCACCAACTAAAACAGGCATTTGCATTTCGATTTCATCTAACCTAAAGCAAACAATCTCTTTGTGCTTAGTATTATCTCTAAGCGTTGCATTATTGCTGTCAAAAATCTCAGCAATTCGATTTCTTACAGCTCTCCATGTTTTTCTTCCGTCTGCAATAAAATCGTTTAGTGAATCCTGAAGAAAGATATCATCTGTTAAAGGAATACCTTCAAAGTAGCCTAATTGGTGTAATGCTCCAAGGTCGATAGCAGTATCTCCAATTCGAGTCCCAATGGTAATAATATCTTCTCTTGTAAGAAAAACTCCAAAAGGGATATTTTGAATTGGAAAGTCGGAATACTTATTTACATATAGCCAAGAAGTTCTATTAGGATTATTTGCAGATAAAGACATAATATATATGGTGTTTTTTTGTTTTTGTTTTCTATTCAAACGTACATATTTTTTTTTGTTTTTTTTGCATAAAATCTTAAAAAATAGGTTAAAAAATAATGTTGATAACCTGCTTATAAAACTTTGCGTTAAACTCACTTTTTTAAAACCTTTTCATAAGATGATTTCTTATTTTTGATAAATTTTAATTCTAATAATATTTAT
The DNA here is from genome assembly GCF_049800755.1 of Psychroserpens sp. S379A. NCBI lineage: Bacteria > Pseudomonadati > Bacteroidota > Flavobacteriia > Flavobacteriales > Flavobacteriaceae > Psychroserpens > Psychroserpens sp. S379A. Next base: position 765,811 of record NZ_JBNAFQ010000001.1, on the reverse strand, counting down.
GCAACGCGATTTACAAATCTTTGAGCTCATTGAAGCAGAAAAAGAACGACAAATAAATGGTTTGGAGCTTATTGCTTCAGAGAATTTTGTTAGCGACCAAGTGATGGAAGCAGCAGGATCTGTATTAACCAACAAGTATGCCGAAGGTTATCCAGGTAAGCGCTATTATGGAGGTTGTGAAATTGTTGATGAGGTTGAGCAAATTGCTATAGATAGAGTAAAAACCTTATTTGGTGCTACTTGGGCAAATGTACAACCACATTCTGGTAGTCAAGCTAATACTGCAGTTTTTGCAGCATGTTTAAAACCAGGAGATAAGATTTTAGGTTTCGATTTATCTCATGGTGGACATCTAACTCATGGTTCTCCAGTTAATTTTTCTGGGAAACTTTACAATCCAGTTTTTTATGGCGTAGAAGAGGAGACAGGTGTTTTAAATTACGATAAGATTCAAGAGATTGCAACTCGTGAAAAACCTCAGTTGATTATTGCTGGAGCTTCAGCATATTCTCGTGATATTGATTTTAAGCGTTTTCGTGAGATTGCTGATAGTGTAAATGCTTTATTGTTAGCAGATATTTCGCATCCTTCTGGTTTGATTGCCAAAGGCATTTTAAACGATCCATTACCACATTGTCATATTGTTACAACTACAACTCATAAGACCTTACGTGGGCCTCGTGGTGGATTGATTATGATGGGACAAGATTTTGAAAATCCGTTTGGATTAAAATTGAAAAATGGAAATCTAAAAAAGATGTCTACACTTTTAGATTCTGCAGTGTTTCCTGGAAATCAAGGTGGACCATTAGAACATATTATTGCTGCTAAAGCAATTGCTTTTGGTGAAGCCTTGTCTGATGAATTTATGCATTACATGCTTCAGGTTAAGAAAAATGCTGCTGCCATGGCTGAAGCTTTTGTGAGTAGAGGTTACCATATTATTTCTGGAGGAACCGATAATCACATGATGTTAATCGATTTGCGAAATAAAGATATTACAGGTAAAGCTGCTGAAGAAGCCCTTGGAAAAGCTGATATTACAGTAAATAAAAATATGGTGCCTTTTGACGATAAAAGTCCGTTTGTGACTTCAGGTATTCGTGTAGGAACTGCAGCAATAACCACTAGAGGTTTAAAAGAAGCAGATATGGAAACTATTGTAGGTTTTATAGACGATGTAATTAATAATCATGATAATGACACTCAACTTGAAACTATTGCAGAAGCTGTAAATGCGATGATGAGTGATAAGCCTTTGTTTTCTAAATAGTAGAGAATTACAGTCAGTATAAAAAAAAAGCCTTTGAATTTAACTCAGAGGCTTTTTTTATGTGTTGTAATTAGTTGTTAGATTTTTAATCTTCTTCTGAAGGGACAAACTGATAAGCACCTAAATCAAATGTAGAGAGTCTATCAATCCCTAAAATATCATCAGGAACAGGTAACATTGAATTACCTAGACCTATGGCACCAGAATTTTCGTTGAGTCTTAAATCATTTTCAAAAGGTGATTTGAAGTCTGGATCTTCGTTTAAAGTAATGCGTTCAAAATGAATACCATCATCAAAATCAAACGGATTTTGATTAGACTGAAAACGGATTAAACAATCTGTAAATTTATAGTCTAAGTCAGCATCAGAATCTCCAGCAATATCAATTTCAGCATTATCATTTCCGTAGATAATACAATTATTAAAATTGGTTGCTTCTAAGTTGTTTATCACAATTGAATTATCTGCATTGATCAAAAAATTATTCAGTAATACTGAAGGGAATTGTCTAAAACTAGAATTCCAATAATTTGCAATCGTGCAATGTGTAAAATTGTATTTTCCACCTAAAGTTCCAGCAAAAGAAGACTGGCCAGAGTTGTTGATGACAAGGTTTTCAGCTCTAATAGAAGTAGCTCTTGCTAAAATTCCGAAGTTACTAGAATTATAGATTTTTGAATTGGTAATGGTTAATTTATCTGTTACTGCATCTTGATCACCTTCAACGAGTACACCAACAGTACTATTTTTAATGGTGGCATAATTAATTTCATTATCGACACTACCATTAAATAAATAAATGGTTGACCATTGTCCAGGAATGTCTTCATAAAGTGGCTCTAAACGATCGCCTTCAAAAATGACTTCATTTTCTAATAACTCTTGGTCGTCACTTAATTGTCCGTTTACTTTTAAAGAAGCATTATTGGTAACTAATAACCCAGAATTAGCATGAAAATGTACTCGAGCTCCAGCTTCAATAGTGAGTACGTCGCCTTCATCTACAGCAGCATAACCATAAATTACATATGGCTTTTCGTTAGTAAATGTAAGCTCGTCATCTTCAAGAAAACGACCTTGTAATGTGGTTTCGTCTGGAGTACCATCGCCATCAACATCAAAGCTTAAAGTTTCAATAACGTGAGTGTCTTCATCTCTACCAGGAAAAATGAAAACAGCATCTTGAATAAGCGTAACCAATTCTACCTTTTGAAGGTTGCTACCAGAATCAAACTCAATAGCATCAGTGTCTAAAAACTGTAGATCAGCTAGTGGATTTCCTTCAGTATTATAAGTAGTTTCTATAAATATAAACAGGCTGTCATTTGCAAGTAACTCAACATCTTCAAATACTTTTCCAGGCATTCCATCAACATTAAGTCTGTAATTAGAATTTTCGCCTTGTGCTAAACGTACACTAGGAATTGAAATGTCGTCATCACTTCGGTTATACACTTTTAAGTTATAAGTGCTTGAGCCAATATCTGCAAAAACAGTATCTAAATAAATGGTGTCTTTAGAAAATGCTAAATCTCCTGTACTTGGTGAAAAGTCAAAGTCTTTACGACAAGAACTCCAAAAGATTAGGATTGAAATGGTAAGTAAAAAGTATAATATTCTTTTCATAACTATTTTAATATCTACTGCGCAAACATGTGAAATATAAACGCGTAATATGTGGCTAAAAATAAAACTTTTGAAGTCAATTTATGGTATAAAAACTAAAATTTAGTGTAAATCGTATAATTTAATTGTCTTTTTTTGACTCAGCAATGATGTCTTGAAATTCTTGGCTACAAATGACCAATTCTTCAAGTAAGTGCATGCGTTTGTTTTTGTCTAACAATTTTGAATCGATTTCTTGTGCATCACAATAATCAAAAAACAATGGTTGATATTTCTTTGGGATGTTTAGATCGAAGGTGAGTAATACATTATTAAAAAAGGAATCGTTTTTGAAAAGTGTATCAAATTCTTTGTAGGTAATAGGAATGATTGGTTCTTTTTCAGTTTTTTTCTTTTTAAAAAGACGACCAATCATTTTAGCAATATAGACAAAGTCGATACCTCCTTTAGGTTGAACTCCATATTTATAAGGATGTCGTTTAATATCTTCTTTAATTTGATTGGTTATTTGGGTTTCCATTTTGATGGAATCAAACTTTTTTTCACGCTCATCTCTTAAAAGCACAGCATCGAGTTCGTTTATAGTTTTTTTTACTTCGATGATTACTATATGACTAAAGTCTTTTTCTGATATTTCTTTAAGTGTTTTAGTATGAAATAATGAACTTACATACAAGGTATCTTTTACTTTTGCTTGAATTTTAAAATCACCTTCATCATTGGTGTATGTCATAATATTTTGCGAAATATTGACAATTAAAGCACCTTTTACAGTTGTTTCTGCATCATAGACTTTACCATTAATAGTTTGAGCAACTATGCTAACTGGTAATAACAGAAGAATAAGAAGACTTGCTTTTTTCAAGAAATAGGTTTGTTAGTGATTCAAATTAATAAAAATTGAACCATAACTAAATGGAAATTATGATACTTTAACAGTCATTTCCTTTTCAAAAGTTTGGTGTATAAATTGAATAGTAACTATTAATATTACTAGCTATTCTTTTGTTTTTCTAAAAATATTGGTAATACGATATAAGAATTTACCAACATTTGTACGCTCAATATTTCCGTTTCTTATTTGTTCACGGTGTAGTTTTCTCTGATTCTTTCTTTTTTTTGCTTCACATTTATTATAATAATTTACCGAAGGATATCCAATTACTACGACCTTTAAGCATTCATTTATATCTTCTTCTAGGCTTATTGATATAGTATTTTGGTTAGAAATAATAATTTCTTTTTCATTCATTCCAAGAAAAGAAAAGACTAAGACATCTCCTGTTTTTACTTTAATACTAAAATTACCATCAAAGTCTGATTGTACACCTTTTGAGGTTCCTTTAATTATAATATTTACTCCAGGAAGTGGTAATCTATCTAAAGCAGATGTGACGTTTCCATAAATTAGCTTTTCTTTATCGGTTTTAGTAATGCTTCCGAAATTTAGATTTCCTTGAAGAGCCTTATCTATTTTAGTTAAAACAGGTGTCTCTTGAGCTTTAATATCTTGATTTCCGATGCTTAAAAAAGTAAATAGAGTAGAAGCAATAAAGGATAAGTAGTTGTTTTTCTTTTTTCTGTTTAAGACAAGTTCTCTATTGAGTTGAGAAACTTTAAACCGACCACAGACTTTTCCGTCAGATATAAATGTTTTTACAATACTTTCGTCTGTTTTATTTGTGAAATCGTAAACTGTTTTTTTGCAAGATGCACAATGACGCCCTTTTTCTTTAGGAGTCATTTTTGTCCAATCTTCGTGACAAGGTTTTGGAATGTCTATTTGAATTGATGTTCTCATGGTTCAAAGAACCTAAAGAATATATAGTTTTAAAATAAAGAATGAGTAAACTGGAGATTTGAGTGAGTAAAACTACTTTTCAAATATTTCAACTTCAAATAGTTTATCCCAACGTTTGCCAGTAACAAAAATAGTTTTGGTTTCAGGATTATAAGCAATACCATTAAGTACATCTAAACCTTGATGCTGAGTAACTAATTTGCGAAGTGGCGAAAAATCGATAACACCTTCAACAGCTCCATTTTTTGGATTGATAATAGCAACACCATTTTTTTGATAACGATTAGCAAAAATTTTACCATTAATCCATTCCATTTCATTAATGCCAATTATTTTTCCTTTATTGGTGTAAACTTGAAGCTTAGAATCTTCGGCTAAAGTTTTAGGATGTAACAACCAAATGTTTTCGGTGCCATCAGATTTATAAAGTGTGATTCCATCATTACAAATTCCCCAGCCTTCTTTACTTTGTCCGTATTTAAAGCTACTAGTTTTTTCAAAAGACTCTACATTGTAAACAAACCCAGTGTTTTCTTGCCATGTAAGCTGATAAATATTATCGTTTAAAATGGTTAGGCCTTCACCAAAATATTGATTGGCTAAATTCACATTTTTAAGCACATTCCCTGTTTTATAATCTACTTTTCTCAATTTAGACTCTCCATACTGACCTGTGCTTTCGTACAATTCATCATTATAAAATTCTAAACCTTGAGTATACGAAGTGATGTCGTGAGGATACTCATTAACGATTTTGTAACTATATATCTTTGGACGCTCATTATTAAGAATTGTAATTTTAGTTGAGATGTTTGTTTTTTGCTCTCCATAACTTATTGTAGCAGTAATGGTTTGTTGACCTAAACGTTGATTGTTTAAAACGATAGATTCATCAATAGATGTGTCATTTAAAACATAATCTACCGAAGAAATCTCAATGTTATCAGGATTGTTAATAGAGAGTGTAAGTGTTTCTCCTAATTTAATCACATGATCCTTAACATTAGTTTGTATAGAGAGGTTGTTTATTTTGTTTTCAGAATTACCACAGTTTAGCAATAACAAAGATAAACTTATGAGAATGAAAGATTTAAATGCAGACATTTTTTATCAAATTTTGATGCAAGTTATTTAATAAAATTCGGTTAAAAAAATCGTTGGAAAAGTATTAAAAGATTGTATCTTTGCAGTCGGCAAGTCCTACACAACCAGCTCCTGCTTAATCCTCCAGGTCGGGAACGAAGCAAAGGTACGCGGTCGTAGCGGTGTGATGTAGGTAGCTTGCCTTTTTTTGTGCGCTAAATTCAAGTCTTGATACTTATAATTTGCTAAGATTTTTTGCTTTTAATAGCATTTAACTTTCAACTTCTTTACTTTTATCTTTTAAACTTATATTTATGTCTAAAGTTGTATTAATTACTGGAGGTTCTTCAGGTATTGGGAAATCTACAGGCGAGTTTTTACTCTCTAAAGGATATGTCGTTTATGGCACGAGTAGGAATCCAGAACGTTATGCTTCATCAAAGTTTAAATTAATTGCTTTAGATGTTGCAGATGTTAATTCAATTAAAAAAGCCGTTCAAGCAGTAATTGAGACTTCAGGACGAATCGATATTCTCATTAATAATGCTGGAGCAGGAATTACTGGTCCGATTGAAGAAATTCCTGATGCAGAAATCAAACGTAACTTCGAAACCAATTTTTTTGGTCCAATTAATGTGATTAAATCTGTGTTACCTCAAATGCGTCAACAAAACTCAGGTTTAATCATTAACATCACTTCGATAGCTGGATACATGGGCTTGCCTTATCGAGGAATTTATAGTGCAAGTAAAGGTGCTTTAGGATTAATAACTGAAGCGTTTAGAATGGAAATTAAGGATTTCAATATTCAAATGACCAACTTGGCTCCAGGCGATATTGCTACAAATATTGCTGCAGGTCGTTATCATGTATCAGTAACTGAAAATTCGCCTTATAAATCCCAATATGGATCAGTATTAAAATCAATTGATGAAGATGTTGATAACGGAAACGATCCTACTTTAGTTGCAAATGCTATTTATAAGATTATAAATACTTCGCATCCAAAAATACATTACAAAGTGGGAGCTTTTATGCAAAAGTTTTCAGTGATTTTAAAACGAATCCTTCCAGGTAAGGTCTACGAAAAATTATTACTCAATCACCATAAACTATAAGTCATGGTATGTTTTTTGATGATAAGTGAGAAACTCAATCATCATGAAAAAACAATTACTTCTTCTTTTATGTTGCTCTTTTTTCACATTATATAGCTGTGAAGATCTATTTGAATGTGTTATAAATAAACGACCAGAGATTCATGATAAAACATTTAGAGATGGTGTTGTTGGCATTTATTATTATGAAGAAGTTACTACAGAAATTAAAAATGAACCTCGTGATGATGATTATGGATATTTCTATGACATTTATGGAGATTTGCCTGAAGGCATTCAAATGTTCGCGAATTATAGAACAGTATCTTTTGAAGGAACTCCAGAGATATCAGGAACTTTTAGGTTTACGTTATTACTGTATGTCGATCCGCCTTTAAATTATGATGATGACACTGGCGAATATGAAAGTGTCATGTGTTCAGATTCAACTTCAAAAGAATTTACAATTACTATTAACGAGTTGTAATTGCATATAACTTTGTTGATATGTTTTAAAAAAAAGATGGTATTAAAACAAGGTTTAAGTTGTAATTTCGTGACAACATTTAATCACAACGACGTTTCTTCAATTCTGAAATTAATTCAATCAAAAATGAAGAAATAATAACACAATTTTATATGAAATTTTTTATCGATACAGCAAATCTTGATCAAATAAAAGAAGCTCAAGATATGGGTATTTTAGATGGTGTTACCACAAATCCATCATTAATGGCAAAAGAAGGAATAACTGGTCATGATAATATTATGAAACATTATGTAAACATTTGCAATATTGTAGATGGTGATGTTTCTGCCGAAGTTATTTCAACAGATTTTGAAGGTATGGTTAGAGAAGGAGAAGCATTAGCAGAACTTCACGACCAAATAGTTATCAAGTTGCCAATGATTAAAGATGGTGTAAAAGCTTGTAAATATTTTAGTGATAAGGGTATTAAAACAAATGTGACTTTGGTGTTTTCACCAGGTCAGGCTTTGTTGGCAGCCAAAGCTGGAGCAACGTATGTATCTCCTTTTATTGGTCGTTTAGATGATATCTCTACAGACGGATTAAATCTTATTGCAGAAATACGAATGATTTATGATAACTATGGATTTGATACCGAAATTCTTGCAGCTTCTGTTCGTCATACAATGCATGTTATAGATTGTGCTAAGCTTGGTGCAGATGTCATGACTGGTCCTTTAAGTTCAATAGTTGGATTGTTAAAGCATCCTTTAACAGATATAGGTTTAGAAAAGTTTTTAGCAGATTATAATAAAGGCAACTAAACTTACTAGGTAGCAAACGATATAAAAAGAAACACTTTTGAATATGTTCAAGAGTGTTTTTTTATTTTGTATTTGATGATGAATTGGGTGAAGACACCTTTTTTAAGCATTTAATCATTTCTTCGCTATAAAGACCAACATTAGAATTGACAATCTTCATTTGCTCATCAATGACAAAGATTTTATGAGAGAACGTAATAACATATTTTTCTATGGCTTTAGAAGGGTTAGAAAACATGTATTCATTTTTAGGTGTATATTTTAAAGATCTAACTGTTTTTTTCCAATAGTGTAAATCATTATCATTAAAATTAATGGCAATAAAATTCACTTCAGGAAATTTTGCCTTCAATTCTTTAATTTTAAAATGACTATTTCTAGAATGCATTTTAAAATTAGTCGACCAACAATAAATTACAGTTGGTGCATCTATAATCGAGCTTAACTTTAAAGTGTTTCCATTATAGTTTATAATACTAGCATCAGGAAGTATATTGCCAGGTGTTAATTTATTTGCAGATTTTACAAGGTCTTTTAAATAAGCTTTATCTTTAGAATCTGTACTTTTTTCAAAGTAATAATTAATTATTTGATTGGTGGCATCACGATTATCTGTATTTAATACAAAATCTTTTGTGACATGTTTTAATAAGTAATTTTTAATTTTTTCGCTAGTAATAGAACTATCAATGAGCCTTAGTTTTTCAGTATTGTAGTTTAAAGCCATTCTGTTAAAAACACCATGATTACCATTTTTGTAATATTGTTTTAAAGCCATATTATTAAAATGCCAAAACAAAAATCTATTATAAACATAAAGTTCGCTTAATTGCTCATCGTTAAGATTTATAGCTTTTCGATACTCATAAAATTCTTCAGGTAAATCTTTAATATGAATTAATTTATGGTTTCCGTAATATCCAAATGGATACATTTCATGATAAGCATAATGATTGTAATCGATACTAGATTTTACAATACTTTTGAATAGGTCAGAAGTTGGTTTATTTGATGAAAACTGATCTAAATGTTCTAGTTTTCGTTTTCTGAGTTTATTCATATGTTTCATGAATACTTCTGGCTCCAAATGGCTAGTCTGCATAAACTCCTTATTTTCAATCTCATCACTTAAAAAGGATTTTATAAGGTAGTTGTTCTTTTTAGATCCAATTCCTGTATACACTAAAGATTCGTCAAAATCGTTGGTATTTAATCTAAAAAGTAAACTGTCATTTGGTTCTAATAAAATAGTTTGGTATTCTCCACCATGAGTAAATGAATATAAACCAGGTACAAGGTTTTCAACTTTATATAAAAATCTATTATTCTTATTTAGGTAAATTGTGTCTTTGTTACCAAGCGTATTATTTATGGTAACGTAGTTGTTGTTAGGATTTATAATTTCTCCACCAAAATATGCATAATCACCTTTAGATGAGCTAGAATTTTTACAGCTCATAAAAAGCAAAGTAGTAAGTAAGGTGTAGAAATATAATTTCATAGATGTTGTAGGTCGTTCAATAAACATAACAAAAATAGAGCTTGTCATTATTAAGTCTTGTTAATTCGTTGTTAAATCTTATGTATGCTATGTTTTTAGGTAATTTATATTTAAAAATAAATTAGTCTTAGTTGTTTCTTACAATGGATTGGTTTTTCTACTTTTGCAAAAAATTAAAATACTAGATATGTTATCAGTTTCTAACCTTTCAGTTCAATTTGGAAAGCGCGTTCTATTTGACGAAGTTAACACAACTTTTAATAATGGAAATTGTTACGGAATTATTGGAGCCAATGGAGCAGGAAAATCCACATTTTTAAAGATCCTTGCAGGAAAACAAGAGCCTACTTCTGGACATGTTCATTTAGAACCAGGTAAGCGTATGTCGGTTTTAGAGCAAAATCATAATTTATATGATGAGCATACAGTTCTTGAAACTGTTATCATGGGAAACAAGCCTCTTTTTAAACTCAAATCTGAAATTGATGCACTATATGCAGACTATACAGATGAAAATGCCGAAAAAATTGGAGAGCTTCAAGTACAATTTGAAGAAATGAATGGTTGGAATGCCGATAGTGATGCAGCTGCAATGTTATCTAATCTTGGTATTAAAGAAGAGTTTCATTATACCTTAATGAAAGATCTAGATGGTAAACAAAAAGTACGTGTGCTTTTAGCGCAAGCACTTTTTGGAAATCCTGATGTGTTAATCATGGATGAGCCTACCAATGACTTGGATTATGAAACCATTTCTTGGCTAGAAAATTTTCTGGCAAATTACGATAACTGTGTAATTGTTGTATCTCACGACAGACACTTTTTAGATGCTGTATGTACTCATATTTCTGATATCGACTTCGGAAAAATTAATCACTACTCTGGTAATTATACATTTTGGTATGAGTCTTCTCAGCTTGCTGCAAGACAGCATGCTCAGCAAAATAAAAAGGCTGAAGAAAAGAAAAAGGAGCTCGAAGAGTTTATTAGACGTTTTTCTGCAAATGTTGCTAAATCTAAGCAAGCAACAAGTAGAAAGAAAATGATTGAGAAGCTTAATGTGGCTGAAATTAAACGTTCTAGTCGTCGTTATCCTGCTATAATTTTTGAACGTGATCGTGAAGCTGGAGATCAAATTTTAAATATTGAAGGGTTAGCCGCTTCAATTGATGGAGATGTGTTGTTTAAAAATATCGACATTAATTTGAATAAAGGTGACAAAGTAGTTGTTTATTCTAAAGATTCTAGAGCAACTACAGCCTTTTACCAAATTATCAACGGAAAAGAAACTGCTGAAGCTGGAAAATATGCTTGGGGAATTACAACGTCTCAATCGTATTTACCACTTGATAATAGTGAGTATTTTGATAATAATTTAACTTTGGTAGATTGGCTACGTCAATGGGCAACTACAGAAGAAGAACGTGAAGAAGTTTACATACGAGGGTTTTTAGGTAAGATGATTTTTAGTGGAGAAGAAGCGCTTAAAACATCAAATGTATTGTCTGGAGGAGAAAAAGTACGTTGTATGTTAAGCCGAATGATGATGGTTAGAGCTAATGTACTAATGTTAGATGAACCAACAAACCACTTAGATTTAGAGAGTATTACTGCCTTTAATAATTCGCTCAAAAATTTTAAAGGTACTGTGTTGTTTACAACTCACGACCATCAATTTGCTCAAACAGTAGCTAATAGAGTTATTGAGTTAACTCCAGGTGGAATAATTGATCGTTACACAACTTTTGATGAGTATATGAACGATAAAAAAATTAAAGAACTTCGCGAAAAGATGTATTCGGTTACAGCTTAAAAGAAGAGAATATTATAAAACAAAAAAGTTGGTATCATATAATACCAACTTTTTTTGTTTAAAAATGAATCAAATACTTAAGATTCATTTGAAGAACTTATTTCTTCATTTACGGCATCTACAATAGCAGTAGCTTTAGAAAGCTCTTCATTGCTAACGTATAATTCTTGAAACCCTTGAATAGAAGCTCCAAAACCAGCTAAACGACCAGATTCTGATTCGTCTTTAATTATCGGACTAATGCCAGCGCTTTCCAATCGGTCTTTTATCATTTGAACGACTATAAAATTACCAGAAAAGACTTTATTATAATTTGTATCTGTCATAATTTACGATTTAAAATTCTTATAGTAATTTACAAAAAATATACCATTTATCCGATTAATTAATTCATAAAAAAACCACTTCAATTGAAGTGGTTTTTTTATCTATTGAAGATTCTAAAAATTAGTGAGATGCTAAATATTCAGCAGTAGCTTCGTGATTAGCTTTCATACCTTCTTTTCCTTTGCTCCAGTTTGCAGGACAAACTTCTCCATTTTCTTCAAAAAATTGTAAAGCATCAACCATACGTATTGCTTCGTCAACGTTTCTTCCTAATGGTAAGTCATTTACAATTTGATGTCTCACAACACCTTCCTTATCAATTAAGAATAATCCTCTGTAAGCAATTAACTCACCTTCAGATTGTAACATATCATCTTCGTCGTAATATGTTTCTCCAGCTAATACATCATAATTTGCAGAAATAGTTTTGTTTGTGTCTGCAACTAAAGGATATGTAACACCTTTAATACCACCATGACCTTTATCAACTTGTAACCAACCAAAATGAGATTGCTCAGTATCGGTTGAAACACCAACGATAGCTACACCTCTAGATTCAAACTCAGCTAATTTATCTTGAAATGCATGTAATTCAGTCGGACAAACAAAAGTGAAATCTTTTGGGTAGAAGAAAAGAATAACATACTTGTTACCTTTGTACTGATTTAATGAAAAATCTTCAACAAATTCTCTACCATTTACAACTGCTTGTGCACTAAATTCAGGAGCTTTTTTACCTACTAATACCATGTTTTTATATTTAAAAAGATTAATTTTCTATGCAAATATAGTACAATAGATTGCTTGTTTGAACGAATACAAATTTGAATTTTTTATTTGCCGATAGGTATTAACTATTTAGTAGTTAGTTGCTTTATTTTTATTCTGAATGCAGCAAATAATAATGTGGTAAACGGACTTAGCCAATTAAAAATAGCGTATAAAAAATACTCACCAACACCAACGCCTAAAACACCAGATTGGTAGGCTCCACAGGTGTTCCAAGGAATTAATACAGACGTTACAGTTCCTGAATCTTCTAGTGTTCGACTTAAATTTTCTGGCGCTAAACCTTTGTCTTCATACGCCTTCTTAAACATTTTTCCAGGAATTACCAATGCTAAATATTGATCTGAAGCAATTGCATTTAATCCTAAACAACTTATAACTGTACTAGCAAATAATCCAAATACAGTAGCGGCTACCGATAATAAGGCTTGAGTAATTCTTGATAAGGCTCCAATGGCATCCATAATACCACCAAATACCATTGCACAAAGTATTAAGTAGATGGTCCAAAGCATGCCATTCATTCCTCCAGCAGAAAATAAGTCGTTAAGTTTTTCATTATCAGTTGTAATGGATGTATCGGTAATTATGGAATTGAAAATGGCTTCAAATTTTGAATCTGCTAAACTAATAAGGATTTCAGGTTGAAAAATGACTGCAAATATTCCTGCAAGAACAACACCACAACCTAAAGCAATAAGTGGTTTTGTTTTTAATAAAATTAAAGCGATTACTGCTAATGGTACCAAAAATAACCAAGGAGAAATGTTAAAAGTAGTATCAGTAGAGTTTAATAAACCGCTAATATCTGTCTCGCCAGAAGTGTCAATGGAAAAACTAATTACACTAAAAGCAATTAAAGTAATTATGATAGTTGGTACAGTAGTTAGCGTCATATATCTAATATGTGTAAACAAATCTGTTCCAGCCATAGCAGGAGCTAAGTTTGTAGTATCACTTAAAGGTGACATTTTATCTCCAAAATAAGCGCCAGATATTACAGCACCTGCAATCATTCCTGGATGAATGCCTAAAGCTGTACCAATACCAACTAATGCAATGCCAACGGTTGCAGAGGTTGTCCATGAACTGCCAGTTGCAATTGAAATAAGTGCAGCTATAACGACCGAAGCTGGTAGAAATATTTCAGGGCTCAACACTTGCAATCCATAATAAACCATTGCAGGAATCACACCACTTACCAACCACGTGCCTGCGAGTGCTCCAACTAAAAATAAAATCATGATAGGAACGAATACACTTTTTAAGTTTTCCCATACTTCTTTAACCATAACCATTAATGGGACTTTATTCATAAAACCTCCAATCATGGCTACAAAACCTCCCATTAATAGAATAAGTTGATTGGTGTAGGCTCCTAACCATTCTTGATCTTCAACAAAAAAGATGTTATAAGCTAATAAGCCCATTAAAATTACTACAGGAACAAGTGCTTCAAAAATATTAAGCTCTTTATTTTTTACAATATTTTGTTTGTCTGCTTTAAAATTTGAAATATTATCGTCGTCTTGCATTTAATCTTGATTTTTGTTTTGTAATGTTACGATTTTGTAAAGCGAATTGCAAATTCATTAAGTTCCGTATTTTTGTCAGTCATTTATAAACTGCGATGGATTCATTAACTCAAATTGTATTAGGAGCTGCTTGTGGAGAAGCTGTTTTAGGAAAAAAAATCGGTAACAAAGCTTTGCTTTTTGGTGCAATTGGAGGAACAATACCAGATTTAGATGTTTTTATAGGAAGCCTTTTGTATGGAAATGAGATTGATGCCATGCTTTTTCATAGAGGATTTATGCATTCTATTTTCTTTGCTTTTATTGCTGCTTTTGCTCTAGGATGGTTGGTACATCGACTCTATAATTATGGTAGACGAAAAGATACTACAGTTCAAAAAGATTGGGTATTATTATTCTTTTGGTCTTTGTTTACACATCCAATCTTAGATTGTTTTACACCTTATGGAACGCAACTATTTGCACCAATAAGTAGTTATCGCGTGGCTTTTAATAATATTGCTGTGGCAGATTTAGGATATACTGTTCCTTTTTTGTTGTGTATGATTGTAGTGATGTTTTTTAAAAGGCAAAACACAAAGCGTAAATTTTGGTTGCAACTTGGTATTGGCTTAAGTTCTGTGTATATGATGTTTACCTTAGTGAACAAGATTTATATTGATGCTGTTTTTAAGTCATCACTATCTGAAAATCAGATTTTGCATACTAGATTTAGCACACAACCTTCTATTTTAAATAATATTTTATGGTATGGTATTGCAGAAACTGAAAGTGACTATCAAGTGGCTTTTTATTCATTGCTTGATAGGAGTAATCGTTTTTCAGAATGGAAAACTATTCCTAAAAAGCGATTGAAAGATTCAAAATATAATGACGATATTTCATGCCTAGCTTGGTTTAGCAATGATTATTATAATGTAGAGAAAACTACTGAAACGGAATACATTTATTATGATCTAAGATATCCTATGGTGAATACCAAAGCAGGCTATAAACCCGTTTTTAATCTGAAGCTATACGAAAAAAATGAGCGTTTAGATATGAAGCCTTTTGAACCTGAAATGGAAGATTTTGAGTTTACTATGATGTCGCTTTGGACAAGGATAAAAGGCATATAAAAAGCCTTTTAAATTATCTTCAAAAGGCTTTTTGTAACAAAATAAATATAGTTTAGCTTAAAATAGCTGTTTCTTTCTTGTTTAGTATGTTCAATGTTTCCATACATTCACGCATCATGTTGTAGGTACGCTCAATATCTGCATCCAATCCTATAGAAAAACGAATCAAACCATCACTCAATCCCATTTCGGCTTGTTCTTCTTCAGGAATTTCAGAAGAGGTTGAGCTTCCAGGTGCCGAAAATAGGGTTTTATAAAATCCAAGGCTAACAGCAAGGTAACCTAAGTTTTTTTCTTGCATCATTTCCATAAGCGCATTGGCTTTATCTAAGCTTCCAACATCAATGGTTAGCATACCTCCAAAACCATATTTTTCATTCATCATCGATTTAAACAATTCATGAGAAGGATGAGATGCTAAACCTGGATACACAGTTTTGAGTCCGTCTTGCTCAAATCTTTCAGCTAAATATGTAGCATTATGGCTGTGTTGTTGCATACGAATATGAAGTGTTCTTAAATTCTTTAAAACTGAAGCCGAACGTAAACTATCCATAGTTGAACCTAATAACATAGAAGCACCATCATTCACATTTCTTAAATCGTCAATAAATTCCTGAGTACCACAAATCACACCACCAACTGTATCACTAGAACCATTGATGAACTTAGTCAAACTGTGGATGACCACATCTGCTCCTAATTTTACAGGCGAAATAGACAGTGGAGAAAACGTATTGTCAACAACCAATTTTAGATTATGACGTTTAGCAATTTCGGCCAAGCCTTTAATGTCTGCAACTTCCAATAAAGGGTTGCTTACAGATTCGCAGTACAATACTTTTGTGTTTTTAGTAATTGCAGCTTCAACAACGTCTAATTTGGTTATGTCTACAAATGAGGTTTCAATATTGAATCTAGGTGTAAAGTTTTTTA
The DNA here is from genome assembly GCF_049800755.1 of Psychroserpens sp. S379A. Taxonomy (NCBI): domain Bacteria; kingdom Pseudomonadati; phylum Bacteroidota; class Flavobacteriia; order Flavobacteriales; family Flavobacteriaceae; genus Psychroserpens; species Psychroserpens sp. S379A. The sequence goes on along the minus strand of NZ_JBNAFQ010000001.1, from coordinate 749,618 downwards.
GAAACGCATATGTACCTCCATAAATGGTTCTGCTTGACACAATATGATCACCTGCACCACAAAGTTGCATAATAACAGGAGTAATCGCTCCCATTCCTGAAGCTGATACATTTGCAGTTTCGGTACCTTCCATAGCAGCTAAAGCTTCACCTAAATATAGGTTAGAAGGTGAAGAGTGACGTGAATACAGATAGCATCCATCTGCATTACCTTCAAAGGTGTCAAACATGGTTTTTGCCGAAAGAAATGTATAGGTTGATGAGTCGGAAACCGATGGGTTAACTCCTCCAAATTCTCCAAAATATTGTAGGTCTTGTATGTTATTTGCTGGTTTAAAGCCCATTACTTAAGTTTTTTTAGTTTTATTCACTTCAAAAGTCGTAATGTTTAGATTATAAATCAATCACTTTGTGATATTTTAGAAAATAAAACTATATTATATGCTTTTTATGGTTATTTTTATTATATTTTTTGTGAGATATTATGTTTAATAGAAAAAAAATCAAGAGATGATTCAATTAGATGATGTAGATAAGCACTTGTTGCGGTTAATTCAAAACGATAGTAAACAAACTAATAAGGAGTTGTCTAATAAACTAGGGCTTTCAGTAACAGCGGTATATGAGCGCATTAAGAAGTTGGAACGTGAAGGTGTAATTTCTAATTATGTAGCTTTGATTGATAAAAAAAGTGTCGATAAAGCTTTTGTGACATTTTGTAGTATTAAGCTAGTTCAACACAGTAAAGACTACGTCGTTAAGTTTGAAAAAGAAGTAGCAAAGCTCGAAGAAGTTTTAGAGTGTTATCATATTAGTGGTGATTATGATTATTTGCTTAAAGTTATTGTAGCAGATATGGACGAATTTCGAGAGTTTATGGTGAAAAAATTGACTAAAATAAGTCATATTGGAAGCACACATAGTGCATTTATGATCAATCAAGTGAAACACACTACTGCTATTCAATTATAAATTATTTATATGTATGCTATGCAAACCACAATTTATAAGCTCACAGAATTTTTTATCATTTTTATATTAGTACCTGTAAGTTTTGCAGTTCAATATCCTGTGGTTATTAAAATGATTATTGGAATTGTTGGATTTATCTATGTGCTTTTTGTACTTCTTAGAGTTGAAAAAAACCAATTTAAAATGTCACCTAATCTTAATTGGAAGGCATTCTTTAAACGAATAATGCTTCAGTTTTTTGGGATTGTTATACTAACAATAGCGTATATGTGGTTTGTAGATAAATCAAACCTATTCGTAGTAATTAAGAATAAACCGTTACTTTGGATGGTTATCTTGTTTATTTACAGTGTTTTTTCAGTATATCCTCAAGAATTAATTTATCGAACATTTTTCTTTCAACGGTATCAACATATATTCAAAAATGAAAAATTTTTTATTTTACTAAATGCGAGTTTGTTTTCATTAGCTCATATCTTTTTTAGAAACGGCCTGGTAATGGTTTTAACTTTTATTGGTGGAATTTTATTTGCACTAACATTTAAAAAAACAAAATCAACATTTTTAGTATCTATCGAACACGCTATCTATGGTTGTTGGTTGTTTACTGTTGGAATGGGAGAAATGCTAGGGTTTCCTAGTTAAAAAAAACGTGTACTTTTATAATGCTCTAAATACAGCTGAACAATACTATGAAATACCATCGAATTAAAGATTTTTATAAATCTATATTTGAATCTTACGAAAAACCACTGCTTAAAGAACATATTAAAAAGATGATAGAACTTGATAAGTTTTTACCATACAGTTCTACGTTCTTTTGTATCACAAACACTCAAAATTTAACGTTTGAATATATTAGTAAGAATTTTAATGCGTGTTTAGGACTTGATTCTAATGAAATGAGTAGTAAAGGTATGCGTTATTTCTGGTCAAGAATTCATCCTGAAGACATTGAAGGTTGGCTTTCTGCATTAAACCAACTTATGGAGTTTACTCTAGGGAATATTCCAGTTGCAGATCGAGATAGAGCAAATTATACGTGGAATTTTAGATTCAAAAATAAAGACGGTATTTATGTTAATATTATTCAGAATACCACACCTTTAGCATTCGATTCAGAAGGGAAACCAATTATTGGATTAGCACATTATACTGTATTAGATTCAAGTATTAAAATGAAAATAACAGCATCTGCTAAATTGCTAAATGCTCAAAATGAATACGAAACTATTTATTACAACAATTTTTCTCAAAAATTGCTTAGTGATGGTATTAGCAACAGAGAGCGTGATGTTATAAGGCTACTTTTGTTAGATCATTCTAGTAAAACTATTTCAGAAAAATTGAATATAAGTCCGCATACTGTTGATACGCACAGAAGAAATATTCTCAAAAAACTTAATGTCTCTTCTACAGGAGAACTTGTTGGAATGCTTAAAATGAATCAACATTTTATATGATTAATAACAAATACTCAAATTGAGTATTGCTTGATTAAAAGAAAAAACAGAATTTTGAACTGTTATTAATTCAAGAGGGAAAAAATACGCTCATTCGGATTAGGTTTTTATGAAAATCTAAAAATGAATGGGCTTTTTTTGTGCTTGTGTAAACACTTAAAAATACTAGTAAATCATTAATCAAAATTGTATTTTTGTATTTGAATTAAAAACCGATAAAAAAATACTTTATGAAATCATACGATGTAGCAATAATAGGTTCTGGTCCTGGTGGATATGTAGCAGCAATTCGTTGTGCGCAACTAGGCATGAAAACAGCAATAATCGAAAAATATTCAACACTTGGAGGTACTTGTTTAAATGTTGGTTGTATTCCTAGTAAGGCTTTATTGTCCTCTTCTCATCATTATGAAGAAGCAACAAAACATTTTGAAGATCATGGCATTGAAATTCCTAGCGATATCAAAGTGAATCTTGAAAAAATGATTGCTCGCAAACAAGCCGTTGTCGATCAAACTACAGGAGGAATTGATTTCTTAATGAAGAAAAATAAAATTGACGTTTATGAAGGTTTAGGAAGCTTTAAAGATGCAACCCATATCAAGATAGAAGGTAAAGATGCAGGCGAAATTGAAGCAAAAAATACCATTATTGCTACAGGTTCTAAACCATCAAGTTTACCTTTTATTACTATTGATAAAGAACGTATTATTACATCTACTGAAGCTTTAAAACTCAAAGAAATTCCAAAGCATTTAATGATTATTGGTGGTGGAGTTATTGGTTTAGAACTCGGACAAGTATACAGACGTCTTGGTGCAGAAGTAACTGTGATTGAGTATATGGATCGCATTTTACCAACGATGGATGCTGGTTTATCTAAAGAATTAAATAAAGTCTTTAAGAAAGCCAAATGTAAAATGATGGTGTCGCACAAAGTGCAATCTGTTGAGCGTAATGGTGATGAGGTGATTGTAAAAGCTGAAAACAAAAAAGGAGAGCTTGTTGAATTTAAAGGAGATTATTGCTTGGTGTCTGTTGGACGTCGTCCTTATACTGATGGTTTAAATGCTGAAGCTGCAGGAGTAAAATTAAATGATAGAGGTCAAGTAGAAGTTAATGAACACTTGCAAACCAATGTGTCTAATATTTACGCGATTGGTGATGTGATAAAAGGAGCAATGTTAGCTCATAAAGCTGAAGAAGAAGGTGTTTTTGTTGCGGAAACTTTAGCAGGACAAAAACCACATATTGACTATAATTTAATTCCTGGTGTGGTTTATACTTGGCCAGAAGTTGCAGCAGTTGGTAAAACGGAAGAAGCATTAAAAGAAACAGGAACCGAATATAAAGTTGGTCAATTTCCATTTAGAGCTTTAGGAAGAGCGAGAGCTAGTGGTGATATTGACGGATTTGTAAAAATATTAGCCGATAAAAATACAGATGAAGTTTTAGGTGTTCATATGATTGGAGCACGTTGTGCCGATTTAATTGCTGAAGCTGTTGTAGCTATGGAATATAGAGCATCTGCTGAAGATATTTCTCGTATGTCGCATGCGCATCCAACGTTTGCTGAAGCGATTAAAGAAGCTGCTTTAGCAGCAACAGACGATAGAGCACTACATGTTTAATCTGAACTTGTTTTCAGATTCTAGTAATAAATAGATTGTCATTCCGAGAAAATCGAGGAATCTTATAATAAAAAGCGAATCTAGTCACTGAGCTTAGTCGAAGTGTGGTTCGCTTTTTTATTTTAGATTATAGTTCTTTAATTAAATCGATGATTCGAAGTCGTTTGCTGTAATCGTTTTCATTAATATCTCTTACAAAACAATAAGCACTTATGTCGTCATTTTTAACCTTTTTTGAAAGGGCTTCAACTGTAAAAGGTCCAAATTCTTTTGATTTTTCAATATAATAGAATTCGTGTTCGTAAATTAGGTTAGATACTTTTTGCTTGTATTTTTCCTTTAAATAATCTTGAATGTCTTCTACGCTATTCAAGTCTTCTAGATGGTTAGTTGTGTTGATGAATAAAGCGAAATCGTCTTTGTCTTGATGATTCAAAACTAAAATATCATCATCTTTAAAAAATGCTTTTACAGTAATGATACCATCTTCGGTTTCAATAGTGAAAATATTATTAAAACTTAGTGTCCATGAGGTTTTAATTACCGATGCTTTTCTTGAAATTTCCAAGATGTTTTCATCTTTAAAAGTATATACCGATTTTTTCTTAGAAATCCCATTTACTAAAACCCATTCCTTATTAATAAATAGAGTGTCGTGATGACGATCATAATTAAATGGTTTGAGATTTGGTAAAAGTTTGTGTAGGTATTCAGACATTAATTAGGCTTTGTTCAAAAATACTAATAATAGTCCAACGCAATAAAAGAAGCTTTATTGAATAACGTTAAAATTTTTGCAAAAATTGTAAGACTTCGTTTTTATAACTTCTACTAATTGTTAACGATTTTTCATTAATGGTAATTTGTTCATATGTAAACGAATCGATACAATTTAAAGCAATAATATAAGAGCGATGAATTCTTAAAAATTGAGATTTTGGTAACTTAGCTTCAATTGCTGTTATGGTTTCTCTGGTTACAATGGTTTGCTCTGTGGTATGAATTTTTAGATAGTCACTATAACTTTCAATGTAGATGATAGATTCAAAATCTACCTTAATCATTTTTCGATTGGATCTTACAAAAATGAAATTTGAATTGTCATTGGTATAGTCTTGATTGTGATTGTATTTTGTGTGTACTTCAAAATAAGTATTGATAGCTTTTTGCAGACGTTCAAACGAAATGGGTTTTAATAAATAATCAACTGCTTTTAGTTCAAAACCTTCTACAGCATAATCTCTGTAAGCAGTTGTAAAAATAACTTTAATATCACTATTGATAGATTTTGCAAAGGCAATACCCGAAATTTGAGGCATGTTGATATCAAGAAATACCAAATCGATTGTTGTATTGCTTATCACATTAAAAGCTTCAGTAGCATTACTACAGCTATCTACTATATTAATGTTATTAATTTTAGATAAATGTGTTGCAATGATGTCTCTGGCAATGGCTTCATCATCAACGATCAAGCACGAAATGGGTTTGTTAGCTGTCATGTTGCAAAGTGTTTAAAATTAGAATGACTTTAAAAATGCCTAATTGATTTGAAATGTGCAATTCGTAGGTGTTAGGATAAAGTAGTTCTAATCGTTTTTTTATGTTTTCTAAACCAATACCAGAATTTGAGTTTTGAGGTTTTGTAGCAGTATTTTCAACTTGAAATGTGATGGCTTTTGAGTTTGCTTCTAACGTGATATTGATATCTAGAATTCCATGTGTAAGGTTACCATGTTTAAAACTGTTTTCAACAAAAGGAAGTAATAGCATTGGAGCAATGGTTAAGTTTTCATTTTGAATGTTTATGTTAAGATCAATATTTAAAGTGTTGTTAAATCGCATTTTCTCTAAGTCGATATAATCTTTTATGTGCTCAATTTCTTCAGTAATCAAAACTGAAGGTTTTTTAGCTTGATATAATAAGTAATCTAAAAGGTTTGATAATTTCAATATCATATCTGGTGTTTGGTTGGCTTTTTTAAGAGCAAAACCATACATAGTGTTTAAAGTATTAAATAAAAAATGCGGATGAATTTGCATCTTTAAATAATTCAATTCTTGTTCTTTAAGTTTGAGTTGCGTTTCTAAGATTTTAGTTTCTAGAGTTTTTGCTCTTGAAGTTTGTTTTAAATTAAGTTTCAGGAGTTTAAAAGCACTAACAATAATAACAACCAGATAAACTGCAGTCATTATAATTAAAACACTTTTTGTAAGCGGATTCATTTCAGCATATTGAAAATTTGAGATGTAAATCAGGCTGAAGAAAATAGAAACAAACAATAGGTATAACGAAACAATAAAGGTATATGTGCTATATAAAACAAACCTCCAATAACGTTTGGTGATTAGGTAATCTGGAATAAGTTTGTGAGTGGCAACGTAAGTGGTTGCAATAGTTATTGGCATTAGAAACAAGGCAAAATGAAAAGTGTCTTCGCGATTACTGGTATTGGTTTCAAAAAAATAGGAGTAAAATAACAAAACACCAATCCAGAATATACAATGAAGTAAAACTTGAGCAATCTTTCTAAATATGAGTTGTTGAGAAATCATAGTTGTTGTGCAATATTAGTATTTTTTCTTCTGAAGCAAATGCATTAGAGATGAATAACCAATTTAGTAAGGTTTTTGACAGTTATGTAGAATCCAAAAGAAAACAGGTTGTTGGTCGCATTAAAATAGTTTTACATGATTTGATATGTATGTTTGGATATGTTTAACTAAATTTAAAACTATGATAACATTAACACAAATGCTAAACTCAATGGTTTCGCTTGCTATTTTTAATAATATTTTTGTTGAAGGTGGTCCGCTTTTTATGACACTTATTTTATTGTGCTTACTCATGTCAGTAGGATTTTTGATACTTGGATTTATTCAATCTAGGAAATCTTCTGAAAAGGCACATAAAATGTTAAAACTTACCATAGACTCAAGTTTATTAGGTTTGGTGTTGGGTTTTTTAGGCTCTGTTTTAGGGTTAATTACTGCGTTTGATTCGGTTGAAGCAATGGGTAATCCTGATCCATCTATCTTTGCTGGTGGATTAAAAGTATCGTTGTTAACAGCTACATTCGGACTTTTTTCTTTTGTTGTCGCCAGAATAGGGATTTTGGTTTTAAGAATGGTATTAGACTCTAACACAAAATAAGTAACTCTACTAGTATGGCAAAAACATATCAATTGGCAGTTTTAATCATTTTAACTTTTTTGACGCTATCAACTTATGCTCAAACTAATCACGAGGCTTTTCAAGCAAATGCAGAGGTTGTTGATAGTGTGTATTCAGAAATATTAAAAGATTACCGAAAGTTTTGGGTGAAATTACCAGAGAATTACAACCCGAAAAATGACACAAAGTATCCTGTGGTCTATATGTTAGATGGATTTTCTTTAAAATCAAATTTAGATGTCGTTTATAATAATTATTGGGGACATTATATGCCTCATATGATTTTAGTAGGTATCTCTAATAGAAAAAACCGAACACATGATTTGACCACATCAAAAATCGAAACCAAAAGAGGAAGTGTTTTTAATGCTCAATCTGGAGGAGCAGAACAGTTTACGCAATTTATTGAAGACGAATTAATGCCAAAAATTGATAAAGATTATCAAACATCAAGTTATAAAACATTAATAGGACATTCGTATGCTGGTTTATTTACTATAAATGTATTGATAAACCATACTCATCTTTTTAATAATTATATCTCGATTGACCCAAGTTTAGATTGGGATAACCAAAAACTATTGAAAGAAGCTAAAGTTTTGTTGAAAACCAAAACCTTTAAAAATAAATCTCTTTTTGTGGCTATGGCAGCAGAACAATTGCACATGTATGATGAAACAGTTACTATAGATAACCTTAAAGAGAACACTTCAGAATTTACATTGTTTTCGCGTTCAATTGTAGAGTTTTCTGAATGTGCCTTAGCTAATAAACAAAACGGACTCCAATTTAGTTGGAAAGTATATCCTGAAGATTTACATGGCACTGTTCCATTGCCAGCTATTCGAGACGGATTAGTTGAATTATTTAAATGGTATCAATTTAAAAATCCTCAAATGTATAACAATCCTGAAACTTCCATTGAAACTTTAAACGCACTATTAAAATCACAAGAGGTCATCTATAAAAATCATTTTGGATATATTGTGCCACCAATGGCAGAAGAGCTTTTTATAGGTTATGGGCATATGTATTTTCAAACCGAACAAATAGAAAAAGCCAAATTGTTTATGCATAAAGCTATAGAGTATTATCCTAAGAGTACTATGGCTTACGAAGTGTTAGCAGATTATTTTGAATCTGTTAACGAGATTGACAAAGCCATAAAATATCTTAGTAAGGCTTATAACATAAATAACACCGAACAACTAAAAACACGTATAAAAACTCTACAAGGTGACTAAATAAAGCTATTTTTTATTTATGTGAAGCGAACTTATATAGTTCGCTTTTTTTTGTTTTTCTGATTCAAAAGTTTGAGTGAATTTTGATAAATTTATTTTTTTTAATGTTTTAATGTGACTTTTCAATAAAGCAAGTGTCTTAATAATAACCTTTATAATCAATCCAAAATATTTGGAACCCTTAGAGAAAATTAGCAAACAAACTGATGAAGAATTAGTGAGTAACATTGTTAAAAACAATGATACTTTACTGTTTGAAGTTTTGTACGATCGTTTTGCGTCTTTAGTTTATAACAAATGTTATGGATTTGCTAAAGATGAAGACGAAGCAAAAGACTTAACACAGGATGTGTTTTTAAAGCTATTTGTGAAGCTGGCAAGCTTCAAAGGGAAGTCTAAATTTTCAACATGGTTATATGCGTTTACGTATAATCATTGTGTGAATTATGTCACTCGAAATACAGCTAAAAAATTTGAAAAGCAATCTGTAGATTATACAGATATTGAAAATATTTCAGAAGAACCAAATGATGAAGGCTTTAGTGATATGAGGTTAGATAAGCTTAAACAAGCTTTAGAACTCGTATCGCCTGATGAAAAAATGATACTATTGCTAAAATACCAAGACAATCTCTCTATAAAAGAGATGGAAAGTGTTTTAGATATTGGAGAAAGTGCTGTTAAAATGAGAATTAAACGTGCTAAGGATAAATTGCTAACCGTTTATAATAAGAATTTTGCGTGATGGAGAATCCTTTTAAAGACATAAATAAGCCATTAAAAGCTGTTCCACCAGAGTTAAAATCTAAGGTGATGAACGATATTGCCATTGCAAAATTATTAATGGAATTAGCAGAATTATTCTCTTATAACCTTGGAGATGTTATCGAAACAGTAATGAATAAACGAGATAAAAAATAATCGCTATTAATAAATAATCAATTAAAAATGAATACAATAACTGAGTATAAAAATATAGCCATGGAATCGCTCTCTACGATGTGGTTAGAAATGACGAAAATATTTCCAAGTATAATAGGAGCAATAGTCGTTTTAATTATTGGTTGGTTAGTGTCTAAACTTATTGTTAAAATCATTAAAAAAGCACTAAAGCTTTCTAAAGCTAATAAGCTTGACGATAAACTAAATGAAATTGAAATTGTAGAAGGAAAACAACTTAATTTCGATACGATAAAAATTGTATCAACCTTTGTAAAATGGATGATCTATATCATGATACTTATTGTGGTGTCTGATATTTTAAACCTAAAGATTATATCTGAGCAAATCAGTAACTTTTTAGGATATGTACCTCAATTATTTGTAGCCTTAGTCATTTTTACTCTAGGTTTATTATTCGCAAATTTTGTTAAGAAAGGATTGCAATCCTTTTTCGAATCAATGGATTTGTCAGGCGGAAAAATTATCAGTCAAATCGTATTCTTCTTGTTGGTTATTTTTATTTCAATAACCGCTTTAAATCAAGCAGGCGTTAATACAGAAATTATTACCAGCAATCTAACCATGATTCTTGCTGCATTTTTATTGTCGTTTGCTATAGCGTTTGGTTTAGGTGCTCGTGAAATTATAGCAGATTTGCTAAGAACATTTTATACGAGAAAAACCTATGAAGTAGGTAAGAAGATTGAATTTAAAAACGATATCTATGAGGTTGTTGAGATTAGTAATATTTCTGTCGTTTTAAAAAACGCTGAAGGGAAACATGTGGTGCCTATCAAAGATATAGTGGAAAATCAGATAAAAGTTATGGATTAATATAATTTTAGGGTTAAAGGTTAGTACAATTATATGGCTCTAACAATTTGAAGATTTTTCGCTTCCCTTTTCATTTTTATGGAAAGGGTTTTTTATATTTTAACAGCCAACAGCCAACAGCCAACAGCCAACAGCCAACAGCCAACAGCTATTTCCTCTTATTGCGTTTGTTGTAATTTTTATCTCCTCTAGTTTTGGGTTTCTTGTACTTAGCAGCAATTTTAAATTTATACGAACCTCCTAAATTCTCTTTTTTGTTTTTGTCCTTTTTCTCATGAAATGCAGCTCCAGGTTCCTCATCAGATTTGCGTTTTGTAGGATTGTTGCGTTCTCTAATTTGCGGACGCTCTTCTTCTATGAGTTGCTTTGAAATTTCAACAGTTTCAGGAAAATCTATAACTGGAATTTGCATTTCCATATAGTCTTGAATCGTTTCAATCGCTTCTTGTTCTTTTTCTGTTGAAAACGTAAGTGCTTGTCCTTGTTGCTCTGCACGACCTGTTCTACCAATGCGATGCATGTAGTTTTCAGGATATTTAGGTGTGTCGAAATTAATAACATGACTAATATTTTCAATATCTAAACCACGAGCCATAACATCTGTAGCAATGAGAATTCTGTTCTCTCCAGCTCTAAATTGCTCAATGCTTCGCAATCTGTAATTTTGTGTTTTGTTAGAGTGTATTACACAAGATTGGGTTGGGAAACGCTCTTCTAACTCTTCAAAAAGTTTGTCTGCAAGTTTTTTAAAAGCTACAAATATTAAGACTTTATTGTAAGATTCAGAGTCGTGTAATAGATATTCTAAAAGGTTAACCTTAGTATAAAAATTTTCAACATCATAGCGTTGTTGTTCAATATTGTGTAAAGGTGTTCCCGAAACTGCAATTGTAACACGTTGAGGTTTGATAAAGAAATCGGTAATTAATTCATCAACATCATCAGTCATAGTTGCCGAAAACATGATGTTTTGTCGACGCTCAGGCAAGATGTCAAAAATGTTTAGTAATTGATGTCTAAAACCTAAATCTAACATTACATCTACTTCGTCAATAACTAATTTCTGAATACTTTTTAATTGTAAAACACGACTTACAGCTAGATCAAACAATCGTCCTGGAGTCGCAACAATAATATCTTGTCCTTGAGCTACAGCTTGCTTTTGAGTGTTGATATTAGTGCCTCCATAAACACCTAAAACACGAACATTGATGTACTTTGCTATTTTTTCTATCTCATCAACAACTTGAACTACAAGCTCTCTTGTAGGAACCAAAACGAGAACTCTTGGATTGTCTTGAGTAGAATATTTTAAGTGACGCAAAATTGGCAGCATATAAGCAAAGGTTTTTCCTGTACCAGTTTGTGCTATACCAACAACATCTTTTCCTGAAGCGACCATGTTAAAAGCTTGCGCTTGAATAGGAGTAGGTTTTATAAATCCTAGATCGTCTAAAGCGTTGTAAAGAGGTGTGTTTAAGTTTAAATCCTGAAAAGTGATGTCTTGCTCCATGATGCAAAGGTACTTTTTTACTTCGGAATATGATACTTGTTATTCATCGCTTTAATTCTGTATTTTTGTGCATCATAAAATGGCATTGAGAACACTTACACGGAAACATATTTCTAATCCTAAAGATTTTAAAGATCAACTCTTAAGTTGGAGCACTCAGTTTGAAGAAGTCGTTTGGTTAGATTCTAATAACTACCAACAGCAATATTCAAGTTATGATGCTGTTTTAGCAGTTGAAGCATTTACAAGTATTCACACCGATTACGATGATGCTTTTGAACAATTAAAAGTTTATCAATCTTCAACAAAAGACTGGTTATTTGGTTATTTGTCTTACGACTTAAAAAATGATGTCGAACAATTATCATCTCGTAATTTTGATGGTTTACATTTTCCAGAATTGTTTTTCTTTCAACCTAAAAAAATATTTTTACTTAAAGGAAATGAATTAGAAATTCAGTACTTAAACTTTGTGTCTGATGAATTAGAAACCGATTTAAAACAAATTGAGTCTGTTGTCCCTTCGAGCGCAGTCGAGAAGTCTCAAAATCAAAGTCTATCAGAGCACATCAAAATCAAATTACGTATCCATAAGGATGCATATTTTGACAAAGTAAATGCTATGTTGGCTCACATTCAAAGAGGAGATGTTTACGAAGCTAATTTTTGTCAGGAGTTTTATGCCGAAAACACATCGATTCATCCAATAGAGATCTACAATAATCTTAATCGGATTTCAAAACCACCTTTCGCAACATTTTTAAGAGTTTATGATAAGTATTTATTGTCGGCTTCTCCTGAGCGTTATCTTAAAAAAGAAGGCACTAAAATCGTATCACAACCCATTAAAGGCACAGCAAAACGATCGTTAAATCAAACGGAAGATGATGAGCTTAAAAAGATACTTTCCGAAGATATTAAAGAGCGTAGTGAAAATGTTATGATAGTTGATTTAGTTAGAAATGATTTGTCTAAAACGGCAACCAAAGGAAGTGTAAAGGTTGAGGAGCTTTGTAAGGTGTATACCTTTGAGCAAGTGCATCAAATGATTTCTACTGTAGTTTCAGAAGTACAACCAGACATAAGTCCAGTTGAAGTTATTAAAAGTACATTTCCTATGGGAAGCATGACAGGAGCACCAAAAATTTCAGCAATGAAAATTATTGAAACGCTTGAAGAAACCAAACGCGGATTGTATTCTGGTGCTGTTGGCTATTTTACTCCAGATCAAGATTTCGATTTTAATGTGGTCATTAGAAGTATTTTATACAATGCATCTAAAAAATATGTATCTTACTCTGTAGGAGGAGCTATTACTGCTAAAAGTGATCCACTTAAAGAATATGAAGAATGTCTCGTTAAAGCAAAAGCAATGCGTGAAGTTTTGGAAGGATAATGAATAGTTATAAAGTTTAAAAGTTGAAAGTAAAAAAAGTTGTTATTAATTGATTTAAAAAATATTGTAGATTCATCTAACAATCTAACAATCTAACAATCTAACAATCTAACAATCTAACAATCTAACAATCTAACAATCTAACCATCTAACCATCTAATGATCTAACACAAGTGCTAACTCTATACAAACAACATATAACTAATAATTTCCCTTTTCTAAACAAAGGTAAGTTGCTTATTACTATTTCTGGTGGATTAGATAGTGTGGTATTAACGCATTTATGTTCAAAGTTAAATCTAGATATTACACTCGCACATTGTAATTTTAAGTTACGTGCAAATGAAAGTGATGTAGATGAACAATTTGTAGTTGATTTAGCCGAACAATTGGGTTTAGAAGTTTTTATAGAGCATTTTGATACAAAAACGTTTGCTGAAACTGAAAAGTTATCCATCCAAATGGCTGCTCGCGAATTGCGTTACAATTGGTTTTTTGAACTCGCTAAAAGCTTTAACTTCGATTATATCTTAACAGCACATCATGCCGATGATAATCTTGAAACGTTTTTAATTAACCTTACTAGAGGTTCTGGTTTAACAGGCTTAACAGGTATTCCAGAAATTAATGATAATATCGTCAGACCATTATTGCCATTTTCTAGAACACAACTCGAAGATTATGCACAACAAAATGATTTGCAATGGCGAGAAGATAGTAGTAATGCTTCAGATGATTATTTAAGAAATAAACTTAGACATCATATCATTCCGCAACTCAAAGATATGACTCCAGAATTGTTGTCAAATTTCAATACAACAATTTCTAATCTTAAGGAAACTGAAACGATTGTGGCAGAACATTTGAATGAATTTTTAGAACATGTAATCGAAGCTGACAACACAACTCAAGTGACATTTAAAATTTCAGAATTTAATAAAGTCAGTAACCCAAAAGCATATCTGTTTGAAGTGTTTAAAGATTACGGATTCACAGAGTGGAATGATGTCGTAAACCTTCTTAAAGCTCAATCTGGTAAACAAGTCTTGTCCAAATCGCATCGATTGCTTAAAGATAGAGATTACTTGATTTTAACCAATAGATGTCCTTCAGAAGGAAGTACATCTGAAGCATCTTTTTTTATTATTAATGAAAATGATAAAGTAACTAAAACACCATTTGGTACTTTAAATTTTGAAGTAGTTAAAGCAATTGAAGAACATTCGAAAACTATAATTTATATAGATAAAGACCAGTTGCAATTCCCTTTGCAGCTTCGAAAATGGGAAAAAGGCGATGTGTTTTATCCTTTCGGAATGCAAGGCAAGAAAAAACTCAGCAAATATTTTAAAGATGAAAAACTATCGTTAGTTGACAAAGAAAATGTGTGGTTGCTGACTTCTGAAGACAAAATTGTTTGGGTAATTGCAAGACGAGCAGATAATCGTTTTAAAGTTACTGAAAACACAACTAATATTTTAAAAATTCAATTAACTGTCACTTCGAGCGTAGCTGAGAAGTCTTAAGACCTATTTATGATATTAAAAGGACAAATTGTAGACATCAAAAATCGTCGCATTTATAAAGGCGAAATTCTTATTGAAAAAGGTAAAATTAAATCTATTGAAGAAAAAGATCATAATGTAAATCACTTCATTTTACCTGGTTTTGTCGATGCGCACATTCATATTGAAAGCTCAATGTTGGTACCAAGTGAGTTTGCTAAAATTGCAGTCAATCATGGTACAATAGCAACCGTTTCCGATCCTCATGAAATTGCCAATGTGCTTGGAGTAGAAGGCGTTGATTTTATGATTGAAAATGGAAAGCAAACACCATTTAAATTTAATTTTGGAGCACCTTCTTGCGTGCCAGCAACATCGTTTGAATCGGCTGGAGCTGTTATTAATGCTGAAGCTATCAAGGAATTAATGTCAAGACCTGAGATTAAGTATTTGGCAGAAATGATGAATTATCCTGGAGTTTTGTTTGACGATGAAGAGGTGTTGAAAAAAATCGCTTGGGCAAAACATTATAACAAACCAATTGATGGTCATGCACCTGGAGTTGTTGGTGATGATATTACAAAATATATAGCTGCAGGAATGTCTACTGACCACGAATGTTTTACTTATGAAGAAGGCTTAGAGAAGCTTCAAAAAGGCATGAAAGTTTTAATTCGTGAAGGTAGTGCAGCAAAAAACTTTGAAGCTTTAATCGATTTGCTTCCTGAATATTTTGAAAATATGATGTTTTGTAGTGATGATAAGCATCCAGACGACTTAATTGTAGGTCATATCAATAAATTATGTGCTCGAGCAGTTGCTAAAGGAATCGACGTGTTTAAAGTGTTGCAGGCAGCATGTATCAATCCTGTTGAGCACTATAATCTTGATGTTGGCTTGTTACGAGTTGAAGATGATGCAGATTGTATTGTGGTAGAAAATTTAAAAGACTTCAAGGTTTTACAAACCTATATCAATGGTGAAATAGTAAGCGAAAACGGAATCTCTAAATTGAAGTCAATAGCTTTTGAAAACCTAAATAACTTTAATACTAGTAAGAAAGAAGTTTTAGATTTTAAACTTTCTGCTGAAGCAAAGCAAATACGAGTTATTGAAGCGCTTGAAAGTCAGTTGGTTACTAATGAGCTTATTGAAGATGTCACGATTCAAGATGGAAACTTGGTGTCAAACATCGATACTGATGTTTTAAAAATGACTGTTGTTAATCGTTATCAAAATGATAAACCAGCTATTGCGTTTATTAAAAATTTCGGACTTAAAGAAGGTGCCATTGCATCTTCAGTTGGTCATGATTCACATAATATCATTGCTGTTGGAGTTTCAGATGAAGCGATTTGTAAAGCTGTAAATTTAATTGTTGAACATAAAGGCGGAATTTGTGCAGTATCCTCTTCCGAAGAAAAAATTGTTCCACTTCCAGTAGCAGGAATTATGAGCGATAAAGATGGAGAAACTATTGGGAAACAGTATGCAGAGCTTGATAAAATGGCTAAACAACTTGGTAGTACGCTTAATGCGCCTTATATGACCTTGTCGTTTATGGCATTACTGGTAATTCCATCATTAAAGTTAAGTGATAAAGGGTTGTTTAACGGAAATGTTTTTGAATTTACGTCCTTAACGGTTAATTAATAAAATGCCAATATTAGAATCAACCTACAAACCTCCTTTTCAATTTAAAAACGGATTTGTTGCTACAGTCTATTCAGGTTTAGTTAGAAAAATAAAAGGGTTAGAGCAACAACGTGAACGCATAAATACTAGAGATAATGACTTTTTAGATCTTGATTGGAGTTATGCAGAAAGTAAATCTGATGCTGTAATTATTTTACTTCATGGACTTGAAGGTCATGCTCAGCGACCATATGTTACTGGAGCTGCTAAACTATTTAATCGAAATGGAGTAGATGCGGTTTGTGTGAACTTTAGAGGTTGTAGTGGAGAGGATAATCGTTTTTATCACAGTTACCATTCTGGAGCTACAAACGATTTAGATGATGTGGTACAACATTGTATTCAAAAAGGCTATTCAAAAATTTACATTAAAGGCATTAGTTTAGGTGGAAATATTACTTTAAAATACTTAGGTGAACACCGAGAAATTCCGTCTGAGATTAAAGCTGCAATAGCGATTTCAGTTCCTGTTCATTTAGCTAGTGCTTCAAAAGAATTGCATAAATTTAAAAACAAAGCTTTTGCAATTCGATTTAAAAATCACCTCGTAAATAAGTTGAAAATAAAAATCAATCAATTCCCTGATAATATTACGGTTACAGAAATTAATTCAATAAAAACTTTAAGAGATTTTGATGAGGTTTATACATCTAAAGCTCATGGATTTAAAGATGCTTTAGACTATTACGAACAATCAAGTAGCTTGCAATTCTTAAAAAACATAACAGTTCCAACATTACTAATAAATGCGTTAAATGATTCGTTTTTGTCTGCTGAATGCTTTCCAGTAAAAGAAGCAAAACAGAATGATAATCTACATTTAGAAATGCCAAAATTTGGTGGTCACGTAGGATTTATTCAAAAGAATAATATCTACTATAACGAAAAGCGTGCTTTAGAGTTTGTTAAAGCTACAGTGCAAGATTAGTTATTATTACATTGTATGCTTCTTGCTTCAGTGCCATTACCAGTTCTAATAAAGTCGGTTTCATCTTGGCATTCTACAGCAACACGATTGGTCTCAATTCTATTTAATAACCAGATGCCGTTTTCTACGTATTTTTCTTCGATGCAAGTGATTTCTTCACATTCGCAAGCTGTTTCAGTTTCATCTGATTCGGTTGTACAGCTAAAAAACAGCAAACACGATATTGTAAACAACAATAGGTTTGATTGTAGTAATTTTTTCATAGTAGGTTAAATTTGGGATGACAAACATAGAATTATTTTTCATTTTATCTATAAAATGTATTATTTATTCGACGAACGGTAAGTTTTCAGTCAGTTATGTTAGATGCAGAAGCTTCAATTACGATGTTCGAAAACATGAAAAATGGTGTGCGTGTAAGGGTTATTCAAGAGAATAATATCTACTATAATGAAATGCGTGCTTTAGAGTTTGTTAGTCAACAACTAAAGCCATAGATTTGAACAAAAATGAATTATAATGAAACACTTTTTCGTCTTTTCTTTAATCTTATTAGTTTCAATGTCAATAACAGCTCAAACGCAATTAGGTAGCGATATTAATGGACTTGCAATTTACAATGCTTTAGGTTGGTCGGTCGCGACATCTGGTGACGGACAAACAATTGTTGTAGGAGCACCAAATAGCTCTATAAATGGCGATAGTTCTGGTCAAATAAAGGTGTTTCAGTTTGATGGTACAGATTGGGTACAATTAGGAAGTACGTTTGATGCTTATGCAGAAAGTGATAACGCAGGACGTTCAGTTGATATTACTGACGACGGATTAACAATTGTTATCGGAATTCAGTATAGTGACACGTTTGAAGTTACTGAAGGAAGTGTTCAAGTATTTGGATTTGATGGAAATGATTGGATTCAAAAAGGAAGTACCTTATATGGTAGTGATGGTTTTCACGAATTTGGTACAAATGTCACTATTTCTAATGATGGTAACCGAATTACTGTTGGCGCACCTTATTTTGACAGTGCCACAAACGGAAGCGATACAGGTGCTTTAAAGATTTTTGATTATGATGGCAGTCAGTGGAATTTATCTTTTGAAGTTGAAGGCGATACCTCAAATGATGTTTTTGGAATGTCTGTAGATATGTCTGGTGACGGAAATCATGTGATTTGTGGTGCTTGGATTAATGAAGATGGTACAACTAGAGTAGGTTATGCTAAAGTCTATGCTTTTGATAATTCTACTTGGACTCAAGTTGGTGCTACACTTACAGGAGATGTTCCGAGTATCTTTTTTGGAGCGTCCTCTGCAATTTCTGATGATGGAACCAGAATTGCTATTGGTAGTTGGGGAAATGATGATAACGGTAATAATTCTGGCGAAGTTGAGGTGTTTGAATTGAATGCTAATTCTTGGCAGCCTTTAGGTCTAGCTCTTCAAGGTGATGGAGGCTTTCAGCGTTTTGGTTGGTCTATTGATTTGTCTGGAGATGGAAGCATTTTAGCTGTTGGAGCACCTCAAGCTAATTATATGAAGCTCTATAGATTTGCTAACGATAATTGGAATCAGATTGGAAATCCTTTAACAGGTGTGAACGGAAATGATGAATTTGGTTGGGTAGTTGACCTAACAACCGATGGAACAAAAGTTGTTGTTGGTGATCCAAGTAACGATAATAATGCTAGTTATGCTGGTTTTGCTCAAGTGTATGATATTACAGATGTACTTTCGGTTTCTGAATTTGAAGATAATACATTCACAGTATTTCCTAATCCAACAAATTCTAAACTAACGATTCAGAGTAACGTTGATATTCATGACATTAGTATTGTTGATATCAACGGAAGAATTTTAAAAACTTTTGATAATCTAGAAGCGAGCCAAAATGTAAATTTAGATGTCGAAAACCTATCTAATGGTATCTATTTCTTGAAAATTCAAGCTGATAGTAAAGGGCAAGTGATTCGATTTGTGAAAAATTAAATCAATGTTTACTATTTTTTAAATTCTATAATTGATAGAATATTATCTATATTTGAGTAAATATTCTTCAAATGCTCAAAAAAGTTTATGGTAGTGCAGTTTTTGGTGTTGAAGCCACCACAATAGCTGTCGAAGTTAATGTTGATACAGGAATTGGTTATCATTTGGTGGGTTTGCCAGACAATGCGATTAAAGAAAGTAATTTCAGAATTGCCGCAGCACTTCAAAATAATGGTTATAAAATTCCAGGAAAAAAGATTATTATCAATATGTCGCCTGCCGATTTGCGTAAGGAAGGTTCGGCTTATGATCTGACTTTGGCAATTGGGATTTTAGTAGCTACGAATCAAATTAAAGCTGAACATTTAGAAGACTATCTCATTATGGGAGAATTGTCTTTAGATGGAAACTTGCAACCTATAAAAGGCGCTTTGCCTATTGCTGTTAAGGCGAAAGAGGAAGGTTTTAAAGGATTTATTCTTCCGAAGCAAAATGCAAAAGAAGCTGCTATTGTTGATGGATTAGAAGTTTTTGGTGTTGAGAATATTAAAGACGTGATTTATCATTTTGATAAAGGCGAATTAATTCCGAAAACGATTATCAATACCAAAGAGGAATTCTACAAAAACTTAGACTTTCCTGAGTTTGATTTTAGCGATGTTAAAGGTCAAGAAAGTATCAAGCGTTGTATGGAAATTGCAGCTGCTGGTGGACATAACATTATCTTGATTGGACCTCCAGGAGCTGGCAAGACTATGTTAGCTAAACGATTGCCAAGTATTTTGCCGCCTATGACTTTAGATGAAGCCTTAGAAACTACAAAAATTCATTCGGTAGTTGGTCGTGTTAAAGCGCATACAGGAATCATGGCGCAACGACCATTTAGAAGTCCGCATCACACGATATCAAATGTGGCCTTGGTTGGAGGCGGAAGTTATCCGCAACCTGGAGAAATTTCATTATCGCATAATGGCGTGTTGTTTTTAGATGAGTTACCAGAATTTAAACGCGAAGTGCTGGAAGTGATGCGTCAACCCTTAGAAGATCGTGAAGTGACGATTTCTAGAGCGAGATTTACAGTAACCTATCCTTCATCATTTATGTTAGTGGCTAGTATGAATCCGAGTCCGAGTGGTTATTTCAATGATCCTAATGCGCCTGCAACATCTTCTCCAGCTGAAATGCAACGCTATTTGAGTAAGATTTCTGGGCCTTTGTTAGATCGTATCGATATTCATATTGAAGTCACTCCTGTGCCTTTTGATAAACTATCTGATGATCGTAAAGGTGAGTCTTCAGTCGACATAAGAAAGCGCGTGACAGCAGCTCGGAAGCTTCAAACGAAGCGCTTTGGAACTTCAGAGAATGTGCATTACAATGCGCAAATGACGACCAAGCAAATTCGTAAGTATTGTAAATTGGATAAGGATTCCTTAGAGCTTCTAAAAAATGCAATGGAGCGTTTAAATCTTTCGGCTAGAGCTTATGATCGGATTCTAAAAGTATCGAGAACAATTGCTGATTTGGAAGCTTCAGAACATATTCAAGGGAATCATATTTCAGAAGCCATTCAGTATAGAAGCATGGATCGCGAAGGTTGGTTGGGTTAATTCTAAACATGTTTAAGTTTATAACATGAAAATGTTTACGTACTCAGTTTTGCGATTTTTGTGTTGATGTACAGTTCTTCTGAACAACAAAAAAACCATCGAGTTTAGTTGAAATACCACAAACTTCAATTCCAACTTTAAATCTAGAACAAGCCAATCGTTTGGTGTAATGTCCTCAGATAATTGACAAAGAAATTTTAGAAGATGTCTTAAATTTTAAAAATCATCTTATAGATTTTGTGTTAAATAAATACTTTAAATGAATTATTTATATGTCTCAATATTAATGTCTTGAAAGCATAGTATTGATAAAATCAATGATGAATTTTTAGTATTGAAAGCACATTGTTCCGAAAGAGTAAGTGAAAAAAATCGTGCTTTTAGGTATTGGAAGATTCCTGTAATATTAAAAATGCATGCAGATATATCTAAAGCAATACAAGAAGGAATTTACACCATAGAAAGCGAATATGTTCATGGTTGAAGAAAGACGATATGCTCGAAGTGCTAACAATTAAAGAATATAACTTTAATGCACGAGTATCTGCTTCAATAAAAGCTAATGATTTTCATTTTAATACTCTAAACCTTGAAGTGTTTAAAGGAATTGAATGTAATGCGCTATCTAAATCTAAACAAAACAAAATATGATCTACCGAGTTTACCATTTCTAAGGATAGTAATAGAATGGCATATCAAGTTGAAGAAGCAGTTGAAAATAGATTAGAATCAATAATCACATTATTGGTTTTGCCTGGAACAATTCAATTGACACCTTTAGGGAAGTTAATGATTTTAATGCAAGACAGTCAAGTTACAGGAGGCTATTCGAGAATTTTTCAGCTATCTGGAAATTCCATAAATCTGCTATCACAAAAGATTTTTGGTGATAAATTTAGGTTGAAATGTGTTGATGAGTAAGAAAAAACTTCAAAAAAAGATGTTTTTTTGGTTTTATGTTAAGATTTTCAATACATTAGACTGATTAATTAATTTAAACCAGCCAAATTATGAAAAAGTTAGTATTACTAATTCTAGGATTTGTTTTAGGAGCTCTAGCGATGTATTTTTATTGTTGTAACGATAAAAATGATGACCCTGTGAAAGAAATACCAGTTCCAAAAGGCATTATTAAGCCAACAGAAATTAAAACATTAACCGAAGCGTATAACCCAAGATACCAAGCCATAAACGACTCTGTATTTGCGGGTGTTGAGGGAGGAGACAATAGGTCGTCTTGGTATGCTCTTGAAGATTTGAAAAATTTTCTTGCTTTAGCTGAACAACAGGCAAGTGAAATGGGATACACTATGGATGGAATCAGAATTTATCCAGGAGCACATCCTCAATTGAAAGAACGACCAGGATATTCTACATTTTTACTAGTACCTACAGGTTATGAAAATAAATCTGAAGGCAATATGTTGTCAATGCAAAAAGGGAAAAGTAATGACCTTCAAGGAGGTAATGGTTTAAATCATGGAGGAGAAGGAGATCCTCCTGGAGCTAATTATCCTCAGTAAATAAACTATTAAGGTGAATGAATTTCTTTATGAGAATAGGTCTTTTATTACAAAGTTTTTAGAAGTATTTGCTGCGATTTTAGGATCTATTTATTTAAAGCACACAAAAAATCAGAAGTTAAAAGTTTTTGTTGTTTTTTTATGGATAACAGTTGTGGTAGAAATATTAGGTTACTATAAACATTTACTTCAAGATAACTATGACTATAGTTGGTTTATAGCTTGGAAAAATAGTGTGTTCTGCCAAAATATTTGGATCTATAACATATATAATTTTCTTACTATAGGATTCTTAGGTGTTTTTTATTCAGATTTGATAACTAATACAACTTCAAAGCTAATTATAAGATTTATTATTATTACTTATAGTGTGTTTTCTATATGCTATTATGTATTTACCGATGCATTTTTTGTAATTGGTTTGCCATATGATAATATCTTGGGATCAGTAATTATATCTATTTTTATTATTTTATACTTTAAAGAGTTGATGAGCTCTGATTTTATTTTACAGTATTATAAATTACCATCTTTTTATATTAGCGTAGCGTTGTTATTATGGCATTTATGCGCAACACCTTTATTCATTTATCATGGTTATTTATTGCCTTTTAATACAGAATTTGTAAATTTCAGAACATTGCTATTGTTATATATTAACATTTTTACGTATTCATGTATTACATTCGGTTTTTGGTACTCACTCAAAAGGAGCAAACAATAAATAAGGAGGAAATAGTTTTAATAGGTTATGTTATTTTTGCATTATTGTTGTTATGTGTTATGATAATTCTATTTTTTGTAACCTTTCAGAAAAGAAAGCATAAACTATTATTAGAACAGATAGAACAACAGAAGCGATTTGATGAAGAAATTTCTAGAACTCAAACCGAAATTCAAGAGCAAACTTTAAAGCATGTAGGCTGGGAACTTCATGATAATGTTGGTCAGTTATTGATTTATGCGAACATGCAATTAAAAATGGTCATGTCTAAAGCGCCAGAAGAACTTAAAAATAAAATGGATGAAGCTTCAGAAAGCGTTAAAGAGAGCCTTAAAGAAGTACGTTCGTTATCAAAATCTCTTAATAATGAAGTCTTGTTAAATCTAGGCTTTGAGGAATCGATTTCTAACGAATTAAATCGACTAAAACGCATGAAGTTTGAATCTGCTCAATTACAAATAAATGGCAGTCAAAAAGAGATTCAAGATAAAAAGCATGAACTTATATTGTTTAGAATATTACAAGAGTTCTTTTCAAATTCTGTAAAGTATTCTGAAGCTGAAAATATTGATGTGAGTTTAAATTACCAAGAGTCTCAACTAATAATAACTGCTTCAGATAATGGTGTTGGTTTTGATATGGAAACGTCTGAAAAAGGATCTGGATTAATCAATATGAAAAGTAGAGCAGAGTTAATTAATGCGACTTTCAGTTTAGTGTCAAAGCCTAACGAAGGTGTAACATTAAAAATAAAATATCCTTATTAAATCTTACAAGCATTCCATATAGCATCATTTGGTAAAGGTGCAGTAATATCAATTTGGTCTTTAGAGACTGGGTGTGTGAATTGCAAACGTCTAGCATGTAAACTAATGCTTGCATCTTTATTGCTGCGATCAAATCCGTATTTTAAATCCCCTTTTATAGGTGAACCAATATTGGCTAACTGACACCTAATTTGGTGGTGTCTTCCAGTTTCTAATTCAATTTCCAATAATGTATAATTATCTAAAACTTGTTTAATACTATAATGAAGAATGGCTTTTTTACTGCCACTAATTTCTTTTGAATAAGCAGTTGATTTGTTGTTCTTCGGATTTTTTTTAAGCCAGTTAGTTAAAGTTCCTTTTTGAGACTTAGGTGATTGCTTAACTATTGCCCAATAGGTTTTAGTGGCTTTTTTTTCTGAAAAGAGTTTATTGAGTCGAGGTAATGCTTTACTAGTTTTAGAAAACAACACGATTCCAGTTGTTGGTCTATCTAAACGATGCACAACACCTAAATATACATTGCCAGGTTTGCTGTATTTGTTCTTGAGATAGTCTTTAACAACGTCACTTAAAGGCTTATCACCAGTTTTATCACCTTGAACAATATCACCAGCACGTTTATTTACAATAATAATGTGATTGTCTTCGTAAAGTACTTGAAGGTTGTTTTTGTTTGAAAGAATTTTTTTTGACACAAGTTTTATGAATTTTCACTAACAGCTAACAGCTAACAGCTAACAGCTAACAGCTAACAAGTCTAACCTAATACTGCTCTTTCTCATTTGGAAAATCAACCGACTTTACATCACTAACATATTGACCAATGGCCTCAGTCATTTCTTCATATAAATTCATATAGCGACGTAAAAAACGCGGATTGAATTCATGGGTCATACCAATCATATCGTGAAGCACTAATACTTGTCCATCAACTCCTGCACCAGCTCCAATTCCAATAACAGGTATCGAAACACTTTCAGCAACTTCCTGAGCTAACTTTGCTGGTATTTTTTCAAGTACAATGCCAAAGCAACCTGCTTTTTCTAGCATTAAGGCGTCTTCTTTTAAGCGTTGTGCTTCAGCTTCTTCTTTGGCTCTTACAGTGTAGGTTCCAAATTTATAAATAGACTGTGGTGTTAAGCCTAAATGTCCCATTACAGGAATTCCAGCGTTCAAAATACGTTTAATAGATTCTTTGACTTCTTTTCCGCCTTCCATTTTTACGGCATGACCACCAGATTCTTTCATAATTCTAATAGCAGAACGTAAAGCTTCTTTGGGATCACTTTGATAACTTCCAAAAGGTAAATCTACAACCACTAAAGCTCTATCTATAGCTCTTACTACAGAAGATGCATGATAAATCATTTGATCTAAAGTAATTGGTAAAGTGGTTTCATGACCTGCCATAACATTACTAGCCGAATCACCAACTAAAATCACATCAATTCCAGCTTCGTCTACAATTTTAGCCATTGTGTAATCGTAAGCTGTTAGCATTGAGATTTTTTCGCCTCTAGATTTCATATCTACTAGAGATTTTACGGTAATTCGTTTGTATTCTTTTTTTGCGGTTGACATAAGTGCAATGGATTTATGATGTAAAAATAAAAATATTAAATGATAATGTTTGTTATGTAAATTAATTTGAAGGCTTAACAGTCGCTTAAATGTACACCAACTGCTAATCCTCCTTCAGAAGTTTCTTTGTATTTAGTATTCATGTCTTTTGCGGTTTCCCACATGGTGTTCACGACTTTATCCAATGGCACTTTTACATTGTTTGGATCTGTGTCTAGTGCTAATTCACAAGCGTTAATGGCTTTAATTGCTCCCATGGCATTGCGTTCTATACAGGGTATTTGAACCAATCCACCAATAGGATCGCAGGTCAAGCCTAAATGATGCTCCATGGCTATTTCGGCAGCAACTAAAACCTGTTCTGGTGATCCACCTGAAAGTTCACACAAGGCTCCAGCTGCCATAGCAGAAGAGACACCGATTTCTGCTTGACACCCACCCATTGCAGCACTAATGGTTGCGCCTTTTTTAAAGATGCTTCCGATTTCTCCAGCGACTAACAAAAAGCGTTTAATGTCGTCAAAATTACCATCGTGATTTTCAATAACTAAGTAATACATTAAGACGGCTGGAATTACACCAGCACTTCCATTAGTAGGTGCAGTAACCACGCGACCTAATGAAGCATTAACCTCATTAACAGCCAAAGCAAAACAACTGACCCATTTAAGAATTTGTCGAAACTTTACTTCGGTGTTTCTAATAGCGTTAAGCCATTCAATTGGTGTTGTATATGGAGCACTCCCTTTTAAGCTTTGGTGCATGTCATAAGCTCTTCGTCTTACATTTAAAC
Source organism: Psychroserpens sp. S379A (assembly GCF_049800755.1). Lineage (NCBI taxonomy): Bacteria > Pseudomonadati > Bacteroidota > Flavobacteriia > Flavobacteriales > Flavobacteriaceae > Psychroserpens > Psychroserpens sp. S379A. Next base: position 723,331 of record NZ_JBNAFQ010000001.1, on the reverse strand, counting down.
CACCAGGAAGATAACCTTCAGTATGGCAACCTATATACATGCAGTCTAACATCGTATTCCAAATGCGTTGTAATTCTGAATTTATAGAGGCTTCATCACGAATCGATTTTTCATTTTCTAAAACTACACCAGAAATTGGTAAATTAAGTTGGTGACAAGCCTTTAATAATTCTACACCATTAGAAATTGGATACGGAAATGTACAATAAAAGATAATCTTATTAGCTTTAGCAAGTTTTCGTTCTTCTTGCACAACAAATCCACCACCAATAGAGTAGTAGGTAGATGATTGTTTTTTACCATGTATTATGGCATTGAATGTTAATCCGTTAGAATGAAAATCTAAAAATGTCTTATGGAATACAATATCTAATTTAGGATTAAAACCAATAGATTTTTCGCCATTAAAATTCAAAATACAACTTTGCTTAAGTTGTTCTATGTGTTTTGAAATATCTTCGGTAGGAATCGTTTCAGGATCATGACCTAACAAGCCTAAAATTACAGCATAATCTGTAGCATGACCTTTACCTGTAAGCGATAAGGAGCCATAGAGGTCAACGGTTATTTTTTCAACCTTATCAAAGGTGTTGCTGTCTTTTAATTCTTTAATCCAACGTTCTGCAGCTCGCCAAGGTCCTAATGTATGTGAACTCGAAGGACCAACACCAATTTTGAGCATGTCAAAAACAGAAATACATTCCATGTACATAATCGTTTAGTGTGCCAAATATAGTTTGTTTTAAAACATTGTGATACGATTTGTCTAAAAGTTTAGTGTTAAAAATGACATCATGTCATATTTTTTGTCATGGCATAAAGATTGTCATAATCCAATCGTAATTAAAAATGAACACAACATTTCTGATACAATTCAGAAGTCTATAAAACAAATACACTATTATGAGTAAGATTATTGGAATCGATTTAGGAACAACTAACTCTTGCGTTTCTGTAATGGAAGGTAACGAACCAGTTGTTATCCCAAACGCTGAAGGTAAAAGAACAACACCTTCGGTTATCGCCTTTGTAGAAGGTGGAGAAATTAAAGTTGGTGATCCAGCTAAAAGACAAGCAGTAACTAACCCAACAAAAACGGTTTATTCTATTAAGCGTTTTATGGGTAATAAATATTCTGAATCTAAAAAAGAAGCAGAACGTGTACCATATACAGTGGTAAAAGGCGATAATGATACACCTAGAGTTGATATCGACGGACGCTTATATACACCACAAGAATTGTCAGCAATGATTCTTCAAAAAATGAAGAAAACAGCTGAAGATTATTTAGGTCAAGATGTAAGTGAAGCAGTAATTACTGTACCAGCTTACTTTAACGATTCGCAACGTCAAGCTACTAAAGAAGCTGGTGAGATTGCAGGTTTAAAAGTTCGTAGAATTATCAACGAACCTACTGCAGCAGCTTTAGCTTACGGTTTAGATAAAAAAGGGCAAGATCAAAAAATCGTGGTTTTCGATTTTGGTGGTGGTACACATGACGTGTCAATCCTAGAATTAGGTGATGGCGTTTTTGAAGTACTATCTACAGATGGTGATACACACTTAGGTGGTGATGATGTTGATGAAAAAATCATTAACTGGTTAGCAGACGAATTCAATGCTGAAGAAGGAATTGATTTACGTAAAGACCCAATGGCGTTACAACGTTTAAAGGAAGCGTCTGAAAAAGCAAAGATTGAGTTGTCATCGTCTGCGCAAACAGAGATCAACTTACCTTATGTAACAGCGACAGCTTCAGGACCAAAACACTTAGTACGTACATTAACACGTTCTAAATTTGAGCAATTAATTGACGATTTAGTAAAACGTACCATCGAACCATGTGAAGCAGCTTTAAAAGCGGCAGGTTTATCAAAATCTGATATTGATGAAGTGATTCTAGTTGGTGGATCAACACGTATTCCTGCGGTACAAGAAGCTGTTGAGAAGTTCTTCGGAAAAGCACCAAGTAAAGGTGTAAATCCAGATGAGGTTGTATCTCTAGGAGCTGGTATCCAAGGTGGTGTATTAACAGGTGATGTAAAAGATGTCTTATTATTAGACGTCACACCATTATCTCTTGGTATTGAAACTATGGGTAATGTAATGACGAAGTTGATTGAAGCAAATACAACGATTCCTACTAAAAAATCGCAAGTATTCTCTACAGCAGCAGATAATCAGCCATCGGTAGAAATCCATGTATTACAAGGAGAGCGTCCAATGGCAGCAGATAATAAAACAATTGGTCGTTTCCACTTAGATGGTATTCCACCAGCACGTCGTGGTACACCTCAAATTGAAGTAACGTTCGATATTGATGCTAATGGTATCATTAAAGTATCTGCGGAAGATAAAGCCACTGGTAAGAAGCAAGATATTAGAATTGAAGCGTCTTCAGGATTGACAGAAGAAGAAATCCAAAAGATGAAGCAAGAAGCTGAAGCTAATGCTGAAGCAGATGCTAAGGCAAAAGAAACTGCTGATAAATTGAATCAAGCAGATGCGATGATTTTCCAAACGGAAAGTCAGTTAAAAGAGTTTGGTGATAAATTATCAGATGATAAAAAGCAGCCAATTGAAGCAGCACTTGAAGAATTGAAAAAAGCTTACGAAACTAAAGATATCGCTGTTATTGAGCCTGCTTTAGAAAAAATAAACGAAGCTTGGAAAGTCGCTTCAGAAGAGATGTATAAAGCTCAAGCCGAAGCACAGCAAGGTGGAGCAGAAGCGCCAGGACCAGATGCTAGCCAAAACGGACAAGCAGAAGGTAATGATGTAGAAGACGTTGACTTCGAAGAGGTAAAATAAGCAGAGAACCAATTCCTAATTTATCGGAATTGGGTGATTCGCTTATCTCAAACTTGATTTGGGAGCTCAAGAGAATAACGTCATGCTGAATTAATTTCAGCATCTCATAAAATTGTCATTCCGAGCATCGTCGAGGAATCTCAAATATAATTACTTAACATTTGTAAAAGCGCAATCCTAAAGGGTTGCGCTTTTTTATATTATGCGTCACTTCGAGTGATTTCAAGGAACTTGAAATCGTATCGAGAAGTATTTTAACTAAAAGCAAGTTCTCGATACAATTTGCTTAGGCAAATTACTCGAACTGACAAGGATAAAAAAAACTGATTTAATGATAAGTTTTGTACTTTCGACACCTAATAAACAAGTATGCCTTTTTTAGATAAATTAAACACTAACTACCAACCCAAACGCCTGGCCGTTAAGCTTACAGCAAAAGGTGAAAACTACGTACAGCAAGGCCATCCTTGGGTGTTTTCAGATAGTATTACTAAAATTAATACTGATGCTAAAACAGGAGATTTGGCTATTATCTTCGGGAAGCGTGCTAACAAAATGATTGGCATTGGTTTGTATGATGCTGCGTCACCTATTCGGATTAAAATGATTTATAGTGACACGACATCGGTGACTATTGATGCTGCTTTTTTTCTTAGTAAGATTCAAAAGGCGTATCAAAAACGACTTCCGCTTTTAGAAACAAATACCAATAGTTATCGCTTACTGTTTGGTGAAAACGACGGATTCCCATCGTTGATTGCCGATGTGTATGCTTCCGTTTTAGTGGTGAAGCTCTATTCGGAAATATGGTTGCCATACTTGCACAGCATTTTAGAGAGTTTGGTTAAGGTTTCAGAATGTGAAACTGTTGTTATTAGATTGAGTAGAAGTCTTCAAAATTCTAAATCACATCAGCTTAACGACGGACAAGTTGTTTATGGAACATTAGACAATGAAGTGGTTCAGTTTGTTGAACATGGTGTTAATTTTTCGGCAAGTGTGATTAAAGGTCATAAAACGGGTTACTTTTTAGACCATCGTGATAATAGGCGACAAGTGGGACTCTTAAGTAGAGATAAAACGGTTTTAGATGTGTTTTCGTATGCTGGCGGATTTTCGGTGCATGCGTTGGCTAATGATGCTAAAGAGGTTACTAGTGTTGATATTAGTGCTCAGGCGTTAGAGATTGCACTTCAGAATGGAAAACTCAACAGTTATTCTGGAATGCATAAGACTCTAGCTGGTGATGCTTTTGAGGTGCTTGAGCAATTGATTTCAAAAGGCAAAACCTTTGATGTGGTGGTTATTGATCCGCCGAGCTTTGCTAAGCAGCAATCTGAAGTAGCGCTTGCCAAAAAGAAGTATGCACAGTTGGCTGAGCTAGGTGTAAAGCTTACGGCTAAAAAAGGCATGCTAGTGTTAGCATCTTGTTCGTCTAGAGTGACTGCTACGGCGTTTTATGATATTAATGCACAAACGTTACAGCAGTGTAACAGACCGTTTAAAATAGAGCAGAAGACGCAACACGACATTGATCATCCTATTGGTTTTACTGAAGGTGCTTACTTAAAATGTGGGTATTATAGGTTTCTAGATTGATTGGTTTTTGATGTTTGATGGTTTTTTGTTTTGACTGACCCGAGGATGACCCGCTTATGACCCGAGGATGACTCGCTTATGACCCGCTTAAGCAATTAATGCTTTTTACTTATGAATTTGCTTTTTTTTCAATTTTTTTGATTTTTATGATATTCTTAGTGCGTGTTCGGGTGGTGTTGAGAATATAGAAAATATTCTACCTCTATTGGTTTGAGTTTTGAAAAAAATTCAATAAAACGTGTAATCTATTGATAATCATTTAATTTGAAGCGAATTTGGTTTATTTTTTATTTGCTATGTTTGGCATGTAAGGCTTGAAATTTATGTTGTCCGGAAGCTAAATTTTAGACTTATGTTGGTTGTACAGCCTCACCCTATTTATTTATTCCCTTATAAATAGTTTCCCTCATTTATCGTGAAAAGTGACTGTTGTTGCTTTTTGAATATTAACCAGATTGTTTCAATATTTAAACAATCATAAAACTTTAAGATTATGGCTAGGAACAATAGCTTTATTAAACTTGAAGGTACCTTGGATGGGTTAACCTTTTATAGAAAGAATGGTGAGTCTTTTGTAAAGACAAAAAACCGAGTTAGTAAGAATCGTATTATGAATGATCCTGCTTATCGTAGAACTCGAGAGAATATGCAAGAGTTTGGTGGTTCGGCACGAACTGCTAAGGCTTTGCGAGAGAGTTTTTCGGGAATTTTAAGGCTTGTTGGAGATACTTATATTAGTGCTCGATTGAGTAGTGTTATGCGTAATATTTGTTCTTATGGAACGGGTGTTCGTGGTGAGCGTGTTATTGATGTTGTTAGTCATGTTGACTTGCTTAATGGGTTTAATTTTAATTTGAATAAGCCTTTTGATACTCAGTTTAATGCACCTGCAAATGCTCCTACAATAGATTTGGATCGACATGTTGCGAAATGGGAAATTCCTGATTTTAATACGGATGCTTATGTTCGTGTGCCTGAAGGAGCTACGCATTTTAAGTTGGTATTAGCTGCTGGTTATACGAGTAATTATGAATGGGTTCCTGCTATTAGGGGTTATGAGCCTGTTGATGAGGTTGTTAATGGCCGTGGTATGGTGACTTATAGTGCTGAGATTGCTGTTGGTGGCATGGTTGGTAATGATACGTCTTTGGAGGTTGATATGTCTTCGTTTGGCGCTGTACCTGTAACTAGTGCTATTTTTGCTGGTACTGGTATTGTGTTTTACCAAATGGTGAATGGTGAGTTGTATGAGCTTGCTCAGGGTCATGCGATGAAAATAGCTGTTGGTGGCTAGGTGGCTGAATCTTTAGATCTTTAGATTTTTAGACTTGTTAGATTTTTAGACTTGTTAGATCTTTAGATTTTTAGATGTGAGGGTTCTTCCTTGGTTTTGTGCTGAGGGGGAATTTTTTTATTGTATTGTCTTGTGTTTTTGATAGGATGCTGAAACTGGTTCGGCATGACGGGTGGTTTGTTGTTTTTTGTATGTTCTTTTTTTCATTGCCAAAAAAAGAACCAAAAAGGTCTAGCCTTTACATCTTCGGCGGTCTATTACGCTTTTGAAGTCTAAAAGAAATGAACTCGCTGCGCTCTAACAGCATTTCTTTTTTTACGACTTCTGCATGCTATTGACACTCGCCTGCCAGATGTTGGAGGCGTGGTTTTTCGACGTTGTCGGAATTGGAAGTTGATTGATGGTTTCTTTGAATTATTATTAATGGTTGTCATTGTGAGGACATAGGACGTGACAATCTCTTTTTTATCGTGTTGTTGTTTGTTTATTTTTTATTGTTCATTTTTGATGGAGCAAAAATGAACCAAAAACTCCTTTACTGTAAGAGGAAATTACTTCGTAACGCTCACTTTTGTGCTTCTTGTTTTTTGGTTTTTAGTATGGTTTTGCTTCAATCCTTGATGGTTCTGGTTTTGGTGTTTATTCAGTTCGCTATTTCTGCTTACAGTGGTTTTCCGACGTTGTCGGAATTGGGTTTGGTGGTTGGATTTTTAGATTGTTAGACTTGTTAGATCTTTAGATTTTTAGATGTGAGAGTTCCTCCTTGGTTTTGTGCTGAGGGGGAATTTTTTATTGTGTTGTTTTGTGTTGTTTTGTGTTGTGTTGTGTTGTGTTGTGTTGTGTTGTGTTGTGTTGTGTTTTTGATGGATGCTGAAACTGGTTCGGCATGACGGGTGGTTTGTTGTTTTTTATTTGTTCTTTTGCATGCTATTGACACTCGCCTGCCAGATGTTAGAGGCGTGGTTTTCCGACGTTGTCGGAATTGGGTTTGGTGGTTGGATTTTTAGACTTGTTAGATTGTTAGACTTGTTAGATTTTTAGATCTTTAGATTGTTGGATTTTTAGATGTGAGGGTTCTTCCTTGGTTTTGTACTGAGGGGGAATTTTTTATTGTGTTGTTTTGTGTTTATTTTTTATTGTTGTGTGTTTTGATAACATTCGTCAGTTTGATGCTTAATTGTACTCAAAATACAGAACGGGTTAAATAATATTTTTTATTAAGTACTATATCGGCTAAAAGATTTATATTTTTAACATTCTAAAACAATAATCAATCAATGTCTGAAGAACAAAAAAAGTTACTTGAAAAACAATTATGGGCTATTGCCAACCTTTTACGAGGTAAAATGGATGCGGACGATTATAGAAACTACATCTTGGGCTTTATCTTTTTTAAATACCTTTCGGAAAAGCTACACCTATATGCTAATAAAATATTAGCGCCTGATAATTTAACCTATGAGCAATTAGATGAACATTCAGATCAAGGTAAGTTATATATAGAAGCGGTTAAAAAAGCTTGTGTAAAAGAATTAGGTTATTTTTTAAAGCCAAGTGAATTATTTACATCTATAGCTCAAAAAGGAAATAACTTATCAGAAATCCAAACTAATGAAATTGATGAAGCTAAACAGTTTTTCATCATTGAAGATTTAGAGCGTATTCTTACCAATATTGAGCAGAGCACCATGGGTACAGAATCAGAAGATGATTTTGTAAAACTATTTGAAGATTTAGATTTAACGTCTGGTAAGTTAGGTAGAACCGTAAAAGCCCAAAATGAAACCATTGCAAAAATTATCACGCATTTAGATGCAATAGACTTTCAATTAGAAGATACTGAAAGCGATTTATTGGGTGATGCTTATGAATATTTAATAGGCGAATTTGCATCAAGAGCAGGTAAAAAAGCAGGTGAATTTTATACCCCTCAAGAAGTATCAACCATATTAGCAAAAATTGTTACTACTCGTAAAAAGCGTTTAAAATCAGTATATGATCCAACGTGTGGTAGTGGGTCCTTGTTGTTACGAGTAGCTAAAGAAGTGGATGATGTAGGTATGTTTTACGGCCAAGAATTAAACCGAACGACCTACAACTTGGCACGTATGAATATGATTCTACACGGTGTAAATTATCGTCAGTTTGATATTAAACAAGAAGATACTTTAGAAGAGCCTCAACATATGGCAATCGACTTAAAAGCAGAAGCTATTGTAGCCAATCCACCGTTTTCTGCTAAATGGAGTGCAAAAGGTATTTTTAGTACTGATGATCGGTTTAGTCAGTATGGTAAGTTAGCACCTAAAACAAAAGCAGATTTTGCATTTGTACAGCATATGATTCATCATTTAGATGAAAGTGGAATCATGGCAACCGTTTTACCTCACGGTGTATTATTTAGAGGAAGTTCAGAAGCACATATAAGACGGTATTTAATTGAAGATAGAAACTATATAGATGCTGTTATTGGTTTACCTGCAAACATATTTTTCGGTACAGGTATTCCAACCTGTATTTTAGTAATTAAAAAATGTAGAGAAGTTAATGAAGATGTTTTGTTTATTGATGCTTCACAAGGTTTTGAAAAACAAGGTAAAGACAATAAATTATTACCAATCCATATTGATGACATTGTAGATACATATACCAACAGAGAGGTTATAGATAAATACAGTTATAGAGCAACCTTACAGGAAATAAAAGATAACGATTATAACCTAAACATACCACGTTATGTAGATACCTTTGAAGAAGAAGCACCTATTGATATTGATGCTGTTGCGGAACAAATTCAAGCCTTAGATATAGAAATAGCAAAAACCGATAAACGTATTGCTTCTTACTGCAAAGAATTAAATATTAAAACGCCTTTTTAATGATGGAAGAACAATTATTACCACAATTGAGGTTTCCAGAGTTTGATTTAGGTTATAAAAGGGTTGAGCTTAAAAAAATTGCGACTTTTAATCCTAAAAGTGAAGAGCTTCCTGAATCTTTTATTTATATAGATTTAGAAAGTGTGAAAAATGGTCTATTATCTAAAGAAGAAAGAATTAATAAATCTGAAGCACCAAGTAGAGCACAAAGATTGTTAAGAAAAGATGATATTATATATCAAACAGTTAGACCTTATCAAAAGAACAATTATTTTTTTGATAAAAATGCAAATGATTATGTTGCATCTACTGGTTATGCACAAATAAGAACAAAGCAAGTTTCTAAATATCTCTACCAATATTTACATACAGAAAAATTTGTAAATAAGGTTTTAGTTAGATGTACAGGTACAAGTTATCCAGCAATTAATTCTACTGACTTATCGAAAATAAGTATAAATATTCCAAATATTACTGAACAACAAAAAATAGCTTCATTCCTTACAGATGTAGATGCTAAAATTACCCAACTAACCAAAAAGAAAGCCCTTTTAGAGCAATACAAAAAAGGCTTAATGCAAAAAATCTTTAGTCAAGAACTACGGTTTAAAGATAAGAATGATAATGAATTTCCTAAATGGGTTGAGAAGAAGTTAGGGGATTTATTAAAAACAATAGTTGATAATAGAGGGAAAACACCACCAATAGAAAAAACAGGTATTCCACTAATAGAGATTAATTCTATAAAAAACCGATTTGTTGATTATAGGCTTGTATCGAAGTTTGTTTCTGAAAATGTATATAAAGAATGGTTTAGAAAATATTTACAAGATGGTGATTTACTTTTTTCTACAGTTGGTAAAACAGCAATTTGTGCCATATACAAACAAGATGTATTGTCAGCAATAGCTCAAAATTTAGTTGGTTTAAGATTTGAAAAAGAAAATTTTAATTTTATGTATTATTTATTAACTGAAAATAAGAATAATAATAAATTCAAAAGAATTGAAATGGGAGCGGTACAACCGAGTGTTAAAGTTTCTCAAATGATAAATATTGTTTTTTCAATTCCCTGTATAGAAGAACAAACCCAAATAGCCAATTTCTTATCGGATATAGATGTAAAGCTAGAAGCTTTAAATGCTAAGATAGAACAAAGTAAAGTCTTTAAAAAAGGCTTATTACAAAAAATGTTTGTTTAGAATAATATGAGAAACATTAATCTACACAATGATATTTCACTTGTTGATGGGTATATAATCGTTAATAATCAAGATGGTAATCGATTGTTTTTAGAGCATGATTTAATGTATGGTGGAAGTGATGTGTATTGTTGGTTAATGGGGTTTATTTTAATTGGATTAGGTAGTTATGAGCAAATATTAAATCGAGGGTTAAAAAATAGATCAACAAGATTAGGAGAGTTTATCTATAGATTAGAAAGCGAGTTACAAAAGGATATTAATTTTAAGCTTAATAATTCTTATGAAGGGTTAATTATTAAAAGTAGATTAGATAAAGATTTGATAGTTTGTGAAACAGATAAGCGTTTTATGTCTTTATTTATTGTTAATCATATAGAATTAAATAATGCTGTAATAATAGAATTTGACGTAAAGGGATTTGATAACACATTTTCTATGTTAGTTACAGCTCTTGAGGTTGTAAAAAAGAAATCTATTAAAACATTATTTTGTTTAAGTCCACAATATTCAGAATCCCCTAAAAATTATTGGAATGCCGTTTTTAAAAGCAATGATGAAAAAGACCCGTTTTTATATACTTGGGTAGATTTTGATCATGGAGAATCTTGTAGAGCAAGAATAGTTAATGTATTAGCTTTATATAAAATATCCTAAATTACATGACCACGCAACCAGAACACGTATTAGAGCATAATTTAGTAAAACACAATTTTTAACTTAATGTTAGCCAAACAAAAACAGATTATTAAAGATGTAAAAAGAATTGCTAAGCATCATCATGAATTGTCGGAAGCAAAAGGAGAGCTTTTTAATATTTACAATATACTTAGTTTAAAGACCAAAGAGGTGCGCACGCACTCGGCTTTTATTGCAGAATTATTAAATCCGAAAGGCACACATTTTTTAGGTTCAGTTTTTTTAGAAGCATTTATAAAGTTGTTGCCATTAGAATATTTTAAAGACTATATTGATGCCGAAACTTGTACAGTTTTGGTTGAGTATCATACTGGACCAATTAATAATGATTTAAAGATTGGAGGACGAATAGATATTTTAATAAAAGATGGCTATAATAAGACCATAGTTATTGAAAACAAAATTGATGCAGGAGACCAATTGTTTCAAATTGAGCGTTACTATAATTATAATAAAAAAAATGGGAATAAGGTTGTCTATATTTCAAAATATGGAGATAGTCCTGATTACAATAGTAAAGGTGATTATATAGAAGGAAAAGATTTTCATATTCTTAGTTATCAGCAAGATATAATAAATTGGCTGGAAGAATGCCAAAGTTTAGCAAGCGACCAACCTATTTTAAGGGAAAGTATAAAGCAATACAAGATATTAATTCAACAAATAACAAATACTTTGGGAGACAAAGAAGATAAAGAGTTAACGACTATTATTGGAGAGAATTTTGAAGAAGCAGCAATAATAGTATCTAAATACAACCAACTTAGTAATCGATTAAAAAAGAGGTTTCGAGACAAGGTTTTAGAAGATTTGAAAAGCAAATTAACTGATTTTCATATTACAAATAATAACATTAATAATAAACATTCACATATTTGGTTTCATAATACTAAACCTAAAATGTTCGAAAAAGTGTGGTTTGTAATAGAAAGTTTTAGTGGAAAGGGACATAAGGATTCTTTATTGTTTATTGGGATTTTTGACGATAAAAATAATTTGTCTACTCAAGATTATTTTTTACCAGTTACAAAAAACTGGGTACACCATCAACCATTAAGATATAATAATAAGGAAATTAGATTAAATGATGTATCATTCTTAAAGTTGCTAAATGATAAAGATGAATTAATTAAAATTACAAATAGTATTTCAGCTCAAATCTTAGGATTCATAAAAGATTACCGTTCATTACTCGAAAAATAATCATGACCACGCAACCAGAACACGTATTAGAACATAATTTAGTAAGCCAATTAATTGGCTTAGGTCATAAATTGGTTACTATAAAAACCGAAGATGATTTAGTAAGCAACCTAAAAACACAATTAGAAAAGCACAATAAAACCACCTTTACAGCTACTGAGTTTAATCGTATTTTAACCGACTTATCTAAAGGTAATATTTTTGATAAAGCTCAGTTTTTACGTCAGCCAAAATATGTACTTCAAAAAGATAATGGTGATAAAGCATATATAGAGTTTATAAACCAAGACTTTTGGTGTCAAAACGAGTTTCAAGTCACCAATCAAATCACCATTAACGGTAAACGAGAAAATCGTTACGATGTTACCCTTCTTATTAATGGCTTGCCATTAGTACAAATAGAATTAAAGCGCAGAGGTATAGAGCTTAAAGAAGCACATAGGCAAGTATGTAGGTATCAACAAGAATCGTTTGCATCAAACCACGCGTTATTTAATTACGTGCAACTCTTTGTGATTAGTAATGGCGAAAACACAAAATATTATGCCAATACCTTTAAACAAGGTAAAATGCCAAGTTATAAATTTACAAGCTATTGGAGTGATAAAACAAATAAACGCATTAGCCAAATAGACAAATTTGCCAATATCTTTTTAGAGCCTTGCCATATTGCTAAAATGATAACCAAGTATGTAGTACTGCACGAAAAAGACAGGGTTTTAATGGTACTTAGACCCTATCAGTATTATGCAGTAGAGGCTATTATAGATCGGGTTAAAAATAGCGATAAAAATGGTTATGTATGGCATACCACAGGATCTGGTAAAACACTAACCTCTTTTAAAGCAAGTCAGCTACTAACCAATAACCCAAAAATTAAAAAGGTGGTATTTGTAGTAGATAGGCAAGATTTAGATGATCAAACCGTAAAAGAGTTTAGAGCATTTGATAAAGAAAGTATTGATGGAACAGAAGATACCAAAACATTAGTAAAACACTTTTTAGACCCAACAAGACCGTTAATAGTAACTACGATTCAAAAATTAAATGTTGCCATAAAAAAAGCAGCATTTAAAAATCAAATAGAAAAAATTAAAGACGATAAAACTATTTTTATTTTTGATGAGTGTCATCGTTCTCAATTTGGAGAAACACACAAGGCTATTGTAAACTTTTTTACCAATCATCAACTATTTGGTTTTACAGGGACGCCAATTTTTGAAGAAAATGCTTTAAGTGTAAAAAGTATAAAACAAACTACAGCAAATTTATTTCACGAGTGTTTACATAAGTACGTTATTACAGATGCTATAAGAGATGAAAATGTATTAAAGTTTTCAATAGAGTACTACAATGTTTTTAAAAAGAAAATTCAAGATGAAGAAGATGTAAAAGTAGAAGCCATAGATACAAAAGAAGTGTATGAAAGTGATGGATATTTAGAAACTATTACTAATTATATACTTAAAAATCACTACTACAAAACCAATAGCAGGCAATTTACAGCAATGTTTTGCGTAAGTAGTGTAGATGTCTTAATTAAATATTACGAGCTTTTTAAAGCTAAAAAACAAGCAGGCGAACATGATTATAAAATAGCAACTATCTTCTCGTATGCAGCAAATCCAGAAGTAGATACTATAGATGGTAATATTGCAGAAGAAGATGTAACAGATGATGCACCTATAAACCAATCTGTAAGAGATAAACTAGACGAGTTTATTGCCGATTATAATACTATGTTTAATGATGCACATTCTGCCAACGATGCTAAATCATTTCTAAATTATAAAACTAACATTTCTAAAAGAGTACGTGATAAAGACATAGATATATTGTTAGTAGTAAATATGTTTTTAACAGGGTTTGATAGTAAAACACTGAATACCTTGTATGTAGATAAAAACTTAAAATACCACGGTTTAATACAAGCTTACTCGCGTACTAATAGAATATTAAATGATAGTAAATCACAAGGTAATATAGTAACCTTTCGTAATTTAAAACAAAATACGGATGATGCAGTACGTTTGTTTTCTAATCTGTCGGCAAAAGAAACCATTACTATTGCACCCTATAAAAAGCAACTCACGTTTTTTGAAGAAGCTTATGTTAAATTAATAGGACTTACACCAACACCCAATAGTGTTAATGATTTGGTAACAGAAGAAGATGAACTAGAATTTGCAAAAGCATTTAGAAATATTATGCGTTTGAAAAACGTATTAGAATCGTTTACAGAATTTACTTTTGATGATGTGCCTATGTCAGCACAAGAATTTCAAGATTTTGCTACTAAATATCAAGATTTAAACGATAAAATTAGATTTAATACTCAAAAACAAAAAGTATCTATATTAAACGAAATAGATTTTGAAATAGAACTATTGCATAAAGACGAAATAAACGTAACCTACATTATGCAATTGTTAACGCAGTTGAAAGAAGCAAAACCAAAAGAACAAGCTAAACAGAAAAAACAAATACTAGATTTATTGGCAGGTGAATCTACACTAAGAAGTAAAAGAGAATTAATAGAGCAGTTTATTCAAAACAATTTACCTAAAATAGCCAATAGTGCAGACATAGAAAATGAATTTAAAAGCTATTGGAAAGAAGAATCTAAAAAAGCTTTAAAAGTTTTAAGTAAAACGGAAGCCTTACAGGAAGATAAAGTAGAAGATATTATAAGTGATTATTTGTTTACAGGCAGAATGGCAACCGAAGATGAGGTAATTGAAGCATTAGAAAAACAGCCAAGTGTTTTACAACGTGAAACTATAAGTAATAGAATAACAGAAAAGATAAAAGATTTTGTGAAGACTTTTATTAATGGTGTTGAGTAGTGTTAAAATCAATTACCCTGTTAACTAAAAAAATAAAGCCTTGTAAATGTATTTTTACAAGGCTTTATTTGGATAAAGAGGGGGTACTTGTAGTTATCTCATAGCGATAATCCTGAGCAAGCATAACACCGCAAACAAACTACGTTTGTTAGGTTTTGTATTTTTAGTTGTGCTTACATACAAGAGAGCGGGATTGGATATCCCAAAAAGGGAATCCTGAACAAGCATAAAACCGCAAACAAACTACGTTTGTTAGGTTTTGTATTTTTAGTGGTTTATAAAAGCAAGCTTTTAACACCTCCTAAAAACACAAAACCCGCAACAAGAGTTGCGGGTTTCTTTTGCGGAGAAAGAGGGATTCGAACCCCCGGAGGTGTGACCCTCAACAGTTTTCAAGACTGCCGCATTCGACCACTCTGCCATTTCTCCTTGAGTGCCTCATCAGCTATTTGCTGAATGCGGATGCAAATATAGAACGCTTTTTTTACTCTTTCAAATAAAATCATAATATTTTTAAACTAAATTATACGACTATTCATTTTATTAATTGAAAGATGCTTTTAATTCCATAAAACTAGGCTTAAGTTTGCACTTAAATACATTACCATGAAAACGATCAATGCTCTAAAATGGCGTTATGCAACTAAAAAATTTGATTCGGATAAGAGTTTATCTCCCGAAAAAATTAATATCATTAAAGAGGCGTTTAATCTAACAGCGACTTCTTATGGCTTACAGACCATAAGTTTAGTGGTGGTTAGTGATAAAGATAAGCGAGAACAACTGGTAGAGCATTCGTATCATCAAAGGCAGGTAGCCGATGCATCACATTTGCTAGTGATTTGCATTCAAGACGATATTTTAGATGCCGACGTAGAAGGTTTGTTTAATACAATATCGGAATTAAGGCAAACACCAGCATCTATTTTAGAACCTTACAGAGAAGATTTAAAAGTAATGATGCAAAACATGACCAAAACCGAACGTCAAGAATGGTCTATAAAACAAGCCTATATAGCACTTGGTAATTTAATGACCGTTTGTGCTTTTGAACATATAGATGCGTGCCCAATGGAAGGTTTTATACCAAGCAAATACGATGAGTTGTTACATCTTAAAGACTATAATTTGAGGTCTGTGTTATTGCTTCCTATTGGTTATAGAGCCGAGGACGATAAGTTTGCTACATTTCAAAAAGTTAGAAAACAAGTTGATGAATCTGTCATCACTATATAATTTCTAGAGTTGTTATAAACGAATATCTTATATTTGCTTTGTACATTCAAAAATTCATGTTATGAAAAAAATAATTGCTATAATTCTATTTGCTTTTTGTGCTAATCTTTCGGCTCAAACAAATACTCTAAACTGGTTAACAGATTATAAAGAAGCTTTAAAAACTTCAGAAAAACATAATAATCCAGTTTTGGTTTTTGTTGACGATGAGTCTAACACCAAAAGTTATGAAGTGCTAAAAGATCAAGTTTTTAATTCAAAGGCATTCAAATCATATACATCAAGTTTTATACTATTAAATCTTAATACTACAACTAATAGTTATAATAAGCGTTTAGCTAAACATTATACTAAAAGCGATGCTGTACCTGCTTTGGTTTTAGTTGATAAAAATGGAAACACGATAGGTAAGGCCTTAACAGAATTTAATTCAGAATCTATTTCTGAGTTTATGAGTTTTCTTAAAACAAAGACCAAACACTAATATATGCCAGGATTTGAGTTATTTGGAGATTTAGAACGTAAAGAAGTTAACGATGTTCTAGATAATGGCGTGTTGATGCGTTATGGTTTCGATGGCATGCGAAAAGGCCATTGGAAAGCTAAAAGCCTTGAAAAAGAATTACAGAGCACGTTTCAGTCTAATCATGTTCAACTTGTATCAAGTGGAACAGCAGCTGTTTCTGTAGCATTAGCTTCTGCTGGAATAGGAGCAGGTGATGAAGTTATTATGCCTACCTTTACCTTTGTGGCAAGCTTTGAAGCCATTATGATGCTTGGCGCAATTCCTGTTCTCGTTGATATTGATGATACCTTAACTTTAGATCCAAAAGCGGTTGAAGCTGCAATAACTGAAAAAACTAAGGCAGTTATGGTGGTGCACATGTGTGGTAGTATGGCAGATATGACAGCATTAAAAACAGTTTGTGATGCTCATAATTTGGTGTTTGTTGAAGATGCTTGCCAAGCTATTGGAGGAACGTATGAAGGAAAACCTTTAGGAAGTATAGCCGATTTAGGTTGTTTCTCATTCGACTTTGTAAAAACTATTACCTGTGGCGAAGGAGGCGCAGTAATTACAAACAATCCTGAGTATTATAAAAATGCCGACCATTATAGCGATCATGGTCATGATCATATAGGAAGTGATAGAGGCGCAGAAAGCCATCCGTTTTTGGGTTATAATTTTAGAATTTCAGAATTACATGCTGCTGTTGGTTTGGCACAAGTTAATCGTCTTAAAGAGTTTATAGCAATTCAGAAAAAGAATTATACGGTTTTAAGAGATGCTTTAGCTGAAATTCCTGAAGTTACATTTAGAAGAGTTCCCAAAGGAGGCGAAGAAAGTTATGCTTTTCTGAATTTCTTTTTACCAGATTTAGAATCTGCTCGTAAGGTTGTAGAAACCTTCAAAACTAATGGTATTGATGCTTGTTGGAATTATTACGATAACAATTGGCACTATGTTCGTAAGTGGAATCATTTAAAGGATGCTAAATCGTTGTATCCTTTGTCTTCAGAAATTAAAGAAGAATTAGAGCAACTTAAAAGTAAATCATTTGAACAATCTGATCACTTTATTGGCCGAAACATATCGTGTTTAATCAAGCTGTCTTGGGCCGAAGAGGAGGTTAGACAAAGAGCTGAAATGATGGTTTCTTGTATAAAAGACGCAATTAATAGTTAACATAATCCACAATTTCTAAACCATAACCGATCATACCAACACGTTTGGTTTGTTGGCTGTTTGATATTAATCGGAGTTTGTGAATGTTTAAATCATGTAGGATTTGAGCGCCAATACCAAAGTCTTTAGAATCCATATCAATTCTAGGAGCTTTCACAACTTTGCCTTCAACTTGAGAGTCTTTTAAAAGATTTAGTCGTTTTAACAAATTCATAGATTGTGATTGCTGATTGATAAACACAATAGCACCTTTGCCAGCATCATTAATGACTTTAAACATGTCATCTAGCTTTTTATCGGCATTGTTAGTAAGTGTACCTAAAATATCATTATTAACTAAAGTAGCATTAACACGAGTTAGTACCTCCTCGTTTTTTTTCCAGCTTCCCTTAGTTAAGGCAATATGTATTTGATTGTTAGTGGTTTGTTGGTATGCTCTTAAGCGAAAGTTTCCAAATCGCGTTTCGATATCAAAATCTTCTTTTTTCTCTATTAAAGAATCGTGCTCCATTCTGTAAGCCACTAAATCTTCAATAGATACTATTTTTAAATCAAACTTTTTGGCAACTTCCATAAGTTGAGGTAAACGTGCCATTGAGCCATCTTCGTTCATGATTTCAACAATAACACCAGCAGGTTCTAATCCAGCTAATCTTGCGAAATCTATGGCAGCTTCAGTATGACCAGTACGTCTTAAAACACCTCCATCTTTGGCAACTAAAGGAAATATGTGTCCTGGTCTAGCTAATTCAAAAGGTTTTGTGTTAGGATCAATAAGCGCTTTAACCGTTTTAGCTCTATCACTAGCCGAAATCCCAGTAGTGACTCCATTTCCTCGTAAATCAACAGAAACCGTAAACGCTGTTTCCATAGGGTCTGTATTGTTGTTTACCATCATGTGTAAATCTAATTCTTTACATCTGGTTTCGGTAAGAGGAGCACAGATCAATCCACGACCATGAGTAGCCATAAAATTGATGGTTTCTGGAGTAATTTTACTTGAGGCAGCTAAGAAATCACCTTCGTTTTCTCTGTTTTCATCGTCTACAACAATAATGATTTTACCGTTCCTGATGTCTTCAATGGCTTCGGAAATGGTATTGAGTTGTATTTTTTTTGAATCTGTTGTTTTTGACATTATAGTTTGCATAACAATGAATTAGTGGCGCAAAGATATGGCTTATTTTTTCTATGCTGAAAAGTCTTTAGTTATTTTATTTTGCCTCTTAATATAAATTAGAGGGTACACCATAAACCCTAAAATAGTCCAAAGTACATGAGAACTTAGCGTTTGATTTGTTAAGGTGTATATTTTTTTGAAGCTAATACTTGAAATTATGGTGTATAATAAAAATAGAAGGCTTGAAATGATAGACAATTCAAAAGAAGCACTTTCTGCAGCTGGTAGCTTATTGTTTTTAAATACAAAATATAATACTATAAGCGCAACAGCGATGAGGTAAAATATAAGTGAAAATTTAGAATAGGTTTTGTAATCGTTTATTAAAGTACTTAAACCTTCAGTATGAGAAATTGCAACGCTTTTATCTGAGCTTTTTGTATTGCTTTTGTTGTTAGTACTAATTTTTAAATCTTCCTTTATTTTTTTCTTTTGAAAAAAGTAAAATATAAAATATAAAGGCGTTCCGAATAACACAAAAATTAAAGCATTAGAGATGTTGTTTTTGCCTAAATGTTTATTAAGGTTAGAACTATCTACAAATGATTTTATTAACGCAAACACATAAAACACACCAATAATAATTCCGCAAACAAATAGTGCTTGACCAATAGAAGGGAAGCCGTTATTTTTTAAAATGGCTCCTGGTAGCATTAATAACAATGTAATGCCATAAAGTACAAAAGCTAACTTTGAGTTTTCTTCGTATAAATATTTTAGCCTTAAAGATTCTTCATAAGAGTAATCGGTTAGATTACCTGCAAATTTTAATTGCTGCTGTGTAATGCCTCTAGAATTTAATATGCTTAGCGACGAATTTTTATATTCTATACCATAATTATATTGTCTGTAGTGTTTAACAATATCAATTAATTTGTTGTTGTCGTAATTTTCTAGATTTTGGTACTCATCAGAGTTGTTGTCTAAGGTATTGGTGTTAAATGCTAGAGTTTTACTCTTAATTCTGAATAACTTTTTAAGTGGATCTAGAAGTCCTTCAGAATCAAATAACTGTCTGTCTTTTGTAGCTCTTCTAGTTAGATAAATACTTAAAGGCAACATGATTAAGGTTGATAACCAAGTCGCAAAAACAGGATTTAATGTGCCATCTAAAGAACTGTTTTTTGCAAATATCCCAATAAAGTGATAGGTTAAAAATAGTAGAATAGCAATGACTAAAGGTAAGCCAATGCCACCTTTACGAATTAAGGCACCTAAAGGAGCTCCAACAAAAAAGAGAATAATACAGGCTAAGCCTAAAATGTATTTTTCATGTAGAGAAATAATGTGTTTGTTTAGCCATTTTGTAGCTCCAGCTGCGTTTTTTTTATTAGAATAAATAATTTGTTTTGAGCTAGATGCTGTGTTAGATGCTAGATTGAGTAATTGGACTTTAGATTTACTTTTAAATAAGTCAAGAATATTTCCTTCGAAAATTGAATCTTCTTTTATTGTAATATTCTCATTTAGATTTTCAAATGTTGAACGTGAGTATAGTGTTTTGGAAAAACTTTTCTGTTGGTCAAATTGCTTTTGATACAAACTATCAATAGTGTAATCAAGACTATTTACATTGAGCATGTTGTAGCGATTGTCGTAACTTTTATCATCAATATCAACATCATTTAATCCTTCTAAATCTACGTTAATTGTATATTCTTCAAAATAGCTTTTTGCAAAAGGTTTTTTTGCTCGTTGTTTTGGACTTTTACTAAATATTTCTTCGTAATAATGACCATCAAACAAAACTAACTGAAGAATATTTGAGTTTGGATTACTCTTTAGTTCTCCAGACTCTGAAATGATAACAGTAGTGTTTCCTGAGCGACTTACGCCTTTTTTATGAATAACGACTTTTTTTAGGAACTCACCTTTATCACCACTTTTCTTTTCAACTTTAATATTGTAATCGCCAATGTCATTAAACTGACCTTCGGCAATAGCCATAGCAGGTTGTACTTTAGCAATGTTTTTTCTAAGATTGTAAAAGTTATAATTAGCCCACGGAATGACATTGTTTGAGAAAATAAAGCAGCCAATACCCAATGCTATAATAAACACACTTAAACTTCTCATAGCACGTTGAAGCGAAATACCAGTAGACTTCATTGCTGCGAACTCGTAGTTTTCGGCAAATTGCCCAAAAACCATTATTGAAGCTAATAATACAGTTAGAGGTAATATTAATGGAATAAGCGTAGGAGTAACATATATTAAGAATTTTAAAACCACTCCAATAGCTAAATCTTTACCGGCTAATTCACTAATATATAGCCAAATAGACTGTAAAACAAAAATGAGCATGAGTATAATAAACACGCTCAAAAAAGTTTTTAAGTAGGTCGTTAGTATGTACCTATCTAATATTTTCATTGATGGTTGTTCGCCTAATCGAGTCTATTAATGTAATAGTCTCCATATTTACTTTTGTCAAATGTAAATAAGGTTTTTGAAATGGGCTCGTTCGTTTTAAAAGAATTAACAGTTAAGGTTGTTTTTGTTCCGTTTTTACCAATTTCAATTAAATTGTAGATGTGTTTTGTGTTGGCATCAATTCCTAAAAGGACTTCTTTTATTTCAGAATTGGTATCAATTGGATTCAACTTTACATATTGAATTTTTCGTCCTTTTACATTCTGAACAATATCGAGTTCATAAGTATATCCATCTTTATAAAATGACAACATCTTACTAGGCGTTATTGTTGATTCTTCTTCGGTGTTATCTGAAGAGATAGTCACTTCTTCATCTTCTGGACTTATAGTGTACAATGTTTTTCCATCGAAAATTTGAGTAACACCTAGAATGTTTAACACATATTTGTCACCTTCAATAACAACATCACCTCGTGTTTCTTGATTGATGTTTTCGCTAGTGTTTTGAAGCACATACTTAAAGTCTATCGAAATGTTTTCATAAGATTTAGTGTTGTTGTAAACGTCATCAAGTAAACTTTGAGCATCTTGTGAAAACCCAAAGGCACTTATTAAAACGGCTAATACTACTACAATCTGTTTCATCTTCTAAAATAATGTTAGTTATAATTATAATTCGTTTTCTAATAATTGATCTAAAGCAGTTAAATCTGGAACAAGCACTTGTCTAGCCTTACTGCCTTCAAATCCTCCAACAATACCAGCAGCTTCGAGTTGGTCGATTAATCGTCCGGCTCTATTGTAACCTAACTTTAACTTTCTTTGTAATAAAGATGCAGAGCCTTGTTGTGCTGTGACAATAATTTCGGCAGCTTCTCTAAACAATTTATCTCTATCTGCAATATTGTTATCAAGACTTGTGCCACTTTCTTCTCCTATAAATTCTGGTAACAAATGTGCTTCAGGATAAGCCTTTTGCGAGCCAATAAAATCGGTTATTTTTTCTACTTCAGGAGTGTCAACAAAAGCACATTGAATACGAATAATATCATTTCCTTGTGTGTATAACATATCACCACGACCAATTAACTGATCTGCGCCTGAGCCATCTAAAATAGTTCTTGAATCTATTTTTGAAGTTACTCTAAAGGCAATACGTGCAGGGAAATTTGCTTTAATGATTCCAGTAATTACATTTACTGAAGGACGTTGCGTTGCAATGATTAAATGAATACCAATAGCACGAGCAAGTTGCGCAAGTCGAGCAATAGGTGTTTCAACTTCTTTACCAGCAGTCATGATTAAATCGGCAAACTCATCTACAACTAATACGATGTATGGTAAAAATTTATGACCATCATTAGGATTGAGTTTACGTGCTTTAAATTTTGTGTTGTACTCTTTAATGTTACGACACATGGCATTTTTTAGCATTTCGTAACGGTTGTCCATTTCAATACACAACGAATTTAAGGTATTGATAACTTTGGTGTTGTCTGTAATAATAGCATCTTCACTGTCGGGAAGTTTAGCTAAGTAGTGACGTTCAATTTTATTAAAAAGTGTGAGCTCAACTTTTTTAGGATCGACTAAAACAAATTTAACTTCGGCTGGATGTTTTTTATAAAGTAAAGATGTTAATACAGCATTTAAACCAACCGATTTACCTTGTCCTGTTGCTCCAGCCATTAAAAGGTGAGGCATTTTTGCTAAATCGACAACCATAGTTTCATTGCTAATGGTTTTACCAAACGCAATAGGAAGCTCCATTTCTGACTTTTGAAATTTCTGTGAAGCAATTACAGAACGCATCGAAACAATGGTTGAATTTTTATTAGGAACTTCAATACCAATCGTTCCTTTACCAGGAATAGGAGCAATAATACGAATGCCTAATGCCGAAAGTGATAAGGCAATGTCGTCTTCTAGGTTTTTAATTTTTGAAATACGAACACCAGCTTCAGGTACAATTTCATAAAGTGTAACTGTTGGACCAATGGTTGCTTTAATGCTAGCAATCCCGATTTTATAGTTGTTTAAGGTTTCAACAATTCGGTTTTTGTTTTCTTCGAGCTCATCTTGATTGATGGTAATGCCTTCAGTATCGTATTTTTTTAGAAGGTCTAAAGGCGGAAATTCAAATTTACTAAGGTCTAAAGTTGGATCAAACTGACCGAAATCTTCAACGAGTTTGTTTGATAGGTTATCGGTTTCTGAAACTTCCTCTTCAACAGTTTTAATTTCAATATTTAATTCTGGCTCTGGCTCAGGTTGAGTGATTTCTACTTTTGGAGTTTCAGTTTTGGGTTCTGGCTTCGAATGTTTTTCTATGGTAGGTTCTGGATTGTCTACATTTAATTCAAAAGCCGACTTGATGTCTTCAGCTTCAGCAGATAAATCATTATCAAGAGGAACTATGACATCTTTATCAGTGTCTTTATTTGAATTGATATCATCTCTAAATTCTTTATTCGCCTTTTTAAAGAGTGTTGCAATAGATTCTCCTGTAACTTTAAACCGAATGGCTAAATACACAATAAGAATAAAAACGAGTAGGAGTATAGTTCCTATTTTTCCTATGTAATCTTGAAAAAAGCTATTCAATTCAAAACCGATAGTACCTCCAAGAGCATCGTATTTGTGAGCAAAAAAACCAAAGAAAACCGAAATCCATATTGCAATTAATGTTCCCCAAATCCAATGTCTTCGTAATCTCGATTTATTAATGTCTAAAGTTACGTATACACCAGATAGAAATAATAAACCAGAGAAAATAAAGGATGATATTCCGAAGCCTTTTTTAATAAATAAATCGCTTACCCAAGCACCTAGTTTATTAAGCCAGTTTTGCGTTTTAACGTCACGAGATGTAAATTCTGTAAGAGTACTTTGGTCAGCATTTCCTGTAAAGAAAAACGATAAGAATGCTATAAATAACAAGATGCCAAGAATAATTAATAAACTACCAACAATCAATTTTTGTTGACTTGATAATTTAAAACTCGGTTTTTTTAGTTTAGGCGTTGTTTTAGCTTTGCTTTTAGTCTTCGTTTTTTTCTTCGCCATTAAAGGATTCTTAGTGTAAAACAAAAATACAAATTACTAACGTTTATCCTAACTTAAAAGTATTTTAACCAAAGAGATATTAACGGAGTTATTAACCTTAAAAGATTTTAGGCAAGTAAATAATTAGACCAACAATTGTAGCGCAAGTGGCAGCAATAAAAACAGCACCTGCAGCAATGTCTTTTATCTTACCAATGGTTGCATGTCTGTCTGGATGAATAAAATCTGCAATATACTCTACAGCAGTATTCATGCCTTCTAAACTCATTACTAAACCAATACAGGTGATTTGTATAAGCCATTCGGTTTTAGAAATGTCAAAATAAAAGCCTGCTACAGTTACAATAATGGCAATGCAGACTTGAATTTTGATGCTAGCTTCAGTTTTTAAAAGGTACATAGCGCCTTTAAAAGCATAACCAACACTTTTTAATCGGTTTACCAAAAACGACTCTTTTTTCGACATGTTTTAAGATAATACCTCTAAAGCAGCTTGGTAGTTAGGTTCATCTACGGTTTCTTTGACTTGTTCAGTGTGTATGATGGTTCCGTTTTTGTCTATCACCACAATACAACGTGATAGTAATGTTTCTAATGGACCATCAATAAAATCTAAACCATAGGTTTTGCCAAAGTTTCCGCTTTTGTAATCAGATAAGCTGATGACATTATCTAAACCTTCAGCACCACAAAAACGAGCCATAGCAAAAGGTAAATCTTTAGAAATGCAAAGTACTTTAGTATTGCTTAGTTCACTAGCTTTTTTGTTAAATGTTCTTACAGATTGTGCGCAGGTTCCAGTGTCTACACTCGGAAAAATGTTTAATACGAGATTATGTCCCGAAAAATCGCTAGAAGTTTTGGTTGATAAATCAACAGCTGTTAATTTAAAATCTGGAGCTTGTGTTCCTATTTTTGGAAGTGTGCCAGACGTGTTAATATGTTGTCCTTTTAATGTTATTGTAGCCATGTTTATTTTTGATTTAAGATGGGTTTATGTTAAGTTGTTGAATGGAATGTTATATCACGTAAAAACGTTATTCTTTTATTAATTTATATGTATTACCATCAAGTTTAATAAAATATAATCCTCTTTTGAATTTTTCAAATGAAATAAAATCATTTTGAATGATGCCTTCGGTAACTAGTTGTCCTAAGTTATTGTATATCTTATAGTTTTTGTCATTTAGTTTACTTGTTGAATGTATATAGATTTTGTCTTTAACAGGATTTGGATACATACTCATCTTATCTGAATGAGTTAATGAATCAACTGAAAGAAAATCTCCAAAATAAATATCTAAGTATTCTAATCTGTCTTCTAACCAATTTAGAGTGTAAGATAAATCTTGATTGTCAAATGAATAATTTGGATAAACTAAAGATTCTCTTTCATAAATTTTATTGGTTTGGAGGAAATTATATTGATCTGTAATGTTGTTAGATAAAGATTCACTACTAAAAATAGTACTTCTATAATCAAACCACGTACTTGCTATATTAGGTGATATATTATTAGGGTTTATGTCTATAACTCTATTAATGAATCCATTACTTAAAATATCATTAGTAGTGTTGTCATTTGTGCCATTCCAGATTGTTCCAAAGCAACCATCTAAATCCCAAGGTATATAAATGTATGGTTCATCAGTATTATATTTTGCTAGATAAATGTTTTTACCTGTATTGTCGGTTGCACGTATTAAGTTGAGAAATAAAAAGTAGTTAATGTAATTGTCTTCATTAAACCTTGTCCAAATAGTATTAGTAAAGTCTATTACTGATGAATTGATTACAAAATCTGTAAACTGGTATAAGTTTGTCCAATCAGTGATTTCATCTTCTTTTGGGTATTTAAATTCATAACCGCTCCATAATCTACTTTCATTATCGTAACTTGGTATGTCAGTAAAAGTAGAAGCTCCCCAAGACACACCTTTGTAGAGTTCACCTCTCATGTTATCATTAAAACTTTTAAGTTTTAATTGTTTTTTATCAACTTGCTCAGAAAGGTTGTATACTCCATTGTATTGTCCATTTAAAAACATCTCAACATACATGACATCTGCACCAGATTTAGCATTTGGTTCGTCACTAATATAGTAAGGTGTATGTATTTCTAACCAAAGTTTATTAGCGATATAACTTCGTAGTCTTAAGGGTTCATTATAGAGTGCATCTAAGATCCAATCATCATCATTGCGTAATTCTCCAAATTGTTCATTTTTTGTTTCATCGCCTAACTCGTCATCCCAAAACTCAATATCGTAAGTTTTTTTTGGATAAGATTGAGAACTTCCTCCTCTTAATTCAATTCCTATATTAGATACTAGTGTTTGCTCCTCATCAGAATATACAAAATTGGCAAGAACTTTTGGTTCATCGACAATAGCATTATCTGAATCAATTAAGATTATAGGTAATTGAGTAAAGTATATCGTATATTGGTTAGAAGTGGCTATATCGTTGATTAAATAGGAATTTAAATAATCTAAACTATTTGGTACTGAATCGAAATTGTAACTGTTTTGTCCCAATGTTATAGTTATTTCACTATACTCAGAGGTGTTTGAATAATTATTAATATCATCAATATGAGAAACGATTAATGATTTGTTTTCATCAATCCCAAAATTATGGTCTAGAACGTTGATTGTTAGTTCTTGAGCGGTTAATAGTTTTGTAAAAAATAAAATTATCAGTAGTAGAGGTAGTTTCATCGAATTTGTGTGTGATTTTATCACAGGTTTTAGCAACTAAATTTAGCAAATAAAAAATCGAATAGAAAATTTGTGAGAATTTTTTAAGAAGCCTAGAGTTAGCACTATAGAGTTTCAGAATTAAAATAATCTAAAGGCAGGTGTTTAAAATATTACTTTTTTAAAAAGTGCCTACAATACCAATTTGATTAGTACTAAATCTTAAATTCCAAGACATCTGTTTTTTCTTTTGAGGATAATCATAAGCTTTTTCGTTAAATAAAAACTTGTCAATACTATCTACTACAATAATACTAAGTGCTGTGCTAAACGCAATGTCTGTGATCCAATGAGCATCATCTATTAACCGAGAAATTGGAGGTATTGCTCCAATAGAATAAATTCCGATTTTTATCCAAGTATTTTCAAATTGTTTAGCAATAGCATGAGACATTGTAATAGAAAGAGCTGTATGGCCAGACGGAAAAGAATGGTATCTAGCTTTACTTGAAAAAGGATCAAAATCTAAATGGTCTAAACCTGATCCTGGACGTGCTCTACCAAAAGCAGTTTTGCTAAATGTTTGAATTAATCCAGTAGTAATTGAAGAGGAAATTATTAATACACTCGTTTTTCGAATGTTCTCATTCTTCGTAATTAATCCTAAACCATATAAGCCAGCATTGGCAGCAAAGTAGTTTTGTGGACTACCAAAATACCAACCAAAGTCACGAAGAGCTTTTGGGAAATGGTCTTTGTTATTTTGAACAAAATCTCTGGTCGAATTGTCAGCAGCTGTTAAAGCTGCTGTGCCAGCAAATAATATTCCTAATTTGGCAAAATCATTTCCTTTCCAGTGTATTGGTCTAGACAAAGAATGACCAACACCTTTTAAAGTGTATTGAGCGTCATGTTTAATTTGAGTCCAAACAGTTTCTGTACTGTCAGTTGATTTTGTAGCGTTTAAATTTTGTGAAAGAATATACTTTACATTCAAAAAGCATAAAATAAATACAATTAGCGTTTTCAATTTTATTTTCCACATAACTAATTACAAAAATAAATCAAATCGAGTTTAAAAGAATCACAATGAAATGCTAAAAAAGCCTTTTCAATTTGAAAAGGCTTTTTTATTATCTCAACTCTGCACCAAGTTGTTTTTCAAAATTGGCTTGGAGTTTGTTCATGATTTTATCAATCTGCTTGTCTGTTAATGTTTTCTTTTCATCTTGAATGGTAAAACTCACCGCATAACTCTTTTTGCCTTTCGGAAGGTTTTTACCTTGATATACATCAAACAAATCGACGTCTTTTAATAAGTGCTTTTCGGTTTGCATGGCAATTTTATCGATGTCTTCAAACTTGATGTTCTCGTCTAATAGTAATGCAAAATCACGACGTACTTCGGGATATTTAGGAATGTCTTTAAATTTAATATCTTGATGTTGTACTAAATCTATAATATTATCCCAATTAAATTCAGCAAATAAAACTTCTTGTGAAATCCCAAAGTGTTTCAATACTTTTTTGTTAATGATTCCAAAATCAACAAGTTTAGTTTTTCCAAGTGACAAACTAATACCTTCACTAAACACATCATTTTTAATAGGAGATACTTGGTGTTTATCTAATCCTAAGCGTTCTAAAGTACTGTTTACAATACCTTTTAAGTAAAAGAAATCACTTTTTTGTATTGGAGCATTCCAACGTAAACTATTTTTGTTTCCTGTTAAAAATATAGATAAACGTTTGTATTCTTCTCGACTGTCTTTATAGTTATGGTAGGTTTTTCCAAACTCATATAACTTTAAGTTATCACGCTTTCTATTAATGTTATAACTCACAGCTTCCAATCCAGAAAACAGCAAGCTTTGGCGCATCACGCTTAAATCGTTACTCAACGGATTCAACATTTCAACATTGTGCTCGTCTTTAAGTTGTTCACTTAACTCAATATATTTTGGAGTTGTAAGTGAATTAGATAACATTTCGAAAAACCCTTGTGAAGTCAACTGATTTCCAATCACGTTTTGAAGTTTATAATCTTCAAATTTAGACGTATTAGAAATTGAAGCATTTAATTTTTCGGTAGTTTTAATATTGTTGTAGCCATATACACGAAGAATTTCTTCAATAATATCAGCTTCACGTTGTACATCGTTTCTGTATGCAGGAACAGTAAGTCCTAAGCCAGCTTCGGTAACATTATTGACTTTAATGTCTAAAGAGGTTAAAATGCTTTTTATGGTTTCCTTCGGGATTTCCTCTCCAATTAATTTTTTAGCACTATCAAAACTCATTCGCACTTGAAAGTCTTCAATTTTGTTCGGATAAAAATCTAATAAATCACTGGTGATATCACCACCAGCAATCTCTTGAATTAGTAATGCAGCACGTTTTAACGCATATTCTGTAATGTTTGGGTCAATACCTCTTTCAAATCTAAATGAGGCATCAGTATTCATGGCATGACGCTTTGCTGTTTTTCTAATGCTTACAGGATTAAAATAGGCACTTTCTAAAAAAATACTTGTGGTGCTTTCTGTAACACCAGAATCAATTCCACCAAAAACACCAGCAATACACATTGGTTTTTCGGCATCACAAATCATAAGATCTTCTTCATGTAATTCACGTTCTACCTCGTCAAGTGTTGTAAATTTTGTGCCTTTTGGTAATGTTTTTACAATAACCTTATTGCCAGTAATTTTTGTAGCATCAAAGGCATGAAGTGGTTGTCCTAATTCGTGCAGTACATAATTTGTAACATCAACAACATTATTTTTAGGAGCTAGACCGATAGCTTTTAGTCTATTTTGAAGCCATAAAGGCGAATCTTCAACTTTAAGTCCAGAAATGGTAACACCACAATAACGAGGTGCTAAAGTTTTGTCTTTAACGTCGATGTCTATTTTGAGCGTTCTGTTTTCAACATGAAATGCACTTACCGAAGGTGTGATTAATTCGGTATTAATTTCCTTTTGAAGTAATCCTGCTTTCAAGTCGCGAGCTACACCAAAATGACTCATCGCATCTGCACGATTAGGGGTTAAGCCAATTTCAAAAACCTGATCATTTTCAACATCAAATAAATCTGAAGCTAGAGTGCCAACTTTGGTGTCTGGTTCTAAAACCATAATGCCATCGTGAGAAGCACCAAGTCCTAATTCGTCTTCTGCGCAAATCATACCATGGCTTTCTTCGCCTCTTATTTTTCCTTTTTTTATCTTCCAAGCTTCGCCTTCTGGAGTATATAATGTAGTGCCTATTGTAGCAACAGGAACTTTTTGTCCTTTAGCAACATTTGGTGCTCCACATACAATTTGTAACGGAGAATCATTACCAATGTTAACGGTTGTAACTTTTAAACGATCTGCATTTGGGTGTTGCTCACAGGTTAATACTTCACCAACAACAATACCTTGCAAACCACCTTTTATAGATTGAAAAGACTCGATGCCTTCAATCTCTAAACCTAAATCAGTTAGAAGTTCACCAGTTTGTTCAGCTGGCCAATCTATCTTCAAAAACTGTTGTAACCAATTATAAGAAATCTTCATTTGTGTACTTTAATCAAGCCACAAAGATAATAATACTAAGTAGTAATAATAATCGATAATTGCTTTTCTTTGTAAGAATTATAAATTTGTTATGACTATAGTTTTGTTAATCTCAGCAATATGAAATATTTCCTTACTTGTTTTGTTACCTTGCTTATGCTTTTCTCTTGTGTTTCTGAAGAAGAAGATAACTTGAAATTAGGAGTTTGGCGTGCAGAATTACAAGTCGCTCAAGATAAAGTATTGCCATTTAATTTTGAAGTTACATCGCAAAAATCATTAAAGATTTTTAATGCTGAAGAAGTGATTTTAGTGAATGATATTTCATACAATAACGACACCATTATTTTTAAAGCTCCAGTGTTTGAGGGTTATATAAAGGCTGTTTTTAATAAGGAAAGTTTAAAAGGAAACTTTATAAAAGAGAGTTTAGATCGTGTGGTTCCTTTTTCGGCAGAATATGGAATTAAATCACGTTTTGTTTCTGAAACTCCTAGGACTAATCAAAAGGTATCTGGAAATTGGGAAGTGGTGTTTAGTCCAAATAATGAAGCTGATCGTTATGTCGCAAAAGGAATTTTTAAACAGGAAGGCACAAAAGTAACAGGAACCTTTAGAACAACAACAGGAGATTATCGTTATTTAGAAGGTATAATGGATGGCAACACCATGAAACTATCTACGTTTGATGGTGCGCATGCGTTTTTGTTTACAGCTAAAATTGATGGCGACGCTATGAGTGGTATGTTTTATTCTGGAAATCATTGGGAAGAACCTTTTGTTGGAAAGCGAAATGAGACCTATGAACTACCTAATGCTAATGATTTGACGTTCTTAAAAGAAGGTTATGAGACTTTAGAATTTACTTTTCCAGATACTGAAGGCAATATGGTGTCGCTATCTAACAAGCGTTTTAAAGATAAAGTAGTGGTTGTTCAAGTCATGGGAACTTGGTGTCCTAATTGCTTAGATGAAAGCAAATACTATTCAGAATATTACAATACATCAAATCATAAAGATTTAGAGTTTGTTGCTTTAGCTTTTGAATATGCAAAAACTAAAGAAAAGGCTTTTCAAAGTATTAAAAGATTAAAGAGTGAGGTTGGTATTAGTTACCCAATACTGTTAGCGCAATATGGAACTTCAGATAAAATAAAAGCGCAAGAGAAATTACCAATGTTAAACCATGTCTTATCGTATCCAACGTCTATTTTTATAGATAAAAAAGGTCAAGTGCGTAAAATACATACTGGATTTAATGGACCTGCAACTGGCGAAAAGTACCTTGAATTTAAAGACGAATTTAATGCATTTGTAACAGGCTTACTTCAAGAATAAATAAATCCCTTTTTAACATAAAAAGTTGTTAATTAACAGTTTGTCGGTGTTTTTTAACGAAACGCTAACAACTGTCGTTTAGAATCCTGTCTAACTTGTAGACAACAAACTAAACAATCAATCATTATGAAACAACTCAACACAATCAAATTATTGGTGTGTTTGTGCTTATTTGTCGGTTTCAATACCAATGCACAAATCAATGCACCTAATGCAAGTCAGAAGGCAACCGTTTCGCAACGTGTCGGTATTTCAGATATTACAATTAAATACTCTAGACCTAGTGTAAGAGGAAGAACTATTTGGGGAAATTTAGTGCCTTATGGCATGAATAACCTCGGTTTTGGAACTGCGACTGCTGCACCTTGGAGAGCTGGAGCAGACGAAAATACTACAATTACATTATCTCATGATGCTAAGGTAGAAGGGAAGCCAATTAAGGCTGGAACTTACGGACTGCATATGGAAGTTAAGCCAGATAATAAAGCGACGTTAATATTATCTCACGAGAAAGATGCTTGGGGAAGTTTCTTTTATGACCCAAGTAAGGATGCTTTACGGGTTGATATAACTACAGTTTCTGTGCCTCATCATGAACTATTAACGTATGCATTTAATGAGGTTTCTGCAAACTCTGCTACAGCAATGTTAGCTTGGGAAACAAAAGGATTTCCGTTTTCAATAACGTTTGATGTCACGACTATAGTGTTAGATGATTTTAGAGACAAAGCTAAAGGTAGAACAGGGTTTATTAGACAAAATTGGGAACAAGCTGCTGCTTATGCTTTAAATAATGGAGGTGATTTAAATGAAGCCTTAACTTGGATAGATAATGCAATTTCTGGTCAGTTTTACAGTCAGAAAAACTTCAATAATTTGGCTGTAAAAGCTCAAATTTTAAATCAATTAGGAGATAAAGAAGCATATGCTTCAATTATGGATGAAGCTTCAGGAATGGCTAATGCAAATCAACTAAATGCTTTGGGTTATTTAATGCTTGGTGCTAAAGATTATGATAAAGCATTAACGTATTTTAAAAAGGCAGTAAAATTAGATCCTGACAATCCTAATGTGTATGATAGCTTAGGTGAAGCTTATAAAACAATGGGCAAGAATAAAGAGGCAATCAAGTATTTTAAAAAATCGTTATCTATGAATCCTCCTGCTAATGTAAAAGCAAATTCTGAAAAACACTTAAAGGAGTTAGGTGCTTTGTAATTAAATAATAATATCATCAATCAATCAATCAATCACAAAAACAAACAGTTATGTTTAAGCTCAATCGAAAGATTGGGCTTTTTTTTATACGATTTAACGAGATGTTAATTTGTATAATGCAATTACTCTATACGATGACCTTGAGTTACAAATGAAAGACCTTGTTGTCCCATTGTAGAATTCATAATGCCTTCAAACAAAGGTTCTGGGCAATTTTTAGGTATTTCCCATTCAAAAATAAAGTTTGAGCCAGTACCTCCAGAAATATCTTTTTCATCAATAATAATTTCTGTAGTTTCTAAAGGTGCTAAATAAATAGTTTGATCAAAATAAGTTCTTACTGTTTTGCCATGTGTGTCAAAATATTCTGCTTTTAAAAGATAGATTGTGTCTTTAACGCTAGTATTACGTAAGCTTACCATTGCAGTTAAATTGTGGGTTTTGTGTTCTGACTGACTATAAATTTGAGAGTAAATAGAAAGATAAGTTTTTCCGTAGATAAGACTGTCAAGTGCAGGAGTCTTAATAGCTCGCTTAGACCAGTTTTCAGAGTTTATTGAGCTGATCTCTTGATTGGGATTATTACAACTAAAAATTAGTATAAAAGTTAACAGATATAAAATAAAATAGGGTTTCATAATTAATAGAGTGGTTTTATGCATGAATACCTTCGGTTTTTATATGATTAGTAATGACTTTTAAGTTTTAAAATACTGATACGTGTATTAATAACAATTTTTAGACATAACTCATAACAAAAGTAAAGAAACTCATTTTAAGTAATATTTGTAAATTAAACTATCTTATTATACTTTGTAATATAAGAGATTATTTTAAAGCATAATAAGATAGCTTATAAGTAAATACTAATTTATTTTATAGCATTATGGATTATATGTTTCCATTTACTAACGATTTCTAACTCTCCATTTAACTCAAAATCTTCCGTTTGGTTATAGAGTTCTATAGACTTATTGTTGCTCGAGCTTTCTACAGAATTTAAAATCAATTCCAATTTTACTGTATCTCCAGAAACATTTTCGTGAGTTGTTTTTTTTGAGTTAAAAACACCACAACTTTTTACCTCATTGAGGTTAATTTGTTGTTTTGTTTCTTTAGAAGAGCTCTTTTTGTAAAAGAACAAAGAGTTGTTTTGCTTGTCTAATCCGATAGCAAAATTCTTAAATACATCATATTTGGTAATTGAGCAATTATGAGTATTAGCTAATGTTTTTAGCGCTTTTAAAAGGTTGCGGCTTTTTTTCTTTTGTTGCTGTTGTATAAGCACAACAGGTGTTACAACTAACAGTACTAATACTGTTGATGTAATAGTTATTCCTAAATTCATTTTAAAATTTTAAGTTAAGGTATTACGATATGTGCATTGTCTATAAGCAATGCCTAATTTTTTGCCATAAAATGACACCTAAAAATTAAAATGGATTACCAAAATGTGTGAAAAGGAAAAATAATATCTGTACTTAAGAAATTTAGAAATAGATTTCTTAAGTATTGTAGGTATTTATTTTGCTTAATTAAAGTCTGAAATTTACTAATATTCAATTTTATATCAGCATCAGAATATTTTTTTAAAAATTGAGGAGTAAAAGTGTTTTGATGCTGAGTGTGTACTCTTTCTGAATTACCATCTGCATGTATGTAACTAACAGATTTTACAGAAGATTGTTCTGTATTGTCTTTTAAAACATCGAAATAGGTATCTGAATGAAATTCAGATTCAGTAACAGGATAAGCTGCTATAAAACAGAGTCCTAATAGCAGATTTAATAATGTTGATGTTGTTTTATATTTCACAAAGGCAAAACTACTGTTTTAAGTTTATGTAGTTGTATAAAAAATGTTAAAGCGATAGCGGTAAGGTTAATTTTTTTGTTGTTACCCATGAATACTTTCAGATTTTCCGTAGCTTTTAATGAGTTCGCCTTCAAACTCTACAAGTGCTGCCCAGCGTTTATCTACATCTATGTCTTTTCCATATTTTCTAGCAAACGTTATAAATGTAGTGTAATGACCAGCTTCACTTACCATTAAATCATAATAAAATTTAGAAAGTTCTGGGTCTTTAATGCGTTGTGATAGCAATTTAAACCGTTCACAACTTCTAGCTTCTATCATGGCCGAAAAGAGCAGCCGATCAACCATGCTTTGTAAATGGCTTCCGCCTTTATTCATAAATTTATATAATTCATTTACATAACTGTCTTTGCGTTCTCGTCCTAGTTTATAGCCTCGTGCTTTGATGATATTATGAACCATTTGAAAATGTTCTAATTCTTCTTTCGCAAGTTCTAATAAATCGGTCACCAAATCTTCATATTGCGGATTATGAGTGATGATTGTAATAGCGTTGGTTGCAGCCTTTTGTTCACACCAAGCATGATCTGTAAGAATTTCTTCAATGTTTTCTTCGGCAATGGTTGCCCAACGCGGATCGGTTTCGAGTTTTAAGTGAAGCATGCTCATTTTTTTTAAGTGTTTTAGGATTGTAAAGATAAAGAACAAGTCATTTAAATGTCAGTAGAGTAATTGGTAACTGTTTATTATTCTCAGCTAACAGCTAACAGCTAACTAATATAATTCCAGATATTCTTGTATTTACTGAGTTGCCTATACGTTTCTAAGATGATTTTATTTTCGGGAAGTCTTAATGAAGGATCATCACCAAGAATTCGTTTAGCATAAAAACGAGCACTTTGTAAGATGTCTTTATCTTTAATAATGTTTGCAATCTTTAGGTTTAGTATACCACTTTGCTGTGTGCCCATAATATCTCCAGGACCTCTAAGTCTTAAGTCAACTTCTGCAATTTCAAAACCATCACTAGTTTTGGTCATGGTTTCAAGTCGTGTTTTGCTATCCAAACTTAGTTTATGGCCAGTCATTAAGATACAATAGCTTTGTTCTGCACCACGACCAACGCGACCTCTAAGTTGGTGTAATTGAGATAATCCAAAACGCTCTGCGCTTTCAATAATCATAACAGATGCATTAGGAACATTAACACCAACCTCTATTACAGTGGTAGCAACCATAATTTGAGTTTCGCCTTTAACAAAGCGTTGCATTTCGTAGTCTTTGTCTGCTGGTTTCATTTTTCCGTGAACAATAGAGATTTGATATGTTGGTTGCGGAAAGTCTCTGGCAATACTTTCATAGCCATCCATTAAATCCTTATAGTCTAGCGTTTCACTTTCTTGTATTAAAGGGTATACAATATAGATTTGTCGACCTTTGTCAATTTCGTCACGAATAAAGCGTAACACTTTAAGACGATTTTTATCATATCGATGAACCGTTTTTATGGCTTGTCGTCCTGGTGGTAATTCATCAATAATTGAGATGTCTAAATCACCATAAACAGACATGGCTAATGTTCTTGGGATTGGTGTTGCAGTCATGACTAAAATGTGAGGGGGAGAGCTGTTTTTTTTCCATAATTTAGATCGCTGAGCAACTCCAAATCGATGTTGTTCGTCTATAATAGCAAGTCCTAAATTTTTAAATTTCACCTTATCTTCTAGCAATGCATGAGTGCCAATTAAGATTTGTAATTCGCCATTTTCTAAAGATTCATGAATTTTTTTTCTTTCTGAAGTAGTACTTGAACCTGTTAGTAGTGATATGTTGATATTTAGGTTTTTAGACAATTCGTAAAGTCCTTGATAGTGCTGTACTGACAAAATTTCAGTTGGAGCCATTAAACAGGCTTGAAAACCGTTGTCAAGTGCGATGAGCATTGACATAAATGCAACTATGGTTTTTCCAGAACCTACATCACCTTGTAATAAACGATTCATTTGTGCATTGCTTCCTAAATCCTGTCTAATTTCTTTTAAAACACGTTTTTGGGCATTGGTTAAATCAAATGGTAAATGATCTTTATAAAAGCTGTTAAAATAATTCCCAACCGATTCAAAAGGGAATCCTTTTATCTTAGATTTGTGGATTAAGTTTTTTAAAATTAATTGTAATTGAATATAGAATAACTCTTCAAATTTTAGCCTAAATTCTGAACGCGATAATAGGTCTTGATTTTTTGGAAAATGAATATTAAAAAGGGCATCGCTTTTTGAAATTAATTTGAGTTCAGTAATTAAGTGCTTAGGAAGCGTTTCTTTAAATTGTCCTTTTGTTTCTAAGAACAAACTCTGCATTATTTTTGTTAAAACCCGATTTGTAATGCCTTTGTTTGATAACTTTTCGGTAGATGGATAGATGGCTTGCATCGATGAGCGTAGGTTTTGCTCATGCTCACTTAACAGTTCTAATTCAGGATGCGGCATGCTAAATGTTCCGTTAAACCAATTTGTTTTCCCAAAAATAACATATGGTGTATTGGTTTTTATACGATCTCTAATCCACTTTTGTCCACGAAACCAGACGAGTTCCATTTGTCCTGTATCATCTTCAAAAATTCCAACAAGTCGTTTACCACGCTTCTGAGCGATCTCCTTGAATTTAGTTATTTTTCCAATAACTTGAATTTCAGAACTTTGTCTTTGTATTTGGTTAATCTTGTAGTAGTGTGTTCTGTCGAGATATCGATTAGGAAAAAGGTTAATCAAATCTTGATACGTATGAATACCTAATTCACTTCGTAGTAAATCTGCTCGATTAGGTCCAACACCTTTAAGGTAATCTATAGGAGTTTGAAGATTGGTATTCATTCTTTCAAAATTATCACTTTTTTCCAATGTTTCAGTATCAATTTGAGTTTTTAGAATGATTTTTTAATTGATATTTTTTTCCTTTGGGTAAAGTACTTTAGATGTAAAACACTGTTAATAAGTAAATTACCAAATAGGTGTAGCGTATGTATAGCGTATTAAACTAAGGTGAAATCCATATCTAATTCGGGTTTTAGGTAGGTTATATCTATGTGAAAGTCGGGTATTAAGATGTTATCAAGAAATTAGCTCTATGTCTTTCATTAATTTTATATATCTTGGTTTAACCTTAAATCACAATAAAAATGAAAGCATTAGTCATATCAGGTGGAGGAAGTAAAGGAGCGTTTGCTGGAGGTGTGGCTCAGTATTTAATGAAAGATTTAGGTAGAGATTATGATATGTTCTTAGGAACTTCTACAGGTAGCTTGTTGGTGCCTCACTTGGCTGTTCATGATGTAGGAAAATTATATAATATATTTACCAATGTTCAGCAGCATGATATCTTTAGTGTGAGTCCCTTTGTACAGCGTAAAAAAGGAGATCGTGAATATGTGTCTATTGATTTTATGAATTCAATATGGCAATTTATTAGAATGAAACGAACTTTTGGCGAAAGTAAATCTCTAAAACGAAATATTAAGCAGAATTTCACCAAAGAAGAGTTTGATAAAATTAGAGCAACCAAAGAAGATGTGGTGGTGACGGTTTCAAATTTATCTATGAATCGCGTAGAGTACAAGTCGATAAACGAATTTAGTTATGAAGAATTTTGCAATTGGATATGGATTTCGTGCAATTATATTCCATTTATGTCATTGGCAAAAGTAGATGGTTACGAATATGCCGATGGTGGATTGGGTTGTGTAATCCCAATACAAGAAGCTATTAGAAGAGGAGCAACAGAAGTTGATGCCATTGTGTTAGAATCTGAAAACATGAGCAAACAAAAAGTATTAGGTAAAAATCCGTTTTCTTTAATGTTGAGCTTATTTGGCCACCTTTTAGATCAGGTTGAAAAAAATGATATTATGATTGGTAAACTTGCAGCAAAAAATAAAGGCGTGAAGCTTAATTTGTATTATACGCCTACAAGTCTTACTGAGAATTCATTAATATTTAGTAAGCGTTTAATGGTAAAATGGTGGGCTCAAGGTTATGAGTATGCAAAGCAGAGGCACGAAAATGTAACACCTTGATATTTAAGAGTTCCAAATATCTGACACTTCTTCTTTAATAAATGATAGTGCTGCATCACTAGGAGAACGCTTGTCAATCATATCGCTCAAAATAACCTCTCTTAGTTTGTCTGCAGAATCTATTTTTTCAGATAAAGTAGCTTTTCTAATCATTTGAATGGTTGCATTTTTTGCGGTCGATGTAATGCTCCAACACTTGTCTGTTACATAGATTTGCTGTGCTAAATTATGATCAAACTCTTGTTCAATATTTGCTATGAGTAAGGATTCGTAATTTTCTTTATTTGAAGATGTTGGATTGACTCTAAGCAGTAATTTTGAAGGCTTTATTCGTTCTAAAAAAAGCGACATACGTTCGTAAGCTTGAAGTCGCATTGGTAAGGCATCTTTTTGCAAATCTTTCTGTATTAAAAAGTTTCTGCGATTATTTTCATTTTCAATATGCTCTCTGAAAAATAAAAAAGCGATTGCTCCTGTTACTAATGCAGGTACACAATACAATAATAATCCAATTAAGTCGAGTTCCATAGTTTATAGTTAAAAGTGTAAAGATAAAAGTTTAGGTGATATTTTCTGAAGCTTTATTTACTAAATGTCCTCCTAAATGTGGACAAGTTTTAAGTTCTTGCATTGCGTTGAATGGTACTTTTGTTTTGTCGTACATGTAAGTGCTACTCATATTTTGCGAAAGATTATGGTCATCAACATTTACTTCAATGTCATCCATAGTAAACTGACAAGGATGTTCATGTCCAGCTGCATGCGTGATTTCTATGAGTTCTTTTTTAAAGAATTTAAAATATTGAGCCAAACGTTCAGATTTGAGAGGTACATTAATACCATTTTGAAGCCATTTGCTTTGAGTAGCGACACCAGCAGGACAACGGTTGGTATGACAAATTTGAGCTTGAATACAGCCAATACTCATCATAGCTTCTCTGGCCACATTAATACAATCTACTCCCATGGCAAATGCCATTGCAGCTTTTGCAGGAAAACCTAGTTTTCCGCTACCAATAAATACAATACGCTCGGTTAAGTTTCTTTCTTGAAATACTTTATAAAGATCACCAAAGCCATATACCCAAGGTAAACTCACGTGATCAGCAAAACTTGGAGGAGCTGCACCAGTTCCACCTTCACCACCATCAACAGTAATAAAATCTGGACCTCTTCCTGTACTTTTCATAATATCTGCAAGTTCTTTCCATTGGTCTAGTTTTCCTATTGCCGCTTTTATACCAACAGGTAAACCAGTGTGTTTAGCAATGTCTTCAATAAAATTAATTAACTCAGGTACATTAGAAAAGGCTTTGTGATTTGGAGGTGATAGTACATCTTTTCCGACTTCTACACCTCTTATTTCAGCAATTTCTTTAGTTATTTTTGCACCTGGAAGTACGCCTCCTTTTCCTGGTTTTGCACCTTGAGACAATTTGATTTCTATGGCACGAATAAAAGGATTGCTCTCAACCAACTTTACCATTTTTTCCATTGAAAAACCACCATCTTCAGAACGAACACCAAAATAACCTGTTCCAAAGTGAAAGACTACATCACCTCCATTTTTATGATAAGGAGACAAGCCACCTTCGCCTGTGTTATGATAAGCATGAGCAATCTTGATGCCTTTGTTTAACGATTCAATAGCTTTTGCTGATAATGAGCCAAAACTCATGGCAGAAACATTTATAACAGATGCTGGTCGATAAGGTCTTCTTCT
This sequence comes from Psychroserpens sp. S379A, assembly GCF_049800755.1. Classification (NCBI taxonomy): domain Bacteria; kingdom Pseudomonadati; phylum Bacteroidota; class Flavobacteriia; order Flavobacteriales; family Flavobacteriaceae; genus Psychroserpens; species Psychroserpens sp. S379A. The sequence goes on along the minus strand of NZ_JBNAFQ010000001.1, from coordinate 682,829 downwards.
TTTGTTAAATTCTCCCATCACTTTAGCACATGGTAAAAAGGATTTGTCAGTACTATTTGGGTGATGCTCATCAATTTTAAATGGCATCATTGCATTATTGATGAAGATATGTTGATGCGCATAAATGTCACGATCTGTTCCAAAACCTTCGTAGTTGTTTTCTTGTTTAGCAGACGCATAAATCCAGCCTCTTTCAATTCGATTAAAGGGTAGTTCTTCACGATTGTTTGCAACAAAATACTGACGCATTTCTGGACCAATACTCTCTAGTATGTAACGAATATGACCAATAATAGGAAAGTTATGACTTATGGTATGCTTTCTTTGAAAAAAGACATCTCTAATAGCTATTAAGAGTAAAGCAACTATAATCCAAAGCCACCAAGGAATATTGGCTAATGTATTTAAAATTGGTTCCATATTAGTTTTGATTTAAATAATCTAATGTTATTTGTGTTAAGGTCTTAACTTAATAGCAATCCACTTTTATCAACATAAAACGAGGTGTATGATGCAAATGAAGTTAGGTGTTACCTTTTGTTATTCCGCCAAGATAAAAATAAAAACCTGGTATTTCTTCTTGAAAATAAGAAAAATATTTACCTATAGTTTCAGCTTTAAACTGAATTACGTTATCATTACCTGAAGCTAGACCTAAGCTTAGTAGCATTTGTTTTACTAAGTTGTGGTTGTTGTAGGTAATTGTAGTTTTAAATTCTTGATTTAGCGTTCAGAGTTCTGATGAAAATCACATCGCCATTCTATGAGTTTCGATTCAATATCTATAAATTGAGTTTCTAAATTATGTAGAGTATAAACACTTGTAATTCCTATAAAAAAATATTGGGGATTGAATTTTCATAGTTTAATTTTTTATTTAAAATATCAAAAAATAGCAGCTACAATGATTGTTTATAATTATTGATAAAAGCAGTATAAAAAACCTAAAGCAAATGGTTATTTTTATCGTTCTAAAAATGATAATGCATTGGAAAAATATTTAAGTCAGTTGAATGAAGCGCAATTAGCACCAACGCTACAAAAAGATGGTCCTATGATTGTGATTGCTGGAGCAGGTTCTGGAAAAACACGAGTGCTTACTTACAGAATAGCATATTTGATGAGTCAAGGTGTTGATCCGTTTAATATTCTGTCATTGACATTTACCAATAAAGCTGCACGTGAAATGAAAGGCAGAATTGCTAATATTGTTGGTGAAAGTGAAGCAAAAAACTTATGGATGGGAACCTTTCATTCGGTGTTTGCTAAGATATTACGCATCGAAGCAGATCGATTAGGTTTTCCAAGTAATTTTACCATTTACGACACTCAAGATTCTGATCGATTGATTGCTTCAATCATTAAAGAAATGGGATTAGATAAAGATGTGTATAAGTATAAGCAAGTGCGTTCTCGAATTTCTTCCTACAAAAACAGTCTTATTACAGTAAAAGCCTATTTTAAAAACCCAGAATTGATTGAAGCCGATACTGCAGCTAGACGACCAAGATTAGGTGATATTTATAAAAATTATGTCGATCGTTGCTTTAAAGCTGGAGCTATGGATTTTGACGATTTATTGCTTAAAACCAATGAGTTGTTGACGCGTTTTCCAGATGTGTTAGCGAAGTATCAAGACCGTTTTAGATATATTTTGGTAGATGAGTATCAGGATACAAATCATTCGCAGTATTTAATTGTTAGAGCCTTATCAGATCGTTTTCAGAATATTTGTGTGGTTGGTGATGATGCGCAAAGTATTTATGCGTTTCGTGGTGCTAACATTAATAATATTTTAAACTTTCAGCGTGATTATGATGATGTAAAAGTATTTCGATTGGAACAAAATTATCGTTCCACAAAAAATATTGTAAATGCTGCCAATTCTATCATAGATAAAAATCAAACTAAATTAGATAAGGTCGTTTGGACAGCCAATGATGAAGGTTCCAAAGTGAAAGTCAATCGACTTATGACAGATGGAGACGAAGGTCGTTATGTTGCGAGTTCTATTTTTGAAAACAAAATGCAGCATCAACTTAAAGATAGTGATTTTGCTGTATTGTATAGAACCAATGCGCAGTCTAGAGCTATTGAAGATGCACTTAGAAAGCGAGATATTCCATATCGAATTTATGGAGGTTTGTCGTTTTATCAGCGTAAAGAGATTAAAGATGTGCTGTCGTATTTGCGATTAGTGATTAATCCAGCAGATGAAGAAGCGCTTAAGCGTGTGATTAATTTTCCGAAGCGAAGTATTGGTCAAACAACAATAGATAAGTTGGTTGTAGCTGCTAATGGTTATAACCGTTCCATTTTTGAAGTGATGAAACATATTGACAAAACCGAAGTCAATGTGAATGCAGGCACTCGTGCAAAGCTGAAAGATTTTGTAACGATGATTGAAAGCTTTCAGGTAATGAATCAAACTGCTAATGCTTTTGAATTGGCAGAGCACATTACCAAAACGGCTGGAATCATTAGAGAATACAACAAATTAGGAACACCTGAAGATGCTCAGCGTTTAGAAAATATTGAAGAACTTTTAAATGGTATTAAAGATTTTGTTGAAGGTCAGATAGAAATTGCTGATGCTACAGGAAATATTGCTGAGTTTCTTGAAGATGTAGCTTTAGCAACCGATTTAGATAATGATAAAGGAGATGATGACAGAGTTGCACTAATGACTATTCATTTGGCTAAAGGATTAGAATTCCCTTATGTCTATATTGTTGGTATGGAAGAAGATTTATTTCCTAGTGCGATGAGCATGAATACCAGAAGCGAACTAGAGGAGGAGCGACGCTTATTTTATGTGGCTTTGACTAGAGCTGAAAAGCAAGCCTATTTAACCTATACTTTATCGCGTTATCGTTGGGGAAAATTAATCGATGCTGAACCTAGTCGGTTTATTGAAGAAATTGATGACCAATATTTAGAGGTTTTAACACCAATTCACGAGCCTAGACAAAATCCGATGCTATCTTCTGATATTTTTGGAGATGTAGAACCCAATCGTATTCGATTTAAAAAACCAGTAAAACGAACTAAAGAAACTAAACCTCCAAAATTTATAGCACCTAAAAATTTAAAGCCAGTTGCAAAATCTTCAGGAGGAGATAAAGCCAATTTGTTTGATGGAAAATTAGTTGTTGACAATATAGTAGAACACGCTCGCTTTGGAAAAGGAAAAGTCTTAAAAATAGAAGGCAAAGGAGCAGATGTAAAAGCTGAAATTAATTTTGAAGTTGGAGGTGTAAAGAAGTTATTGCTTAGGTTTGCAAAATTAGATGTTTTAGGATAGATTTATAATATTAATATACAGATAACTGTTTATGGCTGAGTTAGTTCGTATTTATGAAGAGAATCCTAATCCGAAAGAGATTAGAAAAGTAGTTGATGTGCTTAAACGAGGTGGATTGATTATTTATCCTACTGATACAGTTTATGGTTTAGGCTGTGATATTACTAATATTAAAGCTTTAGAAAAAATTGCTAGAATAAAAGGTGTTAAACTAGAAAAATCTAATTTTTCATTCATTTGTCATGATTTAAGTAATCTAAGTGATTATGTTAAGCAAATAGATACGACTACTTTTAAAATTTTAAAGCGAGCATTGCCTGGAGCTTATACGTTTATACTTCCTGGTTCTAAAAGTTTGCCTCATCCGTTTAAAAAAAGAAAAACCGTAGGTATTCGTGTACCAGATAATTCAATTGCCTTAGAAATTGTGCAACAACTTGGGAACCCAATTGTATCGACTTCTATTCGTGATGAAGACGAAATTATTGAATATACTACAGATCCAGAATTGATTCTTGAAAAATGGGATAGTCTGGTAGACTTAGTCATTGATGGTGGTTATGGCGATAATGAAGCGTCTACAGTGATTGATTTGTCTGGTGATACACCTGAGATTATTAGAGAAGGAAAAGGGAGTTTAGAGATTTTTTAATTATAAAAAAAGCCCAACCTTACGATTGAGCTTCTTATTTTGTTTTTAATTTGAATTAATTAATTACCAGCAGATAAATTTTTCATTTCTTCTTCAATCATTTCATAAAACTGATCAATCTTTGGCATAACTACAATTCTAGTTCGCCTGTTTTTCGCTCTGTTTTCAGCAGTGTCGTTTTCAACTAATGGTACATGGTAACTACGACCAGCAGCAATTAATTGTTGCGGATTAACTTTTAATTCTTCAAGCACTCGAACAACAGATGTTGCACGTTTTACACTTAAATCCCAGTTGTCAACCAAAACACCTTTTGAGTACGATTTGCTATCTGTGTGAGATTCTACCATAGCTTCAAAGTTTGGCTTGCTGTTAATTACTTTGGCAACTTTTCCTAAAACTGTTTTGGCTTCATTGGTAACGTTGTAGCTTCCGCTTTTAAATAGTAATTTATCTGCAATAGATATAAATACCACACCTTTTTCAACATTAATTTCAATATCTGGATCGTCAATGCCTACAGCTTTCTTTAAACTAGATACAATAGCAAGTGTAACACTGTCTTTTTTATTTAAAGCATCTTGTAATCGTGAGATTTTTAAATCTTTCTCTTTTAAACTCTCTAAAGATTTCTCCAAGTTTTCAGCACCTTTTTGAGTTAAAGTGGTTAAGTTGCCTTTCGTGTCAATTAAATCTTGATTGGCTTTACGTAAATCTGCCAATTGATCTTTCATGGTTTCTACACGAGCTTCAGCAGCAGCTCTTTCAGACAAACAACTATTTAATTTAACAGTCGCAGAATTTAATAAATCTTGAGTTTCTTTGTGTTTTGCTTGTAAAGCAGCATGTTCCTTTTTCGATACACATGAATTCAGAACTAACATTCCAGCAACACTCAATAACATTAATTTTTTCATAATAGGTTTTTAAAAATTAGTTATAATTTTTTTATCTCATAACAACATATCAAAATTAGATAAAAGAACAGTTGAAAGCACCTTATTTAACTAAATTTTTAACACATTTACTAACATTTAAAAGTGCTTACGTTTTTTAATAAAGTAAGACCACACAATCGATGTGGTTTGATAGTAGTTCTTTTTTTTCGGAATTTTTTTACGTTGCTTTAAAAGACGGTTGAGGTTGGCATAAAAACTAAAATGAGCTTTTATAATCGCTAAGATATGTTTGAATTTTAAACCAAACAGATACTTAAACCCAGCAATACCATCGAGAACAAGTCTTGTAAAAACAATCCCAAAAAGGAAACCATGTGCATTTTTGGTAATAGTAAACAAACTATTCCTAAAATTGAGGTAGGTTTTTTTGGGATGTACAGCATTAAGTGTTGCTCCACCCACGTGATATACAGTAGAATTACCAATATATACTGTATTGTAATTGGCATTAAAAGCGCGCCAACATAAATCTATTTCTTCAAAATGCGCAAAAAACGATTCGTCAAAACCGTTTAAAGCTTCAAAAGTTGATTTTCTAATAAAAAAACAAGCTCCAGATGCCCAAAAAATAGAAGTCCTATCGTTGTATTGTCCTTGGTCTTCTTCTATGGTATTAAAAATTCGACCTCTACAAAACGGGTAACAATATTTATCTATAAAACCACCAGCAGCTCCAGCATATTCAAAATAAGTTTTCTTTTTATAGTCTAAAATTTTTGGTTGAATGATTGCAGTACTTGCGTTCGATTCAAATTCTTGAATAATAGGAGTGAGCCAATGCTGTGTAACTTCAATATCGCTATTAAGTAAACAAAACACATCAGCTTTAATGTGCTTTAAAGCATCATTATAACCTTTAGCAAAACCACCATTAATTTTGTTTTGAATACGTTGTACTTTCGGAAAGTGTTGTTTTAAGTAGTTTATGGAATCATCGGTTGAAGCATTATCTGCGACATAAATATCGGCTTCTTGAGAATATTTTACAACTGAAGGCAAAAACTGCTCAAGCAATTGTTTGCCATTCCAATTTAATATGACGACAGCTAACTTCATTTATAATCTGGAATATCTCTTAGAAATTGATAGCACTCATTTTTAAAATCCATCACACAATAATAATGATTAATTCCGTTGGTTACCATTAAATAATTGGCATTTAACGTGAGATTATATCTCGCAATTTGGTCAAAAGTAGATTGGTCAATTTTAATATTGTATGATTTACATTCTACGATAAGATGAATGCTTCCGTCAGGATTATAAACAACAATATCGTAACGTTTGGTTAAGCCATTTACTTTGAGTTCTTTTTCGACATTAATTAAAGATTTTGGGTAATTTTTAACCTGAATTAAATACTGAATGCAGTGTTGACGAACCCATTCTTCAGGTTGTAAAACGATGAATTTTTTACGAATTTCATCAAAAATAGATACTTTATTTTCGTTACTTTTGAAACGGAATTCAAACTTTGGAAAATGGAGCTCTTTAGTCAAATTATATGGAGTTTTTTTCAAAGTTACTCTACTAAAACTGAAAACCAAAGCAGATGTTATCTTTTTGGACTTTGAAAGTTTAAGTTTTCAACTATGGATGAAGTAAAACTAATTGTTGCAGATATAAAAAAAGGAAACCTAAAACCCATTTACTTCTTAATGGGAGAAGAACCTTATTATATTGATGCCATTTCAGATTATATAGAAAACAATGTGTTGGCTGAAGAAGAAAAAGGCTTTAATCAAATGGTACTCTATGGAAGAGATGTTGCTATTGATGATATTGTAAGCAATGCTAAACGTTATCCAATGATGGCTGAGCGACAAGTGGTAGTTGTAAAAGAAGCACAAGACTTATCACGTACGATTGAAAAATTGGCTAGCTATGCCGAAAATCCGCAACCTACAACAGTGTTGGTGGTAAATTATAAATACAAAAAATTAGATAAGCGTAAAGCCTTATACAAAACCCTAAAAAAATCTGGTGTTGTTTTTGAAAGTAAAAAACTATACGAAAACCAAGTAGCAGATTGGATTAGACGTGTATTGTCTGGACAGAACTATACGATTTCACCAAAAGCATCACAAATGTTGGTTGAGTTTTTAGGAACCGATTTGAGTAAAATTAATAATGAATTAGAAAAGCTAAAAATCATTCTTCCAGAAGGCACACAAATCACACCAGATCATATTGAAGAAAATATAGGAATAAGTAAGGATTATAATAATTTTGAATTGCGTAAAGCTATTGGAGAACGCAATAGTGTGAAGGCGTTTAAGATTATTAATTATTTTGCGAATAACCCAAAAGATAATCCTATGGTTGTAACGGTTTCGTTATTATTTAATTTCTTTTCGCAGTTATTACACTTTCACGGATTGAACGATAAAAATCCAAGAAATGTAGCTTCAGCCTTGAAAATCAACCCTTACTTTGTTAACGAATATGTAGCTGCAGCTCGAAATTTCCCAATGAGAAAAGTTAGTCAAATAGTATCTACATTGCGAGAATTTGATGTAAAAAGTAAAGGCGTGAATTCTAATGCTGTGCCTCAAGGTGATTTGCTTAAAGAACTTTTGGTGAAGATTTTGTCTTAAAAGAAAACATGTTTAGGTTTAATCGCATAAAAGATTGTAGTCGTCAACTAGTTCTTCTATATTATCGTATCTATATAAATCGTTTTCTAAATAGTAAATGATTTTTTCACAATCTGAAAAATATGCTTTAGCGTTGATTAAAGAAATGTAATCATAAACACCTTTTTTGCTTATTGCAGTTGCTAAGTCTTCTTTATCTTTTTTGACATAATAAATTGATTTAGCTTTATATAAATTTACTTTCCCTTCCATAATGATTTGCATAATTAAAGATTTTTTATCTGTAACAGAAACAAATCGATAACGTTCTACTGCAAATTGTTCATCTCCAAAAACAACTTCTTCTAATTCGGTTTCATCGTATTTGATTTTTGGTGATTTTTTTGTCTTTCTAAATATGATTTTTCTAGAATTAGTTGAAATAGTTAAAGAAAACGGATTTTCATTTTTTTCATATTCGTATGTTAATTCCTCTTTCTTAAGGTCGAATTTTTGTTCCCATTGTCCATCTGCACTTCTAAAGGTACTTGATGAATAAGGAAACTTCACAAACCCTCTAAAAGATGTTCCATTTTTCAGGATGACTTTGGCTGGTATCCATTCTCCATTTTGAGCATAAATAGCTGAGCAAAATAATGCTAATAATAGGATAAAGGAATGTTTTAAATGCTTCATCTGCTAATAGAGGTTTTAAAGACTAGTCATCAGATTCACACCAAATTGCTAATTCATTGCCTGAAGGATCTAAAAAGTGAAAACGCTTTCCGCCAGGAAACGAAAAAATATCGACAGATATCTTTCCACCTAGTGTTATGACTTTCTGTTTGATGTTTTCTAGGTTTTTGTGATGTAAAACAACTAAAACACCATTATTAACTAACGCTTCGGTTTTTTCAAAACCTCCAGAAATACCAGCATTTTCAAAAGCAGTATAGTTTGGACCATAATCTGTAAATGTCCAACCGAATGCTTTTGAGTAGAATGTCTTTGAAACTTCTAGGTCTGTCGACTTGAACTCTATGTAATTAATGTGAATATTTGGTGTTTTCATAAACTTAATATTAAAATTGTTTTAAACTGACCTATAAATAACCTAATTCTTCAACTTGTAAGCCATAATCATATTGTAAGTCTTCATGAAGTTTAGAGGTGATTTTTTCAACCAAAGTTAATTGTCTGTTGTAGATATTGATAAGTGTTGTATTACGTTTTATAGAAGGCGAAAACTCTTTAAGCTTGTGACAAAAATAGAGTAGAAGCTCTGCTTCAGTTTCTTTTTTTAAGGAATAACGTGCAAATTTTTTAATGTTTCGTAAAATTTTTCGAACACTCTTTTTAATATAGAAATAGCTATTGGTATTAATCGTTTCAAATTGTGAATCAATTTCAGTTTTTACAGTTTCAATATATCCTGATTCGTCATGTGCTTCAAATAATAAGTAGGTAAGCAGTTCTTTGTTTTCTTTTTTGAATCTAGAGAGTCGCAAACACAATTGCATCAATTCGTCATTTGAACGATGTTGCAATTCTTTTTTTATGGTAACTACTGAAACGGCTTTCAAATTTTGTAATGTTTTTTGATGGTTTGTTTTACACGAAATAATCGTACTAGTCCAATAATTAAAATAATTGGAGATGCAGCAAGAAGTAGTATTCCGAAGGTTTTTAAATCTGAAAAGAATTCAATTTTAAGAACTGTTAATCCTGTTCCTAAAAAGACGATAAACGTTCTAAAGTAAGCTAAAAATGTACGTTCGTTGGCTAGTTTTGTACGCTCAATGGCGAGCCAATCTCTAGTGATAAGCGGATTGTTTTGTTCCATTGTTTTTATTGTCCTTTGAGTAAATTTACACTCACTGTTGCTAAATCGCTATCTGGAAATTTGGCAAAGTAATTTGGATCTGGATGCAAACCTGCTTCCTTCGCCACTTTATTAAACACATCAACTTCTAAAATGTATTGGTCACTATAACCATGGGTAGCATCATATGCAGTTGCAGCAGTCTTGCCAATATTTTGAGCCACTAATGTTGGATTTACAGTGTGTAATTCAATCATAAGTAATCCGAAACGTTCCACATAAGGTTTCCATTTGGTTAAATGTTCTAATAGAGAATCTTCAACTAAATTATTATTTAAACGTTTTCCAAGACTAGCATAAGCACCAGAAGAACTACTAACTCTAGTGGTTTCTATTTTTGGTGCATCCCAAATACGATTATGATCTAAAAAGGTTCGAACATTTAGCAAGTCTTTAAGTTCAATATTGTAATCTTCTTTTAAATCTTTAGCTAACAAATCTGGTCTGCCAATATCTCCCCAAATTACTTTAGCCCAAATATCTGCTTTAATCAAATTAGCTCTAGTGACTTTAAGTGCAGCTTGATTAAAATCGGCTCCAACCAAAAGCAATGGATGCTCATCGAGCATTTTTCCACGCTTGGTTTGATATTCAATCACATCAAAAATATGTTGAATAAACGCACCATTTCCGCAACCCATATCTAAAATGCCTTTTGGTTGTTCTTCAATAGGCTTGTTAAACAGTTTAATAATTACTTGATCGATGACTTTAAAATAGGTAGAGTGAGCGCCTCCACTTCCCCAAACATTCATTTCGCGATGGACATGTTTTTCGGTTTCATCTGGAGAATCTGTTTTTAAAACATTCGCATTTCCGAAGATTAAATCATCTAAATGTATAAATGTTGGGAGATAAGATACTGTTACTCCATATGCACTTGCACGTTTTGCAAAAAATAAACCTTCATCTGTAAACTGATAGGTGTTTTTTCGCTTTTTAAACCAACCTAAATGGGCAAAAAAGTCTAATATTTTTTTGAAACTTTCTGGGTTTTTGTGGTATTCTTCAGCCGTAAATGAGGCTTCCATAAAATATTTATGAAATAAGCCATTCATTCCCATTCTAACAATAATAGGAGCAATGATAGCACCTTCAATGTGTTTTAATACTTGATATTCTAACGAAGTTTCATTAGAAACATCCATGCCATATTTAGATTCAAAGGATTTAAAAACACTTTCTAAACTATTGAATGCATCAATGCCTAGAGGCTCATTGGCTAGATTTACTGTATGTTTTAGTAAGCTTACAGCAGTTTTATAATGTGGTACTAGTTGAAAAGCAGCTTCACTTTTAGAGTTAGTTTCATACGAAACCGAATTATCTTTATTGTTTAAATGTTGAGTAAGCCAGCCTTGAGAAGCTAGAACTCTAAGTGCAACATTAAGATAACCTTCATTTGCATTAAATTTTGAAGTGATGTTTTCTAGCGAAACACTTTTCTCTTCAATAATATAATCTAATACGCCTTTTTTGTGAAGTGTGTAAGCTGAAGTTGCTGTAGCAATACCATCAAGATGTCTGAAAATGTGACCTCTTAAGGTTTGTTTGTCTTGTTTTGAAAGCATTTTTGGATGTTTCCTATAAATATAAAAAATCCATCAGAAGTGTGATGGATTTTAAGATAAAAATATAATAAGATTAATATGTTTAACACATGTTGCTGAATTATCTCAATTTAGGATAATCTGTTGGGTTTACTTCATGCATTACGTCATAAACAGCTTCAAAAATATCTTCGGCAGAAGGTTTTGAAAAATAATCACCATCGGTTCCATAAGCTGGACGATGTGGCTGCGCAGTTAAAGTTTTTGGTTGACTATCTAAATGCTGAAATGCATTTTGCGTATTTAATATTTCATTTAAAATATAAGCCGAAGCTCCACCAGGTACATCTTCGTCGATAATCATCAAACGATTCGTTTTGGCAACACTTTTTACAATATCGTGATTGATATCAAATGGCAATAACGATTGAATGTCAATAACTTCGGCATCAATACCAACTTCTAATAATTCTTTGGCAGTCTGTTCAACAATTCTTAAAGTAGAACCATAAGATACTAAGGTAATATCTGTACCTTCTTTTACAGTTTCAACGACACCAATAGGTGTTTTAAACTCACCAATGTTATTTGGCATTTTTTCTTTTAATCGATACCCATTTAAGCATTCAATAATTAAAGCAGGCTCATCGGCTTCTAGAAGTGTGTTGTAAAATCCAGCAGCTTTAGTCATATTTCTTGGAACCAACACATGAATACCACGAATAAGATTAATAACACCACCTAATTGCGAACCAGAATGCCAAATACCTTCAAGACGATGACCACGAGTTCTCACAATTAAAGGGGCTTTTTGTCTACCTTTAGTTCTGTATTGAAGCGTCGCTAAATCGTCACTCATAATTTGTAAGGCATACAAGATATAATCTAGATATTGAATTTCGGCAATAGGACGTAAGCCACGCATTGCCATTCCAATGCCTTGTCCGAGAATAGTAGCTTCTCTAATTCCAGCATCAGCAACTCTAAGCTCTCCATATTTTTCTTGAAGACCTTCCAATCCTTGATTTACATCACCAATATTTCCAGCATCTTCACCAAATACTAAAGCTTCAGGATAATTGTTAAAAATGGCATCGAAATTATCACGAATAATTACTCTTCCATCTACCTCTTGAGCATCATGGTCATAGGTTGGTAATACTTCGTCTATATGAGTTGCAGCTTTATCTGAAGCACTATGTAAATGCGAGCTGTATTTTGGTTGAATAGTTGTGAGGTAGTTGTTAATCCATTGCTGTGTATTTTCTTTTTCTGAAGATGTTTCAGAAACAACATAGCGTAATGCTTTTCTAACTGCTGAAGCAATATCTTTTCGAATTGGTTCTGCAATGTCTTTTAAATCATTTACTATTTTATTGATAAAAACTTTGTTAGAGCTAGATTCAGCCAATTCAGATAATAAGGTAATAGCTTCTCGATGTTCGGTTACAATTGGTTTTAGGTAATTGTTCCAAGCTGCTTTTTTGCCATCACGAACCTCTTTTTTAATGCTTTTATCTAAAGCGTCTAGCTCTTCTTGATTAGCAATATTATTACTAATCATCCAAGATTTCATTTGAGCGATACAATCAAATTCAGCTTCCCAAGCTAAACGGTCTTTACTCTTGTAACGTTCATGAGATCCAGAAGTTGAGTGTCCTTGAGGTTGCGTTAATTCGAGAACATGAATCATAACAGGTACATGTTCTTCACGAGCAATGTATTCGGCTTTTTGATAGGTTTCGATAAGCGCAGGATAATCCCAACCGTTAACTCTTAATATTTCATAACCTTTATGGTCTTCATCTCGTTGTAATCCTTTTAAAATTTCTGAGATGTTTTCTTTGGTTGTTTGGTGTTTGGCATGTACAGAAATACCATACTCATCATCCCAAATGTTAATTACCATTGGTACTTGTAAAACACCTGCAGCATTTATAGTTTCAAAAAACAAACCTTCGCTAGTACTCGCATTACCAATTGTTCCCCAAGCAATCTCGTTGCCTTTGTTTGAAAAATTGGATGTGTTTATTCCATCAACATTTCTGTAAATTTTAGATGCTTGCGCTAAGCCTAAAAGTCTTGGCATTTGTCCAGCAGTAGGAGAGATGTCTGCACTTGAGTTTTTTTGAGATGTCAAATCTTTCCAATTTCCATTTTCATCAAGGCTATGTGTACCAAAGTGTCCACCCATTTGGCGACCAGCAGACATAGGTTCTTGAGAAATATCTGTATTAGCATATAAGCCAGCAAAAAACTGTTCAATGCTTAATTGGCCAATAGCCATCATAAAGGTTTGATCTCTATAATAGCCAGATCTAAAATCTCCATTTTTAAAAACTTTAGCCCAAGCCAGTTGCGGAATTTCTTTTCCGTCACCAAAAATTCCAAATTTTGCTTTTCCTGTCAGTACTTCACGTCTACCTAATAAACTACATTCTCTACTAGTTACAGCAATTTTATAGTCGTTTAAGACTTGAGTTTTGAAATCTTCAAAAGTTAAATCGGTTTTTGTATTTGAGTTGGTTTGCATAGCCTTAATTTATAAGTTGCAAATTTAGCTAAAGTTTCTATGTTTTACAACGTTGAGAATTGTTATAAAATTAGAAAATTATCATAAAAACAACTTAATTTTTGTGATATTCTCAATAATGTAAACAAAAACAAGATTTGGTTAAGAATATTTTAAAACCATTTACGTCTAAATAATCCTAAAAGTTTACCAGGATCTAAGGTAAATAAAAAACGAATTCGTTCTTCATAATTTGGTTGACCAACTTCCCAACCTAAATTTGAATATATAGGAAAGTAAATTTCAAAGTAATCGGTTATTAAATTTAATCGAATACCAGAATCGTAGACAAAGTTTGGATTGTCGCCTTTATTTTTGAGCAAACCAATATCACCATAAGCTTCAAAGTATCTCCAAAGTGTTGTGCTGGTATTTACTGTGGTCATCCATCGATTAGCAAAAGGTGTTTCGAGCATGGATTTAAATCCGCCTTCTGCAATAATAATTTGCTGACTAAAAATGCCTGAAGATTCAGAACGTCCTAAATAATTATAATCAAACATATAATCTGTTGGTCTATCTAAAGCAAAACTAAAGTAGTTGGATTGTGAATCAGTTTTATTATATAAAAATGCACCTGCAAAAAATCGAATATTGAATTGACGGTTACTTTCAGAGAGGTTTCTGTATTCATAATTTAAAGCTACTTTTCCGAAGCGCTCAGCAAACTGAAGGTCATAAAACCATCTTTTAAAATTTATGATACCTGGTTGTCCTGTAACATATCTTACATTAAACACACTGTAGTCTGGCTCGTCTATAACATCATTGTCAACTTCAAAAACGGTAGTATCACCAACGTCTCGATTGATTGTTAGGTATCTGAAGCTTAAGCTTTTAAATTCATCTGACCTAAAGTCATTACTATCTCTAAAACTAAAAGAAACACTAGGTGATATTTTTGTAACAAATGCGTCTTCTGCAAAAGAAGCATAGCTTGAGCTAATGCCATAATTGACTTTAAAAAGATTTTTGTTTTCGATGTAGTGTGTATATCTAACAGAACCACTACCAGTTAGAGTTTTTGAACCAGTTGCATATTGAGGTGATATTTTATAATTGAGGCGTTTTTTGAGTAAGGTTTTGTTGTAAAATTTACCACCAAAAGTTAATCCATCATAAATGTTTTCAAATTCAATGAGAGGCATCATGAAAATTTGATTGTAATACGGATCTTCAATGTCTTGAATTAATCGAAACTGAAGTGGTTTGTTATTTAAAAAGTTACTGTTTAATGTTTTGTAATTGTCTCTAAGATTGAACTCAGGAATGGTGTTGTCGTAGTTTAAAGCAAACTTGGTGTTTTTATCTTTTAGAATTGTAAGTGTTTTACTGCCATTAACATTTTCAACCCATGTTTTGGTTAATACAGAATCTTTATCTAAAGTAAATAAGGACACAGGAACACTAGTATTTCTTTTGTTTTTAATAGTTAATGTGATTGAATCTTCGGTAGCTTCAATATCTTTAATTTTAAAATCGATTTTTTTTCTTGAATTTAAATAGTCTGTAAAAAACCAATTGACATCTTTAGTTGTATGTTGTTTTAAAAGAATTTCAAAATCTTTAGACGATGTAATTTTGAGTTGATTTTCTTTTAGGTATTGACTTATGGTTGATTCTACAACATGACCATTAACAAAATCGTCTAAATATCTCAAACCGACACCAGCTTTATACTTATTAGCAATATTGGAATTAAACTTTAATAAAGAATCTTTTGAAGTTGTTAAAGCCTGATCTCTATTGGTTCTTGCCATTTGCATATAAAACATTACAAATTGGTCATTATAATTTAAATCTGCTGCATGAAACGATCTAATTCCCCAAATGTTAGCCAATGTTCCAATCATTTTGGTGTCTGGATAGAAAGTTTCAACATATTTCATTAAGTAATAAATTTGAATTCCTTCTTTTATCCAATAATCCTTTCTTGGATTTACTAAAATGATATTGTCTAAATAATTTTTAAGCGCAGTTTTTAATAACTTTAATTCGTATTGAAAACTATCGGGAAATGGTCTAATAAAATCTGGTAATTGATTTAATCCATATAGAGGATCTTTTTTGTAATCATTTTTTGTAATAAGTAAGCGGTCATGCGGATAATCACCAAGGTGTTGAGTGATGTAACGTGTAATTTTATCTGTAATTAATGCTTTTTCTTCAGGTGTAATCCTTTTGCTGTTAATATCAGAAACGACACTAAAATCATCTGTTTGTACGAATTTAAATTCAGAAAATCTAACCAAAATAAATGAAGTGTTTACTCTATTTTTACCATGTAGTTGTATGGTTTGCTTTTCTTTAGTTTGCTGAATATCTACTGTGTTTAATTCAGAAATAAAAGTATAGCCTAAAGGAAACTTAATCTCAAAATTTAAATTCGCTTCTGGAGTGTACAGGTCGTCAAGATTTTTGTTGCTGTAAATTTGCCATTCTCCATTATAAACAGCAGGAGTTAAATACCAGTATTTTAGATTAAACTCTTTATTTTCATTAACACCATAACCAGTAAAAGTATCATCTGGTATAACTAAATTGTAATTTAGATTTAGTTCGTAAGTTTCATTAGGTAGTAGAGTTTTATTGAGCTCTACTTTAATAATATCTGGATGCTTTTCAAGATTACTAAAGTTAAGGTTTAAGCCTTCATCATCTTTTAAAGTCGTAATTATTGTATAACCTCGTTGCTCGCTTTTAGCTAGGTGAAATTTTAAGCTAAATTCTTCTTCAAACCGTTTAGCTAAAGGTGTTTTTTTTGTTGAGTAGGCATTATTCCAATCGTTAAGGTAAATAACATTTAATGCATCATTACTTGTGTTGTGAAACCTAATTCTTTGTTCAATATGAATGGTTTTATTTTCGACATCAAAATCTGCTTTAAGGTCAATAGCATTTTGGCCAAAACCAATGGCGTAAAAGCAAAAACTAATTCCTAAAAGAAAAGTATAATTTAATTTCAATGTGTTACAATAAATTTAAGTGGTTTATGCTGCAACTCTGTTGATGTAATATAGTATATGCCACTTGCATATAATGATATATCTTCTTCTATATATAACGTGTTTTTAGTCGAAATAGTTTTAATGGTTTGTCCTAAACTATTGTTAATTGTTATGGAGTTTAATTGCGCTTGTGGATTCAATTTGAGTTTTAAAACCTTATCAATTAGGTTAGAACCTATAAATTGTATTGCTTTTACGGTTGAAAATGTTTCTGTTGAAAGCGTCTGATTTGTTTGTAGTTCTAGTGTTACTGGAAGGTGATCACTAAAATTGTGTAATGAATTTCTAATCGCAAATGAATACTCTGGTCCAGAACAATCAAAAGAGTTTATGGCACGATTATAACAATTAATATTACTGTTGTTACCATATACTTTGTAACTGTTTTCAATATACTTGATTTCAGGATTGCTTACCATGTTTTCTGAGGTCATAATAAAATCAAATCTATCGTCAAATCCACCAGTCGAACCACCAAAACCTGTTTGCGTTCTAGTAGATTGTGTCATAACATCAACATAGTTTGTATTATTATGCCAGCTACCAATTCGGTTTGCAGGATCTACAAAATCAATAAGATTATTGTTGTCGGAATCTATAAGTTCTTGAAAAGCAGGCTCAGAGCTTGTATAGACATTAAAATCGCCAGCTAAAACAACATTGCTATCAGGAGGTAAAGTGTCTAAGTAAGTGACTAAATCTTGAACCATTTGAAAACGTAGCGCTTGATTTTGTGTACCACTAGATGCTTTTAGGTGGCAAACGATTACATCAATGAAAATAGGATTTGTATCAGATTCAATCGAATTAATTTTCAATCTATAATGGTTAAAATCTCTAAAAATTGTGGTGATTATCGTTTGATTTTCGAGTATAAATTTTGAACCATCATAATAAATTAAATTTTGCAAATCATTTTGATCACTTATAGTGTCGTCTGAAGTATTAAATTCAAAAAAAGCTCGTTGATAGTTTGGATTAATAAACTGAAGAGTGTTTAAAATTGTATCAGCTCCAAATTCATTATTGAGTTCACAAACCATAAATAAATCTGGCTGATAATCGTTAAGTATTATTTCTAATTCTTGAATACGATTAGGTACAGCGTCTTCTAAAGGAAAATTTAAAAGGTTGTAAAACATCATTTTAAAATTTTCCTGTGCATGTAATCCATTACATGTAATGATGCAAAGCATCAAAACTAAACCTATCTTCTTTTTCATAGCAATTGTAAAAGTAAATAAAGGCTTTCTAGAAATTTGGACTTAAGCCGTATTCTTTATAGAAATTGTCTAAAATTGTAATGACTTCATCTGAAGTATCTACAACATGAATCAAGTCTAAATCTTTCGGACTAATATTTTTTTCTTCTAATAAAGTTGATTTTATCCAATCCATCAATCCTCCCCAAAAACTAGAACCTACTAATATAATTGGAAATTTTTCAATCTTATTGGTTTGAATTAAAGTCATTGCTTCAAAGAGTTCGTCTAGTGTACCAAAACCTCCAGGCATCACAACAAACCCTTGAGAGTATTTTACAAACATTACTTTTCTAACAAAGAAGTAATCAAAATCTAAACTCTTATCAGAATCAATATACGGATTGTCATGCTGTTCAAAAGGTAATTCAATATTTAAACCTACCGAAGTTCCTCCAGCAATATGAGCGCCTTTATTACCAGCTTCCATAATTCCTGGTCCACCACCAGTAATTACTCCATAACCATGATTAACAATTTTTTTGGCAATATCTTCAGCTAGTTTATAATATTTATGATTTGGTTTCGTTCTTGCAGATCCAAAAATAGAGACACAAGGACCAATTTTACTAAGTTTTTCGTAACCATTTACGAATTCACCCATAATTTTAAAAATTGCCCAAGAGTCGTTGGTTTTTATTTCATTCCACCTTTTGTGATGTTGTTCTTTTCTCATATGTTTTAGTATTCAGTGTCTAGTATTCAGTGTCTAGTATTCAGTGTCTAGTATTTAGTGTTTAGTGTTTAGTGTTTAGTGTTTTTTTGACAACTGGCTAATTTAATTCTTTTTTCAAGAATTTGGCAGTATAACTCTTTTTATCTTTAATTATCTCTTCTGGAGTACCTTTAGCGACAATATTACCACCATTTTTTCCACCTTCATAACCAATGTCTATAATATGGTCACACATTTTTATCACGTCTAAGTTGTGCTCAATAATTAACACAGTATTACCTTTGTCTACTAATTTATTTAGGACTAGCATTAAGACTCTAATGTCTTCAAAATGCAATCCAGTTGTTGGTTCGTCAAGTATATAAAATGTGTTGCCTGTATCTCTTTTACTAAGCTCAGTTGCTAGTTTTATACGTTGTGCTTCTCCACCAGAAAGTGTTGTGCTTTGTTGACCTAGCGTGATATAGCCTAAGCCAACATCGACAATTGTTTTTAGTTTTTTATGAATCTTCGGAATGTGTTCAAAGAAATCTACAGCTTCATTCATGGTCATGTTTAACACATCACTAATCGATTTTCCTTTATAACGAATTTCTAAAGTTTCACGATTGAAGCGTTTGCCTTGACAAGTTTCACATTCGACATAAACGTCTGGAAGAAAATTCATTTCAATCACACGTAAACCTCCACCTTGACAAGTTTCACATCGACCTCCTTTTACATTGAAACTAAAACGACCAGGTTTGTAACCTCTAATCATGGCTTCAGGAATTTTAGCAAATAAACTTCTAATTTCACTAAAGGTTCCTGTATATGTAGCAGGATTACTTCTAGGTGTTCTTCCAATAGGAGCTTGATTAATGTCTATAACCTTATCACAATGCTCTAAGCCTTTAATACTCTTGTAAGGCATAGGTTTTTTTACACCATTAAAGTAATGTGCATTCATTATAGGATATAGTGTTTCGTTGATAAGTGTCGATTTTCCACTTCCTGAAACTCCAGTAATACCAATCATTTTTCCTAAGGGAAAATCTACAGAGATATTTTTTAAATTATTGCCTGTGCATCCTTTTAATGTGATTTTATTTCCGTTGCCTTTGCGTCGTTTTTTAGGAATTGGGATTTCCTTATTTCCGTTGAGATAATCTGCAGTTAAAGTGTCATGCTTTAATAATTCTTTTGGATTACCTATACTAATGATTTCGCCTCCATATTTTCCAGCTTTCGGACCAATATCTATAACATAATCGGCACGTTCTATCATATCCTTATCATGCTCAACAACAATAACAGAATTGCCAATATCACGAAGCGACACCAAAGAATTAATAAGTTTTTCGTTATCTCGTTGGTGTAAACCAATGCTTGGTTCATCTAAAATATACAATACACCAACCAATTGCGAACCAATTTGAGTTGCTAATCGAATACGTTGCGCTTCTCCTCCAGAAAGTGATTTTGAACTTCTGTTAAGTGATAAATAATCTAAACCAACGTCTAATAAAAACTTGAGTCTCGCTTTTATTTCTTTGATGATTTCTTCGGCAATTTTAAATTGTTTCTCACTAAGGTGGTTTTCTAAATCTTCAAACCAAGCTGCTAAATCAACAATATCTTTATGGGCTAATTCAGCAATATTTAAGCCATTAACTTTAAAATATAAAGATTCTTTTCTCAATCGAGAACCTTCACAGGTTGGACAAGAGACTTTATCCATATAATCTTTAGCCCAACGTTTAAGCGATGTGGTTTCAGCATTTTTATACTGACTGTCAATAAAATTAGCGACACCTTCAAAGTCTATTTTGTAGTCGCGAGTAACTCCTAAAGATTTACTTTCTACAGAAAACTTATCATTTCCACCATACATAATCATATGTTTGGCTTCTTCAGGAATCGTTTTATAAGCATCATTTAAACTAAACTCAAAGCGTTGCGCAATGGTTTCAAGCTGTTTAAAAATCCAACTGTTTTTTTGAGGTCCATGAGGTGCTAATGCTCCAGCTTTGATAGACAAGTTTTCATCTGGAACAATTTTTTTCTCATTAACCTGATACAGTGTTCCAATACCATTACAAGTTGGACAAGCACCTTTTGGAGAGTTAAATGAAAAATTATTAGGCTCAGGATTTGGATATGAAATTCCGGAAGAAGGACACATTAAATTTCGGCTAAAATAGCGAACTTCATTAGTGTCGTGATCAAGAACCATCAATACATCGTCACCATGATACATGGCTGTATTTATGGTTTCAGTTAAACGCTTGTCCTTACCTGAAGACTCATCAATTTTAAGTCGGTCGATAACAATTTCAATATCATGCGTTTTATAACGATCAAGCTTCATGCCTTTAACCAAATCACGAACTTCACCATCTGTTCTTACTTTAACAAAGCCTTGTTTTGCAATTTGTTCAAACAATTCGCGATAATGTCCTTTTCTTGAGCGAATAACAGGAGACAGAATGTTAATGCGTTTGTCTTTGTAGCTTTCTACGATAAGATTTTTAATTTGTTCATCACTATAACTCACCATTTTTTCGCCTGTGTTATAGCTATAAGCATCACTAGCACGAGCATAAAGTAGACGTAAAAAATCATAAATTTCTGTAATGGTTCCAACAGTAGAACGAGGTGATTTGCTAGTGGTTTTTTGCTCGATGGCAATTACTGGAGACAAGCCATCAATTTTATCCACATCAGGACGTTCTAGACCACCTAAAAATTGTCGCGCATAAGCAGAAAAGGTTTCAATATAACGACGTTGACCTTCAGCATAAATCGTATCGAAAGCTAAAGATGATTTTCCACTACCAGACAAACCAGTAATCACAACCAATTGTTCTCTTGGAATTGTTACATCAATGTTTTTTAAGTTGTGCACTCTTGCACCTTTAACCTCTATAGTTTCGTCAGTTTTGCTCATAAATTATACTGAAATTACCTACTTAATTGGCAAAGTTGCAAAGGTACTCATTTTAACCCTAAAACAGAAGTGTGCTTTGTTTAGAGTTGTGTTAAATCTAAAGACTTACCATGATAGGAAAAGTGAAATTAAAGATTTATTTTAGAAGATTAAATTACCTGTTATTATGAAAATGTATATAAAACCAATACTTGTCATAGTATTGTGCTTATTGTTATTTAGTTATGGTTCTAAAAACTTTACAGTCAATTCTAATGATAAAATTAAAGTTGAAATGACCACAAATTATGGAACCATGCTTATTGAGCTTCATAATGAAACGCCTTTACATCGTGATAATTTTTTGAAATTAGTTGAAGAGCGAGCTTATGATAGTTTACTGTTTCATCGTGTGATTGAAAATTTTATGATTCAAGGTGGAGATCCAGATAGTAAATATGCCAAATCTGGAGCATTTTTAGGAGAAGGTGATTTAGACTATTCTGTTGAAGCTGAATTTAGACAAAATCTGTTTCATAAAAAAGGAGCTTTAGCTACGGCTCGAGAAGAAACACTTGGTAGAGTCTCAAGTGCTATGCAGTTTTTTATTGTTCAAGGCAAAGTATTTAACGATAGTACTTTAAATGTTGCTGAAGATAGAATCAATAACATGATTGCTAGACATCATATTATAAATAGAGATACAACATTATTTAGAGCATTTCATAAAGCTTATGAAAATAATAAAGATAAGCTTGCAGAAAAATTAAATGACAGTATTCAAAATTTAGCAGCATCATTTTCTGATTTTAACCGATACGTCATTCCAGAGTCTCATCGAGAAGTATATAAAACCATTGGAGGAACACCTCATTTGGATCAGAATTATACGGTTTTCGGAGAAGTAATTAAAGGCCTAAATATTATAGATTCTATTGCAAAAGTTAAAACAGATAAATGGGATAGACCAGTTAAAAATGTTGTCATAAAATCAATTCGAATACTGAAATAGAATTTACTAAACTATTATAATTTTAGTTTCGTTTAAATTTATATTTTAGTTGTTCATTAATAAAAATTAAGAATAGATGAAATTACTAGGAATAGGATCAAGAATTAACCATTCAGAATACGGAAAAGGTGTTGTTACCAATGTGACCTCAAAACATTATTGGGTGACATTTATCGATAACGGTTTAGAAACCATTGAGCTTGATAGCGAATTTGAGGTGATTGAAGCTGCCGAAGACGAAGTAGATACTGTTAGCTTTTTTGAAGTTGAAAGTAGTTTAGTTCAAATTTTAAAAAAATGGAGTGATGCTTCCGAAGTGGTGTCAATAGCAGACAAATGGAAAGGAGGAAAACTAATCTTAGAGCCAGCAGATACTAATCTTCAAAGTAAAGAGATGCCTATTGATAATTTTTTTCATAAAATAACAATGGTTAGAGATCGCCTTCGAGTGATGGAACAAAAAATAAATTCGAGTAAAAATCTAGACGAACAAGAAAAGATAGATCTTCAACAATACATTACACGTAGTTATGGAAGTTTAACCACATTTAACGTGTTATTTAAATTGAAAACGCAACAATTTGTAGGGCAGAGAAGTAAATAACATTGTTCTGTAATTAAGTTATTAAATCACTGTTTTAAAAGGAATAGTGATTTTTATTTGTCTAGTTTTAAAATGTAAAGTATATTTGTCATTAAGTAAAAATAATTTTACTTAATATAAAATATATTTGTCAATTATGAAAAAAGAAAACTTTGTAGAATGCGAACGAAAAGGTTTAGAAAAACTCATTAATTTTAGATTGCCAAGTTACTTTTATAAGATAGGTTTAATAATAGCAGGAATGTCTATCATTATGATGTTTGTAAGAGCATTTGCATTAGAAGGTAACCACGAAATTCTTAAAGAAGTACTTAGAAAAGTATTGCTAATAGGTATGTTGTTCATGTCTGTTGCAAGAGATAAAGATGAAGATGAAATGATAGTAAAATTAAGAATGCAATCTTATACTTATGCTTTTGTTGCTGGATCTATATATGCTTTAGTGATGCCATTTGTAGAATATGGCGTATCAAATGCTTTAAAGGCTGAAGGAGAGTCATTTCATGATATTGGTGATTTTCAATTATTACTATTTATGTTAATGGTTCAGCTTTTATGTTTTCATACTTTAAAACGAATGCGATAATGGAAAATACAATTAAAGTAGAACGCGCTATTTTAGGTTTGACTCAAGATGATTTAGCAAAAAAAATAGGTGTATCACGTCAAACTATAAATTCTATTGAAGCTAATAGGTATGTGCCTTCAACGGTTTTAGCATTAAAACTATCTGAGGTCTTTAATAAATCAGTAAATGATTTTTTTAAACTAAGTACAGATGATTAAAATAATTATAATAGTCGTAATTATTTGTTTAAAAATAATTATAAAAGTGCTTTAAGCATTTTCATTCCTTTAGTAGCAGTTTCAGAAATTACAGTCAAGTTATGTTTGCTTTCTATAGCAGGATTTGGATCAATAAAATAAATTGGAGTGTTTTCTGAGACATAATGCATTAGACTTGCTGCAGGATAGACTTGCATTGATGTTCCTATAATTACTAAAATATCTGCTGTTGTACAAATTTGCATGGCTTTATCAATCATTGGTACAGCTTCACCAAACCAAACAATATGAGGACGCAATTGATAACCCTTATTGCACAAATCACCAACAATTAAATCTTTAGTCCAAAATTGAATGTCTGTTTGATTTCCTGTACTTCTAACTTTTAATAATTCGCCATGTAAATGAACAACGTTACTACTTCCTGCACGTTCGTGTAAATCGTCAACATTTTGAGTGATGATACTTAAATTGTAGTTTTCTTCTAAGGCTACCAAATCAAAATGTGCAGTATTTGGCTTGACCTCTAACAATTGTCTTCGACGCTGATTGTAAAACTCCAACACCAATTCTGGATTATTAGCAAATCCTTCAGGAGTAGCCACTTTCATAACATCATGACCTTCCCATAAGCCATTGGCATCTCTAAAAGTTTTGAGTCCGCTTTCGGCACTCATACCAGCACCTGTTAATACTACGATGTGTTTTTTCATAAGCTAAAAATAGTTATTTTATGTCATTTAGAGCTTAGTCGAGAAATCTAAAAAGATTGTTGCTTCACTTTGTTTCTCGCAATGACATTTGTAATTTTAACTCATGGTAGATTTAAAACTTCTTGAACATTTAGAAACGTATCTTACAGAACATCGTAAAGAGCGGTTTTTAGAAGTTCTTTCTCAACGTACAAAGCATTTTACTGTCGCTACCGAAGATGTCTTTCAATTGCACAATACAAGTGCTGTGATACGAAGTTGTGATGTGTTTGGCATTCAGGAAGTCAATATTGTAGAAGAACAGAACAGCAAACGAATAGATCGTGAAATTGCAATGGGAGCTCAAAAATGGGTAGATTTAAATCGTTACCATTCTGTGAAAGAAGCCATTTCAGATTTAAAACAAAAAGGCTATCAAGTTGTAGCCACAACACCTCATGAAAATGATGCATTACTTCAAGATTTTGACGTCACTAAAAAGTCTTGTTTTTTCTTCGGAAGGGAAACAGAAGGTTTATCTCAAGATGTTATTGATGCAGCCGACTGCTTTTTAAAAATTCCTATGGTTGGTTTTACTGAAAGTCTCAATATTTCTGTATCAGCAGCAATTATCTTACAACATGTAACAACAAAATTGAAACAGTCTGATGTAAAATGGCAACTCTCTGAAGCTGAGCAACTAGAAAAGCGATTAGATTGGTGTAAAAAAACAATTAAGAGCTATGATGAGATTATTGAACGTTTTTATCAAACCCAATAATTTTGTAACTTAGTGATACTAACTAACACATTAAATTATGACCATTGTATTTTATGTTTTAGGAGCCATCGTTTTACTTCTAATAGTATTGGCACTTATAGCTCCAAAGCAGTATCAAGTTGAACGAAATATTGTGATTGATAAGCCACTTCCAGATGTTTTTAACTATTTGAAACATATTAAAAATCAAGATTATTGGTCGCCATGGAAGAAGAGAGATCCAAATATGAAACAGGAATTTATTGGAACTGATGGTGAAGTTGGTTTTATTGCTAAATGGGATGGGAATAAAGATGTAGGATTAGGCGAACAAGAAATTACAAATATTGTTGAAAATGATAGAGTAGAAGCGAGATTGCGTTTTTTTAAACCTTGGAAATCTGAATCAGATGCCTTGACAAAAGTTGAAGATGCTGGTGAAGGAAAAACAAAAGTAACTTGGGGATTTTCGGGTATAAATAAAGTGCCAGCAAATATCTTTATGATGCTTTACAATGTCGATAAACATGTAGGAAAAGATTTTGAAGAAGGTTTGACAAGTTTAAAAGATATTTTAGAATCTAAATAGTTACTACAGATTTTTAGTTCATAATTTTCAATAAAAGAATAATATTCGGTTTATCATTCCGAACGAGGAGGAATCTCATAACGATAAGATTTCTTTGCGCTTTAGAAATGATAAAAGTTTATAGAAACTAAATAATAATTAAACACATGGAACAAAATATGGTAGGCTGGTTTGAAATTCCAGTGCATGATATGGATCGAGCAAAAACGTTTTATGAAACGGTTTTTAAAGTAGAGATTGCAATACATGATTTTGGAGGTATGTTAATGGGTTGGTTTCCTTTTGATGAATCTAAACCAGGAGCCACAGGTACGTTAATAAAGCAGGATACTTATGTACCAAGTCAAGAAGGAACTTTAGTGTATTTTGTTTCTGAAGATGTACAAAATGAGTTAGATCGTATTGAAGCAGCTGGAGGAAAACTATACCAACCTAAAACACAAATCTCGCCAGAACATGGTTATATGGCTGTTTTTATAGATTCTGAAGGGAATAGAGTTGCCTTACACTCTAGACAATAAGGGTTTAGTGACTATTAATCTGATAAGTTGGTACTTTAAGTGATATAGTTTGCTTATCTGTATTGTATTAATATATTACTTTCAATTAGTTATTTTATTAAAGTGAGTGAATTAATCAACCAATTTAAATCACTGTACTCATCATTAATACCAATTTTTATTGTTTCGCTAATAATATTAGGGCTATTATTAGGAATACACTTCTATGAAGAGGTGTCAATAGAAGTTTTAACAAATGATATTGCAGTCTTAGGAGAACTTCCCATTTACGCAGGCATATTATCACAAATAGGTCTTTTTTTGTGGTCAGCAACTGCTGCAATTTGCTTGTATAGTCTTACATTTATAAATGATAAAGCGCATAAAAGCTTTATTATTGCTTCAGTATGTATTACAATTTTTCTTGGTATTGATGATGCGTTTATGCTTCATGAAGACGTACTTCCTTCTTTAGGAATTCATCAAAAAGTGGTGTTTTTAGGCTACGGAATGTTAATGATATTTTATCTTTTTAGATATTATAAACTTATTCTAACGACTGATTTTATATTATTTACACTTGCTTTAGGATGGTTTGGACTCTCTATGTTTATTGATAATTTTATACGAGATGTGTCACCTTATATTACTAAACTAGCTGAAGATGGCACTAAGTTTATTGGAATAACGACTTGGCTATTTTATTTTACTAGAACCTGTAAGCGGTTTCAAGAAAACAATACTTTAAAAACGACCTGATTTCTTGTTGTTTCTACTTAATACTTTATATTCTTCGTAGCATTCGCTAATGGCATCTAGTACTTGAAGATCGTTTGCAGTTTCAATAAAATCTTTGGAGTAGTTACACTGATTTATAATTTCGTCTAAATCATATTTATCGACTTGTAATAAGACTAAGAGCATTTCTCTATCAAAGCGTGATGCTAAATTATTTCTTATCTCATCATCTTGCTTCATTTTTTTGAGTTTGCGTAACTCATTTGGTTTTTTTCCAAACATATTGTGCAAGAAATCTGCAGGATTAAAAATAGCACCTAATACTTTATTTACAGCATTTGGTCTTCGACTTCCAGCTTCATAACCTTTATTTGATAATCCAGAAATGCTATACCTATAGTTAGACTTAATAGGAACTTGTTTAATATCGACAGCTAAATATCCAGTTAGTTTTAATTGTTTCACAACCACTTCTTCAAGTGCCAGAGCTAATTCGGTCATACCAATTTTAGTATTACCAAACTTGAGCCAGTCGTTTGTAACTCGAACTTTAATAGATTTATAACCTAAATACGAAAAGTGAAGTGTATCGTTAACTTTAGCACTAATCTCAAAAACACCTTCGTCATTGGTTGACGTTCCAATCACCTGATTTAAATTCACAATATTTACGCGATCTATTGGTAAATCAGTAGATACATCAATTACAGTTCCTTTAACAGATGTTGGGTCTTGAGCAAAACCAATAACTGATGAAAATAATAGAAGAATAATTAAGTGTAGGTGTTTCATGTATTAAAATTACGATATAAAAGTAGTAAACAAAAGTAAAATACGAGTTGAATACCTCATAATTTGACTAAATATTAACGTATTGGTTTAATTTCAATATTAAAACGTAATAAGTGTTTAATAATAAGTACAAAGTGTTTAGTATTTAGTGTAATTTAATTTTTATAACTTACTTCACACTTCACACTTCACACTTCACACTTCACACTTCACACTTCACACTTCACACTTCACACTTCACACTAATCACGTCGTCTAGAACGTCTTGGTCTGTCTGATATTGATTTACTTACAGAACTGCGTCTGTCTTTTCGGTTTCCAGAATTTTCAGAATTGCCAGAACTTCTTCGATCGCTACGTCTTCCAGAAGAACGTCTGTCACTTCGTGGTTTATCATCACGTCTGCGTCTTCCGCCTCCATCTCGTCGTCTTCCGCCTGAGCGTCCACCACGATTTCGTCCACCACCTCGATCTGTACTCACTTCAACATTAACAAATCGTCCGTTATGTTTAAAATCGGTAAAAAATGCAAGCACTTTTTCTTCAGTTGCTTTTTCAGTATTAAAGAAAGAAAAGCTATCTTTTACATCAACTTTAAAAACATCGTCACGACCTAACTCTAAAACTTCTTTTAAGAAATCTTTCAGCTTCATCCAATCGTAACCATCTTTACGACCTACATTAATGAAATATCGTGTTTCATTTTTGCTTCCTCCATAATCTCGACCATTATCACTTCCACGAGAAGAATCACTAACATTAAGATCTTTTGCTTTCTGATAGTAATTAAAGAAACGTGTAAATTCTACTGAAAAGAATTTCTTGATTAACTCATCTTTATCTGTATCTGCAAATAACTCGTTAATGCTATCTAAGTATTTGTCAATCTCGTGATTGACTTCGGTATTATGAATTTTGTTTGCGAGCGACATTAATTGCACTTCGCAAATTTCCATACCATTAGGAATCTCTTTTTTCTCAAATTGTTTCTTGATGATACGTTCAATACTTTTAATCTTACGCACTTCACTTTTTGAAACAATTACCATAGAGACACCAGTTTTTCCTGCACGACCTGTACGACCAGAGCGATGCGTATAGGTTTCAATTTCATCTGGTAATTGGTAATTAATCACATGAGTAATATCATCAACATCAATACCACGAGCAGCAACATCTGTAGCAACAAGCATCTGAATTTGCTTGTTTCTGAAGGATTTCATTACCAAATCACGCTGATTCTGACTTAAATCACCATGTAAAGATCCAGCACTATAACCATCTTCAATTAAGTTTTCAGCCACTTTTTGGGTATCGCGTTTGGTACGACAAAAAATTACTGAAAAAATATCTGGATTAGCATCTGCTAAACGTTTAAGCGCTTGGTAACGATCTCTAGCATTGACTAAGTAATATTCGTGTGATACTTGACTCGTGCTTTCATTTTTATTTCCTACAGTAATTTCAATAGGATCATGCATAAAATCTTTGGCAATTCTAGCAACTTCTTTAGGCATTGTAGCCGAAAACAACCATGTGCTTTTATCTTTTGGAGTATGCGATAAAATATCTGTGATATCTTCATAAAATCCCATGTTTAGCATCTCGTCGGCTTCATCTAAAACCGAATATTCAATCTTAGAAATGTCTACCATATTTCTGCTAATCATATCCTTCATACGACCAGGAGTAGCCACAATAATTTGTGCACCACGTTTAACAGATCTCGCTTGATCAGTAATACTTGCTCCACCATAAATGGCAGTGACGTTAAGGCCTTTACAATGCTTTCCGTAAAGTTTTAACTCGTTGGTAATTTGCAAACAAAGTTCACGAGTAGGAGAGAGAATAAGTCCTTGAGTTGTACGACTGTCGACATTAATTTTTTGTAGCATCGGAAACCCAAATGCTGCAGTTTTACCAGTTCCTGTTTGTGCTAAAGCGACAAGATCTGAGTCTTCTTCTAATAAAATTGGGATTGCTTTTTCTTGAACGTCACTAGGATTTTTAAAGCCTAAATCGTTAATAGCAGCTAATAGGTCTTCATTAAGACCAAGTTCTTGGAATGTGCTCATTCGTTTTTTGTGTATTCGATTATGTTCTTTGGTGTTACAAAAGAAGCGAATCGACATACTAAACACTTAAACTTCTAGGTAACACATCCTCACGCTGAGGAATTTAGTGAAACAAAATTTTGAAAAGCTTTTTGCAAAATCAAAATTATGAGTTGAACTAACCTTGTACTTGATACAAGGCCTCACTATTTATTTTTTCAAGCTGCAAAGATAGACTATTATTTGGATATTCAATTTTTGGGCGTTTTAACACGCTATCACTACTCAATCTTTTTGCTAGAACAGCAAAAAGGATTTCAAACAAACCGTTCTATCGTTAACGCAAAGAAGACAAAAAATCAACCAATAACCTTACAGCTTTCCCTCGATGACCAATGCTATTTTTTTCTTCCAAAGAGATTTCGGCAAATGTTTGGTCGTAACCTTCAGCTTTAAAAATTGGATCATAACCAAATCCTTGATCACCTTGTTTAGTTTTGGTGATTTCTCCTTTACAAAGGCCTGTAAAGGTTTTTAACTTGTCATTTAAATGTAAAGCAATAACCGTTTTAAACTGTGCATTTCTATTGGGTTTGTCTTTGAGGTTTTTAAGTAATAAGTTCATATTGTCGTTAGAATCTCGATGTTCGCCAGCATATCGAGCACTAAAAACACCAGGTTCACCATTTAAGACTTCCACTTCTAAACCTGTATCATCAGCAAAGCAATCGTAACCATAGTTGGCTTTTATATATTCTGTTTTTTGAATGGCATTACCTTCAATGGTCGATTGTGTTTCAGGAACATCTTCAAAACAGCCAATATCCTTTAAGCTTAAAAGGTGAATATGCTTAGGAATTAAAGCTTGTACTTCTTTGAGTTTGTTTAAATTGTTTGTAGCGAAAACGAGTTGCAAAAGCTAGAGTTTTTTGAGACTAAATTTACTATTAATTATTTTATAAATAATTTTATTGAGTATATTCTACTCGATAGAGTAAAAGTTACCCAGTTTTAAAAATAGCACATAATTAAAAATAGCTTATTTATAGCAGGTTATATTTGTTTTGGAGTTTTGGATTGTTATTTGTTTATAACACTTAGTATATCAAATTTTGAAATTGTACTTTTAGTAATTATAAGTTTTATAGTGCAATTTGCTATTTTCTAAAGAGTAATAAAAGCCAAAGTCACAATTATTAATACTAATTAACTAAATGAATAATATTGAAGCTGCTTTAAAAGAGCGTATTAAAGAGTTAACTTGTCTTTATGAAGTATCATCAATAATTGAAAATGCAGATTCTAAAATTATAGAGAATACTCTTGAAGCCATTGCCTTTTGCCTAAAAAAATCATTTCAGCATCCAAAAAAAACTGATATTACTATTCGCAGCAAGGATGTTTCAATTTATACAAACAAATTTGTAGAAGACGACTTAACTATATATTCAGATATAAAAATTTTCAATAAAGTTCAGGGACGAATTGTTGCCCATTTAAAGACTACTAAAATAAAAGAAATTAATTTTTTAAAAGAAGAGCAATTACTATTAAATAATGTGGCACTTAAAGTTGGTAGTCTATTAGAACGCTTAGAAATTCAAAAAAACGAAATATCTCTTAAGAGACAAATGGAGCGAGCAGATCGTTTAAGCATTTTAGGTGAAATAACAGCAGGTATTGCTCACGAACTTAATACACCATTAGCAAATATATTAGGTTTTGCAGAATTGTTAAAAAGCGATTTAGAAACCAATAAAAGAGCTGTTAAAGATTTAGATAAGATTATAGATAATACTATTTTTTCTAGAGAAGTTGTTAAAAAACTTATGTTTTTTGCTTGTGAAATTCCACAAAAAATGAAACGTATCAACCTTGTTGCTCATATAAAAAATGCAATTAAGTTGTTAGATGCAACCTTTAAAAAGGAACAAGTAAGATATATTATTAAAATTGAAGAAGAATCACTTTGGTTAAAAGCTGATCCAATACAACTTACACAGATTATTTTTAACTTATTGAGTAATGCCATTTATTTTACGCCAAAAAGAGGATTATTAACGATTGAAGCATTTAAAACTGATAAAGAGATTGTTCTTAAAATATCTGATGAAGGTTTAGGGTTTAAGAAAAATGATTTAGAAAAGATATTTCAACCTTTTTTTACAACAAAGCCAACAGGTGATGGATTAGGTTTAGGGCTTAGTGTGGTGCATGGTATAGTTGCATCGCATAAGGGAACTATAACTGCTAAAAATGGCATAGAAAAAGGAGCTATCTTTACCATAAGATTACCTAAAAACTAATTTTAGTATGCAATTACTTAAAGAAAATATACTTATTGTTGATGATGATGTTAATATCTTAGAGCTTTTACAACGTCATCTACAATCATGGAATTATCATGTTTTTAAAGCTATTTCAGTTAAAGAAGCAGTCTCAATTTTGAGAGACACTAAAATAGATTTATTGATTACTGATTTAAAAATGCCAGAAGTTAATGGTTTTGAACTTATAAAATTTGTATCAGAGCACTATCCTAAATTACCAAAATTAGTGGTTACTGGATATCCTTCAGTTCAAGGTTCACTAGCTGCAATCAAATCTGGTGTTGTTGATTATTTAACTAAACCCTTTACAAAGGTTGAGCTAAAAACAGCATTAGATAAATCTTTGAGTGCTTCTAGTGCTAAATTAGTTCATTCTAAAAATTCTTCTGAAAAAAAGCAAGCCTATGGCGAAATTATCGGAAATTCTGAAAAAATAAATGAAGTCATTCAAGTTATTGAGAGAGTAAAGGATAATAAGGCTACTGTTTTTATAAAAGGAGAAAGTGGTACAGGAAAAGAATTGGTAGCTCGTGCGATTCACTATCAAGGTAAGTTTTCTAGAGCACCATTTGTTGCTGTTAATTGTGGTGCTATACCAGAAAATTTATTAGAAGCTGAATTATTTGGATACATGAAAGGTGCTTTTACAGGAGCAGAAACTAATAGAGGAGGTTTTTTTCAAGCTGCAAATGGTGGCACTATTTTTTTAGATGAAATAGGTAATGCTTCGTTAACTGTTCAATCAAGATTATTGCGTGTACTTCAGGAAAAAGAAGTGGTTCGTGTTGGTTCAGCTAAAGCAGAAAAAATTGATGTACGTATCATAGCTGCTACAAATAGTGATTTAAGAGATATGATACAAAAACAAATATTTAGAGAAGATTTGTTTTACCGATTAACAGTTGTAGAGATTGAAATAGCTCCATTGAGAGAACGAAAAGATGATATTGCCTTATTAGTTGATAAATTTCTTTTTAAATATGGAGTAGAATATAAAGATCGATTTATTCAAATATCACCAGAAGCTTTAACTGTATTAGAACGTTATAATTGGCCTGGAAATATTAGAGAGTTGGAGAACATCATACAACGTGCTGTAATTATGTGTGATAAAATAGTTGATATAGAGCATTTACCAGATTATTTAAAATATGTACTAAACTTTTCTTCAGAAGAATTAGTCCCACTCAAAGTTATTGAAAAGCAATACATTGAAAAAGTACTAAGAGCAACATGTAATAATAAAACTAAAGCGGCTAAAATTCTTCAAATAGACCGTAAAACATTACGCAATAAACTTTCTGAATAACCATTTATACTGATACGTTTTTACTCAATTGGGTAAAAATGTATCATTACTAATTTTTGATAAAACTTAGTGACCTTACCTATACCTCTTTGTTTATAAGGGTTTTGTTTGTTTTCTTCAGTTTTTAAATTGTATTGGCACAGGCATTGCTTTGTAATGTGTAGATAACAATAATAAGTTTTAATTATGAATCATATTAACATTTGTCCTAGTTGTGAACATCGTAAAACTTGTGTGCTAACAACGCAAAAGGATAAGGTATGGTCTTGTAGTGAATTTGATGAAATCATTTTAACTAATAAGGTTTTAAAAAAAAATGAACTACTAGGACAGAAAAAAGGAAGCGTATTAGAATTAGTTCAATAATTTAAAAAATAAGGTTATGATTTTTAATGCAATAATATCAGCAATAGCTACAAATAAGAGTTCTACAAAGAAAAGACAATCTTTAAGAAATAGATATATCATCGAGAAGTATCAAGAACGAAGTATAACAAACCGTTATTTTAAATAAATGAATTTATAACGATTGATAATACTTGAAAAAAGATACAATGTTTTACAAAAAAGTAATGTCAATACTAACAGTAAGTTAAACAAATACAAATCTTTAAAAATCTAAAAGATGGCAACATTAACAGCAGAAATAGAAAAAGACACTAAGAAAATACCAGTTAAAGGCATGATGAATAATGTTATGATGCAGTTTGAAAACGCTGCAGATCAAATACAGTTGCATCCAAACATTAAAAAAATACTTAGTATTACAAACAATGAGATTATTGTCAATTTTCCGGTAAAAATGGATAACGGAGAAGTAGAAGTATTTACAGGATATAGAGTGCAGCATAACAATGCTTTAGGGCCTTACAAAGGAGGTTTAAGATATCATCCAACAGTAGATATTGATGCAGCAAGGGCTTTAGCGATGTGGATGACCTGGAAAACCTCACTAGCAGGATTGCCTTATGGAGGAGGAAAAGGTGGTATTAAACTAGATCCTTCAAAATATTCACAAGAAGAGTTAGAACGTATTACAAGGAGATTCACATTTGCATTAGCAGATAACATTGGTCCAGAACATGATATACCTGCACCAGATGTTAATACCAATAGCCAGACTATGGCTTGGATGGCAGATACATACATGAGCACGCGTCCACCAGCAGAGCGAACAGCAAATCAGCACGTTGTTACTGGAAAACCTGCAGGAAGTGGAGGCTTAGAAGGACGAGATAGGTCAACAGGTTATGGTGTGTATTTATCAATTAAGTTTTGGGCTGAAAAAAACAAAAAAAGCCTAAAAGGTAAAAAGTTTATTGTACAAGGTTTTGGTAATGTTGGCTATTGGGCAGCTTATTTTTTAGAAAAAGATGGTGCTAAATTAGTTGGTGTTCAAGATGCTTATGGAAGCATTCAGAATCAAAAAGGGATAGGAGTTGAAGATTTGTTTAATTATAGTCAAGTTAATGATGGTAGTATTGTTAATTTTCCAAATGCAAATCCTGTTCTAAAGAATAAATTTTTCGCACTAAATTGTGATATATGTATTCCAGCTGCATTAGGTAATCAAATTACAAAAGAAAATGCATCAAAAATTAAAGCCAAACTTATTGCTGAAGGAGCTAATGGACCTACAAATGTTGATGGAGAAAAAATTCTTTTAGACAGAGGTATTACAATCATTCCAGATATTCTGTGTAATTCAGGAGGAGTGGTAGGTAGTTACTTTGAATGGCTTCAAAATAGAAATGGCGAATTGTGGCAATTAGATGAGGTTATGTCTAAACTAGATAAGAAACTTAAAGAATCTTTTAATAAAGTATATGAGTATTCAGAGCGAGAAGCAATGGATATGAGAACTGCTGCTTATTGTATTGCGATTCAACGAATAGAGAAAGCTTATGTACAAAGAGGGATATTTCCTTGAAATAATTTAAATAATTAAAGGATGAAGTACGGAAGTTTAATATTAGAAAAGAAAGAGTATGTTTATTTAAAACGCATACTTAATATATCTGGTTATGCTGAAAATCATGAAACACAAAAGTGCTTAGCTAGATTGTTAGAAGAGCTAAGAACAGCTCAAATAGTCGATGATGATGAAATGCCTTATGATATTATTAGGTTTAATAGCAAGGTAACTATTACTTTCGATAATGGAATAAAAGAAACAGTTCAAGTGGTAATTCCTACAGATAGAGATATCAATACAAAAAAAATATCGGTATTAACACCCATGGGTTCGGCTTTAATAGGATACTCAGAAGATGATATTATTTTATGGAATTTTCCTAACGGAATACAAAAAATCCATATTTCTAAAGTTGAACAGGAAGGATCCTACAACGGAATAGATATAACAATTTAAAATTAAGGATTATGACAACTTTGAATACTAAAATTTTTAATCACGATACAGATGTTGATTTAACACACAAAATCAATACGATGGAATTAGAAAATTGGATCAATCATCTAAAATACATAAAAAAAGAACTTGTTAATTTAATAGGTGTCTGTGATAAAGAATTGAATAGTAAATTGAAAGACAATAGTGTTATTGAACGTTTTCAAAAAAAAGAAAGTGAAAACGAAGCATTGTTGAGTGCGCTTTTGAAGTATTCTAACTCAAGAGTTGATATAGTTGAATGTGAAGATACACAATGTGATATGGTTTATATTACTGAACATGAAAGCTATAGAAGAAGTTATTTATATCATTTAGATAAATATAGACGATTAAAGGATGAGTTTTTTAATAAAGTTCAAGGGCAATTTACGCTCTTGAAAATTAGTTAATAATAGTTCATTTGAGTACAAATACAGTCCATAAAATTGATACTCATAGGAGATTGTGTATTCTTAAAGATCTAAGGGAACTTGAACTTTGGTTGCAGTCGTTGGAAGGTTTTAGTGAAGATTTGAATCATTTTAAAATTATTGATAATCAGATTGTTAAAAATGATTTAGTTTCGAAAAAAATTAAAGCGTTACAACGAAAAACAGTTTTAATGATAGCTTCATTGTGTAAATATGAACAAGAACTCAAAACAGAATATGAATATGGAAAAGTTGAGTATAATACTCTGAGATTAAAAATACATGTACAAAGACAGCAGAATTACTTACTCTTATTAAAAGAGCAACAGGAGTTTAAGGTTTTGATTTTTACACAGTTAAGAAGATTTAAGCGTTAATAAAAGAGTTAAATTTACATAGGCGCACGATTTTGATTGGTAGCAAATTGGTTAATAGCAGTCTAGTTAGTGTTATCATGAATGTTGTGTATTACTAACCACAAAGGTGGTTGACTTTGTGGTTAGCCTAAGTAAATACTTGAGTTTTAATGATTGCATATGCATTTCTAAAATACTTTATGTATCTTTAAAACAACTTCTAACCTTAAATGATGTCAGAATTCAACTCACCTTTAGAGGCTTTTTTATACTGGGAAGCGAAATCTCCAAATCACATCTTTTTAAATCAGCCTATTAACAGAAATAAGCTAACTTACACTTATCAAGAAGTAGGACAAGAAGCTCGGAAAGTGGCAGCTTATTTGAAGTCTTTAAGTTTACCAGATGGAAGTCATATAGCTTTACTTTCAAAAAATTGTGCGCATTGGATTATGTCAGACTTAGCCATCATGATGGCTGGTTATGTGTCTATTCCTATTTATCCAACACTCAATAGTAAGTCGATGAATCAAATTTTAGTGCATAGCGAATCTAAGGCTATCATAATTGGAAAACTTGATGATTTTTCAGCTCAAAAGGCTGGTGTTCCAGACATGCCAAGAATTAGCATTGGATTGTATGGTGAAGATGAAGGTAAATTATGGGAAGCTATAATAAACGACACACAACCTTTAAATCAACTCCATAATTCAGATCCAGATGCCTTGCACACGATTATTTATACATCTGGTACAACAGGAAACCCTAAAGGAGTAATGCATTCTGGAAGTAATTTTATGGAATCATCTTCTACATTGGTTCGTGAATTCACCTTAGTTGATAAACCCAAATTGTTTTCATACTTGCCTTTAGCTCATGTGGCAGAACGATTATTAAATAACGCAGGAATGGTGTTAGGAGGAAACATAACTTTTGTAGAATCTCTTGAAACCTTTGCTAAAGATTTAGAGGCAGTTCAACCTAATTTGTTTTTTGCTGTACCTAGAATATGGACCAAATTTAGAGAGAAAATACTGGAATCACTTCCGCAGAAAAAACTCAACATTTTATTAAGTATTCCAATAATAAATAGCATCATTAAAAAGAAATTACAACAAAAACTTGGTTTGCGTGATGCTGTATTTATTGCTTCAGCTGCAGCTCCAATTGCTTCAGAAATTGTACAATGGTATTCTAAATTAGGAATTACCATATATCAAGGTTATGGTATGACTGAAGATTGTTGTGTCTCTCATTTTAATAAACCTGGAGCTAATAAAATTGGTACTGTTGGAAAAACATTTGATAATGTAAAAGCCAAATTAACTTCTGAAGGCGAAATTTGTATTAAAAACAATTGTTTGATGAAAGGTTATTACAAAGCTCTAGAATTAACAGCTGAAGTTTTTGATGACGAAGGGTATTTAAAAACTGGTGATATGGGAGAATTTGATCATGACGGATTTTTAAGTATTGTTGGTCGTGTTAAAGACCAGTTTAAAACCGATAAGGGAAAGTACATTTCGCCTTCTCATATAGAATTGCTTATGACTTCAAATACAGACATTGAACAGATTTGTATTGTCGGAACAGGTATTCCTCAGCCTATAGCATTAGTCACTTTATCTGAACTGGGAAAGGCAAAATCTAAACAGGAGTTATCTAACTCTTTACAGAGTAGTATTCATACTATTAATCCTACTCTTGAAAAACATGAACGACTTGAAAAAGTGGTCGTTATGAAAGAAGATTGGAATGTTGCTAATGGCTTAACAACACCTAGCATGAAAGTAAAACGAAACAGTATTGAAAAAATTCATCAAGAGTTTTATTCAACTTGGTTTTCTACTTCAGAAAAAGTGATTTTTGAATAAGTAATCTATGGTTAAACTTTATCAATTCTTTATGACTTTTATCATTAAAAAAATGTTTAATTTTTTTTAATTTTAAACAATGAAATTAACCTAAAAACAAGACGGATTATGACTTTAAATTTTAGATATGCCAATGTTGATGTAAGCGAAACCTTAAATGCTTTTACAGAAGAAAAACTAGCAAAATTATTTAACAGATATGAATTTTTAATTGGAGCTACAATTAGATTCAAACAGGATGAAAACAACCATACTAAAGGAAAGATTTGCGATATAGAATTAAGTTTACCTGGTCCTCGCATATTTGCTACATCTGATGAAGCACAATATGAAGTAGCAGTAAGAGAGACAATTAAAGATTTAGAGCGACAGCTAAAAAAACGAAAAGAAGTATTTAAAACACATTAAACTTGTGTTTATTTATAATAAAGCCTTATAAACTATTTATGTGTTTATAAGGCTTTTTCATTCTAACAGGTTTTTAAAAAATTAGTTTATTAGCGATGATGATATGGTTCATTTCGTAAAATGGTAAAGCCACGATACAATTGTTCAATCATAAATAATCGAATCATTTGGTGTGAAAAAGTCATTTTAGATAAAGACAGTTTTCCCATTGCTTTTTGATAGATTTCTGGTGAAAATCCATAAGGTCCACCAATAACAAACACCAATTGCTTAATACCAGAATTCATATGTTTTTGAAGATAATTTGAAAATGCCACAGAATCAAGCTGTTTGCCATTTTCGTCTAATAAAATCATCACATCAGACGAATTGAGCTTATTTAAAATAAGTTCACCTTCTTTTTGTTTTTGTTGTGCTTCGCTTAGATGTTTCGCCTTTTTTAAATCTGGAATAATTTCAAATTCAAATTTCACATAAAACCCTAAACGCTTTTGATAATCAGCAATAAGCGATTGTAATTCTTTATTATCAGTTTTGCCAATGGCAAGGAGTTTTATGGTCATGATGTATTTAATTATTCAAAAATAATAGAAACAAGTGATTTAAGTTTAGTATAATCCCAAAAGAGTAAATAAACGTTCGCGAGTAACATTAATCCTGCAACATAAGGTGTTCCAGTAAAACTCATAGCTGTAACTATAACAAAAATATTAATTATTATAGGAAAATATAAAAGCGCTCCAAAAAATGAGGTTTTTGGAATGAGCAATAATAGTCCAGCCAGCAATTGTACAAGTCCAAGAAAATTCCAGTAGAACCCAGTTTGGTAAAGCGCTTCAAAAAAGAAACCAATAGGGTTTTCTAAACTTATTTGCGTAAAACGCTGACCTAAGATTTTTTTTAATCCAGAAGGTAAAAACCCTATAAATAATAAAATTCGTGTTAACCATGTGAATATGAGAAAGTGTTTTTTGCTTTTTATATAGGTATGAAATGTATTAATTAAAATCATATTAAAGTTAATTTCTTACTCGACGAATTAAAATTCATCTTGTAACATTTCTTCGTATAAATTAAAAAATCAATTATTACTTTTACATTAAATTTGATGATATGATTTCTAAAGCACAATTCAATACAGAAATAGATTTAATAATTGCTAATGCTATACGAGAAGATGTTGGTGATGGTGATCACAGTTCTTTGGCTTGTATTCCTAAAACAGCTAAAGGAAAAGCTAAGCTTCTTGTTAAAGATGAAGGCATCATTGCTGGAGTTGAATTTGCTAAACAAGTTTTTGCTTATGTCGATAAGGACATGACTGTTGAAACTTTGATTGAAGACGGAAGTCCTGTGAAATATGGAGATATTGTGTTTTATGTTGAAGGCGCTTCGCAGTCGATTTTAAAAGCGGAACGTTTAGTTTTAAATGCCATGCAACGCATGAGTGCAATTGCAACTAAGACCAAGACATTTGTTGATTTATTGGAAGGCACAGGAACTAAAATTTTAGATACTCGAAAAACAACACCAGGTATTAGAGCGCTTGAAAAATGGGCTGTAAAAATTGGAGGAGGAGAGAATCATCGGTTTGCCTTGTATGATATGATTATGTTAAAAGATAATCACATTGATTTTGCAGGAAGTGTATCGAAAGCTATAAGTAAGACCAAGCAATATCTAAAAGAAACGAATCGTGATTTAAAGATTATTGTAGAAGCACGAAACCTTGATGAAATCAAAGAGATTCTTGACGAAGGAGGTGTATATCGTATTTTGATAGATAACTTTAATTATGATAATACCAGAAAAGCTGTTGCTTTAATTGGAGATCAATGTCTGACAGAATCTTCAGGAGGAATCAATGAAAAAACAGTTAGAAAATATGCAGAATGTGGTGTAGATTATATTTCTTCAGGAGCTTTAACGCATTCAGTTTACAATAAAGATTTAAGTTTAAAAGCGGTTGAGTAAAATAAAGTCGTAAGACATAAGGCATAAGGGAAAAGGTGTAGAAAAGACATAAAGTATAAAGTATAAAGGAAAAGGTAATAGATATTAGTTAAAAAAAATATATCTTATCACTTATCACTTATCACTTATCACTTATCACTTATCACCAATCCCAAACGTTTTCCTTCTTCTAGCATCAATTTGTATGCAGCTTCATATTCATTAGGAATATCGCCTTCAAGAATGGCTTCTTTTATGGCTTCTTTAATTTGACCAATTGC
This sequence comes from Psychroserpens sp. S379A, assembly GCF_049800755.1. NCBI lineage: Bacteria > Pseudomonadati > Bacteroidota > Flavobacteriia > Flavobacteriales > Flavobacteriaceae > Psychroserpens > Psychroserpens sp. S379A. The sequence continues at coordinate 641,619 of NZ_JBNAFQ010000001.1, read as the reverse complement.
TCTTGATGGTTTGATGTTAAAGGTTTTCATAATATCTTCACCAGAAATAGGTGGTTGAAAATTTCGTACTTGATCACGTGCTTCGACTTCTACTATTTTCTGACGAACAATCTTAAAATTGTTGTGATATTTTTGAAATTTCCTCGGGTTTTTTGTCGTGATATCTGCTTCACAAAGTGTCATTAAATCCTCAACATAATCTCCAGCATCAAAAACTAATCTACGAACTGCAGAATCGGTAACGATGTCTTGAGCAAGTACTATTGGTCGCGAACTCATAAATACCATTTTTTGAACAAATTTCATTTTATCATTCAATGGCATTTTTAATCGTTTAAATAATTGATATACCATTTTAGCACCTTCAAATTCGTGCGCATGAAAGGTCCATCCTACTTTTTTACTAAACTTTTTTGTAGGCGCTTTTCCAATATCATGAAGTAGTGCAGCCCAACGCAACCACAGATTATCTGTATGCTTTGCAATGTTGTCTACAACTTCAAGCGTGTGGTAAAAATTATCCTTGTGTCGCTGACCTTCAATTTCATCAATCCCTTTTAAAGCGGTTAGTTCTGGCAAGATATATTTAAGTAAACCTGTTTTTTCAAGCAATAAAAATCCAACAGAAGGCACATTGCTTTCAAGAATTTTATTGAGTTCAACAACAATACGTTCTTTAGTAATGATTTTAATTCGGTCTTTGTTTCTTGAAATAGCCTCAAGTGATTTGGTTTCAATTGTAAAGCCAAGTTGTGTTGCGAAACGAATCGCTCTCATCATTCGCAACGGATCGTCACTATAAGTAATGTCAGGATCGAGAGGTGTTCTAATGATTTTTTGTTTTAAATCTTCAATACCTCCAAACGGATCTAACAACTCACCAAAATTAGCTTCACTTAAATTTAAAGCCAATGCATTTATAGTAAAATCCCTTCGATTTTGATCATCTTCTAAAGTGCCATTTTCAACCACAGGATTTCTACTATTTTCATTGTAACTTTCTTTTCGAGCTCCAACAAATTCAATGTCCATATCTTCATAAGGAAGCATTGCTGTTCCGTAAGTTTTAAATACTTGAACTTTTGGTTTGTTAGGTAAGTTTTTTGCAACTTGTTTAGCAAGAGAAATTCCGCTACCAATAGCAACAATATCTATATCTTTATGTAAACCTCTATCGAGAATATAATCCCGAACAAAGCCACCAATTACATACGATTCAAGGTCTAGCGCTTTTGAAGCGTTAGCTATAATTTTAAAAATTGGGTTATGTAAAGCCGCTTTATAATTCATTATTAAAACCTCAAATACTTAGATTGAAAAATTTTGTTTTAGTAGGCAAATCTACAACATCGTTGACTTCTATTAAAATGTCGAGATATAAATTTGCACTCACATTCTATATATTTAAAGCATTATTGTTATTTTGCAAGCTGTTGTTTTTTAATATAATTGTGCAACACAGTGAAACAATCTATATTTGTTTCACATTTTAATAACTCAAACCATCTTAATGATTAACGTAACTAAATCTTTTCTCCCAAATCAATCAGAGTATAATGCCATTTTAAAAAGGTCTTGGGATAGAGCTTGGCTAACAAATAGAGGTGTTTTAGTTAAAGAGTTAGAGCAAAAGATTAAGGACAAGTTTAATATTACCAATATAATAGCAACTACCAATGGTACTTTGCCATTACAGATAGCAATTAAAGCATTACAGCTTAAAGGTGAAATAATTACAACACCATTTAGTTATATTGCTACAGCTTCGAGTATTGTTTGGGAATCGTGTACTCCTGTTTTTGCTGATATTGAAGCAGATAGTTTTAATATTAACCCATTAGAGATTGAGGCTAAGATTACCGAAAAAACTTCAGCAATTATAGCTACTCATGTGTTTGGAAACCCTTGTAACGTGGAAGCCATTCAAAGCATAGCTGATAAATACAATTTAAAAGTTATTTATGATGCCGCACATACTTTTGGAGTGAGTTATAAAGGCAAATCTATTTTTGAATTTGGTGATGTGAGCACTTGTAGTTTTCATGCAACCAAAATTTTTCATACAGGAGAAGGAGGCGCATTGTTTGCAAATAATGATGAACTACACGAGACCTTATATAGTCATCATAATTTTGGTCATGATGGGCCTGAAAAATTTAAAGGATTAGGACTAAATGCTAAAATGAGTGAGCTACAAGCAGCAATGGGATTAGCGGTTTTTCCTTATTTTGAAAAAATTAAGGAGCAAAGAGAATCACTCTATAAAATGTATTTTAATGCACTAGATAATGGGAAGTTACAATTTCAGAAGATATTAGAGAATTCAGAATATAACTATGCGTATTTTCCTCTAGTTTTTGAATCTGAATCGCAATTAGAAAAGGTAAAAACTGCTTTAAATAGTCAACAAATTTTCCCTAGACGTTATTTTTATCCGTCGTTAAATACGATTGAATATCTTAAAGGAGAACCAATGCCTGTTTCAGAGTCTATAGCTAAGCGTATTTTATGTTTACCGCTTTATTATGATTTAGCCAAAGAAGATGTGAGTAGAATCATTAAAATTGTTAAAGCAAATCTGTAAAATAGTTGTAAAGCTTATTATTTTTTAATGAAAATATAAATATCTTCATCTGTAAATTCAACTTTTTTCTGACTAAACTGATTACTAAATTGTTTGTATTTTTCATAGTAACTTTGAGTCAATACGAGGTAGTCTCCAGTTGATAAACTATTTAAAATAGTTTCAGGTTTAAAATACTCTGGAAATGTGTAGCCAATTTGATTGAGATTAATAGAATTGAAGTCAAGTAAGTAATAAAATGCAGGCGATATTCGACTCAAAAACACATTAGATTCTTTAGGAATTTCTTGTTCTACGATTGCCAATCCTTTCATTAAATATTTAGAGTTACGCTTTTGTAATTTGAGTGTTTTTAAACTTAAAAACACAACCATTCCAACAGATACAATAAACACTAATTGATTAATGATTGGTTTCAATTTTTGTTGAGAGGTATTTAAAGCAACTATAAAAAGAATAATGATATATGGAGTTACATACTGAAAATAGTGATTATAGTTTGCGAAAATTAAAACACTTAATGATGAAATTGGTAATAAAATAAAGAAGAATATTTCACTTTTTTTTAGTTCAGATTTTTTTAAATAAAAAGGAATAAGAATTAAAAAAAAAGTAGCAATAATAAAATTAACGATACCTGTAGTATTTACAGTGTCTACTAAGCCTGTACCATTTCCATAATCAAGTGATACACCTTTTCCTAATATAAAACTAATGTATTGTATTATATCTACTCCTTTTGACATATAGAATAGGAATAATAGAAGTAATGGAGTGATAACACCCAAAGCATATATGGATATTCTTTTTATTAGAGCTGTTTGTTTTAACAATAAATACATGCCAGTTGGAAGCAATAAAAACAACCCAAATTGTTTGCTAAGAAAAGCAAGACTAATATAAATACCAGAAAAGAATAAGGAACTAAATACTTTCTTTTCGTCTAAAACATTTAAAAAGAAAAACAAAGCAATTAATTGAAACAACACAGAATAAGGCTCTAACATGATGACATTTCCATCATAATTAATTGTTATGGCAATGTATAAAAGACTAAAAAACAAAGCCGTTTGGACAGCTGTTTTTAAACGTCTTAAAATAAGAAACAACATAAAACCTCCAAGTGTTATAAATAACAAATTCACAAAAACATGCATTGAGTAGGTCGTACTATCTGTAAAAAAATATGGAAATCCTAATATTAAAATACCTAATGGATTATAAGATACAGCAATGTCAGTAAAAAAAGTATTGCCATTATACATGTCTCTTGCAACACTTAAATAATAACCACAATCGTATGATGCAAAGGTGTATTTAAATATCCTATAAATCATTAAACCAATAAAAACAAGAAGTACTCCTGAGTAGAGTTTTATATTAGGCCATATTTTTATCATAAGCGATAATCGTTTTTATAATGTGTTTAAGATTGTTGTCTGATAATTCAAAAAACAGCGGAAGCCTTATCAAGCAATCTGTAAAATTATCAGAGTTTGGTAAAACTCTATGATCGTGTTTTTCATAATAATAATCACTTGCGTGTAGAGATAAATAATGAAATACAGCGTGAATGTCTTCCGTTTTTAGATGTTTAATAAAACCATCTCTATATTCTGGTTTGGTTGACACTAAATAGAATAAATGTCCATTTTGTGAACCATATTTAGGCACTATTGGTAAGTTAAAATGTTTTAAATTGGCAGTTTTGAATTCATTGTAATACCTATTCCAAATTAATTTTCGTTTGGTTTGAATGTTTTGTAGATTCTCTAATTGAGCCCATAAAAAGGCAGCAATAACTTCAGAAGGAAGAAAAGAAGAGCCAGTATCTATCCAACCATATTTATTAATTTCTCCTCTAAAAAACTGAGAACGATTGGTTCCTTTTTCCCAGATAATTTCAGCTCTTTCAACATATTTATCATCATTAATACCCAACATACCACCTTCGCCTGCAATGATGTTTTTGGTTTCATGAAATGAAAAAGTAGACATATGTCCGATGGTTCCTAACGGTTTCCCTTTGTAATAAGAATCTATAGCTTGAGCTGCATCTTCAATTACTAAAAGATTATATTTTTCTGCAAGAGTCATAATTGAATCCATTTCACAAGCAATGCCAGCATAATGTACAACTACTATGGCTTTGGTTTGCTTGGTAATTAGTGCTTCAACTGTATGGTGATCAATATTTGGGTTGTCATTATATGAATCTGCAAATACAATTTTTGCGCCTTGTCTAACAAATGCTAGAGCAGTAGATACAAAGGTGTAACTCGGAATGATAACTTCATCACCTGGTCTTATGTCAGACAAAATGGCACACATTTCAAGTGCATCAGTACACGAAGTTGTTAGTAAACATTTTTTAAAACCATAGGAGTCTTCAAAAAAAGTTTGGCAACGTTTGGTAAACATTCCATTACCAGAAATCTTGCCACTTGCAACAGCTTCTTCAATATATTGGGTTTCTTTTCCTGTTAAAAACGGTTTGTTAAATGGTATCATTAGTTGTTTTTCCAGTAATGTTTTATAATTGTCTCTTCAAGTATTGAATATCCGTTTTTTTTGTAAAAACAGCAAGCTATTGTATTTTTTTTCTGCGTAGGAATTTGTAACTCATTAATTTGATTTGAATAACAATAGGTTTCTACTTTTTGAAGTAATTGTTTACCAATTCCTTGTCCTTGAAACCTATCCGAAATAGCTATTAATCCAATAGAAGCATGATTTTTATGTACTCTTAAAGTTACAAAACCAATAATAGAATTATCAGTATGTTTTATATAATATACTTTATCTGCAAATTGTTTATTGATACTATTTAAAACCCATAATTGATATAAAGCTTTAAAACTGCTATCAGGAAAGTGATTGTCTAATTTAAATCGACTATACTTTCCGCTTTCAAAAGCCAAATCAAATAAAAGATGAGCATCTATTGGGTATTCATCAGTATTTAAAATTTCAAGAGTTGAATTATGCAATATAAAATCTGAAGTGAATTTCTTTGTGAATACAAATTTAGTTTCTTCAAAAGGTGTGTTGAAGTTTTTTAAGTGAATTTGATTATCTGTTTTTTGTTTAACAACGATAAGATCAAAATTTTGTAAACACGAATCATCTATAGAGTGAGAGTCATCAACTATTAGTTCTCCAACATTGATTTTGAAAAAGTCACTATCCCAATTTAATTTATTTATGGTAGCTATCATCAATAATATAAATTGGTCTGTGTTTAGTCTGGTTAAAAGTCTTACCTAAATATATACCAATGATTCCTAAAAAACTAATAATTAAACCAGAGAAGAAGCAAATACTTATAAAGATAGAACTGTATCCCATGACCTCAATTTCATTATTTAAGGCTTTATAAAGAATGTAAATAGCACCTATAAAAGAACCAAAAGAAATGACAATGCCAAGATTTAAAAACAGTCGTAATGGTTTATCTGAAAACGATATAATTGTATTAAATGCTAGTTTAAATAATGTGATAAAATTATAACTTGATTTGCCATCGTGCCTAGACGCATGATCAACATTAATTTCTGTTTTTTTGAAACCAACCCATTGGATAAATAAAGGAAAAAAGACTAAGGCATCTCCAAGATTGAACAAGCTATCAATGACCTTTCTTTGGTAAATTCCAAAATTTCCAATTTCATTATTGATGTCTACTCCAGCAAAAAAGTTAAAGACTTTATAAAATAGTTTTGAAGACATTCTCTTAAAAAAAACGTCTTTTCTTGCGGTTCGCTTTGCAAGAACAACTTCAAATCCTTCTTGAGCTTTATTATATAATTTTAAAATTTCATGAGGTTGGTCCTGTAAATCACAATCCATTACAACTATCCAATTACCTTTAGATTGATTTAAACCAGCCATAATTGCTGGATGCTGACCAAAATTTCTACTTAATCTGTAACTTTTTACAGCATCATGTTTGCTTGAAAGCTCTTTCATCTTTGCCCATGAATCATCAGGACTTCTATCATCAACAAGAACAATCTCATAACTAACTTTAAGAGAGCTTAAAGCTGCGTTAAGTTGTTTTATGAGTTCATGTAAGATAGATTCCGCTTTGTAAACAGGAATTACAACAGATATCTCTGGCTTTATATTCATTAAAAAAAGTTATAGTAGCTTCATACAAAGGTATTATTTTATATAAGATTTATTAATAACTCTATCTTGTTTTTTGTTTTTAAGTTTCGCTTTAAGTAGTATTTTCTGCTTTTTGAAAGATCTAACAATACTTTTGGATTTATAGTATCTCAAAAAGCTTAGAATATCCACAATATCTAAAGATTTAACCACTTTAAAATAATAATGTCTCCATTCTAAATCTGTATTTAAAACTTTACTTATTCGTTTCGGATTTATATTTTGAAATGTGTTTTTAACTGAAGCTTTCATAGATTTCTGAATATCTGAAGGCGTTTTGTAAAAACAATGGATTAGTGTTTTAATTTTTAAATGTGTCAAATAAATTGAAATAGCTTCTTTATTTCCTTTAAGCTTATTGTTTTCGTAGTAATTTGAATTAATGTGATTTAGAATGTTTAAATAAGATTCTAAATTTCGCTTTCCGAAATTACTACTGATTGAATTCACATTGGCAACATTGTAGTAATACGTTGGTGTATCATTTAAAATAATGGCGTTGGCATAAAATAAGGTTTCAAAAAACCATAATTCATCTTCATGTAGAAGGTCCTGCATAAAAATTAGCTCATTTTTAACTAAAAATTCAGCTTTGTATAATCTATTCCAGGCAACACATATTAATGGTTCTTCAATAGCTTTTACCAATAATAAATTATCCTCATTATAATGTTTCTTTAGTTGAGGTAAGTCATGATCTAAATACCCAGTAATATTATCATTTTGACCATTAGTTATGACACATTTGCCAAAAACAATATCAATGTCATCATCAACTAAACTATAAAGATTGCTTAATGTTTCAGGAGCAATTAAATCATCAGAATCAAAGAAATAAATATACTCACCAGAGACATTCTTTAAACCTGTGTTTCTTGCTCCAGATAAGCCTTGGTTTTTTTGATTAATTAATTTGATACGTTGGTCTTTAGCAACCCATTTTTCAGCAATACTTTGTGTACTGTCTGTACTGCCATCATTTATTAAAATGCATTCCCAATTTGTATAAGTCTGAGCTACAATGCTTTCTATAGCTTTGTTTAAATACTCCTCTACGTTGTAACAAGGAACAATTACAGATATTAAACTTTGGGTTGACATGTTTTAGTTTTATCAGATTATGCTTTCAAAATTAAAATTTTAATTAATTCAATATGCTTTTTATCTGTTTTTATTCATATGTATATCTTTGCTATTATTAATTCATTACAGAAAATGTACAAAGCACTAAAGTTAAGGTATAGAAATTGGAAGCTTAAAAAAAAATTATTCAAGCAGAATGTGCAGTTTTCTGAGAATAATCTAGTTTTTAAATCTGTAAATGTTTTGTTGATTGACGAAATTATACCAGAGTTTAATAAAGATTCTGGTTCAAGACGCCTTTCAGAAATTATAAAATTATTGCTTGAAAATGATATAGGTGTTTTTTTATTGGCAGATAAAAAACTGTACAGGTATAATAGTGAATACATTAATTTTTATAAAAATTTAGGTGTTACTGTTTATGAGCCTCAAATTCATAATGGGAAGCTTTTAACTAAGGAAGGTTTTATTAAACTAATTTCACCAAACTTAGATTATGCTTGGCTTCATAGACCTAAAGTGTTTAAGAGGTTTAGTAACTTTATTAGGTTTTCAAATAGTGAGACTAAAATCATTTATGACATGTGTGATTTTCATTATGTTAGGTTGCTTCGTGAGTATGAACAAAACAAAAATGAGCATACCAAAAAAGAAGCTGAACGAAATTTAATATCTGAAATTGAAAGCTGTAAAATAGCAGATATAATTTTTGCAATATCAGAAGAAGACAAACAAAAAGTTTTAGAGCATTATGACGATCAAAACAAAATAAAAGTCATAAGCAACGTACATCAACCTAATGAAAAAACGTCTGACTTTAAAGAGTTTGATAAGCGTTCAAACATATTATTTATAGGTAATTTTAGACACAAACCTAATATTGATGCAGTTCTCTATTTACGAGAAGAAATTATGCCAATTATCTGGAAATCGCATCCTGAAATTATTGTAGATGTAGTTGGTAGTTATCCTACAGAAGAAGTGAAAGCATTGCATTCAGATAATTTTAAAATACTTGGTTTTGTAGATGATGTATCAAACTATTTTAATTCTTCAAAAGTGTTTTTTGCACCACTTCGTTATGGTGCAGGAATTAAAGGTAAAATAGGTCAAAGCTTAGAGTATAACCTTCCGTTAGTTACTACAGATGTTGGTGCAGAAGGGTTTAACTTCGGAAAATATTCTGAAGCTATGATTGCTAATACTGCAGAAACATTAGCAGAAAAAGTTATCACAATGTATATGGATGAAAACTTATGGAATTCTGCAAGTGATTATTCAAAAGAAATTCTAGAACCTTTTTCTTTGAAAAGTATTGAAAAGACAATCTTAGATGCTATAAATTAAACACATTTTTAACCCAAGTATTTAAGGTGTATTGGTTGTAAACATCATCATTTAATTGTTCATAAGGTGTTTCAAAAAAGTCACGACCTATAAAATTATCCTCATTTAAAACATAAATGTTTTTCGGATTATAAAACGCATAGTTTTTGACATTAGAGTTATTTGTTATCATTTTTTTCTGAAGAGCAAGTGCTTCAAAATATCTAAAACTTAAGCCAGTTTGCTCAGGTCGTATTAAATCAATAATAATTTTAGAATCTCTGTAAATGTCTAATAATTCAGCTTGAGAAAGTCGATTTCTTGAAAAATCAATCACATCATTATGCTCAGATTTCAAATGATCTAATTGGCTGTTTTTTCCTATGACTTTACAGTTAATTCGAACCTGTAAAGACTTTAGTTTCTCTATTAATGAAAGTAGAGTAGGAACTCTCGAATCAAATGAACCAACATAAACCGCATCAAATGTTGTTTCATTAACAATAGGCTCTTTTTCTAAATAGTTGTAGTTACTTGTGTCTTTAAAATTATAGGTTTTTACATCGGCTTTATCAAAAGAGAAAATCGTATCAAAAACTCCATCTAATAGATGCTGTACAGGATTTCTATCAACACTATCATACAAATAAGCGATATATTCGTCACAATAGGTTTTAATTTGTTGATGATACTTTAAATCTATGACTTCAGGATTAATCACTAAAATTTTATCCTGTTTACCAAATTTTTCAAGCTGCTCTAAAATATAGTCTTGACGTCTTATCTTTTTTAAGTTTTTACCAGTAAAGACTTTGCTTAAGCTATTAGTAATTTTATCTTTAAGATTCTTATGATCGTAATCACCAATTTTAATATGGTGACTTTCATGACCTAATGTAGATAATGTGTCTACGATATGATAATCGTAATTCCAATGATCAAAACTAATAACACAAATCTTTTTAGACAACTTACAGTTATTTAAATTCATGACAAAAATACTATATTATCCAAAAACTTAGAGACTAGTTTATTACTTTTGATATTTATTAATGACATTGTATAAAAAATCAGAACTTTAGCTTATAACCATCAGTATTCATGAAAAAAATTCATGTTGGTTTTTTAATGTCTTATGACTACGAAAAACTAAAATATTCTATTCCTCCAGTATATAGAGAAGCTGATGCAATTTTTATTGCACTAGATAAGGAGCAACGCACTTGGAAAGGAAATGCATTTGATGTTGATAATCATTTTTTTACTTGGTTAAAAGACTTCGATGTTGATAATAAAATCACCATCTATAAAGACGATTTCTTTATACCTGAATTAGACGCTATACAAAATGATACTAGAGAGCGAATAATGCTTTCTGAAAAAATGGGTGTTGGTAATTGGTTGGTTCAAGTAGATGCAGATGAAATCTTTTTAGATTTTAAGAATTTTGTGAATACCTTAAGGAAATATGATCACTTTTTAGATGCGCCAGAAAAGAAACCTATTCAAATAGCTGGATTTTTAATTAATATCTATAAGTACCTAGATAATGGTATTCTCTATGTTAACGAACCAACAAAGGTGATGTTGGCAACAAATTATCCAAATTACAAACGTGCTAGAAATTCTAAAGAACGTATCATTTATACAGACAATGTGCTTCTACATGAATGTTTGTCTCGAACCGAAGAAGAGCTTAAGTTTAAGCTCAAAAATTGGGGACATAGTCATCAATTAAATGATGAATTTTTTCCGAAATGGAAAAAAGCAAACGAAACCAATTATAAAGAGTTGAAAGATTTGTTTTATATGGATCCTAAAATTTGGAAAGGTTTGGGATACTTGCCAAGTAGAAATTTAGACGACATGAAAAATTTGGTAAAGGCACAAGACGATTTATCGCTAAGCCAATGGTTTTTATTAAAAAAGAATTTTGGTCAATGGTTTAAATTTTTATTCAAGTAGTAGATAATTTACAAAACTAATGAAATCAACATTAATCATTTCTACATATAATTGGTTAGAAGCTCTTGAGTTAGTATTATTAAGTGCGCTTCAACAAACACAATTGCCTGATGAAATTATTGTAGCAGATGATGGTTCTTCAGAAGATACAGCCTCATTGATTGAAAGTTTTAAATCAAAATTTAAAATTCCGTTGCATCATGTTTGGCATGAAGATGATGGATTTAGAAAATCTGTAATTTTAAATAAAGCCATTGCACAAGCAAAAGGCGATTATATTATTCAAGCAGATGGCGACTGTATTTTGCACACTAATTTTATTGAAGATCATTTGCATTTTGCTCAACAAAACACGTATTTGTTCGGAAGTCGCGTTAATATTCAAAAAGATTATTTAGACACCTTATTTAAAAATAAACAGATTCGGTTTCATGTATTTTCAAAAGGAATAAAGAAGCGTACACGAGCATTGCATATTCCTTTTTTGAGTCAGTTTTATAATGTCAGTAATTCATTTTCAAAAAAGTATAGAGGTTGTAATACATCGTATTTTAAATCAGATTTTATAGCTGTTAATGGCTATAATGAAGATTTTAAAGGTTGGGGAAGAGAAGATTCTGAATTGGCTTTAAGATTCCATAATTTTGGATTGCAAGGTAGGCGTATCAGATATAGAGGAATCGTTTTTCATATTTATCATAGTGAAAAATCAAAAAGTAGATTAGAATTAAACAATGATATTGAATTGCAAACCATTACAAATAAAACCGTTTGGTGTACAAATGGTATAGATAAATATTTGAGTGAAAATAACTAAGAGCATACATAAAGATTTTAAAACTCACGAAACTTTTTTTGATGGTATTATATCAAATTTTGATTCTGAAGGTGAACCTTTTGGTAACCAAGATCGAAATTCATTAAAACTTTTTGATTTAAACGGAAAATCAATCAATGTCAAATCGTTTCGTATTCCTAATGTCGTTAATCAAATTGCGTATCGTTTTTTTAGAAAAAGTAAAGCGCAACGTTCGTTTGAATATGCTAATTGGTTACAAAGCCTTGAGATTGGAACACCACAGCCTTTGGCTTATTACGAATATAAAACCACATTACTGTTCAAGAAAAGTTATTATATAAGTGAACAGCTAGATTGCGATTTAACTTATCGTGAGTTAACTACAGATTTTGAATATCCAGATCACGAAAACATCTTAAGAGCTTTTACACGATTTACCTACAAACTACATCAAAAGAAAGTCTATTTCTTAGACCATTCTCCTGGAAATACATTGATAAAAAAAGTAGGAAATAGCTATGAGTTTTATCTAGTAGATTTAAACCGAATGGAGTTTAAAGCCTTAGATTTTGAAACCCGAATTAAAAACTTTGCTAAATTAACTACTCATAAATTTATGGTTGAAATTATGAGCGATGAATATGCTAAATGCTCAGGTGAAGATTTTAATCAAGTATTTAATTTAATGTGGTCTTCAACCGAAGCTTTTCAGAACAAATACCATAGAAAAAGACGTTTAAAGAATAAAATTTTATTTTGGAGACGTCGCAAGTAAATGCTTAAGTGCTTTGTATCTAAAAAACACACCATAGGCATTTAGAGCACAAATAGTATAACCTTCTTTACCATCTAAAAAACCAAGTCTAAAGATATAGTTAGTTAGAAATTTATAAGCTGGTTTAATCACAAAATGATACCAGTTTGGACGTTTCCCTTTTTTTAAAAGCTCTTTAGCTTTCAATAATCCATAGTGCTCAGCTTTGGTTTTATAACTGTTATAATCACTAAAGGTATAATGCAGCATAGGGTATTTCAAAACAGCATGCTTACCTTGAACATCTAGAACTTCATGAACTAATCTATCAGATTTGTATGATGCAGTACCTGTTTTAAATAACCGAAAAATACAATCGGTTTGTAAGCCACTAAAACGCATTCGTTTGTTATTAAACATAAAATGACGCTTTATTTTATAGGCATTAATGGTGTTTTTTTCTTTGGTTTTTTCTAAAATTTCAAGTTTTAGCTCTTTAGTAAGTCGTTCGTCTGCATCAATAAAAAAAATCCATTCACAATTTGCTAGATGAATAGCAAAGTTTCTTTGACTTGCAAAATCTTCAAATTTATTTTGAATCACTTTAACTTGAGATAATTCAGATAATTTTTCATAGGTTCCATCTGTGCTGAATGAATCAACAACAATGATTTCATCGGCAAAATCAAGCTCACTAATAACAGCATCAATGTTGTTAATTTCATTGTAGGTAATCATTAAAGCTGAGATAGAAGACATTTTTTTCAAAATAAATAATTCATTCCTAAGAGTTCGTAAAAATAACTATTTTTGATGCAATGAAACCTATTGATATTTCTGTCATTATAAGCACCTATAACAACCCAAAGTGGTTGCAAAAAGTATTATGGAGTTTTGATGTGCAAACGTTTAAAAACTTTGAAGTTGTCATAGCTGATGATGGCTCAACAAATGAGACGAAGCAACTAATCGATGCAATGGCTTCAAAAGTGAGTTATCCCATTCAGCATATTTGGCATGAAGACAATGGATTTCAAAAAACAATAATTCTAAATAAAGCGACAGTTGCTAGTAAAGGTGATTATTTGGTATATACAGATGGAGATTGCTTGGCAAGAGCCGATTTTTTACAAGTGCATGCCAATAGGAGAGAAGCTGGTTGTTTTTTATCTGGAGGCTATTTTAAATTGCCCATGGATATTAGTGAATCGATAACAGAAATAGATATAAAAGAACAACGTTGTTTTGATATTAATTGGTTAAAGCAACTCGGATTGAAATCGTCGTTTAAGAATAATAAAATTACAGCTAAAGGAACTAAAGAACGTTTGCTAAATGCATTAACACCTACTACAGCAACTTGGAATGGTCATAATGCGTCAGGTTTTAAAAGCGATATTATAGCTGCTAATGGTTTTGATGAACGAATGCAATATGGAGGCGAAGATAGAGAGCTTGGAGAACGTTTGTTTAATGCTGGACTAAAAGCGAAGCAAATACGTTATAGCGCAATTTGTTTGCACCTTGATCATGAAAGAGGTTATGTAAAACCAGAAATGATTGAAAAAAACAAAGCTATTAGAGCTCAAACCAAATCGAGCAAATCAAAAAGAACACCTTTTGGAATTGTTAAAGAAGATTCAAAATGATACAGCTTTCAGAATCAGACTATCTAGCAGAAGGTTTGGCCAGAACTTGTTATTTTCATCCTGAAAATGAAAATTTATGCATTAAAATTGGTAAGCCAGATGTAGAAGTATCACATCTTTATAAAGAGATCAATTATTATAAAAAAATAAATAAGAAGGATGCTTCAAAATTTGATTATCCGTTTTATGCAATGTATCATGGTACCATTGAAACTAATCTTGGAGAAGGCTTTGTCTATGATTTAGTAAGAGATGAAACTTCTCAAGAGGTTTCAAAAACTTTAATTGATTATATCAGAATGAAAGATTCTCCAATAGATGATTCTGTTTTTGATACATCACTTAAAAAATTGCAGGATCAAATGATTAAATATAAAGTGTTTGCAAGTGATTTAAGACCTCGTAATTTATGTTGCAAAATACTAAAAGACGGTTCTGTTGAAATGATCATTGTAGACGGAATTGGTCATAGAGATTTTTTGCCTTTAGGAGATTGGTTTCACTGTTTTGCAAAACAAAAAGTTGAACGACGATTTCAAAAAATTGCTCTAAGTAGTGTTTTAGATCATCGACAAATGCTACGTCAAAAATATAATGAAGACGTCTAACCGACTTGTAAAAACATTTTAAGTTCATTCAAGAACAATTTAGGCTTTATCATTTCATAAAGCGACTTATAATTATCTTTTAATTCTTTAGAAGAAGAATTATTAACAATATCAGGATTATAATCTTTTAAATGCACAGAAATATTTTGTTTACCATCTTCAAACATATTCCAAGCTTCTTTAATAATCCAAGGCGAAAAAATAGTAAATGTCGGAATGTTTAAAGCTTTTGCCATGTTGATGGCACCTCCTTCGTTACCAATCATAGAAGTACAATGATGCGTAATGGCTAAAAACTCTCGTAAACTTTTTCCAAAGACATCAAAAAAGATATGCTCACGAGTTTTAGGAGTGCAAAAATTATAAACGGTTTTTGCTTCATCTAACTGTTTTGGAATATAATTAAATAGAATCTGACCATTAGTTTCAGAAACAATAAAATCTATAACTTTTGCCATATGAGCTAAAGGATAGGTTTTATTGTCACCACTGCCCAAAACACTTATCATATATAAAGGTTTAGACACATCTATATTTGAGTTAATAAGTATTTGTTTAGATGCCAAAATTTCTTCAGAAGTTAAATAAATTTTTGGTCTAATAGGACTTGGAACTTGTTTTACTAAGGGTTCTAAAAGTTGAAGTCTATTCTCTATGGCTAATCCAGCATTAGTTTTAGCTTTTGTAGCTTCTTTAAAAGTATGCGTATAATAATATTTGGTGTACCACTTATATTTTGAAATCTTTATCGCAGCACTAGAGAATTTTGTAATGAGGTTACTCGAAAATTTTGAATACACATCAATAACGGCATCATACTTTTCTTTTTTGATATCTTTTAGAAAACTTAAAAATTTAGACCGACTGTCTTCAATTGCAGGAGTAACAAATAAAAATTTATCGATGTGAGGATTGTGTTCAACAACAGCATAGGTATGCGAATTTATCACATAATGAAGCTCTGCATCAGGATGTTCTGCTTTTAAAGCTTCAAATAAGATGCTTGTAGTGAGTACATCACCAATCATTTTTTGTTGTATGATTAAAACCTTCAAACGCGTAGAGTTATTTAATTAAACTGCAACATCATAGTCTCTTAACGCATCATTAAGAGAGGTTTTTTTATTGGTACTTTCTTTACGTTTTCCAATGATTAACGCACAAGGTACGTTGTAATTTCCAGCAGCAAATGTTTTGGTATAACTACCAGGAATAACCACAGAACGTTCAGGTACAACACCTTTCATTTCAACAGGTTCGTCTCCAGTGACATCAATAATTTTTGTACTCATCGTCAGTACAACATTGGCACCTAAAACAGCTTCTTTTTCAACGCGAACACCTTCAACCACAATACAACGTGAACCAATAAAAGCACCATCTTCTATAATAACAGGAGCTGCTTGAAGTGGTTCTAAAACACCTCCAATACCAACACCACCAGATAAGTGTACGTTTTTTCCAATTTGTGCACAGCTTCCAACAGTTGCCCAAGTATCTACCATTGTACCTTCATCTACATAAGCACCAATATTAACATAGCTAGGCATTAAAATGGTTCCTGAAGAAATATAAGCTCCATGACGAGCAACTGCATTTGGTACCACACGAATGCCTTTTTTTTCGTAGTCACGTTTTAAAGGAATTTTATCATGATATTCAAAAATACCAGCTTCAAGTGTTTCCATTTTTTGAATTGGAAAATATAAAACCACAGCTTTTTTGACCCATTCATTAACTTGCCATCCATTAGTTGTAGGTTCGGCAACTCGAAGAGTACCTTCATCTAATAAGTCGATAACACGTTTTATACTTTCAATGGTAATTTTATCTTTAAGAAGAGAGCGATCATTCCATGCATTCTCAATGTGTTGTTGCAGTTGTTTCATTTTAGATAATGTAAATTTCCACAAAGATAAGTCTATAAAATTGGTCTCATAAATTATCATTCAGAAAAAAATAAAAAAATATGTGACCTAATTTAAAAGTTGGTGTCTTAATATCGTGATTATTATAATTCTAGTGTTATCCCTAATTTAAACACTAGAGATCTTTAATAATTAATAGCTAATTTTAGACACCTTACTTAACCCTAAGTAAGGTGTTTTTTTTAAATCTTTTCTAAAAAAAATATGTGACTATTTAAAAATGTCTGTGTCTTATTAGTATAGCATGAGCTGTTTAAGGTAGAGGGTAACCAGTTTGTGTGATTTTATTAATGATTGATTATTTTATGACGCTTCTTTGACCTACAAAGAAGCGTTTTTTTCTTTAAGAAGAACTACCTTTGTTGCATGGCAAGAATACTAGCAATAGATTATGGCACAAAGCGAACAGGAATCGCTGTTACTGATGAATTACAAATTATCGCTTCTGGTTTAACAACAGTTAATACTAAAGAGTTAATTGATTTTTTAAAGACCTATACCTCTAAAGAATCGGTTGAATTATTCATTATAGGCGAACCCAAACAGATGAATTATAATGCTTCAGAAAGTGAAGTATCTATTTTAAAGTTTTTAAAAACCTTAGAAACAGTATTTCCAAATATTCCTATAAAACGAATTGATGAGCGTTTTACGTCTAAAATGGCTTTTCAAACGATGATTGATAGCGGATTGAGTAAAAAACAGCGTCAAAATAAAGCTTTGATTGATGAAATTAGCGCAACAATTATTCTGCAAAGTTACCTCTATAGTCAATCTTAAATACTTGTGAAAAATTATAAAATCAGAATAAGTATTGTATTTTTGCAATCGAAAAATTTAAAGACATGATATTACCAATAGTTGCTTATGGAGATCCCGTTTTACGAAAAAAAGCAACACCAATCACAAAAGATTATCCGAAGCTAGAATCGCTTCTAGAAAACATGCATGAAACCATGTATGGTGCTTATGGTGTTGGTTTAGCTGCTCCACAAATAGGATTACCAATTCGATTATTTTTGGTTGATACATCTCCATTTGCCGAAGATGAGGCCTTTACAGAAGAAGAGCAAGAGGCATTGAAAAATTTCAAACGTACGTTTATAAATGCTGAAATTTTAGAAGAAGAAGGTGACGAATGGGCTTTTAATGAAGGTTGTTTAAGCATTCCAGATGTGCGTGAAGATGTCTTTAGACAACCAAAAATTAAAATTCAGTATCAGGATGAAAATTTTGAGACACATACTGAAGAATTTGACGGTTTAATTGCTCGAGTGATTCAACATGAATACGATCATATTGAAGGCATCTTATTTACCGATAAATTATCTTCATTAAAAAAACGTTTGATTAAAGGGAAACTATCAAACATTTCTAAAGGAAAAATTAAAGTGGATTACAGAATGCGTTTTCCTGCTTTAAAAAAGAAACGATAACATATAAAAACACATCATATAATTATGAGTTTAGATAAAATACTTTCCATCTCAGGAAAACCAGGTTTATATAAAGTGGTAACTCAAACACGTACAGGCTTTATTGCAGAATCTTTAATTGATAAGAAAAAGGTTAATGTAAACATTCATAGCAATGTTAGTGTGCTTAGCGAAATAGCTGTATATACTTTAACTGAAGAATTGCCATTACGAGAGGTGTTGAGAAAAGTAATGGAAAAAGAAAACAGTCAGCCAACTTCTATTAGTCACAAAGATTCTAAAGATACTTTAGAAGAATATTTCTTTGAAGTGTTGCCTGATTACGATGAAGATCGTGTATATGCTAGTGACATTAAAAAAATCATTCAGTGGTATAACCTACTTCAAAAGCACGATATGTTAGATGCTTTAGAAGAAGTGGAAACAGTGACTTCAGACGAAGAAGAATAAAACCAAAGCATGTCTGATAAAGCCTCACAATTAAAAGCTTTTGAACGTTTACTCATCATTATGGATGAATTGCGTGAGCAATGTCCTTGGGATAAAAAGCAAACCATGCAATCGCTTCGTCATTTAACAATAGAAGAAGTTTACGAATTAGGTGATGCTATTTTAGATAATGATTTAGATGAAGTAAAAAAGGAGTTAGGCGATGTGTTGCTTCATATTGTATTCTATTCTAAAATAGGGAGCGAAACGAATCATTTTGATATTGCAGATGTTTGCAATAGCATTTGTGATAAACTTATTGAGCGTCATCCTCATATTTATAGCGATGTAAAGGTTGAAAACGAAGATGATGTAAAGAAAAATTGGGAACAACTTAAATTAAAAGAAGGTAAGAAAAGTGTTCTTGAAGGTGTTCCTAAAAGTTTACCAGCTATGGTAAAAGCAAATAGAATTCAGGATAAAGTTGCTGGTGTTGGTTTTGATTGGGAAGAACCTAATCAAGTGTTTGAAAAAGTAGAAGAGGAGTTAGGCGAACTACAAATCGAAGTTACTAACGGAAATCACGATACCATTGAAAGTGAATTTGGTGATGTGTTATTCTCTATGATTAATTATGCGCGTTTTCTTAAAGTTGATCCTGAAAGTGCTTTAGAACGAACGAATAAAAAATTCATTAAACGGTTTCAGTATTTAGAGCAAAAATCTAAAGATTTAGATAAACCTTTATCTGAAATGACTTTAGCCGAAATGGATGTGTATTGGGAAGAAGCGAAAAGCATGTAAAAGATGTTTCGGTTTCACTCAACAAGACAATCATAATTCGTTTGTCATTCCGAGTTTATCGAGGAATCTCATTCGTTTCGCTTCATTCTGAATGACATTTTCTTAAGATTTTGATATTGCGATTTAATTGACAAGTCTCATTTTATATAATAGATTTTTCATTTGATTCACTTCACTCAACAAGACAATCATAATTCGTTTGTCATTCCGAGTTTATCGATGAATCTCATTCGTTTTACTTCATTCTGAATGACATTTTCTTAAGATCTTGTCATTGAGAGTTTATACGAGGAATCTTTTTCTTTTTTTATTCTCGACATCCAAAATGAAAAATCATGCGTATATATTCTAGATAGAAACTTAAAATAAAGTTTCATTATCATAAAGTAGGAAATCTTAATAGATAGTTAAGCGGATTGATTAAGATTTAAAATTTAGTTTAGTTAGGGGTGAAATCCTGTCTGTGTGTTTATCAGACAGGATTTTATTATTTAAACCCATTATGCATTTTGATAAAATTCGTCATTTAGCTTCGCTCAGTTCGACTTCGTCTCGTGTCGAGTGAATTTTACGATTGAAATCAGTAAAATTTGTATCGAGAAAAAGAATTTCATCTTAAAAAATAGTTCTCGATACAATTTTTCGTCCTACTTCGACTACGCTCAGCAACCACTCAAAATCACTCGAACTGACGTTTGATGTTAAATTGAGCTCAAAATGCACAACGGGATATTACATTATTTACTATTCAGTAGTTTCTTCCATAGTGTGATACACGTTTTGCACGTCATCATCTTCTTCAAGTTTTTCAATTAGCTTTTCGACATCTTCAACCTGTTCTGGAGTGAGTTTTTTAGTGACTTGCGGAATACGTTCAAAACCAGACGATACAATTTCGATGTTGTTGGTTTCTAAATACGATTGTATATTTCCGAAGCTTTCAAAAGGTGCATAAATCATCACACTTGTTTGCTCGTTTCCATCTTCATCTTCGTCTGTATCTTCAAAAATTTCTTCAACACCAAAATCGATAAGCTCCAATTCTAATTCTTCTAAATCTAAGTCTTCGCCTTTAATTTTAAAATTACAGGTATGGTCAAACATAAATATTACAGAACCTGAAGTTCCTAAGCTGCCATCACATTTATTAAAATAAGAACGCACATTAGCAACAGTACGTGTATTATTATCTGTAGCAGTTTCGATAAGTACAGCAATACCATGTTGCGCATAACCTTCAAAAAGCACTTCTTTATAATCGCCTTGATTTTTATCTGAAGCACGTTTTATAGCACGTTCTATATTATCTTTAGGCATATTAACAGCTTTCGCATTTTGTATCACTGCTCGCAACCTAGAATTAGAATCTGGATCTGGACCTCCTTCTTTTACAGCCATTACAATATCTTTACCTATACGAGTAAAGGCCTTGCTCATAGCTGACCAACGTTTCATTTTTCTTGCTTTACGAAATTCAAAAGCTCTTCCCATTATCGTTATTTTTTATAGTTTTTTGTTGTACTCAAAAGTATCGAAATTTAATTGAATTCCAAATACAGGAACTGCTAGAAATGTGATTTGTTAAAAAGTCTGTATGCCTAAATTAGACTCAAAGAATTTTAATATTATATCTATAATTCTTGAAGCGTCAGTTCGAGTGATTTTGAGGGACGAAAAATCGTATCGAGAACCTATTGGTTCTTATTCTTGAACTTCAACAATGGCCTCAATAGCTTCAGCCAACTTAAAATCTTTATCGGTTACACCATTTGCAGAATGCGTTGATAACGAAATTTTTAAGACGTTATAAATGTTTGTCCAATTTGGATGATGATTTTGTGCTTCACATTCAAAAGCTATTCTGCTCATGGCACTAAAGCAGTCCTTAAAATTATCAAATTCAAATTCGGCATGAATGGCATTGTTGTGGTAGTCCCAATCTGGAAAACGCAGTAGTTTTTTTTCAATGATATCATCAGATAATAAACTCATAAAGTTAAATTTAGGTCTATTATAAAAATAAGAAAATTTATTTATTCAGTTCTAGTAAGACTTCCTGACTTGTAATTTGAAGATGCTTTGGGAGTTTGTTAAATTTTGGAAGCACTGCCAAGTAACGGTCTTCGTTAGTGGTATATACATGCTTAAAGTGAACACCATTTTTAGAAGTTATTTGCTTTACAATGTCCTTAATATACTCGTCGTGATGTACCAAATCTGTACTTCCTAAATGAAATACACCAGTTTTATTTCTGTTAATGATATAATGAATTTGTTGCGTGATTTTTGAATCTGTTGTCACATTCATGATGATATTCGGAAAAATTTCAATAGCTGTTTTGTCTTGTAGATGTTGCTTGAGTTCTTTAATTCTTGGCGACTGACTTCCCAATACCATAGGCAATCTTACTATAGCTATTTTTTGCTTTGGAAGACGTAACAGCATATTTTCTATTTTAATCTTAAAATGACCATACACACTTCCGCTGAAGGTTTTGTCTAACTCATAACTTGGGTATTTGCTATAAGCATCAAATACATTAGCAGACGATAAGAAGATGATTTTGCAATCATGTTCTAATACATATTCTGAAATGTGTTGATGTGCTATGGTTTGTGCATGAAAATCACCTCGTAAGGCTGAAATAATAATGGTAGGCTTGGTCACTTCTAAAACCTCATAGACATCATCTTCTTCTACATTGTATTGTAAAAAATGATGATTGTTTTTAAATTCTTTATGCGGAACACGATAAGTGCCAAAGGTTTTAAAATAGGAGCAAAGCTCTTTATAAATGGCATTGCCAATAAAACCACTAGCTCCTAAAATTAAAATACGATGTTTACTGAGGCTCTCCTTCATAAATCACCATCAAACCCGTAGGCAACATTAACCTTTATAGAAAGGTAGCTTTACAACAGTTGCAGGAATTGTTTTTTTACGAATTTGAATATTTATTTTACTATTAACATCTGCAAAAACGGTTGGTACATATCCTAAACCAATGCCTTTATTTAAACTAGGAGACATGGTTCCTGAAGTGACATTACCAATTTTCTTTCCGCTAGAATCAACAATATCATAACCTTGACGAGGAATACCTCTATCGTCAAGTTCAAAAGCTACTAATTTACGCTCTGGTCCACGACGTTTTTCATCTTCAAGTGCTTCAGAGTTTGTAAAGGTTTTAGAGAATTTTGTAATCCATCCTAAACCAGCTTCAATAGGAGAAGTCGTATCGTCTATATCATTTCCGTAAAGGCAATAACCCATTTCTAAACGTAAGGTATCACGAGCAGCTAAACCAATTGGTTTTGCTCCAGCTTCAACCACTTTGTCCCAAATTTGTTTGACTTCAGAATTTTTACAGTAGATTTCAAATCCACCACTTCCTGTATAACCAGTAGCCGAAATTATCACATGCTCAATACCTGCAAAATCACCAACAACAAAGTTGTAAAATTTGATTTCAGAAAGATCATGACTAGATAAGGCTTGCATGGCTTCTACAGCTTTTGGACCTTGAATGGCTAAAAGCGAATATTCTTCACTTAAATCTCGCATGTCTGCTCCAACATCATTTTTTGAAGCAATCCAGTTCCAATCTTTTTCAATATTGCTGGCATTAACAACGAGTAAATAAGTGTCTTCTTTAACTCTATAAATGATTAAATCGTCTACAATTCCACCTGTATCATTAGGCATACAGCTATATTGCGCTTTACCAACGGTTAATTTTGAAGCATCGTTACTACATGTTTTTTGAATGAGATCTAAGGCGTTTGGACCTTCGATTAAAAATTCGCCCATGTGTGACACATCAAAAACACCAACACCAGTTCTTACGGCTTCATGTTCAATATTAACGCCATCGTATTGTACTGGCATGTTATAACCAGCAAAAGGAACCATTTTTGCTCCTAGTGCTTCATGTGTTTCAGTTAACGCTGTATTTTTCATTACAAAGGAATTTATTTTCAGCACAAATGTATCGAAAATATCTCTTTTAGGAGAAGACTAAGAGTTTAGATTTTATAAAAAATCAAAAGAGAATTAACTTAGAAAATTAATCTTTTAGAATGTCTTCAAAATCTGTATAAAACGCTTCAAATTTGGTCATGGTTGTATTGAAGAACAGCATGACATCTTGCCAACTATTTTTATTGTGAATAGATACTTTTTGTTCAAGAGGTATATAAATTCTTGAAATTTCTTTTCCGTTTTCAAGGTAGTATTCTTCTTCAAAAATAGCTTCAGGTAAGTAGTTTTCTAGTAATATAGATTTTAATGAAAGCAGTTTTTCCCATGATTTGATGCGTTGTTCTAAATCGTCTTCAAGATCTAAAGCAACGAGAGCAGATTTAGTGTCAAAATGAAATTTAAAAGAGAAGCCTTTAATTTTTGTATCGTACAATATCCATTTTCTTGGAAACGACTTTCCGAAGCTCGTCCAAAATAATTGTCGTAGTTGTCTAGATTCTTCTTTAGAAAACATATTTAAATACTATAGGCAATGCCAACACCTAAGATAATGGCCATGAGTTTAGAAAGGTTAAATTTATGACCTTCTCCAGTTTCAAATAATATGGTTGTAGAGATATGAAAAAAGATACCTATAACAATAGCATTGATAACATGAATATAATCTGCTGCAATTTCCGAAGCATTAGAAACTAAAGTACCTAAAGGTGTCATAGTTGCAAAAATTAATAAAAAAAAGAAAACTTGAATTTTACTGTATTCAGATTGAAATAAAAAACCAGTAATAAGTGTAGCAATTGGAATTTTATGAATTAAAACACCATATACCATATCATTATGTTGATGAATAGGAAATCCCTCTAAAAAGCTATGAATGCATAAACTAATAAACAGCAACCATGGAAATGAAGTATCATTTTTATGAATGTGAACATGACCATGTTCGGCACCTTTTGAAAAAAATTCTAAAATAATTTGCAGCAAGATACCAGACATGATAAACAAACCCGTTTGTTTTTCATCTAAGTGCTCATAAACTTCTGGCAGTAGGTCAAATAGAGTTAGTGCTAATAAAAAAGCTCCACTAAAAGAGAGTAAGAGTTTTATATGTAAATTTCGTTGCTGCTTAAAAATGGCAGCAATAGCAACACCTATTAAAATAGCATATATAGGAAATAAGTACGTATTCATGTATTGAGAATATTCTTAGCGAGTGCAATTTAGTGTATTCTGATTATTTAAAAACCATAATCAATCGCTCAGAAGTATTTTTATGAAACTTATTGAGCTTATAATCTCCAAAAACATCAAGTAAATGCACACCTGCTTTTTGAAATAGCATTTCAAAATCGTTTAAGGTAAACGCTTTTACACGTTCTTGAAAACTATAATTTTTATTATCTGCTGTAAAATCGATAGTTTTAATAATGTAACCATTTTCAATGTGTCGCTTTTGTTTAAAATCAATACCTTCAACAGTTTTAATATCAGAAGCCACTAAGTTATCAATAACATACTCACTATTCATAAAATCAATAACTCCAAAGCCATAGTCGTTTAAATTGGCTTTTATAGCTTTTATCGTTTGAAGGTTAGTTTCATCATTGTCAAAGTAACCAAAACTAGTAAATAAGTTAAAAACAGCATCAAAAGTTTCACCTAAAGGTTGACTCATATCATGAACCTTAAAATGAAGTGATTCGTTCTCAAACTGTTTAGCATGAGCAATACTATTTTCAGATAAGTCAACACCAGAAACATTGTATCCTAAAGAATTTAGATACATAGAATGGCGACCCTTTCCACAGGCGAGATCTAGAATTTTTCCATGCTCAGGAATGTTTAAATATGCAGTAAGGTTATCCATAAATAACTGGGCTTCAGTATAATCTCTGTCCTTGTATAAAATATGATAA
This sequence comes from Psychroserpens sp. S379A, assembly GCF_049800755.1. Classification (NCBI taxonomy): domain Bacteria; kingdom Pseudomonadati; phylum Bacteroidota; class Flavobacteriia; order Flavobacteriales; family Flavobacteriaceae; genus Psychroserpens; species Psychroserpens sp. S379A. The sequence goes on along the minus strand of NZ_JBNAFQ010000001.1, from coordinate 616,186 downwards.
AATGGTGTGTCAAACCAAGAAGCATACCATTGTGTTGTTTTTTTTGCCATAATCGTTTTCATAATTTTTAGAACTCAATTAGATGAACTCTTAAAGTGCAAAAGTACTTCATTTTTATGATGTTCTTGTATATGCAAAAATAATCATAAATTTTAACGCAACTCCGTTGCATTTAAGATTTTATTATTAGCTTTACAGCCTAACATTATTTATTTAGAATGAATACTCTAAAAAAACTTCCAGTAACCGTATTAAGTGGGTTTCTAGGTTCTGGTAAGACGACACTTTTAAATCATATTCTACACAACAAAGCAGGTTTGAAAGTCGCTGTTATAGTCAACGATATGAGTGAAGTAAATGTTGATGCAGCATTAGTGAAAAGTGAAAATACTTTGTCTCGTACAGAAGAAAAATTGGTAGAGATGAGTAATGGTTGTATTTGTTGCACTTTGCGTGAAGACTTAATGATTGAAGTTGAAAGATTGGCTAAAGAAAACCGATTTGATTATTTATTAATCGAAAGTACAGGTATTAGTGAACCTGTTCCTGTAGCACAAACGTTTTCGTTTGTTGATGAAGAAAACGGAATCGATCTTTCCCGTTTTAGTTATGTTGATACGATGGTTACTGTGGTAGATGCCTTTAACTTTTTTAAAGATTTTGGAAGTCCTGAAACCTTGATGGATCGTGATCTTACAGATATTGAAAATGATTTTCGAACCATTGTTAATTTATTAACAGACCAAATTGAATTTGCAAATGTAATTGTGCTTAACAAAACAGATTTAGTTTCTGAAGATCATTTAGGCTTAATGAAAGCTGCGATTCAGAAATTAAATCCTTCAGCTCGAATTTTAGAATCAACTTTCGGAAACATAGATCCAAAAGCGATACTTAATACAGGTTTATTTGATTTTGAAGAAGCAGAACAAAGTGCTGGTTGGATAGAAGAGCTTAAAAAAGACGAACATACACCAGAAACTGAAGAATATGGTATTTCTTCCTTTGTATATCGTTCAAAAAAACCATTTGATCCAGTACGTTTTAGAGATTTTGCACAAAACGAATTTCCAATGAATGTTATTAGAAGCAAAGGCTTATTCTGGATCGCTTCGCGACCTGATCAAGCTCTAGTTTGGGGACAAGCAGGAGGTTCGTTACGAGCTGATAATGCAGGAGTTTGGTGGAGCAGTATGCCTTTTGAAAATCGGATACAACAAATGGCGTTTGTCGAAAACAAAGAAACGATAGAATCTGATTGGGATGTCACCTTTGGTGACCGCAAAAATGAAATTGTATTCATTGGTCAAAATTTGAACGAATCTGAGATAAGATCAATTTTAGATCGCTGTCTTTCTACAGATGAAGAATTGGCAACAAACGAATGGCTAGCAGGATATTCAGATACATGGCCTGTTGAACGCGCTTATGCGCTTTAATTTTTAAATACTTAACCCTTGATAAATAGCAAAATGAAACAACTTAAATTAACACTTTTAACCTTATTTTTAACTTTTCCAATCGCCATATTTGCCAATGAAGGCATGTGGTTTTTAATGCATATAGAGCGTCTCAATCATCGCGACATGCAAAAAATGGGATTGCAATTAACACCAGAGGAAATCTATAGTATTAACCAAAACAGTCTAAAAGATGCCATAGTACAATTTGATGGTGGCTGTACTGCAAGTGTGATTTCTAACAATGGTTTATTACTTACAAATCATCACTGTGGCTATGGAGCAATTGCTGAGTTGTCTACAGCAGATCAAAACCATTTAATGGATGGTTATTGGGCAGATGCTTTTAGTAAAGAGTTAAAACCAAAAGACCTTTATGTTCGGTTTTTTGTGAGAATGGATGATGTTTCTAAACGTATTTTGTCAAAGGTAAATCCTAATATGACAGAAAAAGATCGTGAAGCAGCAATTAATCAAGAAATTGCTAAGATCCAACAAGAGCATAGTGAAGGCGGAAAATATACTGTTTCAGTGAAATCATTCTTTCAAGGTAATGAATATTACTATTTTGTTTATGAAGATTTTACCGATGTTAGATTGGTTGGTACACCTCCTAAAAGTATAGGGAAATATGGTGGTGATACTGATAACTGGGAATGGCCAAGACATACAGGAGATTTTTCTCTTTTTAGAGTGTACTCAGATGCTAATGGTAATGCTGCTGAATATTCTACAGACAATGTTCCGTTAAAAACCGACTATCATTTACCTGTAAATATTACTGGTGTTAATGAAGATGATTTTGCAATGATTTTAGGTTATCCAGGTAGAACTAATCGTTGGATGCCAGCCGAAGGTATAGAGCAAAATGTAAAATTTGCGTATCCTGCTTGGGTTGAAGGATCAAAATTGAGTATGGATGTAATGAAGAAATATATGAACGAAGACGCTTCTGTTAACCTAATGTATGCTTCTAAATATGCGCAAATCGCCAATTATTGGAAAAATCGTCAAGGTATGATTGATGCTCTTACCCAACATCAAACAGCTAAAACCAAGCGAAAAGTAGAATCTAAGTTCGACAAATGGGCTAATAAGTCTAAAAATAAAGCTACTTATCAAAATGTAGTTTCTACCATTAATAAATACTACGCATTAACCAACGAGAAGTCACGTCATGATAATTATTTACGAATCATGCTAAGATCAAGTAAGTTTTCTGTGCTTCCTTATCAAATAGGAAGAGGTCTAAAAACCTACGCAGAGTCTAATGAAGCTAAACGTGAGGAATTGTTGCCTCGTTTAACCTATATGATTGAAAGTTTATATAAAGATTATCATTTACCTCTAGAGAAAGAAATGCTTTCTGAGCAACTTAAAGTCTATACTTCAAAAACAAGTTATCCGCTTCCAGAGTTGCTAACAAATGCTTCGATTCAAAATGATATTAACTCTTACACCGAATCTATTTTCGATTTAAGTATGTTTTCTTCAAAGAAAAGTGTCGAAGCCTTTTTGAAGTTTCCAGATATGCAATTGTTAGAAAGTGATCCGCTTTTTAAATTGTCTTCAGCGTTAATAGAAAAATATAGAGAGCAACCTGAACATTTGGTGCAAATTGAAAATGATTTTTCAAAATCATTTAGACTGCTGGTAGAAGGACTTCGCGTTTCAGAATTGAGTAAAGTAAAATATCCAGATGCAAATTCTACACTTCGTTTGTCTTACGGAAAAGTTAGAGCCTTACCTAAGGACTCAAGAAATGATGCTCGTACAAACAATTACACTACGTTTAAAGGGATGGTTAAAAAGTACAAACCTAATGATGATGAATTTGATCTTCCAAAACGTATGTTAGAATTATATGAAGCAAAAGACTTTGGTATTTATGCTAATGAGTATGGAGAGTTGCCAATTAATTTCTTAACCGATAATGATATTACTGGAGGAAATTCTGGCTCTCCTGTAATAAACGGAAAAGGTGAGTTGATTGGTTTGGCTTTTGATGGTAATATAGAAGCTATGGCAGGAGATGTCATTTTTGATAGCAACTTGCAACGTACCATTAATGTAGACATACGATATGTGGTTTGGTTGATTGATAAATTTGCAAATGCAAAGCGTATTGTAGATGAGCTTACATTAGTAAAAAACAATAATAGCTAGTCTTAATACAAATCTAATTTGTTAGCTGTGATTTACTTATAAAACGTAAGTAGTTAACAACAACTATCAAAACATTTAATACGCTCTGTTCCATTGAGCAAGCGTATGTATTTTAATATAAATTAAACATTTAAACAAATAAATATGATAACTCAAAATCAAGTAATAGAAGCACAAAACACCTGGGGAAATGGTGTCGTAAAAATAGGATCGCTTAAAGATAATAGGTCTGAATGTGAAAAAATTGCCAATGAATTTCTTGACAATCTATATGCTTTTCAAGATGGTAATGTGTTGTTTAAGCCAACAAAATGCGCAATAGAACAATTTAGAGCAACTAAGTTAAAAGCGTTATCTTATTTTATTGCAGGAGACGATAGAGCATGCTCTGAAGATAAAGGCTTTGCAATACAGCCTTGGACTAAGGTAAGATTTGAAAATACAGGCTTTATTTTAGAACAAAATAGAGCAATAGCAATGGGGAATTACTTTTTTACTGATTTAGAAGGAAATGAAGCAAAAGTTGAATATACATTTGGGTATAAATTGGTAGATGATAATTTAAAAATAGATTTGCATCATTCATCTTTTCCTTTTCCTAAGCCTGAAGACGATTTAGTCTAATGTCAAAAAATCTATTTTTTTTATGTCCAACAGATTGTTTAGAATCTGTAATTAACAATGCATTCAAAAATGAGAATTATTTTTATACTTCTCTAGGAAACTCTGTTACTTCGGATATAAAAACAGTAGAGCATATAAAAAAGCTAATTATAAAGTACAATATTGATAATTTATATTTTGTCCTTTCTGATCATAACCAAATAATTTTGGATGCATTAGGAAGGCAGCTTTTTTTAGATACTAGAGGTTTGAATGACACTTACAAACAACTCGTAATACAAAAACAGTATACAGACGAATTATGGCGAAAAGAAAACCATCAATTTGTAGTACTTTCTTATTTTTTAAATAAGAAAGTAAAAGCGTTTCAAGATGTTCTAAATATAGACGTTACAATAAGTGGTAAGATTTTTAAAAAGCGGGAAAATATGTTTAGAAATATCTATTCTGATTTAATTTGTTTAGAAAGGCATGCATTAAATTAATTATGAGTTATAACCGTAGGAAATTTATATCCTTTTTAGGAAAAGCAACACTAGGTTCTATTGTAGTTCCTCCTTTTTTTATTTGCTAAAACAAAACAGTAATAAACTGTAAAAGAGAAAAGACTTTGATTACTAGTTACCCATTTAAGAGTCCGTTAATACATAGCGTCACAGCGATTCCAAATCCAGCTCCAGAAACAAATAAGTTCCATTTGTTATGAGAACCATTAATGATATTAGAGTAAAACCAAAGCGCTATCATAAAGAGTAGAACAATAAATAGTTGTCCAACTTCAATACCAACATTAAATAAAAATAAAGGCATAATTATACTTTCAGAAAATAGCATAAACTTAAAGCCACTAGCAAAGGCTAAACCATGAATTAACCCGAAAACCAAAGCTATAGCATATTTTATTTTTGTGTCAGAAAACCTAGTTTTCTTTTTAAAATCTAATACATTAGAAATTGCAGTAATCATAATTGTAAAAGGTATTAAAGTTTCAACCATTCGAGAGTTTGCAGGAACTAAGTCTAACGCACAAAGTATAAGTGTTATACTGTGACCAATGGTAAATGCTGTAACTATAATTAGAATTTGTTTCCATTGAGAAAGTTTGAAAGCAGCACACAATGTGATTACAAATAGAAGGTGATCGTAAGCTTTTAAATCTACGATATGATCCCATCCGCTTACAAAAAAAGAGTTTAAATTATCCATGCATATTGTTTTAAAAAGAATAAGAGAATGTATAGTTATTAATATTAGTCTTGTAATTTAGTTCTGCAAAATATGGAGGAAAAACCATTGAAATAATGTTTTCTTGAAGTGCTCCAAACTCATCTAAAAAAAGCTTGTTTTCTATAACGATATCATCTCCTTCATTAATAAAGAAATCACTAATGAAGAATTTTAATTTGAGCATGTTTTGAGATGCCATGACCTCTTCAGCTTCAAACTTTAAACGCAATTGTTTACCATTGAGGGTAATGATGTAATGCGAATTAAAATAGACTTCAAGAGCTAATTTATCATTAGCATCAAGCTTTGACACATTAATGTTTGTTGTTAGTTTTTTGTTTACGCTATCTTTAAAGTCATCAATAAATACTCGACATTCTAGACTGAGTTTAGACACCTTATCATTATAACTCACCATTGATGATGTAAGTTTAATGGGATGCCAAAACGATGAAAAAAGACAGAATAAAAAGACCAAAACTATAAGATTCTTTAACGGTATTTTGGATGTTATGTATAGATTTCCTTTTTTCATTTGCTTATTGCAATACAACTACAAATATAAAGATTAACAAATCAAATGCAACTAAGTTGCATTAATAATTTGCAATGCTGATTTCAGAACAAAATATTCAATTAATTAGCGCTTAGTTTAAATTGAGTGGTTGGTTTTATGTATTAATTTCGTCATCTACAGAAAACATTCTTAATTTTGTACAGAAGTACAAACAAAACAAGTGTTAAACTTGATATATGGATCATAATTTTAAAATGGTGGCCAAAACCTTATTTGGCTTTGAAGAGTTACTAGAGCGAGAGCTTATTCAGTTAGGCGCTATGCATGTAAAAAAAGGTGTTAGACATGTGAGTTTTACAGGAGATAAAGGGTTTATGTATAAAGCCAATCTTGCTTTACGAACAGCTATAAAGATTTTAAAGCCTATCCATAATTTTAAAGTGCGTAATGAGCAAGACCTTTATGACCACATTTATAAAATGTCTTGGGAAGATTATCTAAAACCAACAGGTAGCTTGGCTGTTGATGCTACTGTAAACTCACGTGTTTTTACGCATTCGCTCTATGTTGCTCAAAAAACTAAGGATGCTATTGTTGATAAATTTAGAGCTACTGATGGACAGCGACCAAATGTAGATTTAAAGTTTCCTGATGTTAAAATCAATGTGCATATTGATAGAAATATTTGCAATATTTCATTAGATGCTTCAGGAGATTCATTACATAAACGAGGTTATAAAACGGCAACTAATATCGCACCAATTAATGAAGTGTTAGCTGCTGGTTTGGTAATGCTTTCAGGTTGGGATGGACAATCAGATTTTATGGATCCTATGTGTGGTAGTGGTACAGTTTTGGCCGAAGCCGCAATGATTGCTTGTAATATTCCTCCAAATTTAATGCGAAAAGAATTTGCTTTTGAGCGTTGGCAAGATTGGGATGTCGATTTATTTGAAAAGATTGAAGAATCTTTACTCAATAAAACTAGAGATTTTCATCATAAAATTATTGGTTATGATAAGTCTCCTAGTGCAGTAGCCAAAGCAAAGGCAAATATTAAGAATGCACACTTAGAAGAGTTTATTCATATACAGCATGAAGATTTTTTTAAGACTCAAAAATCGGGTGAAAACAAATTGCATATGGTGTTTAATCCTCCTTATGGTGAGCGATTAGATATCAATATGGAGAACTTTTATAAAATGATTGGCGACACATTAAAACAAGGCTATCCAGGAACAGATGCTTGGTTTATTACCTCAAATTTAGATGCACTGAAATATGTTGGATTGCGACCATCGCGTAAAATTCAGTTGTTTAATGCCAAACTCGAATCGCGATTTGTGAAGTATGTAATGTATGAAGGTAGTAAAAAGGCAAAGTATCAAAATAATTAATACTGTTCTTTTAATGTGTTGGTGTGATGCTCAATATGATAGGCAGTCCACATAATAATTTCCCTCACAGGCATTTTTCCCATAAGTGGATGAGGAAGTATGACAGTATCTAAATTTTTATCTGAAATTTTTCTGGTTTTATACTGTAATTTTTTTCCTTCAACTTGTAGACGGTTTAATAAATATTGTTTTTCAGATATTAAAGGAACCTTCATGTTTTTTGAAGGACCATAGGTTTTCCCTTGAGCATCTTTTAAACGTTCTTGGTAACGATTTACAACTGTTTGATAATCTCTAACGTCTCTATTTGCCTTTCCGAATTTATAGCGCAACACAAATTTAGGCATGCTCAAAGCATTATTGAGTGGTTTAATGCTTTGAAGCAAATGTAAAGCATGTTGACCAGTAGTCCATTTTCCATTAGGACCTTCAATCCACTTGTCATCCTCTTGATCAGCAATCCAATTAATTAAGGCATTGTTTTTCTCCTCTATAAGTTCTGCAATTGCATCTTTGTTCATGTAGTATTAGATTTTACACATGGAAAAGATATAAAATATTTGTGAGTTTTTTGTGGAAAAATTAACTACTCATCAATTTTATCGACCACCACTTTTTTATCCTTTTTGAGTATTGGAATGAGGTAAGACAAGCTATAACCGAAACCAAGACCAAAGCGACCACTATCGTAAGTACGATTAAATCCTGGAATGTATAAGTTTTCAAAATTATCAGGTTCGTCTTCGCTAATTAAACTTTTAATTTGCACGTTAAGACCGAGAAATAAATTACTAAATAGTTCGGCCTTAATACCAATAATGATTTCTGCCCAAATAGCTGCTAAACCATCAATTTCTCTTGCTTCGTTTGAAGAAAAATTGGTTGGCCAATATTGGTTGGTATTATAAACTGTGTAACTATCAAGATTTTGTTTAAACGTACTGGCACCAACACGAAGACCAAAGTAAATCATGTTTTGCATGTCTAGCCAGTTTTGGTACGAATTATAATCAATACCTGCTTTAAAATAGCTTCCTGTTGTAGTAGTACTTAAAAAGTCGGTTGAAATGGAGCGTTCTTCAGTGCCAAGTTCACCAGCAAGATACAAGCGTTTAGTTAATCTGTAATCACCATTAATTTCAAATCCAGTATAATCATCATCTATAGCTGTTCTAACAAGCTTTCCTAAATCTGCTCCAAGTCGCAAGCCATACTTTTGTTTGTAGATTAGCGTATCGGTTTTTGTTTCTCCTTCAATAGAATCTTGAGCATTAGAAACCCAACAGAAGAGAAAAAAGCAACTACTAATGATAAAATTTAAAATGTGTTGTTGTTTCATCTTCAATTAATTGATTGTCATTTATGGGTTGAGCGAGTAAAATCCATCGATCCATATCTGTTGCATCAAATTCAATATCAACAGCTTTATAAGTCGTTTTATATCCACAAGCGCGAGATACATATACATTTTCAGTAACATAATTTATGGTGATGAGGTCTTCATTTCCAGAATAAATGTCATCACTATCATCATTTGGTGTTCCATTATCATCAACAGTATAATCTTTAATAAACCGAAATTGTGTTGAGTTGTCGTCAGTTTTTAAAGGTAATTCTACCAAACTTATAGCAGCGTTTCCTGTAAAACTTGAAAGAGGTGTATCGTTACCTACGCCTTGCACATATAAATTAGATACGTTTTTTATATTTTCTTGATTAGAGATATCATAAAATTCTAATATAAGTCGAGGTGTTGTTGAAACATCCTCAGGACAAATATCGTCACGTTCGCAATTTAAAAAAGCGAATAGAACACAAAGGCTTAGTAATTTTAACTTTCTCATGAATTATCTTTCAAACAATACTACAGTTTCAATATGTGCTGTATGCGGAAATTGATCGACCAGACTTATCTTTTTTAGTTGATATCCAGCTTGCACTAATTGTTCCGTATCTCTAGCTTGAGTTGCTGGATTGCAAGATACATAAACCAAACGGTCTGCATTAAGGTTTATTATTTTTTTAAGGGTTTTTGGAGCAATACCTGCACGAGCAGGATCTAAAATAATGGTTTTAATGTTATTTTGATATTGTGGATGCTCGTTTAGAAATTTACCTACATCTGCAGCATAAAACTTTAAGCCTTCAATATTATTGCGTTTGGCATTTTCTTTTGCATCTTCTATGGCTGAAGCGACTATATCTACACCAATAATTTTAGTATTAGTAGCTTTGCTAGCAAGAATTTGTCCGATGGTTCCTGTACCACAGAACAAATCTAAAACTACAGAATTATCTATAGCTTCTTTGTTTTCTAAGGCGTAATCTATAACTTTAGAGTAGAGTTTTTCGGCACATTTAGGATTGGTTTGAAAAAAACTTTTCATACTAATTTCAAAATTTAATCCTAGTAATTCTTCTACAATTTTATCTTCTCCATACACTAAATTAATACTACCTGTTGTAGCAATAGTTCGGTCTCCAATTTCATCGTTTGTGGTATGAAGTAATCCTGCAACTCTATTACCAAAAAGTTCAACCAAGTAGTTCGCAAATTTATCTAAATCGAATTTTGGTAAATCGTAAGATGTGGTGACTAAATTAAATAAAAGTTGGTTGGTTTTATATGATTTTCTTACAACTAAGTATCTAAAAAAACCTTCCTTTTTTGGAGCATGCCAAGGTGGTAACCCAGTTTTTTCGCAATAGGTTCTAATATCCTTTAAATGATTTTCTAATGGAGCATCAAATAAACCAGAATCACAATTAAGGTTATCGCCACACCACCAAGTGCCACGTTTTTTAAACCCTAAAGTAAACTCATCAACATCAGTTTTTTGTTGTCTGTCGTACCCAATAGCAGAAAAGCCATATTCCATTTTATTTCGATAGTGAAAAGTATTTGGAGAACTTACAAATTCGTCAAACTTAGTTTCAATATCTGTTACTTTTCCAATACGTTTAAACAATTCTATGGTGCTTTGTTTTTTATATTGGTGTTGCTGTTCTATTGGTAGTTGTATATAAGGTGCTCCAGGAATATCTTGATATGGTACTTCAGTCTCATCTTCTGAAGGTTTTAACACTTCAAAGAGTTTACACTCAGCATATTTTTTACTCGATTTTTTTACTTGTGCTTTTACTAACTGACCAGGTAAGGTGTTGGGAACAAAAATGACAAATTCGCCATGTTCATTTCTAATTCTACCAATGCCTTTGCCACCAAAGGCATAATCTTCAATTAAGAGTTCAATAATTTGACCTCTTTTTACAAATTTATTGCGTTCTCTTCGTGGCATACAGGGAATAAAATTTTGGTTCAGCAAAAATAGTAATAGCGATAAATATAAATGTAAGTAAATAGGATTATCTTTAAAAAACTTCAAAATTAAATGAACCTTTATCGATTTTCTTCGTCTTTAGAGTATGAAAGTAACTAACATACATACGCGAATTATTAATCAGCCACTTGAAAAGGTGTCAGATTTATTTAAAACTTTAGCAACATCAGAAGATAAAATTTGGCCATCAAGTAATTGGCCAGCAATGCGATTTAAAGAGGGTTTAAAGATAGGAAGTAGAGGAGGTCATGGACGCATTAGATATACAGTTGTGGCATTAAAAGTTGGAAGCCATGTAAGATTCAAATTCACTAAGCCTAGTGGATTTAGAGGCACACACGAACTAATACTTAAGCCTATTTCAGAACATGTTTCTGAAGTTCAACATGTCATAAAAATGAACACAGACTTTAAAGCTAGTTTACTTTGGGTATTTGTGATTCGTTGGCTGCATGATGCCTTAATTGAAGAAGCATTTGATAATGTGGAGCATTATTTTTCAACAGAAACTAATGAACCAAAATACAATCTTTGGGTAAAACTTTTAAGAATGTATTACAAACAAAAAAGGATAAACCCAATTTTAACGCATTGAAAATAAACGATCGTACTGATACTGAACTTGTTTTAGATTTTCAATCTGGAAATAAAAAAGCGATGGCTGAATTGGTTAAACGTTGGCATTTGATATTTTGTCAAAAAGCCTACTGGATTGTAAAGGATGCAAGTTTGTCAAAGGATATTGCTCAAGATAGTTGGCAAACGATAATAGATAAACTTTATACTTTGCATGAACCTTCAAGTTTTAAGTCTTGGGCTTTACGAATTGTATATACCAAATCTGTAGATGCTTTTAGACAACAACAAATAAATCGCATAAAAGAAGATGAATATCAAAAAGAAGTTACGCGTGTGGTTGATGACGATGATGACCATACAGAATTAAAAAGTCATCTTTTAAAAAGTATCAAAAGTTTACCAGAACATCAACAAATGGTTTTAAGACTTTTTTATACTGAAGGTTATTCGTTAAATGAGATAAGTAAACTATTAAATATATCTGTAGGAACAACCAAATCAAGATTGTTTCATGCTAGAGAAAAGCTAAAATTAATTTTAAAAGACAAGAATTATGAAAACTAATATGGAAGACATTGACCAACTCATTAAAGAGACCTTAACTGAAGAAGAAACAAAGTTCTACGACTCGTTAGAAGAACAAAATGTTTTAGGAATGTTAATGGGTTTATTTTCAGGAAAAAATAAATGGATCATCATTGTAATGAATATTATGACCTTAATCTTTTTTGGACTCTTTGTGTATTGTACTATCAAATTTTTTAACACTTCAGATGTCAAAGAACTCATAAAATGGGGAATAGGAGGTCTTGTGTTTTTGATAGGTGTAAGCATGTTAAAGGTGTTTGCTTGGATGCAAATGGATAAAAATGCCATTCTTAGAGAGATGAAGCGATTAGAATTACAAGTGTCATCATTATCAGGAAAAATTTCGGAATAAGAGTTTTAATTATTAATTTGCAGACCTCTAGGGATGATTTCTTTCCCACGCTGAATTTTCGGACTCTTCGAAAGGATAAAGGTAGAACAGGAATGGTTATTTTAGACGAGGTAATCTTGAAAGTGATGTTGTCATTTTGAGCAAAGTCGAAAAATCTCATTTTATATTGAATAATGTTCTTTTTTATTGAGATTCTTCATCAACATTCAGAACAACATATTTCTGCTTGCCTCATAAACTTTTAAAACTTTATTAAAATGGCTGTTTTAGACCAATTAACGTCGCAACAAGCGATCGATTTAGAAAACAAGTATGGTGCACACAATTACCATCCGTTACCAGTAGTACTGAGTAGAGGAGAAGGTGTGTATGTTTGGGATGTTGAAGGAAAACAATATTATGATTTCCTTTCTGCATATTCTGCAGTTAACCAAGGACATTGTCATCCTAAGATTGTCAATGCTATGACAAAACAAGCGCAAACGTTGAGCTTAACTTCTAGAGCATTTTATAATGATATGCTTGGAACCTATGAAAAATTTGCTTCAGAATATTTTGGCTTCGATAAATTATTACCAATGAATACAGGAGCTGAAGCTGTAGAAACAGCTTTAAAACTTTGTCGTAAATGGGCTTATGAAGTCAAAGGAATTAGCGAAAATGAAGCTGAAATTATTGTTTGCGAAAATAATTTTCACGGAAGAACGACAACCATTATTTCGTTTAGTAATGACCCAATAGCTAGAAAAAACTTTGGACCATACACTGATGGGTTTATAAAAATTGAATATGATAATCTTAAAGCATTAGAACAAGCTTTAGAAAACAACAAAAATGTTGCAGGATTTTTAGTAGAACCTATTCAAGGAGAAGCTGGAGTTTATGTACCAAGTGAAGGGTATTTAGCAAAAGCAAAAGCGTTATGTGAAAAGCATAATGTGTTGTTTATTGCAGATGAAGTTCAAACTGGTATTGCTAGAACAGGTAAATTATTGGCTGTTGATTATGAAAATATGAAACCAGATGTCCTAATTCTTGGTAAAGCCTTGTCTGGAGGTGCATATCCTGTAAGTGCTGTATTGGCTAATGATTCTGTTATGAATGTAATTAAACCAGGAAATCATGGAAGCACCTTTGGTGGAAATCCAATTGCAGCTGCTGTGGCTATTGCAGCTCTAGAAGTTGTAAGAGATGAAGATTTAGCTGAAAATGCGTTTCAATTAGGAGAACTCTTCCGAAGTGAAATGAATAAATATATTGAAAACAGTTCTATTGTAAATTTAGTAAGAGGTAAAGGCTTGCTTAATGCAATAGTCATTAACGATGATGAAGATAGTGATACTGCGTGGAATATTTGCTTAGCACTTCGTGACAATGGTTTGCTTGCAAAACCTACTCATGGTAATATTATTCGTTTTGCTCCACCTTTAGTGATGACTAAAGAGCAATTGTTAGACTGTGTGTCTATTATTACTAAAACACTCCAAGAATTTGAAGATTAGATAACTATATTTTTGTTTAAAAAGCGGTCTTTAAGATCGCTTTTTTTTATGGAGCTAATTCAGTAAAAGGGAAAAATCTAATATTCCTGAGTATCCAAAATAATAATACAATTACTAAAATAATTTTGGTAGCAATGGGTTTATGAAAGATATCAAAATAAGATTTGTTGTAAACCTTATTCAAAATAAATAGTGTGGCTTTGTAGCTTAATACAATAAACACTATTATTAGTAAGTAGTTATGTCGTATTCCTGTAATGATATGACCATTCATTATTTGATGAATGGCTCTCTGACTGCCACATCCTGCGCAGTAAATTCCTGTATATGAGTAGAAAGGACATTTTGGAAAAATATTGTGTTCTGAAGGATTCCAAAAAAAATATAGTGATAATACGCCTAAGAGCATTATCACTATACCTAATATAATTAAAGTTTTTGTTTTAGTAAGCATTGCCACTAGCTAGGGCTCCAAACATTGCTACTCCAAAAATTAAGATGTATAAAATCCACCCTAAAACAGCAATACCTATTGATACTAAACCCCAAGTTTTTGCATTTTTTGATGCTTTAGTAGCTTCATTATAGTTTCCATCTTCATATAAGCTGTTTACTTTTGTAGCATAAATAATACTTACGATTCCTGTAGGTAAGCAACATAAAATTGTACTAATGATAGCTAAAGCTAGATAACTGTTAGGTCTTTGTGGTTTGTTTTCCATAATATTTGTTGGTTAGATAATTATTCAAAAGTAATAAAAAAAAGGCGACTAAATGGTCGCCTTTTTTATAAGGTAAATTATTGACCTTGTTGCATTTGCTCCATCATTTGTCTTGATTGCTCCATCAATTCATCCCAGCCAACAGTGTAAATTCTGTATATTGTCATAATTAGATATACAAGATTAATAACTAATATTATTAACGCTACAATTTTAGCAGTATTCATAGCTTTAACACTTCCAACTTCATAGTTTTCAGGGTTTGCTTGAGCTTGTTTTAATTTACTTTGAGCTATAAAAAATGCTATACCTGCTAATATAAATCCTAGACCACCAAAACAGCAGCATAAAAGACCTAAAATAGCTAGTACATAAACAATAGCAGGATTGAGTTTTTGTTGTTCCATAAGTTTTAAGTTTGATTAGAAAGTTTTATAATAAAATTTCCTACAATAATTGTAAGATTAACAATTACCAAAGTTATAATTATTTTGTTAGCATATTTGAAATTTTTAAAGGAATTCAAAATTAATACAATTACTAATAAGATTAATGTGAATATTGCTGGATACATATGAAAAGCCGCAACTAGTTCTCCTTGAAAAATTAACGAAATAGAACGTTGAATACCACAACCCATACATTCTAGACCGAATAGTTTTTTGTTTAAACAAGGAAGCATGTACTCTTCAGGAAATTCCATAAGTTCTATTTTAAAACACAAAAATAAAAAAAGAACGATGTATTGTAGAGTTTAGGACTTTTTTTACTCAAGAGCATCAACAAAAAATAGGCTAAACACCTTGATTCTTTATGATATTAATGTAATTTAGATGAACATTTTTATTTATATATCATGAAATTATCACGACTAGTTGATTATAGTTTGCTCTTTATTGGAGCTTGTGTTGCGATTTACGCTCAAGCAGGCGAAAATCAAAGTCAGTTTCTTCTTATTGGAGGAATTGTGGCTTTAATGTTAGGTGTTTATAGAATTTCTAGAAACATTCCTAGCAAAAGAAATCAGGATAATAATAATCAAGATGAAATAAGTTCATGAAATTTCAAATTGGAGATAAGGTTTCAGTTTTAGATGATGATATTTCTGGTGTTATTGTTGCTATTACACATGATATTGCTAGTGTTGAAACGGCAGATGGTTTTGTTTTAGAATTCAATTCAAAAGAACTTATTGAAAATAAATCTTTTTCAAATGCTATTTTTTCTAATACAGGCTTAAAGGATGTGATCAAACAAAAAGAGCTTCCTATGAAAAAACAGCCTGTGAAAAGGCGACCTAAAGAGCGTAATCAAGCAACAATGGAAGTCGATTTGCATATTCATAAACTTACCAATTCAGAAAAGTACATGACCAATTATGAGATGCTTACACTTCAATTAGATACTGCAAAACGGCAGTTAGAATTTGCAATGAAGAAACGTATTCAAAAACTGGTATTTATTCATGGCGTAGGCGAAGGTGTGCTTAAAATGGAACTAGAAACTTTATTTAGACGCTACGATAACATCAAATTTTATGATGCCGATTTACAAAAGTATGGCAATGGAGCAACCGAAGTTTATATTTTTCAGAATATAAAACCTAATTAAAATTAGGACTAGCTTCTCTGGAATCAATAGTAATATTTCCATCAGGATTTGAGCTATCATTTAAAGTTCCAAAATCAAGTGTTTGCCGTGTGATAGATGGCAAAGTAATGTTTGAAACAGTTACAGATATTGTATAAGTTAGTCTTATAATATGTTGTCTAAATGCTGTTGCTATTGTTGGATTAGCTATTTGATCGTTTAGGTAATCTGGTATTGAATTAGGATTAAGGATTGTGTCAATGGTTCTATCATTGGCTGGGTTTAAATCTTGATCACTGTCTTCATCACGAGTGTCTACACCATCATTGTCATCATCATCATCTAAATAATCATAAGTGCCATCGTCATCTGAGTCTTGAGCGTTACTAAAACCGTCTTCTTCTGTGTAATTATGACCTTCATTAATAGTTAATACATTATCACCATCATCATCAGCATCTAGATAGTCTGGTATTGAGTCTCCATCTGTATCTGTAGGATTTGTATCTGGATCATTATCACCATCTAAGTTTTCATCTTCAATTTCAGTTGGTATACCATCATTATCATCTTCAACTAAAACAGTTTGAATAAAAACTTCGCCTCCTAGACTAGCTTCATCTTTTTCAATTTGGAGATTTATAGGTACATCGTTACAGAAAAAACTATTATTAGGAGTTGTTCCATAAGATCTGTATCTAAACACATTTCCAGATCCTAAAGGCAAAGTGTTTTCATATAAAAACTCATCATTTACTTCTAAAATGTCTTCTATAGTTAGGTCTTCAAATTGAATTGATAATGTTTCAGAGGTACTCTCATTAATCTTATAAAATACCAATTCGCCACACTGTTTGAATTCATCGCCAAAATCTAAGGTTACTTCAAACACATCACCATCATCACAGGTTGTTAAAAGTCCGAAACAAAGTAAATAAAGAAATTTTCGCATGCTATAAGTCATTAAGAAACAAAAATAGAGATTTGTAAATTTATAACGATAAGATTTGCAAATAATTTTGCTGGTGTATTCTAGTTTTATTTACCGCTAGATTATTGCATCTTTGCACTTATAATTTACTGTTTATGGCGACTGTTTATTTTGATAATGCTGCAACAACTCAAATGCGAGACGCAGTGATTGATTGTATGGCTGAAGTTATGAAAAATAACTTTGGAAACCCTTCCTCAACGCATAGTTACGGAAGACAATCTAAGGCTATAATTGAATCTTGTAGAAAATCAATTGCTTCACATTTTAAGGTGTCTGCTTCTGAAATTGTATTCACTTCTGGAGGTACAGAAGCTGATAATTTGATTTTAAGAAGTACAGTTAGAGATCTTGGTGTTAAAGAGATTATTACGTCTAAAATAGAGCATCATGCCATACTTCATACAGTTGAAGCTTTAGAGCAAGAATATGGCATTAGTGTACAGTATGTTAACTTAGAATCTGATGGTCATATTGATCACGAGCATTTAGAACAGCTATTAAATTCTGATAAAAAGCAGTTGGTAAGCTTGATGCACATCAATAATGAAATAGGAAACAAGTTAGATATTTCTAAAATTGCAAACTTATGTAAACATTACGATGCTTTGTTTCATAGTGATACAGTGCAGTCTGTTGGTCATTACCAATTAGATTTAGATGCAATACCTATCAATTTTATTGCTGCGAGTGCTCATAAATTTCATGGACCAAAAGGCGTAGGATTTGCATTTATAAGAAAAAACTCAGGCATTAAAGGTTCTATTTTTGGTGGAGAGCAAGAGCGAGGTTATCGAGCAGGTACTGAATCTGTACATAATATTGTTGGCTTAGATAAAGCTTTGCAACTATCTTACGAAAATCTTAAAACTGAGCGTGAGTATGTTTTAGGTATTAAAGATTACTTTATAAAAAGCTTAAAAAGTATTTTGCCAGAAGTTAGGTTTAATGGAAGCTGTTCTAATCTCGAAAAAAGCACCTATACACTCATTAACGTTTGTTTGCCTTTTGCTGAAGAAAAAGCAGCGATGCTTCAGTTTCAATTAGATTTAAAAGGTATTGCTTGCTCAAAAGGAAGCGCTTGCCAGAGTGGAAGTTCTCAAAATTCTCATGTCCTTACCGAAATTTTAAACGAAGACGATTTGAAAAAACCTTCTGTACGTTTTTCTTTCAGTAAATATAATACTAAAGAAGACGTCGATTATGTAATTAAAGTGCTAAAGGAATTTGCTTAAAAGCTAGTACTTAATCTTACATTAAAGACACGAGGCGTTAAATAGTTTGGAATGGCAAATTGACGTTTGCTATATACATCACGTACCCAAGTGTTAGTAATTGAATTTTGTGCGTTAAAAACATTAAAAATTTCAAATCCAATAGAAAGTTCTTTGAACTTTTGTTTCCATTTTTTTGTGTAGGTTTTATTTGGATCAACTAAAACATAAGAAATTCCTACATCAGCACGCTTATAATCTGGTAAACGATTTTGAAATTGATAAGGGTTGGCATAGCTTGGAGAACCTCCAGGAACTCCAGTATTATATACTAAATTTAAATACATTTTTAAATCTGGAAGTGCTTTCATATAATCTTGAAATAAGGCTCCAAATTTTAAACGTTGGTCTGTTGGTCTAGCAATGTTTCCTTGATCGTCAATATTTTCTTCAGTTTTTAAATACCCAAAGCTAAACCAACTTTCTGTGCCAGGAATAAATTCGCCATTTAAACGCATATCTAGTCCATAAGCATAAGCAGTAGCATTGTTTTTAGCTCTGTAACGTATTCTCACGTTTTCTAATGTATACGGATTAACATCTGTTAAGTTTTTATAATAAGCTTCTGTAACTAACTTAAAAGGTCGTTTCCAGAGTTCAAAGCTATATTCATTTCCTAAAACAAGATGAACCGATTTTTGAGCTTTAACATCAGGTTGTACAATACCTGAAGAATCTCTAAGCTCTCTATAAAAAGGTGGTTGATAATATAATCCACCAGCAATTCTAAACAACATATCTTTTTCCCAGTCTGGTTTGATGGCAAATTGAGCTCTCGGACTAAAAACGGTTTGTGTCGAACTTGAAACATTATCTTGATTTGGAACGTCACTATTTACGGTCCAATTATGAACTCTTACACCTGCATTATAAAATACTTCGTGATTGCCTAGCATTGAACGTTTGCTCCATTGCGCATAAGCTTGTAATCGATCAATTTGAACTTCGTTAGTAGCACGTACATTTTGAAATGCTACTAAAGGACCTTCGAAAGGCTCGTAAGGTTGTTCGTTTGGCACATCAAAAATTGGAGGACGTACCGAAAAGCCTGCGCTATCAATAACTTCCCATTCTACCAAACGATCTCTAATATCTTCATGTGTGTATTTAACAGACCATTCAAGTGTACTCTCGTCATCTAATTTGTAATCTCCTTTGTGCTCTACATTAAAAATTAAGGCGTCTAAGTCGTTTCTTGCATGTGTTAATTGGGAACCAATACCTTCGCTAAATTCAACCTCTCCTAAATCTTCATCTCCAATATTACTATTCACTTCACCTAATCGATATTGTGCTAAAATGTCGAAATATTCTTCTTCTGTGGTATGATATGCAGAAGCAATTAATTTAAGTGTGAGGTCTTCAGACGCAAAATAATTGGCTTTAAACGCTCCAAAAGTCGTGAAGTATTGATCTTTTTCTTGACCTTCATAAAACACTAACAATGCAACTGGTTCGTCAATGGTTCCAAAATTGGTTTGTCTGTTTTGAGGTTGAAAATCGTATTTGTTAAGCGAGATGTTTCCAAGAAAATTTAAATGAAACTTATCTGAAAACTTATAGGTTAAATAAGTCTGAGCATCAGCAAATACAGGAACAACATTAGTTTCCGTTTCGAGAGAATTTATAAATAAACTATTATCTCTATAACGCAATCCCATAATACCAGAAAACTTGGAGTCTTTACTCACAGTTTCTGCAGCTAAACTTCCGCCTAAAAGGCTAGCTTCGGCACGAACTCCAAATTTTAAAGGTGTTCTATATGTGATGTCTAAAACTGATGATAATTTATCTCCATATTTGGCTTGAAATCCACCAGCCGAAAAATCGACATTTTGAACCAAATCGGTGTTTACAAAGCTTAAACCTTCTTGTTGACCAGAACGAATTAAAAACGGTCGATAGACTTCAATTTCATTGACATACACTAAGTTTTCATCAAAGTTGCCACCACGAACTGAATATTGTGTACTTAATTCGTTAGAAATATTTACTCCAGGTAAAGTTTTTAAAATGTTTTCTACTCCTGGTTGCGCACCTTTAATGGTTCGTAATACAGCAGGAGGAACAGAAACAATCCCTTCAACAGATTGCTTGGTGTTGCTATTGATAACGACTGTTGTGATTTGTTCAACTTCAATGTTCATTACAGGATTGAACTCAAGTTCTTCTCCATTTTTTAAGTTAAAGGTTGCTTCAACTTTTTTATGAGACAAATGGGTAAAAACGACAATTACATCTGTATTTGCAGGAATTTTAAGTTCGTAAAAACCGTTTTCATTTGAAGTGGTTCCGTCGTTACCAGCTTTAATATTTACATTGTAAATAGGTTGCTGTTGATCGTTAAGTATAACTCCTTTTATTGTAGCATTTTGTGAAACACCTAACAATGGTAAACTTAATAAGAGTAGTAGAAATAGACTATGTATTTTCAAAAGACTTCTTTTTTATTTTCTAAAAAACGTTGCTTCAAATGTAGAACTATTTCCAATATTATCTATAACAATTACTTTCAAATTATTTTCTGTGGCAGAAATTACATCGTCTTCAAAACTGTATGTGAGTGTATCTTTTTTGTAATCATATTCCATTAAAATCCATTTTCCGTTAATGGTTGCTCTGTAATTACTAATACCAGAAAGATCATCATCAATTTTTAGTTTTAAGTATTTTGATTTGCTTAACCATTTCCCATCTTGAAAATTTAAAGGTTTGATTGTTGGACTTATGGTGTCTGAAGCTAAAGTAAAAGTGCCTAAAGATTTGGTTCTAGCTGTAAGAAAGTTGCCTTGTCTAGTCGTATTAACGTAATATGGTTTTTTGTAATAACCGTAAAGTTTTGCAATAAAAAGCTTGCTTTTATCCTCTTCAGAATAGTTTTCAATATTATAACTAATAGTGCAATTTTTCATAAGCGGAATCACATCTTTGTGCAATGTTAAAGTATCACTACTAACGGCAAAATCGATATAAAAATTGTCATAAAAGGTGTTTTTAGGAAAATAAACTGAAACAGATTTGTCTTCAAGTCTAAAAGGTTCGTCTGCTTGAACATAATAATTAGGTTGAAGCTCGTAGTGTTCTAATCGCTCTTTCGCTTTTTTGCCTTGAATTGGAATGTTTACCCAAGTTTCATTGCCTTTAAAATCTCTAATACGAATTTTATATACTGAAGCTGTGCTATCTTCCACTCGTATATAACCATTATTAGTCACATCGTTAAGCATGCTTAATGTGTTTCCCGATTGAACAAAGAGTTTTTGAACGCGTGATTTTTCAGTTTTATAAATTTCAAAGTCTATATAACGGTTAAGATGTTTGGTCTCGTCAAAACTGAAACGTTTAAAATCCATTTCAAAATTCTTATTTCCATTAAAAAAGGTCTGAATATTACTTACACCATTTTTGTTGTGAGCTAAATCTTGCTGGTCGTAGCTTACAACTCCAAAACCAATATCACCAAAAGCTTCAATAGGTTCAACACTATAATCGCCATTTTTGTTTGGAATAAGACGAAGTTCTTTTCTAGTTTTAACATCATTAACATGAGATGTTCTGTTTTTTGGATAGGCATAGATTGCCTTAACCACAGGTTGTTTGGTGTCTTTTATGTCAATACCAAATAGCATAGGATTGATTGGTCGTTCTTCATTGTCTCTAATTTCGAAGTGCAAATGAGGTCCACCAGAACTT
This sequence comes from Psychroserpens sp. S379A, assembly GCF_049800755.1. NCBI lineage: Bacteria > Pseudomonadati > Bacteroidota > Flavobacteriia > Flavobacteriales > Flavobacteriaceae > Psychroserpens > Psychroserpens sp. S379A. Next base: position 594,163 of record NZ_JBNAFQ010000001.1, on the reverse strand, counting down.
CCAGAGTTTCCTGATAAAGCTACAATTTGATCTTTGGTTATTGGTAATTCTTCAGGAGTAGGGAAGACTTCAATTTCATACGATTCTTGTTCATATTGTTTTGCTTTAATGTATTTTTCAATAGCAGGAGCAAATTGTTTTAAATGTGCATAAACCGTTACATAGCCATTAGGATGTGTGATGTAAAGTGCTTTTCCGTAGCCAAAATGAGAAATTTTAATTCGACTCACGTAGCCTTCAGCAGCAGCAAAAATGTCTAAACCAGTTCGCTGTTGCGTTTTTAAGTCTAAACCTGAGTGAAAATGATTAGAACGAAGCTCAGCAAATGTTCCAGATAACACTAATGTTACATCAAGCGGATTTCTAAAATAATCTTGCGGATAAGGAGATTGTGAAAAACCAAACTGACAAATAAAAAGAATGAGATATAGATACTTCATGCGTACTGAGTAATATACTAAGGTTTTATAACGTAAATCTACTGAAATATTTTGATTATAGAAAATAATCTACGAGTTAATTTTGTTGAATTTGATTTCAAAAATACTAAAGTTATGTTTCAAATGACGATGTAATTTTAAAATTTAATGAAGAACTATCCTACTGTATTAGTGGTGTTTCAATATAAAATCAAAATTTATACTAAAACAATTGCTATTTTTCATTTGGTATGTTAACTTTGTTTCATCAGTATTGAAATTTGTAAATGAGTAAGATTGAAGATATTGTCGATTCGTTAGAGAATAAAATTAGTAAGGTTTTACATAAACTTGAAGTTTTGAAACAAACCAACGCTAAAATTTCAGAAGAATTAGCAATTCAACAGCAGAAAAATATAAGTCAACAGGAAGAAATAAGTTCTTGGGCTGATAAATACGAAGCACTCAAAATGGCAAATTCGTTACTGGGCAGTGACGAGAATAATAGAGAAACTAAGCTTAAAATAAATACATTAATAAGAGATATTGACCATTGTATTGCGCAATTATCTGAATAATGTAAATAATATGTAATGGCAGAACAGCTTAAAATAAAGCTATCTATAGCAAATAGAGTATATCCTTTAACAATTGCGCCTAGTCAAGAAGAAGGATTGCGAAAAGCAGCTAAAAAAATTGAAGCCATGATAAGCCAGTTTGAACAAAATTACTCTGTTCGAGATAAGCAAGATGTATTAGCGATGTGTGCTTTGCAGTTTGCATCTCAAGTTGAACAGAAAACAATAGATAAAGCCGAAGTAAGTGAGGAAGTGGAAACAAAGTTAAAAGCTTTAAATCAACTTTTACATGAGCATTTAAGTGCTTAACGTTCTTTTAAATACAATATTAGGTTACTGCCTACATTAGTTATTTTATTTTTGATAAACTCAACGTTAATTCTTTAAAAAGGGTGAGTTTAAGTTGTAAAATCGAGCTGCTAGTGCTTTATGCTGAATTTATTTCAGGATCTAAAGTATCTTAGGCAGATTTTTGATCAGCTTGTTAGCCCTAAACTTGTTTTTAAGGAGTTTATACAAAATCTGAAGCTGATGTAGGCTTTTTTTTTACACTCAAGTAAATTGAGAAATTTTGATAACATCAAAAAAACATTTTAAAACTAACTAAACATGGAAGCGAACACAATTTTAATGATTGTTGGAGGTGTAGTATTAGGAATAATACTAGGATATATTATTGCAAAGTCTCTAGAAAAAAATAATGCATCAAAACTTATTAAAGATGCTAAAAATGAAGCAAATTCAATTTTAAAAGAAGCCAAAAGTGAAGGTGAGTCTATTAAAAAGGACAAAATGCTTCAGGCAAAAGAAAAATTTATTGAGCTAAAAGCTGAGCACGAAAAAGTGATTTTATCTAGAGATAAAAAAATGGCTGAAGCTGAAAAGCGAACAAGAGATAAAGAGTCTCAAGTTTCAAACGAATTATCTAAAGCAAAAAAATCTAATCAAAGTCTTGAAAGTAAAATTAAGGACTATGATTTTAGATTAGAGTTTCTTGAAAAAAAGAAAGACGAAGTAGAAAAAGCACACAAAAGCCAAATTAAGCAGCTAGAAGTGATTTCTGGTTTGTCGGCTGAAGAAGCTAAGTCACAGTTAATAGAGTCGCTAAAAAGCGAAGCAAAAACTGATGCGATGAGTTACCTTCAAGACACGCTTGAAGAAGCAAAATTAACGGCTCAACAAGAAGCTAAAAAAATCATTATCAATTCAATTCAACGTATAGGAACTGAAGAAGCAATTGATAACTGTGTATCTGTGTTTAATATTGAATCTGACGATGTAAAAGGTAGAATTATTGGTCGTGAAGGTCGAAACATTAGAGCTATTGAAGCAGCGACAGGTGTAGAGATTATTGTTGACGATACTCCTGAAGCTATTATTTTATCGTGTTTTGATTCTGTGCGACGAGAGATTGCTCGATTGTCGTTACACAAATTAGTGACTGACGGAAGAATTCATCCAGCACGAATAGAAGAAGTTGTAAAGAAAACCGAAAAACAAATCGAACAGGAAATTATTGAAGTAGGTAAGCGTACTGTTATCGATTTAGGTATTCATGGCTTACATCCAGAGTTGATAAAACTTGTTGGTAGAATGAAGTATCGTTCGTCTTATGGTCAAAACCTATTGCAACACTCTCGTGAAGTGGCAAAACTTTGTGGAGTTATGGCTGCCGAATTAGGATTAAATCCGAAATTGGCTAAACGAGCAGGTTTACTTCACGATATAGGAAAAGTGCCTTCATCTGAAGCAGATATGGAAACACCTCATGCTATTTTAGGAATGCAATGGGCAGAAAAACATGGAGAGAAAGCAGAAGTTTGTAATGCCATTGGAGCACACCACGACGAAATTGAAATGACAACGTTATTGTCGCCAATTGTTCAGGTTTGTGATGCAATTTCTGGTGCACGACCAGGAGCACGACGCCAAGTTCTAGATTCGTACATTCAACGTTTAAAAGATTTAGAAGATGTTGCTTTCGGATTTACAGGAGTTAACAAAGCATACGCTATTCAAGCAGGTAGAGAATTACGTGTGATGGTAGAAAGTGAAAAAGTTTCTGATGACCAAGCAGCAAATTTATCGTTTGAAATCTCTCAAAAAATTCAAACCGATATGACGTATCCTGGACAAGTTAAAGTGACAGTAATTAGAGAGACTAGAGCTGTTAATATTGCGAAATAGAAATATTTAAATAATAGATTAAAAGCATCCTAATTTTAGGATGCTTTTTGTTTTTTTAAGGTTATGGTAAACGTCGATCCTTCATTTGGTTTACTGTCTAATTCAATTGTGCCATCTAAGGCTTCCACTTGAGTTTTGGTGATGTATAGTCCAATTCCTCTTGAATCTTCTCGATTGGTTCCATGAAAGGTTTGGTACATTTCGAATAATTGATTTTTATGCTTTTCCATATCAATCCCAATACCATTATCAGAGATAAGTAATTTAATTTCTGAATTGGTATGAATGGTTTGCAATATAATCTTTGATTTGCGTTCGGGATGACTGTATTTAATTCCGTTTGAAATTAGATTATGAAGAATGCTCTCAAAATAAGAAGCATTTGTTTTAATACAATCGGTTTCTCTAATTGCATTATGAATGCTAACATCTTTTTGCAAACTTTCAAGTTCTAAACTCTTTATAATCTTTTCGGCACATGAATGAATATGTATGTTTTCATTGATTTGTTCAATATTAGATTTAGACTTTATACTAATAATATCATTTAAATCTACTATTGTATTTGTTAGAGCTCCAGAAATAGTTTTTAGATGAATGATGAGTTCTTCTTTTTCTTGTTCAGTAGAAGCTTCATCATAAAACTCTAAGATGTTTTTAAAATTGCCGATATGAGTTTTAAGATTATGCGAAACTATATGCGTAAAATTATGAAGTCGCTTATTTTGATTAGTGATGAGTTCTAAATTAGTTTTGAGTAACTCTTCATTTTTTTTTCGACTTGAAATATCAACAACAGTTCCTATTATTCGAAGCGGTTTATTGTTTTTATCTCTGGTGACGACTTTACCACGATCAAGAATCCATTTATAGCTGCCATTCTTGCAAAGAACACGATGTTCGTTATAATAATGATCCAACTCACCATTTAAATGTGCATTGTAGTCTTTAAAATAAGCTTTTCTATCTTCTGGATGAACACGTTTGTCCCATTCTACTTTAGAATTTTTTATTTCTGAATCTTTATAGCCAATGAGTTCTTTTGTTTTTTCAGAATAAAAAACGTCATTAGTTTTAGCATTCCAATCCCAAAGTCCAACATTAGAATTTTCTAAAGCAAATTGCCATTTTAACTCGTCTAAATTTTTATTGGTATCGAGAGTAGCTATGTTGGTGTTTTTTGATTTTAATGAAGTTAACTTGTTCACTAACTGCTTCATAGTTTTTTCTTTTTTTTTAAGACACTAAAAAATGGTGATTGTCACACTATTCTTACAAAAAATTAGTTACGAGGATGATGTTTTAATAGTACATCTTTAAGGTGAGAACGATCTATATGCATATAAATTTCTGTGGTTGTGATACTTTCATGTCCTAGCATAAGTTGAATAGCTCTTAAATCGGCTCCATTTTCTAATAAATGAGTGGCAAACGAGTGTCTAAAGGTATGAGGAGAAATCACTTTGTTAAGATTAATAGCTTTAGCTAAATTTTTAATAATTGTAAAAATCATGGCTCTGGTTAATTGATGTCCTCTATGGTTTAAAAACAAAGTATCTTTAAATTCGGTTGGTACATCAATTTTATTGCGTTCTTGTTTCCAAATATGAATATACTTTTGCGTGGTATTACCAATCGGAACAAAGCGTTGTTTATTGCCTTTTCCAGTAACTTTAATAAAACCTTCCTCAAAGAATAAATCAGATATTTTTAAATTAATAAGTTCGCTAACTCGAAGTCCGCAACTATATAAAGTTTCTAAAATAGCTCTGTTGCGTTCTCCTATATATATATTGTTATAACTTTTAGACAGATCTATAGCTTCAATAAGCGAGTCAATTTCTTTAATGCTTAGTGTGTCTGGCAGCTTTCTTCCAGTTTTTGGAGATTCAATATGATCTAACGGATTAGTTGTTCTGTAATCTTCAAACACTAAATACGTAAAGAAACTTCGTAATCCAGAAATCAATCTAGATTGTGATCTAGCATTAATTTGCTTTGAAGCATCGTAAACAAATGATTGAATCGTGTTTTTATCTATGGCAATTGGAGAAATTAAATCATGATGTCTTTCAAGATAAAATATAAGTTTTTGAACATCACGCTCATAACTTTCTATTGAATTGTTAGACAAGCCGCGTTCTATCTTTAGGTAGTGTTTATAATCATTAATAGCATTTTGCCAAGTCATAATTTGATTTCTCTATAATATGTTTTATTGAGTTAAATGATTTATTGTCAGTGTTTAAAATGATTAATTTGCAGGTAAAATTGTTCGTTAAACGAAAAAAAATAGTTAGATTGTACCTAACCAATTAAAAACGTATAAAATTATGAAAAAAATTATGTTGTTAGCTGCTATTGCAGTATTTAGTTTTAGTTCTCTTGTAGCCCAAGATATTAGGTTTGGTGTTAAGGGAGGTGTTAACTTTGCCAACTTAGCTGGAGATTTTGGTGCATCTGGATATGATGATGATGTACGAGATGCAAAAATGAAAGTAGGATTTCACATTGGAGGTTTAGCTGAAGTTAAGCTTTCTGAAAAATTTGCTTTGCAACCCGAAGTACAATTCTCAAATCAAGGTTTTAAATCGTCTTATGAAGATTTTGATGATGGTCGTTCGGTAGATTATAAAGTAGATTTATATTATATCAATGTTCCTATTATGGCTAAATTCTTTCCTATCGAAAATTTAGCCGTTGAAGCTGGACCACAAATTGGAGTTTTAATTTCTGCTAAGAATGAATTCAATGATGCTCAAAACGATTTAAACTCAGAACTTGGAGAAGATGAAGTCGACACAAAAGATTTATACAAAACCATTGATTTTGGTTTTAATATAGGAGCAAGCTACGAATTAGAAAGTGGGCTTTTCTTTGCAGCTCGTTATAATATAGGAATTACTAAAGTAGATGAGGAAGATATTTACGATGATATTTATGATGATGTTGATTTTGGTGTTTTTTCTTTTTCAAGAAAAAATCGAGTGATTCAATTATCCGTTGGATTTATGTTTTAACTTAAAAATAGACGATATAAAAAGCCAAAACGATTAAGTTTTGGCTTTTTTATTGAACGAGAAACCTAATGGACTATATTTTATATCTACAAAAATTTGTACGGTTGTTTAAAAAGAATAAATTTGCACCTTTAAGTAAGGTTTGAACTACATATATAGATTTTTTTATTAAATTATGTTAATAAAGCTTATTTTTAAACAATTGATTATTAATCATTTAGCAAAAAATGTTTATAAAATTGTTAATAAGTACAAAAATATTGTTCATTATTTGAAAAAAAAGTATTTAGTTTGTACCTATCAAATTAAAAAACTTATAATATTATGAAAAAATTATTACTATTATCTGCATTTGCAGTATTCGGATTAAGCGTAAATGCTCAAGAAGAAGGTGAAAAAACATTTGGTTTTGAACAAGGAAACATCATTGTTGAAGGTGGAATTAACTTTAATAGCTCTACTGATGATGATGGTACTGTTGAAGACAAGTCAAGTAGATTTAACTTTATGCCAAAAGCTGGTTACTTTATCAACGATAAGTTTGCTGTAGGTATTGAGTTAGGAATTGGATCTGGAAAAGAAGAAACTACAGTAGGAGGAACTACTTCTGAAGACAAGACTAGCTCTTTTTCTGGAGGTGTTTTTGCTCGTTACTACTTTTTAGATTTAGGAAAGCGTTTTAAAACTTATGCTGAAGCTGGTGTAGGTTTCGGAAGTTCTAAATTAGAGCAAGAAGGTGTAGATGATGAATTAAAAACAACAGGATTTGGTGTTGGAATCGATTTAGGTATCAACTACTTTATCACTGAGTGTTTTGCTATTAACTTTGGTTTAGCTGATTTATTATCTTTCTCAAGTAATACAACTGAGTTTGGTGATGCTGAGTCTGATAGTACTAGCTTTAATGGTAACTTAAACATCTTCAATAACTTTTTTGATACAGCTACATTTGGTTTAACTTACAGATTCTAATTTTTGGTAAAACCAATTATATAAATTAAAACCGAAGCATTTGCTTCGGTTTTTTTATACCCAAATTTTAATATCTTTACTTTATGAAGAAGTTAATCATAATTAATGGTCCAAATATTAATTTGTTAGGTAAGCGTGAAACTAATATTTATGGCGATTTGTCGTTTACTGAGTTTTTTGAGTCCATAACTAATAAATATCCTAATATTGAATTAGAGCATTATCAATCTAATATTGAAGGAGAGTTAATAGACAAGCTTCAGGAAGTTGGTTATGCTTATGATGGTATTATATTAAATGCAGCAGCATATACACATACTTCAATTGGTATAGGTGATACTGTAAAAGCTATTGAGACTCCAGTTATTGAAGTACATATCTCGAATACCTTTTCTAGAGAAGAATTTAGACACCAATCTTATATTGCTCCTAATGCTAAAGGTGTTATTGTCGGTTTTGGTTTACAGAGTTATGAGTTGGCTATTCAGAGTTTTATTTAGTAAAAAAAGCTTCTAAAATGAGCTAAGAATTAGAATGATAAAAAATAAAAAATGCGATTCAGAAATGAATCGCATTTTTTATTTTACTTCTAGCTTCTAGCTTAAAGATGTATCACTTCATCATAAGCATCTGCTACTGCTTCCATAACAGCTTCACTCATTGTTGGGTGAGGATGTACAGCTTTTAATACTTCATGACCTGTAGTTTCTAGTTTACGTCCTAAAACAGCTTCAGCAATCATATCAGTCACTCCAGCACCAATCATATGGCAACCTAACCATTCACCATATTTAGCATCAAAAATCACTTTTACAAAACCATCCTTGTTTCCACCAGCACTTGCTTTACCTGATGCCGAAAATGGAAATTTACCAACTTTAATATCGATACCTTGTTCTTTAGCTTGTTTTTCAGTTAAACCAACACTAGCAATTTCAGGAGAACAATAGGTACAACCAGGTATGTTTCCATAGTCTAAAGCTTCAACATGTTGTCCAGCAATTTTTTCGACACATAAAATGCCTTCAGCAGAAGCAACATGTGCTAAAGCTTGACCTGGAGTGACATCTCCAATAGCATAATAACCTGGAATATTTGTTTGGTAATAATCATTAACCAAGATTTTATCTCTATCAACAGCAATACCTACATCTTCTAAACCAATATTTTCGATGTTAGATTTAATTCCAACAGCAGATAGTACTAAATCGGCTTCAAGAGTTTCTTCGCCTTTTTTAGTTTTTACAGTTGCTTTAACACCTTTTCCAGAAGTGTCTACATTAGTGACTTCAGAAGACGTCATAATTTTGATGCCACTTTTCTTGAAAGAACGCTCTAATTGTTTTGAAACATCCTCATCTTCAACAGGAACAATATTTGGTAAGTATTCAACAATAGTGACTTCAGTTCCCATAGAGTTATAGAAGTAAGCAAATTCAACACCAATAGCTCCAGAACCAACGACAATCATTTTCTTTGGTTGTTTTGGAAGTGTCATGGCTTCTCTATAACCAATTACTTTTTTCCCATCTTGTGGTAAACTTGGTAATTCACGAGAACGTGCTCCAGTTGCAATAATGATATGATCTGCACTGTAATCTTTTCCGTCAACTTCAACTTTTTTGCCAGTTTTTAGTGTTCCGAAGCCTTCAATAACATCAATTTTATTTTTCTTCATTAAAAATTGAACGCCTTTACTCATGCCTTCAGCAACACCACGACTACGTTTTACCACAGCGTCAAAATCATGAGCTGCGTCTTTAACGGTTAATCCATAATCTTCTGCATGTTTTAGGTATTCAAAAACCTGAGCAGATTTTAATAAGGCTTTAGTTGGAATACAGCCCCAATTTAGGCAAACACCACCTAAGCTTTCTTTTTCTACAATTGCAGTTTTAAAGCCTAGTTGAGAAGCTCTAATTGCTGTTACGTAGCCTCCAGGACCACTACCAAGTACTATAATATCATATTTACTCATGAGTATATTTTTGTCTAAAATTTTGAGGATACGAAGTTACAAAACCAAATTGTAATATTAAAGGTCATCAGTAAAATGTCTTCTACCTTTTTCTTTACTGAATTTTTCTTGATTGTAAGAGCTAGATTTTCCTTTTGGAATTGATAGCGAAACCCAATTATTTCCTTTGATTAGTTTTCCTAAAAAGACAAGTTGACCAATATGATAGGAGTAATGTGCTAATTGTCTGTTGATGGCTTCAGTGATAGAATGACCTTGATTTCGTATATAGATGATATTTTCTAGTTGTTCGGTTTTTAAAGGTGTAATAGCATCAAATAAACAATTCCATCCTTTGTTCCAATACGTTAGCAATTCTTCTTTGCTTTTAAAAGTATCTACAAACTCACTATCACGATGTCTCCATTTTTTTTCACCATCTTCAGTTAAAAAGTTTGTCCATCGACTTAACATGTTTCCTACAATATGTTTTACAATGATTGCTATTGAGTTTGAGTCTTTTGAAAATTCTTTTTGAATCTCATGAAGTTCTAGCTGACTAATGGTTTTGTCTCCTAGGCTTTTATAATACTCAAATTGTTTAGTTACGCTATTTAAATATGATACTGACATAAATTTATATTGTTTATCATCATAAAAATAGTGATGCAAATTCTAAAACGCTATGAAAATTTATAGATAGAATTTATAGCACTATTCTAATATTTGAAACTAAACTAGTTAATTTTAGGAACAAATGTTAAAGCAACACCATTAATACAATGACGTTTTCCAGTGGTGTTTTTTGGACCATCATTAAATACATGACCTAAATGACCACCACAAGTAGCACAATGCTCTTCAACTCTTAAATATCCTAAATTATTATCAGTTGAGAAGGCAACATTGCCTTTAATTTCACGGTCAAAACTTGGCCAGCCAGTTCCAGAATCAAATTTATGCTCACTTTTAAACAAAGGTGTGTTACAGGCAGCACAATGAAAAACACCTTCATTATATTCTTTATTTAAGTCGCTAGAAAACGGACGCTCAGTACCAGATTGCCTTAGTACATAAAACTGTTCTGGAGTAAGTTCTTGTTTCCATTCTGCTTCGGTTTTATTGACCTTAAAAACGTCTTTTTCTGATGTTTCCTTTTTTTGAGCCGAAGTATTACAATTATAAAGTAAAGTAAGAACTAATAATGTGATGATTTTTTTCATGTAAATGCATTTAATGTTTTTTAAGTCGATTTAGAATGACTGAACTTACGTTAGATAAAAAAAAATATGAATTTAATCTGTTTTATGTTTGTTATTTTTGAGTATTAGTTTTTAATATTTAAAATGTGACATTTTAAAAGATATTGTGTCTAAAATTGCAGAACGAATTTTGTAAATTAGCTATTACATATTAAATACATTAACCATGAAACATAAAAACACCATAGTGGCACTTTTTACCTTAGCCTTATTCTTATCATGTGCTACTAATCCACTCACAGGAAATAAAACATTAGCGTTTGTTTCTAACAGTCAAATTTTTCCTTCAGCGTTTGCTCAGTACGATCAATTTTTATCAGAGCATGAGGTTGTTCATGGAAATTCTGACGCAGAAATGATAAAACGTGTAGGTCAAAGAATTGCTGTTGCTGCTGAACGTTGGCTAAATGCAAATGGACATGAAGGTTATTTAAAAGACTACCAATGGGAATATAATTTAGTTAATGATAAAACTGTGAATGCTTGGTGTATGCCTGGAGGAAAGATTGTTTTTTACACAGGAATCCTTCCGATAGCTCAAAATGAAACAGCTATAGCTGCTATTATGGGACATGAGGTTGCTCATGCTTTGGCAAATCATGGTCAGCAACGTATGAGTGCTGCTTACATTCAGCAAGGACTTGGTGTAGTTGGGAATATTGCTATTAAGGATGAGCAAACTAGAGATATTTTTAATCAATCCTATGGTGTAGGATCAAATGTTTTAGGAATGTTACCTTTTAGCAGAAGTCATGAAACCCAGTCTGATGAATTCGGGTTGCGATTAATGGCAATTGCTGGATATAATCCTGATGAAGCCGCAGAATTATGGAAACGTATGAAAGCGAATAGTGGAGGACAAGGACCACCACAGTTTTTAAGTACTCATCCTTCAAACGATACACGTATTTCTAATTTACAGAAATGGTCACCTGTAGCTAAAGCAGAAGCCAAAAAGTTTGGAGTATCTTCTTTTAGACCATTAGGAGAATTTTAATAATAAGTTCATAAAAAAATATTACTTTAGAAGCTGCTTACTTAAAAGCAGCTTTTTTTATGGAACAATTACAAAAAGGCAGTAAAAAACTGCTTAATGCTTGGGCTTTTTACGATTGGGCAAATTCGGTTTATACCCTTACAATTGCATCTTCAATATTTCCAATTTTTTATTCCGCCTTGTTTATATCTGAAACAGAAAAGATTGTATCTGCTTTTGGTATGGAGTTTAAAAGTACTGCACTTATCACTTATGTTACAGCGTTTACATTTTTGGTGGTTTCAATTACATCTCCTATACTTTCTGGTATTGCAGATTATGTTGGTAACAAGAAAAACTTCATGAAATTCTTTTGCTATGTTGGAGGAGTAGGTTGTATAGGTTTATACTGGTTTAGTATTGAGCATATACATTTGAGTTTATTGTTCTATTTTATGGGATTGATAGGGTATTGGGGAAGTTTAGTGTTTTATAATTCGTACTTGCCAGATATAGCATTTCCAGAACAACAAGATAGTGTAAGTGCTAAAGGATTTAGTATGGGTTATATTGGAAGTGTTTTACTTTTAATATTAAACCTAGTAATGGTAATGAGTCAAGACACTGGAGAAGCGAAAATGCTAATGATGCGTTATTCGTTTATTACAGTGGGTTTATGGTGGATATTGTTTAGTCAATACACTTTTTACTGGTTGCCAAAAGGAACCTCTAGCGGACACAAAGTGACTAAAGCTGTTGTCTTTGATGGTTTAAAAGAATTGAAGTTGGTTTGGATTCAGCTTCAAGGAAATCTAAGATTAAAACGTTATCTCATTGCTTTTTTTGTGTTCAGTATGGCAGTTCAAACCATTATGCTTGTAGCTGTTTATTTTGGAGAAGAAGAAATTGCTTGGGGAAATTCTGATGCTAAAACGCAAGGATTGATTGTAAGTATTTTAGTGATACAATTAGTGGCAATACTTGGAGCTTTTTTAACATCTAGAGCTTCTTCAAAATTTGGTAATATTACAACACTTATCGTTATTAATGTTATTTGGATGTCTTTATGTGTATATGCTTATTTTATGGAAACACCAATGCAGTTTTATATTGCAGCATCATTGGTTGGCTTGGTAATGGGAGGCATTCAATCGTTAGCAAGATCAACCTATTCAAAGTTTTTACCAGATACTGAAGATACGACTTCATATTTTAGCTTTTTTGATGTTGCTGAAAAAATTGGAATTGTAATTGGCATGGTCATTTTTGCAACTATAGATCAAATCACAGGAAGTATGCGAAATGCAATTCTGTTTTTATTTATCTTCTTTTTGGTAGGAATAGTTTTACTATTTAGAGTTCCGAAAGAAAATATTAATCCAAATTAAAATTAGTATGTTTGTTAAAATCAAAATCAATTATATTATGAAAAAACTAAGCTTTCTATTCTGTCTTTTTGTGCTGTTAACTGCTTTTACTTGCGAAAATGAATCAATTGACGAAGATTTATTAAATCAAGAATATCAGGATGACAATAATGAAGTGAATCCGTCTCTTCTTGGTGATTGGGAAATGATAGAATTTAGTGCAGAAATTTCTACTGAATCAAATATTCAAGGTATAATGATTGGGTATGATTTTGTTACTGAAGCTACAGACTCTAATTATGTTTTAACATTTGAAGAATCAGATTATTCAGTTTCTGGTAGCTATGATTTAGCAACATCAACAACCTTTGACGGAGAAACGACAACGACGACAGATTCATATACAAATGTTAGTGGTTCTGGAGCATATTCGACTAATGGAAATACGATGACATTTGATGGTTCATTTATAGAGTTTGATTTTGATGGCTTGCCTCAAGATGTAGCTTCAGGAGAGCAAACTACTGAGTTTAGTTTAAGTGACGATGGGCAAACTCTTACATTTGCTCAAGATCAAGTTCAGGAAGAAAACCAACCAGGTGTTGTAGTAACGATTCATACGATTTCGACCTCAGTGTGGCAAAAAATGGATTAATAATAAACTACGATATTTAATTTTTTAAGACCAAAAGATAATTTTGGTCTTTTTTTACGTTCTTATTTGAAGCATTACAATTTATTAGAAATTAGTATGTTTGTAAACACTTAATTTAATTGCTATGAAAAAAATAACTTATCTACTGTCTTTATTTGTATTGTTAACGGCCTTTACTTGTGAAGATGAACCTCTTGAAGGAGAGTTTTTTGAAGAAACAAACCTGTCTTGTGAAATTGCAGCTCAGAATACGCAAAATGCTGCTATTGCATTTTTAGATGTTAATGATGACAATTACACTCAACTATGTACTACTTACGTAAATGCGTTGGTTGCCGAAATGGAGTTTTGTGGAGATCCAGATGGTAGTTTGCAAACACAATTAGATAGCTTAGGTAATTGTGATAATGGCACACAACAAGATGTTGAAATTCCTGGTACTTGGTTGATGACAGCTTGGATTGGAGAAGAAGCTATAGATTTAAATAATGATGGTACTGAAAGCATTAATTTTTTAGATGAGATGGATTGTTATAACAATGAAACAATTGTGTTTAATGCAGATAATACTGGAGTTATGATGAGTACATCGTTTGCTACTTTTATGTTTGATATCCTGGTAGGTACAACCAATGAATATAATTATACAATAGAGTGCGAATTAGAAAATGAAAATACAAATATATCATGGTCTCAAACTGGGAATACGATTACTATTGATGACGGAACTACAGTTACAGAAGGTACATTAAATGGAAATCAATTGTCTTTGTTTATTCCTGAAGGCTTTGTAGCTTTTAGTTCAGATTTTACAGTAACTACAATACAAGATTTAACTTTTGTGTATACAAAACAATAAGTAATAGCCTAGACTAAAAAAAGCCTAATCATTTTACGATTAGGCTTTTTTTATTGAATGTGTTTCAACTTAGTTGCTAATGCTTCCAGAGCCAGAAACCTTTGTGTCTTCAGTTTTTGGGTTTCCTCTGTATTCAATATCTCCAGAACCAGCAACTCTAGCTTTTAAGCTTTCGTTACTTACAACTTCAGCATCTCCAGAACCAGCAACAGAAACTTCAGTATGATTAGATTGCAAATTAAATCCGTGAAAATCTCCTGAGCCAGCAACTTTAGCCTCAAGCTTATTAGTATTTCCTTTTAGTGTTAAATCTCCCGAGCCTGCTACTTTACCTTCAGTATTTGAAGCATTAAGATCTAAAACAATGTCGCCAGAACCTGCCAAAGCTACCTCAAAATTTGTGGAGTTAATAACATCTTCAGTCCATAAGTCACCAGAACCAGCAAGAGCAACACTGCTAATATCTTTAAATGGAATTGTAACCTTAATGGTTTTATTATTACTTGGTTTGAGAGAGATGTTCTTTTTAGTTTTTATTATGAGTTGATTGTCTTTTACTTCAGTGACGATATACTCTAGTAAGTTTGATTCTCCTTCAAGTGTTATGTTTCCTTCAGTACCAGAAACCAAAACATAGTCAAATGAGCCAGCACATTTTATACCATCATAGTCTGATGTTGTTCTTGTTGTTTTGGTCATGTTTCCATTACCTTTAATTTTTTTATCAGCATAGCTAAATGTAACGCTAAAAATAAGTGCGATAAGTAAGATTGAATTTTTCATTGTGTTCGTTTTTTTATTGATTGTTATTGTTTTTTAAAGGTGACGCTTCCGTATTCTGTTTTTATGTTTATCATATTTCCGCTATTTGAGGATTTATAATAGCCTTGGTAATATTTGTCTGAAGATTCGATACGTTTTTTTGTAAATTCAAACCCTTCAGAATTGCGTAATGAAGCATATTCTAAATCGATATCAAAATTGAATGCATAAGCAGTATCGTAACCAATAGTGATTCCGCAATAATCAGATTCTATGTCAATATTACCAGCATTTTCAGTCATTTTTGCAATTTTTATCGAACCATAATCTGCTTTAAGACTTACATTTTTATGAACAGTTCCTAATCTTAGCGTAAGATAATCGCCATTGCCTTCAACATTATTAATATTATTAATTTTTAATGATCCATAGTCACAATTGTAAGAGATGTTTTCGGCTACTTCAACTTCAGAAGAGGTATAATCTGCATTAATGTTTAGAGATTTAGCCATTCCAACAGTAAATCCACTATAATCTGCGTTAATGCTTCCGCTTTTTATGTATTCAAAATATGAATTGCTGGTATAATCAAATTTAATATCGTTGTGATCTGCCATTAATTCTTTAGTCGTTATTTTGCCATAATCGCAGCTAATTTCGGCACGACCTTCAAGTTTGTCAAGTGTAATACTTCCGTAGTCATTACTCAAATCTACGTTATTGGTAATTGGTAATTTAATGATGTAATTAATAGACATGTTTATGTTATTGTTTTTTCCCCAATTCCACCAAGATTTAGACTTCTCTTTATTAAAAATTGTTTTAGCCATTACAGATGAAGATGAGGCACTAAATTCCACATCGATATTATTTAGTTTGTCTACAACCTTATCAA
This sequence comes from Psychroserpens sp. S379A, assembly GCF_049800755.1. Taxonomy (NCBI): domain Bacteria; kingdom Pseudomonadati; phylum Bacteroidota; class Flavobacteriia; order Flavobacteriales; family Flavobacteriaceae; genus Psychroserpens; species Psychroserpens sp. S379A. Next base: position 578,254 of record NZ_JBNAFQ010000001.1, on the reverse strand, counting down.
TATCATTGCCATTTGTTTTTATAAGTACTTCTATATTTATAGTAGAGCCTTCGTAGGTGACAATGTCAATGTTTCCATAGCTATTGTCAATTTTTAGAGTAGCATTGCTAGTTACCGAAAATTCTTTTTTTATGGTTTTTTCTTTGGTGTGCTTTCCTGACCAATTTGTTGAGTTACCTGCTAATGTTAACGAAGGAATAAGCACAAAAGCAAATAAAAAGTTGTATAGTAATTGTGTTTTCATAGTGATTGTTGTTAATGTCCTAATAAAGATTTATAACTGCTTAGGAACGTTTTTTGATGATTTTTAATTTTATAAGGTGTTATGATTTGATTTGTTATTTTTAAATGTTTTGATGTCTTCGATGTTTTCTAAAACATGATTAAGAACATGTATTCTATTCTGAAAATTTGAAATCATAGCATGTATCACACGTTTATCATTTCCAGATTCAGTAAGATCAACTTTAAGTTTTTCATAGTTAAGTTCTAAAACGTTAAGCTGTTTTAAAGCATCGTCGATTAACTCTTCGGTTTCAGGAGAGCGTTCATTTTCTAGTAAAGTCAATTCATTTTCTATTGCTAGCGTAAAAAAGTCTTGAGTTTTTGATAACTCTGGAGATACACTTGCTAAATCTTTAATTTCAGGTTCTTGTTGCTGTATAATGGCAACTAAGCTCAAACAAAGTACTATTGAAGCAGCTACTGCTAAAAATGGTTTCCAAAAATTCGATTTCTCATTAGTTTTATTAGCAATGGTGTTTTGTTGTTTTAACTTGTCTAAAAATCGATTTTGATGACCAGAATTAGGCATATCAATATCAAACTCATTTTCAAGTCGCTCAAACAATGTATCTATAGTATCTTTTTTCATAATAAAAATATTAAGAAGCTAAAGGCGCTAATTTTTTTCGCAAGCTTTCTTTAGCTCGTGATATTAATGTTCTACAATTGGCATTAGAAATGTTCATAATGTCACATATTTCTTCATAATCGTAACCTTCAATTAAATGTAATGTTAATCCCATTCTGTAATTCTCTTTAAGCAATTTCATGGTGTCTAAAATTTGAGTTGCTTTTAAACTAGACAGTACATCACTTTCAATAATTCCAGAATCTTCTTCAACTTTATAAAGCACATCATCTAGAGGAACATCATTGTATTTATTATTTTTTTTATAATGATAAATACTGTTGTTAATCACAATTCGTTTTAACCAAGAACCAAAGGTTTTAATATCCTTAAGACTGTCTAACTTTGTAAATGCGGTTAAAAATGAATCTTGCATAATGTCTTCAGCCTCAAAATTGTCTTTTACAATTCTAAATGCTGTGTTATACATAGCTTTGTAGTATCTGTTGTAGACTTCCATTTGCGCATATTGGTCGCCAGATTTACAAAGCTGTAATAACTGCTCTATATTTTGATTGGTTAGTGTCAAAAAACAATTGCTTTATTATAGAGATGAAAGGCTAAGCAGATTGTTACACTTTTAATAAAAAAAGTTTTTAGTTTAATAAAGCGTAATGGCATAACTATTGAAATTATATAAAGGTATATAAATCCATTAACTTTGTAAATCTTTAATTAACAAGGGTTAATGCGATTTTTTAAATAAATATAAATCGATAACTTCTGTTGTTTTAATGACAGAATGACTAAAAAAATAATATGGCTAAGTCTAATTTTTTAAAGCTTGACAGTTTGTCATTCCAAGATTTTGATGAAAATTCAGAATTAATTCCTTTAATGACTCCTGAAGATGAAGCAGAAATCAATAACGAAACCCTTCCAGATTCATTACCAATATTACCGTTGCGTAATACCGTTTTGTTTCCAGGAGTTGTAATTCCTATAACAGCTGGAAGAGATAAATCAATAAAACTTATTAACGATGCTAATAAAGGCAGTAAAGTTATTGGTGTAGTTTCTCAAAAAGATGAAACCATAGAAGATCCTAGCGGAAAAGATGTTTTCAAAAAAGGAACTGTTGCTCGTATTTTGAAAGTTCTTAAAATGCCAGATGGTAATACCACTATTATCATACAAGGAAAGAAACGTTTTGAAATACAAGAGATTGTTTCAGAAGAGCCTTATTTAACAGCTAAAGTTAAAGATGTTCCTGAAGCTAAACCTACCTTAGATAATGAAGAATTTTCAGCCATTATTGAATCAATTAAGGATTTATCGCTTCAAATTATAAAAGACAGTCCTAACATCCCTACTGAAGCTTCTTTCGCGATTAAAAATATTGAAAGCAATTCGTTTTTAGTCAATTTCGTGTCTTCTAATATGAATCTTTCTGTAAAGGAAAAACAAGAACTTTTAGAAATTAACGATTTAAAAGAACGTGCGCTTGCAACCTTAAAATTTATGAATATCGAGTTTCAAAAACTGGAACTTAAAAACGATATTCAATCTAAGGTGCAAAGTGATATGAACCAACAACAGCGTGAGTATTTCTTACACCAACAAATGAAGACTATTCAAGAAGAACTTGGAGGAGGTGTGTCTTCAGGCGAAGAAATTGAAGAGATGCGTCAACGTGCTAAACAAAAAAAATGGGATGAGAAAGTTGCAGAACATTTTGATAAAGAGTTGGCAAAAATGCAACGCATGAATCCGCAAGTTGCTGAGTATTCGATTCAAAGAAACTATTTGGATTTGTTTTTGGAGCTGCCATGGAATGAATTTAGTACTGATAAATTCGATTTAAAACGTGCTATGAAAATTTTAGATCGTGATCACTATGGTTTAGATGATGTAAAAAAGCGAATTATTGAATATTTAGCCGTTTTAAAACTGCGTAACGATATGAAGTCGCCAATTTTGTGTTTGTATGGACCTCCTGGTGTTGGTAAAACATCATTAGGAAAGTCTATTGCTGAAGCATTAGGAAGAGAATATGTGCGTATGTCTTTAGGTGGTTTACGTGATGAAGCCGAAATTCGTGGTCATAGAAAAACGTATATAGGAGCAATGCCTGGACGAATTATTCAGAGCTTAAAAAAAGCAGGAACGTCTAATCCAGTATTTGTTCTCGACGAAATTGATAAATTGTCTAATTCGCACCAAGGCGATCCGTCTTCAGCCTTGTTAGAAGTGTTAGATCCTGAGCAAAACAGTGAATTTTATGATAATTTCCTTGAAATGGGATTCGATTTGTCTAAAGTGATGTTTATTGCTACTTCTAATAGTTTAAATACTATTCAGCCAGCATTAAGAGATCGTATGGAAATTATTAATGTTACTGGTTACACCATTGAAGAAAAAGTAGAAATAGGAAAACGCCATCTATTACCTAAACAGTTAAAAGAGCATGGCTTAACAGATAAGCACTTAAAAGTTGCTAAGCCTCAACTTGAAAAAATTGTTGAAGGTTATACTAGAGAATCTGGTGTTCGTGGTTTAGAAAAACAAATTGCGAAAATGGTGCGTCATGCAGCCAAAAATATAGCAATGGAAGAGGATTATAATCTTAAAGCCACTAATGACGATATTATTGAAGTTTTAGGAGCTCCTAAGTTAGAACGTGATAAATACGAAAACAATAATGTAGCTGGTGTAGTAACTGGTTTAGCCTGGACACGTGTTGGTGGTGATATCTTATTTATAGAATCTATTTTGTCTAAAGGAAAAGGTAATTTAACAATTACTGGAAACTTAGGTAAAGTCATGAAAGAATCTGCTACCATTGCTATGGAATACATTAAAGCAAATGCTGATGAATTTGGAATAAATCCTGATGTTTTTGAAAAATATAATGTGCATATTCACGTTCCTGAAGGAGCAACTCCAAAAGATGGTCCTAGTGCTGGTGTAACAATGCTAACCTCTTTGGTATCTCTATTTACACAACGAAAAGTAGAAAGTAGCTTAGCGATGACTGGTGAAATTACACTTAGAGGAAAAGTATTACCTGTAGGAGGAATAAAAGAGAAAATTTTAGCTGCAAAACGTGCAAAAATTAAAGAAATTTTACTTTGTGAGGATAATAAAAGAGACATAGAAGAAATAAAACCCTTATATTTGAGGGGTTTAAGATTTCATTATGTCAAAGATATGAGTGATGTCTTAAAACTGGCATTAACCAATCAAAAAGTAAAGAATGCTAAAAAACTTTAGATTAATAGCTACGGTTTTAGTTTTTACAGCTTCTAGTTTTGGAGCTTTTGCACAAACAAATGAAACCGACAATTACAAAGATGTGCTTCTTAATGGAAAGCCAGCTAAACTTAATTTAATAACTGGAGAAGTTACTTATGCTAATGGTGAGATTGCGAAATCCAGAGCAGCAAAAAAAATTAAAGATTCACTATTAGATTCAAGAACCGAGATTAAAACCAATTTAATAAAAGATATGGAAACTATTTCAGAAACTGAAGTAGTTTCCAATGCTAATCAAACAGTAGTTGAAGAAGTAGAACCTCTTAATACAATTGAAAGTGTTTCTGAAAATAATAACTCAAAACACCTTACAGATGATGATGTTTTAGAGGAAACACCTTCTTTAGTAAAATCAACTAGCAAAAAAGAGGAAGTCATTGAAGCTACTACTTCTAATTTTCATCTTGTGAAAGAAGGTGAAAATTTATATGCCATTTCTAAGCGTTACAATACAACCTTGAACGAACTTATTATTGCTAATAAATTAGAAACAACACTCATTAAGCCAGGTCAGAATTTAAGAGTTAGAAATTTCGATTTTTCAGAAGCCGAAATTACTTGGATTGTATCGAGAGGCGATACTTTATATAGTATAGCTAAGAAAAATAATACTACAGTTGATGAATTAAAGACTCTAAATCAACTCTCAGGTAATCTGATTAAGGTTGGGCAAAAACTTCAAGTCAATCAGAATTCAACACTTACAAAAAAATAAAATAGACATATACTCGTTTTAAGATAGATTTATTTACTTTGCAAACTTATATGCTAAAGAAAATTACCACTATTATTTGTCTTTTAACGACTTCTGCATTTTATGCGCAAGTAGGTGGTGAAGCTACGTTTCAGTTTTTAAATTTAGTATCGTCACCACGTCAAGCTGCTCTTGGTGGAAAAGTCATTACAAACTACGATTACGATGTTACTAGTGGTTTATTCAATCCTGCTAGTATAAATGAAGAAATGGACAATCAATTGGCGATTAATTATTCAAGTTATTTAGGCGGAATTAGTTATGGAACAGCAGCTTATGCCTATACTTGGGATAGGCATGTGCAAACCTTGCATATTGGTATGACTTATATTAATTATGGTGAGTTTGATGGTTATGACCAAAATGGAGTTTCTACAGGAACGTTTACAGGTAATGAAGCAGCATTGTCAGCAGGATATGCGTATCAAATTCCGTATACAGATTTTTATTTAGGAGCCAATTTAAAAGTGATTACATCTAAGTTAGAACAATATAATTCTATTGGTATTGCTGCAGATTTAGGTGCTATGTATATCAATGAGAAACTAGATTTTCATGCTGCCTTAAGTATTAGAAATCTAGGAACTCAAATTGTAACTTATGCTGGTTTAAATGAAAAATTACCTTTAGATATTTCCTTGGGATTATCTCAAAATTTAGAAAATGTACCTTTGCGTTGGCATTTGACTTTCGAGAATTTACAAAAATGGCCATTAGCATTTTCAAATCCAGCGAGAGCTTCTACAGATTTAGAAGGCAATCAAACTCAAGAAGAAACAAGCTTTTTGGGAGAACTAATGAGACATACTGTACTAGGAGCCGAATTATTTCCTGAGCGTGGATTTAGTATTCGATTGGGATACAATTTTAGAAGAGCAGAAGAACTTCGTATTGAAGAGCAACGAAATTTCTCTGGACTATCTTTTGGTGTAGGAATTAAACTAAACAAAATGCGATTTAGTTATACGCATGCAAGATATACAAGCGCATCTAATACAAGTTTCTTCGGATTGCAAATTGATTTAAGATAATGAACAAAATAACCATAGCCATAGACGGATTTTCATCGACTGGAAAAAGTACAGTCGCTAAGCGTTTGGCTAAAACGCTGGGTTATATTTATGTCGATTCAGGAGCCATGTATCGTGCTGTAACTTTGTATGCGATGCAAAATGGATTTATTGAAACCGATTACTTTAACAAAGACAGATTGATTGCTCAATTAGATTGTATTCAAATCGGTTTTGTGTTTAATGAGGCACTTGGTTTTGCTGAAGTGTATCTTAATGGAGATAATGTCGAGAAACAAATTAGAACCTTAGAAGTTTCACAATTTGTAAGTCAGATAGCCACAGTTTCAGAAATTCGTGAACAGCTTGTATTGCAACAACAAAACTTTGGAAAAGATAAAGGTGTTGTGATGGATGGTCGCGATATTGGAACAGTAGTGTTTCCTGATGCTGAATTGAAATTATTTATGACAGCCACAGCAGAACAGCGAGCGCAACGTCGTTACGATGAGTTGGTTGAAAGAGGAGATGAGGTCGATTATGAAGATGTCCTCAAAAATGTTCAAAGCAGAGATCATATCGATTCAACTCGAGAAGATTCACCACTAACAATGGCAGATGATGCCATTAAAATTGACAACTCAAATTTAAATTTAGAAGAGCAATTTGAATTGGTGTATAAACTAGCGAAAGATAAAATTTCAGAATGTAATTAAACAAGATGAGTATTCTTATTAAAACAAAAAAAGCGACCATTGGTCGCTTTTTTTGTTTCTGTTGAATCGTTCCTATAAGTTAGGAATAATCAATTCCTGATCAGGATAAATTAAATCTGGATTTTTTAAAATATCAGAATTTGCAGCAAAAATGTTTTGATATTTCATTGCGTCACCATAATAATGCTTAGCAATTTTACCTAAAGTCTCACCACTTTTAACCGTATGTCTGTGGTAAACAGATTCATCAGCAACCTTTATATCTGCCATAATATCTGCTGGATTTTCTCCACCAATGGCTTTAATAGCATCCCAAAGCAAGTTTTTTTCATATTGAGTTTTTGCAGTTCCCCAAACTTTTAAAATGCCATTTTCTTCAACAACATTTCCATCTTTAATGTTTAATTGTTCACCTAAATCTAGTACGTTTTGGTATTTAGCTTTTATCATAATAGTTGTTTTAAATTTAATAATTAATGCATGATAAAGATATCAATTTATATACCAAAAAATCAATGTGTTAGATAGCTTTTTCTATAGTTCTATTTTCTGAGATTGGTTTTAATTGTATCGTATTAATTTTACTTGTTTTATTGATAAAATATATGTATTTTTGCACTCCTTTTAGCGAATCTTGAAAGATGAAAGGAAACTAAAATCAAAACAATAACACTTCTGTGTGTTTATCGCGTTATCTTTCAAAGCATACAGAATACAAATTTTATTCAGCACATGTCTGAAAAAGAAACTCCAAAAGCTGAGGTAGAAACTACTGAAGCGGCAACTGTTGAAACTACAGAAACACAAACAGTTGAGACTCCTAAAGTAAAAGTATCTGAGTCACAAGCAAATCCTGAAAAATTCTTAAAAGAATTCAATTGGCACAACTACGAAGAAGGAATTGATCCAGTTGATGATAAACAATTAGAAGAATTTGAAAAATTAGTATCTGAAAACTTCGTTGATACTTTAGATGATGAAGTTGTAGAAGGTGTAGTAATTCACATTACTGATAGAGATGCTATTATTGATATCAATGCAAAATCTGAAGGTGTAATTTCTCTTAATGAGTTCCGTTACAATCCAGATTTAAAAGTTGGTGATAAAGTAGAAGTATTAATTGATGTTCGTGAAGATGCAACAGGACAATTAGTATTATCTCATAGAAAAGCTAGAGTAATCAAAGCTTGGGATCGTGTTAACAATGCACACGAAACTGGTGAAATCGTAAATGGTTTTGTAAAATGCAGAACTAAAGGTGGTATGATCGTAGACGTATTTGGTATTGAAGCGTTCTTACCAGGTTCTCAAATTGATGTAAAACCAATTAGAGATTACGATCAATACGTAAATAAAACTATGGAATTTAAAGTTGTGAAAATCAACCACGAATTCAAAAACATAGTAGTCTCTCATAAAGCTCTTATTGAAGCTGATATTGAAGAGCAAAAGAAAGAAATTATTGGTCAATTAGAAAAAGGTCAAGTATTAGAAGGTACTGTTAAGAATATTACATCGTATGGTGTATTTATTGACCTTGGTGGTGTTGACGGATTAGTTCATATTACTGATTTATCTTGGTCAAGAATTAATCATCCAAATGAAATTGTAGAACTAGACCAAAAACTTAATGTTGTAATTTTAGACTTCGATGAAGACAAATCTAGAATCCAATTAGGTCTTAAGCAATTAAGCAAACACCCTTGGGAAGCTTTAGGCGAAACTGTAAAAGTAGGTGATAAAGTTAAAGGTAAAGTCGTTGTTATTGCCGATTATGGTGCATTTGTTGAAGTAGAAGAAGGTGTTGAAGGATTAGTTCACGTAAGTGAAATGTCTTGGTCTACACATTTACGTTCTGCTCAAGATTTCGTATCTGTTGGTGATGAAATCGAAGCTCAAATCTTAACTTTAGATAGAGAAGATCGTAAAATGTCTCTTGGTATTAAGCAATTAACACCAGATCCATGGACAGATATCACATCTAAATACCCAGTAGGTTCTAAGCACACAGGAGTTGTACGTAACTTTACTAACTTTGGTGTATTTGTTGAATTAGAAGAAGGTATTGACGGATTAATTTATATTTCTGACTTATCTTGGACTAAGAAAATCAAGCATCCATCTGAGTTCTGTAACGTAGGTGATAACTTAGAAGTCGTTGTATTAGAATTAGATGTTGAAGGACGTAAATTATCTTTAGGTCACAAACAAACTACAGATAACCCTTGGGATAAATACGAAACTGAATTTGCTTTAGGTACTTCGCATACTGCTGCAATTACTGAAATCGTAGATAAAGGCGCAACAATAGAATTTAACGAAGATATCGTTGCATTTATTCCTTCTCGTCACTTAGAAAAAGAAGATGGTGGTAAATTGAAAAAAGGAGAAACTGCTGAGTTTAAAATCATTGAGTTCAATAAAGAATTCAAAAGAGTAGTAGCTTCTCATACTGCAATCTTTAAAGAAGAAGAAATTGCTAATGTAAAAGCTGCTGCTAAAAAAGCAGAAGCACAAGCTGCAGAAGCTAAACCAACTTTAGGTGATGCTAATGATGCTTTACAAGCTCTTAAAGATAAAATGGACGGAAAGAAATAATTTTTCTGTCATTCCGTACTTGATACGGAATCCATTAGATCCTATTAAAAAGCCTTTCAAAAATGAAAGGCTTTTTTGTTTCTTAAGGATATGTTTCTACTTCTAAAATTTTACATTAACTTTGCATACCAAATACGTTTGGAAACTATATGAGTCAAAAAGTGTTACTTAATGCTAAAGAGGTAAACATCATTCTTCATCGATTGGCTTGCCAACTCATTGAAAATCATAACGATTTTTCTAATACTGTTCTTATAGGACTACAGCCAAGAGGCAAATACCTTGCAAATCGTTTGGCAGAAATGCTTAAAACCAATTACAAGATTAAAAATGTACAATTGGGTCATTTAGATATTACATTTTTTAGAGATGATTTTAGAAGAGGAGAAAAAATATTAGAAGCAAATACTACCGAAATTAATTTTTTAGTGGAAAATAAAAATATAGTTTTTATTGATGATGTTCTGTATACAGGACGAAGCATTAGAGCAGCATTGACAGCAATTCAATCGTTTGGACGACCAAATGAAATAGAATTATTGACATTAATAGACAGACGATTTAGTAGGCATTTACCAATTCAACCAAATTATAGAGGTCGACAAGTAGATGCTATAAACGAAGAAAAAGTGAAAGTTAACTGGGTTGAAAACGAAGGTGAAGACGCAGTATATTTGATAAATAGTTAGTACAATGAGCGAATTAAGTGTCAATCACTTATTAGGAATTAAATATCTTAACAAAAAAGATATTCAACTGATTTTTGAAACGGCAGATCATTTTAAAGAAGTGATTAATCGTCCGATAAAAAAAGTGCCTTCGCTTAGAGACATTACTATTGCCAATTTATTTTTTGAAAATTCTACACGAACAAAACTGTCTTTTGAACTCGCTGAAAAACGATTATCTGCAGATGTGATTAATTTTTCAGCCTCTCAATCTTCAGTAAAAAAAGGAGAAACCTTAATTGATACAGTAAATAATATTTTGTCGATGAAGGTTGATATGGTCGTAATGCGTCATCCAAATCCTGGAGCTGGTGTGTTTTTATCACAACATATTGATGCGAGTATTATCAATGCTGGAGATGGAGCTCATGAGCATCCAACTCAAGCGCTTTTAGATACCTATTCTATTAGAGAGCAATTTGGAGAAGTTAAAGGGAAGAATGTGGTTATTGTTGGAGATATTTTGCACAGTAGAGTAGCGTTGTCTAATATTTATGCATTACAATTATTAGGTGCCAATGTGATGGTTTGTGGTCCTAAAACATTATTGCCAAAATATATTAAAGATTTGGAAGTTAAGGTTGAAACCAATTTGCAAAAAGCACTTAATTGGTGTGATGTTGCTAATATGTTGCGTGTTCAAAACGAACGTATGGATATTAGTTATTTCCCTTCAACAAGAGAATATACGCAACAATATGGAGTTACTAAATCTTTATTAGATTCATTAGATAAAGAGATTACCATCATGCATCCTGGTCCAATAAATCGTGGTGTAGAAATCACAAGCGATGTAGCAGATTCAGACCAAGCCATTATTTTGAATCAGGTTGAAAATGGTGTGGCAATTAGAATGGCAGTGATTTACTTATTGGCTTCCAAAATAAAACATTAGAGTTATGATTTTTGATAAACACGGAAACACATCTATAATTACACAAGAAAAAGCTTCAGTTGTTGAGTTGGTAAAAAAGATTGAAGTGCTTTACGAGCGCTTTAAAAATGATAATATTATTGTAAACCTCACTACTTTAAACAAGGTTACATTGCAGGATATTGTTGAGTTTTTGCAATTATCTAACACACATCGAAAAGCAAAACAATCATTCGTTATAGTAACAGATAAAGCAAATCTTGATGAAACTCCAGATGAAATAATTGTAGTTCCAACGCTTCAAGAAGCTCATGATATTATTGAAATGGAAGAAATGGAACGCGATTTAGGATTTTAAAATTAATGAAACTAACAATTCTTGGCTGTCATAGTGCTACTCCACGAACCAATACCAATCCAACCTCTCAAGTTTTAGAGATTAATAACCACATATTTTTAATAGATTGTGGAGAAGGAACTCAAGTTGAATTGCGTAGGCATAAAATTAAGTTTAACAGAATTAAACATATTTTTATTTCGCATTTACATGGTGATCATTGTTTTGGTTTGGTTGGTTTAATTTCTACATTTCGATTGCTAACTCGTGAAGCAGATTTACATATTTATGCACCAAAAGGTTTAAAGGAAGTGATTACGCTTCAAATGAAACTGGCAGAATCTTGGACCAATTATAAACTGATTTTCCATGAATTAGCTTCAACCACTTCAGAATTAATTTTTGAAGATGAAAAAGTAGAAGTCTATACCATTCCCTTAGATCATCGTATATATACCAACGGATTTTTGTTTAAAGAAAAAGAAGGCGAACGCAAGTTAGATATGAATGCAGTTTTAAATGCAGATATCGATGTTGCGTATTATAGGAAACTTAAACAAGGCTTTGATGTTGAAGATAAACATGGTAATCTTGTAAAAAACGAAATACTTACAAAATCAGCTAATCCGCCTAAAAGTTATGCATTTTGTAGTGATACAGCATATAATGAAGCCATGTTACCAATCATTAAGGATGTAGATGTTTTATACCATGAATCTACATTTTTAGATAAAAACGAAAAACTTGCCGCTCCAACAAAACACAGTACAGCAAAGCAAGCAGCAAGTATTGCTAAACAAGCCAATGCTAACACTCTAATTCTTGGTCATTATTCAACAAGATATAATGACTTAAACTTGTTTAAAGAAGAAGCTTCAGAAATTTTTGAAAATGTAGAACTAGCTAAAGATGGAAAATCATTCGAATTTTAAAACGAATTATGTTTACGAATTGACTTCTTCTTTAAATTCATCTAACTCCATCATCCATTCAATAGCTTCATCTAAACTTTTACAGCGTTTTAGACTTTTCTTAAAAAAGTGCTTTTCTAAACTAGAATTTAAATAACCAAAGTCACTATAAGAAACCACAGCACTAGCAACTACAAAATCATAGTCATTATTAAAATCTAGCCATAATTGAGGTTCAAACGAGTAGGCATTTATACGATTTGCAATGTAACCTATTCTAATGTCATTACTAATTTCTTCAGAGAAATGAGCAATTAATTTGCTAACCATTTCAAAATTAACATGTATGCCTTCGTTTAATTCTGATATTACAAATTGCTTTGTAATGTAGAACGTTCCGTATGGAAGTTCTACTTTTTTATACTCTAAAAGGTTAGAATATTTGCTATTTTCAAATGTCATTTCTAGGGATTATTGCTTAAATTTATAAGAAATTTGTCAAGTTTTAAACAAAAACATAATAAAATTATTTAACCTTATATCTAATGAATACAGACTTAGGTGATTACAGAAAATCTTATGAAAAACAAGAATTGCTTGAAGAGCATTTGAGTGATAATCCTTTAGAAGTTTTTCAAAAATGGTTTCATGAAGTAGATACTTATTTTAATATTGGCGAAACCAATGCCATGACTTTATCTACAATTGGATTAGATGGTTTTCCTAAAAGTAGAGTAGTGCTGCTTAAAAAGTTTACCTACGAAGGATTTATTTTTTATACCAATTACGAAAGTGAAAAAGGTAAAGCTATAACTAATAATCCAAATGTATGCTTATCCTTTTTTTGGCCAGAAGCAGAGCGTCAAGTCATTATTAAAGGAAAAGCGGAAAAAATAGCCGAAAATTTAAGCGATGGTTATTTTGAATCACGACCTAGAGGAAGTCAGCTTGGTGCTTTAGTATCTAATCAAAGTGAAATTATTAAAGATAGAGATGCCTTAGAGCAACGTTTGAAGTCTTTAGAAGATCGCTTTGAAGGCAAACCAATACCAAGACCTAAGTTTTGGGGAGGTTTTATTGTTAAACCTATTGAGATTGAATTTTGGCAAGGACGACCTAATCGTTTGCATGATAGAATACGCTATCAATTAGACAAAAATTACAATTGGAATATGAATCGATTAGCTCCATAAATCGATGAACTACATAGTTTTTAAGATATTTCTTACATTTTAAATACATTTTATCGAAAAATAACGTTTGTTAGCGGGTTTTGTTTGCGTGTTTGTGTATATTGTCGATGAAATTGACAGTTGGCTGAATTCTTTGTCCCGTTTTTAGTCAATAATTAATTAACCAAACAATTTAGACCCCAAATCTAAATTACCAAAATTTAACCTACGTTATGAAACCTACAAAATTCTTGCCTTTATTGGTATTAATCGCTATGTTGTCGTTTTCATGTTCTACTGAAGAACTTCCAGATGAAACAATTGAAAATATTGAATTAGTTGAAGCTCCAGAAGCTAAACTTATAGAAATTGAAATTTTAGAGCTAATCAATGCTCATAGAATTAATTTAGGCTTAAATGCTTTAAATAATCACAACACAATTAAAGCTGTAGCATACACACATACAGATTATATGGTTGAAGTAGATAATGTATCTCATGATAACTTTTTTCAACGTAAGAATAGTTTGGAACAAAATGCTTCAGCAACTAGAGTATCAGAAAATGTAGCTTATGCATTTAGTTCTGCTCAATCTGTTGTTAATGCATGGTTAAATAGTGAAGGTCATAGAGCAAATATTGAAGGCGATTTTACAGATTTTGATGTTTCTGCCGAACAAAATTCTCAAGGAAAATGGTATTTCACAAACATATTTATAAAAAGGTAACATAATTCAAAAATTTGATTAATAGCAAATAATAGTTTTTAGAGCCACAGTATTCCTGTGGCTTTTTTTTGTTTTCTTCAATTTATATTTCATTAGTAAATCCATTAAATATTAAAGTCGTTTGAAACACATTTAAACCTTGAATGTAGCTTAACTAATTATTGTTTGGTTGAGTACGTTGATTTATAAGGATGGAAAGTATAACAAGTTGAAGATTGAATTTATATTATACATTTTAAGAGCAGCAAATTGCAAGAAGAAAATATGTTTGGAAGAGATAGAGAAGGACTTTAAAGCTTTTATCTCTTTATCGAATCGATACAGATTTTAAAAATACATTAATTAATAAAGCCATGACATTGAATTCGAAATATGATGCTATACTTGAATTGATTTAGATTGCTTCAGACAAAAGGTGTTAGCTTATCTAAAATACAACGACATGTTGGGCAATACTTGAATGTAGATACTGAAGCATTATATGTTAAAGGTTATTTTGAGAATAACTAATCACTTATGTTAATGATTGTTCAAAAGGAAAACTAATAAAGCGCTTTTAATGCGAATAAAAATGCTTATAAATGCGAAAAAGCAGCTCGTAAATGAGTCTGCTTTTTCTAAGTTCAAGATAGAGGGTAAACTTTTATTCTTTTAAAATATAGAAGTATGAACGTCTGTTTAACTGATGCTCTTCTTCAGTACATTTCACACCATTAGAACATTTGTTAAGTAGCTGAGTTTCTCCATAACCAATGGCACTTTCAATACGTTCTGGAGCTATTCCTCTTGAAATAATGTAATCTCGAGTAGATTTTGCTCTTCGGTCTGATAGCTTTTCATTGTATTTGTCACGTCCACGACTATCTGTATGCGATTCAATTTTTATCACCATATTAGGATGTGCACGCATTACATCTACAATGTTTTCTAATTCGTATTGTGCATCTGTTCTAATATTCGATTTGTCAAAATCAAAGAAAATAGGATTAATCACAATTTGGTTGTCATTGATAAGCGGTTCTAAATACAGATCAGCTTCAGTTTCTTTTTCATGCTTATTATCTGTAGTAACTTCTTTTAAGTCATCTTTAAAATCTTCTTTGCTACCAATAACAGTGTATTTTTTATTACAATCAACTGTAAATTCATATGCACCATCTTCCTTAGTTTCAATTTCTTCAAGTACTTTTCCTACTTCGTTAATAAGTTTAACAGTTGCGCCAGGAAGTATCTCATTTGTATTGGCATCTCTTGTTATTCCTTTTATAGTTTGAAGGCAAATACTTGCATCAAAACTATAAATATCGTCACTACCTTGACCATCTGGTCTATTAGAAGAGAAATATCCTGTTTTGTCATTTTCGTCTTCAGAAGGGTTCATGAAAAATGCAAAATCGTCATAGCCACTATTATAAGGAGCTCCTAAGTTTTCGGGTTGAGCGTCTTCATTTTTTATAATATCAGATTTAAAAATGTCTAAAAACCCTAAGTTTAGGTGTCCATCTGAAGAAAAATAAAATGTACTATCCTGACTTACAAATGGAAACATTTCGCGGCCTTCAGTATTAATTTTTTCTCCTAAATTAACAGGATCAGAATATGAATCACCAGTTATTTCTACTTTATAAATATCGGTTTGACCCAAACCACCTTCACGATCTGACACAAAATATAAGGTGTTGTTATCTGGACTTAATGTTGGATGACCAGTTGAGAATACATCGTCATTAAACGGAAGTTCTTCAATATCTGTCCAAGTTTCACCAACCAGTTTAGCTTTGTAAAGCTTTAAATGCGTTGTTCCCTTTTTGTCATATTTTACCTTATTCTTTTTACTAACATTGTCACGAGTAAAATACATGGTTTTACCATCATTTGTAATAGCGATTGAAGCTTCGTGGTAATCTGTATTTATTTTTTCAGCGTTTATAAAATCTGCACTTCCATAAGAAATGGAGTCTCCTTCTTTGTCTACTGAAACACTATAGATGTCTAAAAACGGTTCTTGATTCCAACTGTATAATTTCTTTTCATCAGTATTTCTTGATGATGCAAAATACAATTGTCCATTTTGTATGAATGATCCAAAATCTGAATATTTAGAATTGAAAGGCATGTTAACTAGTTTGACAACGCGATCCTTTTCAGTTTTAGCTAATTCGTTGTATTTACTAATGTCTTCAGGATTATAGTCTTTAACTCTAGTATCGTTATTTTGAATTTCAGTAAATTTCTTCATCCAAACGTCAGCTTCAGTATAGTTTCCTAAACTTCTTAAAGACTGAATGTATTTATAGATGTATTCTGGACTTACATCTTTGTCATATTTTTGTAATGCTTTTCCGTACCATAGAGCAGCATCTTCAGATTTAGAATTGTTATAATAACAATCACCTAATCTAGTCAATACATGTACACTAGTGTCGCCTTTTTTTAGCACTTCTTTATATAATTCAGTTGCTTTTATATAGCTAAAATTGCCAAAAAACTTATCGGCTAGCTTTTCTTGAGCGATCATGAATGTGCTACTTAGCACAAAAAGGAATATTAAAGTTTTTGTTTTCATCATGATTAAATTTTTAGAAGTATCTAGGCGATTTAATACGTTTGCTTTTAAATATTTCGAACATCAGAAGAACTTCATGAGTTCCACTTGTATAAGCACTTAAGTCTGATAAAGGATATTCGTATGCATAACCAATTCTCAATTGCTTAGACACTTGAAAATCTGCAATACCACCAATAGCTTGAGCTAATTCATTAATTCTATATGATGCACCAGCCCAAAACTTTTCATAGAATAAAAAGTTTGCTGTGATATCAAATGATAAAGGAGCTCCATTAGTAGCTTTAAGTAACATAGCTGGTTTAAGCTTAGTATTTTCACTTAAATCAAATACATATCCACCAGTAAAGTAGTAACTAATTCTCTCTAGAGATTCATACTCTTCATCACCTGTATAATCAGTATTTAAGATTCTTGGAGCCGACAATCCTAAATACCATCTGTTACTATGCCAGTAAGCACCAGCACCAATGTTTGGTTTCCAGCGATCTTCATAACCGAAAATTGCTTGGTCATTTATTTCTGATTGTCTAAAATCAGCATCAAGACTATAGCTTGTAAATCCAGCTTTTACACCAAACGCTAATTCACTGTTTTCACTTACTCGAATGGTATATGAGAAATCACCATATAAGTATGAAAAGTTTTGATAGCCTAATTCATCGTTTATAAACGAGAGACCCAATCCAACTTTGTCATTTCTCAAAGGTGTATGAACAGAAAGCGTTTGAGTCGTTGGACCTCCTTCAAGACCAACCCATTGACTTCTATGTAAACCAACCACACTTAATGTTTCTCTACTTCCTGCATAGGCAGGATTAATTGAGATTGTATTGTACATATACTGAGTAAACTGTGGCAATTGCTGTGCAACTCCCATCCAGCTACTGAATAGTATAAATGCTATAATGTTAAACTTTACTAATTTCATTTTCGGTTAAGATTTAGTTTGTTGATACGTAGATTGGTCCAGTGATTGGTTTTAATTCTAAATCACCGGTGCTACCTTTTAATTTTATAATATAATAATATGTTCCAGTTGGGACAAATCCAGAATTTCCTACAGAAGCTCCTGAAGCTTGACCATTCCAATCGTTTTGATAGTTTGAGTTATCATATATTTTTGCTCCCCAACGATTAAAGATTTGTAGGTCTATAACAAAACCACAGTCTTCAATTCCTGTTACAGCAAATACATCATTTACACCATCTAAGACTGAAGGTGTTACAGCTTTAGAAACAATAACATCGTCTTCTCCACATGGTAAAACAACACAATCATCATTAATTGTTATAGTAACATCAGTTTGACTTGGACAAATGCCACCAACTGAATATGTAAATACATAATCACCTAAGTCAAAATCTGTATAATCATCATTAGCATCTAATAATGATGAAGGATTGAATAAGCTGCCATCTAAAATAGCATCGCCTTGAGTAACAGTCCATACTCCATCAGTATCAAAATTACCCGATAGTAAATCAAATAAATCAAAGTTAAAGTCTTCAATGATACATAATTCAGTGTCTACAGCATCAACTTGGCTTTGTACAGTTACGTTAATGGTTTGCACATAATCATTAGAGTTCATACACTCATCAGTAACAGTCCAAGTTCTAATAATTTGATAGTTATCAGCATCGATATCAATGATAACTTCGTTACTTGGATCTGGAGCTATGACAGACATATTGCTAGAACAAGCATCTTGAAATTCAGGACTTGGAATGTCTGGGATGTCATTACAAACTACATTAATGATTTCTTCAAAATCTGAGGTCATTACGGGAGCTGTAGTGTCTTCTACAGATATTACTTGTTCTATATCTGTTGTATTTCCACATTCGTCAACTAACCTCCATGTTCTTCTAATAATTGAATCGTTTGCACAAATACCAGGTTCTATTATATCAGTATAGGTTGCCTCTAATCCAGTAGAACAGTTATCCGCTTCATCAGTGACGTCACCAGTTAAAGTTAAGTCATTAGGATCTTGATCACATTCAATAGTAATGTTATCAGGAACAGTGAATGTTGGGTTTGTCGTATCTACAACATTAATGATTTGTGTAGCATTATATGAATTATTACATGAATCTGTTACTTCCCATATTCTAATTATTTCATATTCATTAGTACAAGAACCATTTACGATACTATCTGTATAAGTAGCCTCTAAATTCGTATCACAGTTGTCAGTTTCATCAGTAACATCTCCAGTGATTGTTAAGTCATTGACATCCTGATCACATTGTACTGTAAGATCTACAGGAGCTGTGAATGAAGGACCTATTGTGTCAGTTACATTAATAACTTGTGTGTTTGTTGTTGTATTTCCACAATCATCAATCAATGTCCAAGTTCTAATTATTACTGAAGCATTAGCACAAATACCATTACTTATATTATCAGAATAAGTTGCTTCTAAATTCGTATTACAGTTGTCATTTTCATCTGTAACATCTCCAGTTATAGATAAATCTGTATAATCTTGATGACATTCAATGGTAATATCTTCAGGTACTGTAAACGTTGGCGCAGCATTATCTTCAATAGAAATGGTTTGATTTAAAGAAGTTTCATTTCCACATTCATCAACTAAAGTCCATGTTCTAGTAATAATTGACTCATTCGCACAATCACCTTGAGCAACACTATCGGTATAAGTAGCCTCTAGATTCGAAGAGCAGTTATCAGCTTCATCAATGACATCACCAGTTAACATTAAGTCGGTTGCATCTTGATCACATTCAATAGTAATGTTTTCAGGCGCAGTAAATGTTGGCGCAATATTATCAGTAATAGTAATTATTTGATCTAATGTTGTAGCATTAAGACAATCATCTTCTAGTCTCCATACCCTTGTAATTACTAATTCATTAGGGCAATCACCTTGAGCGATAAAATCAGTGAATGTTGCATCCAATCCAGTAGAGCAATTATCGGCTTCGTCAGTCACATCTCCAGTAATTGTAAAGTCATTTGAATCTTGATTACAATCAATAGTAATATTATCTGGTACAGTAAACGTTGGTGCAGTAGTATCTTCAACAGTAATAATTTGATTTAAAGAAGTTTCATTACCACACTCATCAACAAGAGTCCAAGTTCTAGTAATAATTGATTCATTTGCACAATCACTTCCTTCACTATTGTCAGTAAAAGTAGCTTCAAGACCTGTGGAACAGTTATCAGTTTCGTCAGTCACATCTCCAGTTAACGCTAAGTCAGTTGGATCTTGATCACATTCAATAGTGATGTTATCAGGAGCAGTAAATGTTGGTGCAGTAGTGTCTTCAACAGTAATAGTTTGATTTAAAGAGGTTTCATTGCCACACTCATCAACAAGAGTCCAAGTTCTTGTAATAATTGACTCATTCGCACAATCGCCTTGAGCAACACTATCTGTATAAGTAGCCTCTAGATTTGAAGAGCAGTTATCAGCTTCATCAGTGACATCACCAGTTAACGTTAAGTCGGTTGCATCTTGATCGCATTCAATAGTAATGTTATCAGGAGCAGTAAATGTTGGCGCAGACGTATCTTCAACAGTAATAGTTTGATTTAAAGAAGTTTCATTGCCACACTCATCAACTAAAGTCCAAGTTCTTGTAATGATAGATTCATTCGCACAATTGCCATCAGCAACACTATCTGTATAAGTAGCCTCTAGATTCGAAGAGCAGTTATCAGCTTCATCAGTGACATCACCAGTTAACGTTAAGTCGGTTGCATCTTGATCGCATTCAATAGTAATGTTATCAGGAGCAGTAAATGTTGGCGCAGTAGTATCTTCAACAGTAATAGTTTGATTTAAAGAAGTTTCATTTCCACACTCATCAACTAAAGTCCAAGTTCTTGTAATGATAGATTCGTTAGCACAGTCACCTTGAGTTACACTATCTGTGTAGGTTGCTTCAAGAGTTTCAGAGCAAGCATCATTTTCATCAGTGACATCACCAGTTAACGTTAAGTCCGTTGCATCTTGATCACATTCAATAGTAATGTTATCAGGAGCAGTAAAGATTGGTGCAGAAGTATCTTCAATAGTCAATGTTGCATTCAGAGTTGTAGCATTCCCACAATCATCAGTGATAGTGTATTCAACTGCGATTGTTCCTGCAAGACCACAAGTAGAAACAAGATTTGCAAAAGAATAATCAGATGTTACTGTAATACCAAGATCATCAGCACAATTTTCAAGCGCAGTAATATTAGCGGCATTCCAATCGTTAGCAAGTGTTTCATTATTATCACCATCACATTCGATAGATTCATCGGTTACAGAACAGTTAGATAAATCTGGAATAGTTCCATCATCAAATGTCAATGTTGCATTAAGTGTTGTAGCATTCCCACAATCATCAGTAATAGTATAAGTTACATTTAGTGTTCCACAAGGGCCACAAGTTGTATTTAGGTTATTAAAGTCATAATCTGAAGTCACTTGACCAGTAAAATCGGTGTCACAAGTATCAGCAGCACAAGCTTCAAGTGCAGCAATGTTAGCCGCATTCCAAGCATCAGCTAAAGCTTCATTTTCTGTATCAGAACATTCTAAAACTGTATTTTCAACAGTACAATTAGACAGATCAGGAGCCAAAGTATCTTCAAGCGTTAAAGTAGCATTAAGCGTTGTCGCATTCCCACAATCATCAGTAATGGTATAAACCACAGCAATAGTACCACCTTGACCACAAGTAGAGCTTAAGTTATTAAAGTTATAGTCAGAAGTGATTTGACCAGTAAAATCCGTATCACAAGTATCAGCCACACAATTTTCAAGAGTAGCAATATTAGCCGCATTCCAATCGTTAGCTAAAGACTCATTATCAGTACCAGAACATTCAATCGTACTATCCGTTACAGAACAGTTAGACAGATCAGGCGCAGAGGTGTCTTCAAGCGTTAAAGTAGCATTAAGTGTTGTTGCATTTCCACAATCATCAGTAATGGTGTAAACTACAGCAATTGTACCACCTTGACCACACGTAGAGCTTAGGTTATTAAAATCATAATCAGAAGTGATTTGACCAGTAAAATCTGTATCACAAGTATCAGCCACACAATTTTCAAGCGCAGCAATGTTAGCCGCATTCCAATCGTTAGCTAGAGACTCATTATCAGTACCCGAACATTCAATCGTTCCATCCGTTACAGAACAATTTGACAGATCAGGAGCAGAGGTATCTTCAAGCGTAAGAGTAGCATTAAGCGTTGTCGCATTTCCACAATCATCAGTAATGGTATAAACTACAGCAATTGTACCACCTTGACCACAAGTAGAGCTTAAGTTATTAAAGTTGTAATCTG
The DNA here is from genome assembly GCF_049800755.1 of Psychroserpens sp. S379A. Taxonomy (NCBI): domain Bacteria; kingdom Pseudomonadati; phylum Bacteroidota; class Flavobacteriia; order Flavobacteriales; family Flavobacteriaceae; genus Psychroserpens; species Psychroserpens sp. S379A. The sequence goes on along the minus strand of NZ_JBNAFQ010000001.1, from coordinate 556,375 downwards.
AAGTAATCTGACCCGTAAAGTCCGTATCACAAGTATCAGCCACACAAGATTCAAGCGTAACAATATTAGCCGCATTCCAATCGTTAGCTAAAGTCTGATTATCAGTACCCGAACATTCAATGGTTCCATCGGTTACCGAACAATTAGACAGATCTGGAGCAGAGGTATCTTCAAGCGTAAGAGTCGCATTAAGCGTTGTCGCATTTCCACAATCATCAGTGATGGTATAGACGACAGCAATTGTACCACCTTGTCCACATGTAGAGCTTAGATTATTATAACTATAATCAGAAGTTACAGTCACACCAAGATCATCAGCACAATTTTCAAGAGCTGTTATGTTGGCAGCATTCCAATCGTTAGCTAGAGACTCATTATCAGCACCAGAACATTCAATAGATTCATCAGTTACTGAACAGTTAGATAAATCTGGAATTGTTCCATCATCAAATGTTAATGTCGTTGTGAATGAAGTTGTATTTCCACAATCATCAGTAATGGTATAAGTTACATTTAATGTACCACAAGGACCACAAGTTGTATTTAAATTGTTAAAGTCATAGTCAGAAGTCACTTGACCAGTAAAATCGGTGTCACAAGTATCTGCAGCACAAGCTTCAAGCGCAGCAATGTTAGCTGCATTCCAAGCATCAGCAAGCGATTCGTTTTCAGTATCAGAACACTCTAGTACAGTGTTTTCCACAGAACAGTTAGACAGATTAGGCGCAGACGTATCTTCAAGCGTAAGAGTTGCATTAAGTGTAGTTGCGTTTCCACAATCATCAGTAATGGTATAAACTACAGCAATTGTACCACCTTGACCACAAGTAGAGCTTAAGTTATTAAAGTTATAGTCAGAAGTGATTTGACCAGTAAAATCCGTATCACAAGTATCAGCCACACAATTTTCAAGAGCTGTTATGTTGGCAGCATTCCAATCGTTAGCTAGAGACTCATTATCAGTACCCGAACATTCAATCGTTCCATCTGTTACCAAACAGTTTGATAGATCAGGAGCAGACGTATCTTCAAGCGTAAGAGTCGCATTAAGTGTAGATGCGTTCCCACAATCATCAGTAATGGTATAAATGATAGCAATTGTACCACCTTGACCACACGTAGAGCTTAGGTTATTAAAGTTGTAATCAGAAGTGATTTGACCAGTAAAGTCCGTATCACAAGTATCAGCCACACAATTTTCAAGTGCAGCAATGTTCGCCGCATTCCAATCGTTAGCTAGAGACTCATTATCAGTACCCGAACATTCAATTGTTCCATCTGTTACCGAACAGTTAGACAGATCAGGAGCAGACGTATCTTCAAGCGTAAGAGTAGCATTAAGCGTTGTCGCATTCCCACAATCATCAGTGATGGTGTAAACTACAGCAATTGTACCACCTTGACCACAAGTAGAGCTTAAGTTATTAAAGTTATAGTCTGAAGTGATCTGACCAGTAAAGTCCGTATCACAAGTATCAGCTACACAAGATTCAAGAGCAACAATATTAGCCGCATTCCAATCGTTAGCTAAAGTCTGGTTATCAGTACCCGAACATTCAATGGTTCCATCAGTCACAGAACAGTTAGATAAATCAGGCGCAGACGTATCTTCAAGCGTAAGAGTAGCATTAAGCGTTGTCGCATTCCCACAATCATCAGTGATGGTGTAAACTACAGCAATTGTACCACCTTGACCACAAGTAGAGCTTAAGTTATTAAAGTTATAGTCTGAAGTGATCTGACCAGTAAAGTCCGTATCACAAGTATCAGCTACACAAGATTCAAGAGCAACAATATTAGCCGCATTCCAATCGTTAGCTAAAGTCTGGTTATCAGTACCCGAACATTCAATGGTTCCATCAGTCACAGAACAGTTAGATAAATCAGGCGCAGACGTATCTTCAAGCGTAAGAGTTGCATTAAGTGTAGTTGTGTTTCCACAATCATCAGTAATGGTGTAAACTACAGCAATCGTACCACCTTGCCCACAAGAAGAGCTTAAATTGTTAAAGTTATAGTCAGAAGTGATTTGACCCGTAAAGTCCGTATCACAAGTATCAGCCACACAAGATTCAAGAACAGCAATGTTAGCCGCATTCCAATCGTTAGCTAAAGTCTGATTATCAGTACCTGAACATTCAATCGTTCCATCGGTTACCGAACAATTAGACAGATCAGGAGCCGAAGTATCTTCAAGCGTAAGAGTAGCATTAAGTGTAGTTGCGTTTCCACAATCATCAGTAATGGTGTAAACTACAGGAATTGTACCACCTTGTCCACAAGTAGAACTTAGGTTATTAAAGTTGTAATCAGAAGTTACAGTCACACCAAGATCATCAGCGCAATTTTCAAGCGCAGTAATGTTAGCAGCATTCCAATCATTAGCTAGAGACTCATTATCAGCACCAGAACATTCAATAGATTCATCAGTTACTGAACAGTTTGATAAATCTGGAATAGTTCCATCATCAAACGTTAATGTAGCTGTAAGCGTTGTAGAGTTTCCACAATCATCAGTAATGGTATAAGTTACATTTAATGTACCACAAGGACCACAAGTTGTATTTAGATTATTAAAGTCATAATCTGAAGTCACTTGACCAGTAAAATCGGTGTCACAAGTATCAGCCACACAAGATTCAAGTGCAGCAATATTAGCAGTATTCCAAGCATCAGCTAAAGCTTCATTTTCTGTATCAGAACATTCTAAAACTGTATTTTCAACAGTACAATTAGACAGATCAGGAGCCGAAGTATCTTCAAGCGTTAAAGTCGCATTAAGTGTAGTTGTGTTTCCACAATCATCAGTAATGGTATAAACTACAGCAATCGTACCACCTTGACCACAAGTAGAGCTTAAATTGTTAAAGTCATAGTCAGAAGTGATTTGACCAGTAAAGTCCGTATCACAAGTATCAGCCACACAAGATTCAAGAGCAGCAATGTTAGCCGCATTCCAATCGTTAGCTAGAGACTCATTATCAGTACCCGAACATTCAATGGTTCCATCAGTCACAGAACAGTTTGATAGATCAGGAGCCGAAGTATCTTCAAGCGTTAAAGTAGCATTAAGTGTTGTTGCATTTCCACAATCATCAGTAATGGTATAGACCACAGCAATTGTACCACCTTGACCACACGTAGAGCTTAGGTTATTAAAATCATAATCAGAAGTGATTTGACCCGTAAAGTCCGTATCACAAGTATCAGCCACACAATTTTCAAGTGCAGCAATATTAGCCGCATTCCAATCGTTAGCTAAAGTCTGATTATCAGTACCCGAACATTCAATGGTTCCATCGGTTACAGAACAATTAGACAGATCAGGAGCTGATGTATCTTCAAGCGTTAAAGTAGCATTAAGTGTCGTCGCATTCCCACAATCATCAGTAATGGTATAAACTACAGCAATCGTACCACCTTGACCACAAGTAGAACTTAAGTTATTAAAGTTATAGTCAGAAGTAATCTGACCCGTAAAATCAGTATCACAAGTATCAGCCACACAAGATTCAAGCGCAGCAATGTTAGCCGCATTCCAATCGTTAGCTAGAGACTCATTATCAGTACCCGAACATTCAATGGTTCCATCGGTTACCGAACAGTTCGTTAAATCAGGTGCAGACGTATCTTCAAGTGTCAATGTAGCATTAAGCGTAGTTGCATTCCCACAATCATCAGTAATGGTATAAACCACAGCAATAGTACCACCTTGCCCACAAGTAGAGCTTAAATTGTTAAAGTCATAGTCAGAAGTGATTTGACCAGTAAAATCTGTATCACAAGTATCAGCTACACAAGATTCAAGTGCAGCAATATTAGCTGCATTCCAATCGTTAGCTAGAGACTCATTATCAGTACCCGAACATTCAATGGTTCCATCGGTTACAGAACAGTTAGACAGATCAGGAGCTGATGTATCTTCAAGCGTAAGAGTCGCATTAAGTGTAGTTGCGTTCCCACAATCATCAGTAATGGTATAAACCACAGCAATAGTACCACCTTGCCCACAAGTAGAGCTTAGATTATTATAACTATAATCAGAAGTTACAGTCACACCAAGATCATCAGCACAATTTTCAAGAGCAGTAATGTTCGCTGCATTCCAATCGTTAGCTAAAGTCTGATTATCAGTACCCGAACATTCAATCGTTCCATCAGTCACTGAACAGTTAGATAAATCTGGAATAGTTCCATCATCAAACGTTAATGTTGCAGTAAGCGAAGACGTATTTCCACAATCGTCAGTAATGGTATAGGTTACATTTAATGTACCACAAGGACCACAGGTAATGTTTAAATTATTAAAGTCATAGTCAGAAGTCACTTGACCAGTAAAATCGGTGTCACAAGTATCAGTAGCACAAGCTTCAAGCGCAGCAATATTGGTGGCATTCCAAGCATCAGCAAGGGATTCATTATTAGTATCTGTACATTCTAAAACTGTGTTTTCAATTGTACAAGCTGATAAATTTGGTGCAATATTATCTTCCACAGTAATGGTTTGCGTATCAGAGATTGAATTTCCACAAGCATCAGTAGCAGTCCATGTTCTAGTAATTGTTTCAGTATTACCACATCCAGCAACAGAAGTATCAGTAAACGTTACTGTAGCAGTTCCACAAGAATCAGAAGCTGTCGCACTTCCAGTAACAGATGGATCAGTACTTTGCGTACATTCAACAGTAGCATTTGAAGGCAATGTTAATGTAGGTGGAGTATTATCTTCAACCGTAATGATTTGATCTTCAGAAGTAGTGTTACCACACTCATCAGTAGCAGTCCATGTTCTTGTAATAGTTTCTGTGTTACCACAACCAGCAACAGAAGTATCAGCAAAGGTTACAGTCACATTACCACAAGTATCTGTAGCAGTTGCAGTTCCTGTTTCTGAAGGGTTTGTACTTTCGGTACATTCTACAGTTTCATTAGCAGGAATTGTTAAAATAGGAGCATTTGTATCAACTACTGTAATAATTTGATCTTCAGAAATAGAGTTTCCACACTCATCAGTAGCAGTCCATGTTCTCGTAATCGTTTCTGTGTTACCACAACCAGCAACAGCGCTATCAGTGAATGTAACGGTTACATTACTACAGTTATCAGTTGCAGTTGCATTTCTGGTAGTAGATGGACTAGTATTTTCAGTACACTCAACTGTAATATTTGCAGGAAGCGTTAATATTGGAGCAGTAGTGTCTTCAATTGTAATAATTTGTGTGTCTGATGCAGAATTTCCACAATCATCAGTAACAGTAAATGTTCTAGTTACTGTAATGGTACAAGTTCCAGAGCTAATATCAGCATAGGTAATAGAAGCAATAGTACCATCAACATCTGAAGCTGTTCCATTGCCATCTAATGCATTTTCCAGTTGAGCTAAAGTTATTGTTGTAGTTGTTTCGTTATAAGTTAGACCTGTAATATCTGAAACACTACATCCTTCAATTGTATAATCATCTGGAGCAGTAATTTCGGGATTTTCAGTGTCATCATTTTCAATAATGATATTACCAGTTGTAACAGAACATCCATTATCATCTAAAACACTAATAATATAAGTGCCTTGAGATAGATCTGAAAATGTACCAGAAGATTGATAAGTATTTCCACCATCAATAGAGTATGTGTATGGAGGAGTACCTTCTGAAGCTTCAACTGTTAATTCACCAGTAGTGTTTCCAGCACAATCTGCATTAGTTGTAGATGTTACACCTACTGTTAATTGAGTTGGTTGAGTAACTTCATTATCACTAACAATAATGTTACATCCAGATGCATCACTAATTGTAACGGAGTAGTTACCAGCTTCAATATCTGATAAATCTTGGGTAGTTTCACCATTATTCCATAAATAGGTGTAAGGAGGAGTTCCACCAGTAACAGTTACATCAATTGCACCAGAAGCACCATCATAGCAAAGAACATCTGTAATAGATGAAGAAGCTTCAAGAACGTTAGGAATAACAATTTCTACTTCATTAGTAATATTAGGTAAAGTACATGTTGCACCAAATGTTCCAGTATATGTTATATTGGCAGTAAGGTTACCTTGAAAAGGGTCGCTACCTGTATAATTAAATGTTCCGTTTATAGAGTTTGAAGTCCCAATTATATAACCATTTAAATAAAATGACCAAAAGAAAGTATCTCCTGAAGAAGTACAGCCATTTTGATCTAAAGTAGCAGAATAACTAATTGAATCTGTACATCCAATTCTAGAAATACTTGGTGTTATTTCTGGACATGGCACACAAAATTCTGGATTATCAAATACTCTAGATATGTTTTGACACATGGCATCTTCATAATTGATAACTGTATTACCTGAGGTTTGTGATCCGCATACTGATGAATTATCGGGTTCAATGGTATACGTTAAGGTTATAGTTTCTTCAAATAAATCATCTACAAACCATGATAGCAAAGGATCATTATATGTGGTAGTTCCTTTACTTGTCGTAATACTTCCAGGTACAATAGAAAAACCATTAGCAATGGTGTCGTCTACAAGAGCTTGACCAGGCAACTGTGTTGCTGCTGGAACCAATTGACCTAAAATTGTATCATATATATTAGATAAATCAGCATTATTTTCAGTTGAAAACGCACCAGAATTTTGGATATCATCAAGTGTGCTTAAAGCAATGTTTTGTTCCGTTCCGCTAATAGCTCCAACTAAACCAATTGTAAAAATACTTTGATTATAAGTTTCTCCAGCTACAACAGTTGTTTGAGCATTAATACCAGCATTAATAGCAGCAGTTTGACAAGCTGTTCCAGATGTCGTAGAACTACAAGAAGAATAACTTCCATTTCTATACGTTGCAACACCATCAGAAAGAAGTATAATACTACGTTGTGTAGCACAATCAAATGTACCATTATTGGTTAATTCGTTATCTGCAGCAATAATACCAGCTTGAGTGTTGGTCCATCCTCCAGTGGTAATACCATTAATGGTATTGATAATAGCAGTTTGTCCACTACTATCAGTAAGTCCTATATCTAATGAAGCTGAACTACTAAAACTAACAATAGCAATTTTGTTTAGATTTGTAGGATTATTTGCTGGTAAGAAAAAGTTATTAACGAAATCGATAGCAGCATCTTGAGCATAATCTATTGGTTCAGGAACTGGACCATCATCCATACTTCCTGATCTATCAATAATTAAAACGACCTCTTGAGGACTTTTAGGTGGTTTACCTATGATTTCTAGAGTTACATCAAATTGATTGCAAACAGCTGCGTTTTCTTTTATATCCTTATCAATGATAACTTGTTGTCCTGATAGAACATTAATTGAAAACAGAAACGGCAAAGCAAATATAAACTTAGTTATATTTAAAGCATTTCTTTTTTGAAATTGTAATTTATTTCTCATCGATTTTTTCTTTAAAACCTGTTCTTTTACTTATTAATCAAATATTATCCTTCAGAAGGATCTGCAACAAACACACTTAAGGTTTTAGTGTCTAATGTAGATTCGCAGTCTTTAGATTTAACTTCAACGTCTATACAACTCCATACGTTAAATTGAGTTCCTTTAGGAACTTTTACATTAACTATGAATTTGTATGATTCACCACTTTTTAATAAAACATCATTGTTTGATGTTTTTTTAGTGTTATTTCTATTTAAGTTATTATTTTGAAAGGAAACATCTAATTCAATATTTTTAGAGCTATTGCCTCTATTATATTGTGCATTATTACGACAAGGCTTAGATGATTTTTTTGAAGACAAAGTAAAAGCTTTAACGTCTTTAGATGTATTTGTTAGCACTAATACGAACTGAGCTCCTTCTTCATCTGCAGTTTTGAAACTTCTATCTTTTTCAACAATTAGTTGTGCACTACAATCATTAGAAGTTGTTAGTTCTTCATTTGATTTTGATAATGTTACAGCAGCAAGACATGCTGTAATGAAAGTTACTATTAATTTCATAGTTTAAAATTTAATTCAAATTTTATGTGTTCGCTTAGCGATGTTAAATAAACTTAATGATATATCAAGACTTCACTTAAGTACAAAATACTTAATTAAACGTCTAGTATATTTTGAGGGAAGGACGATGGTACGAAATACCACGAAAATGGATTTATTAATGTATTTTTGATTTGGGGTCATTTATACTTTATATTAATTAAACAAAACAAATGATAACCAAACAGGTTAACAAATTTAAATGTTAAAGGGACGAAAATAATCGTTAAAACGGAATTATGCAACATTTTATCGATAAAATGTTGCACTTTATCGAACAACTATGAAAGAAATACTACTTATTAGACATGCTAAGTCATCATGGAAATATGATGTTAGTGATGCAGATAGACCACTAAAACAGAGAGGTTTAAAAGATGCCGAATTAGTTTCTGAAGCCTTAAAAAAATCAACTTTTTTACCTGATAAAATTTTTTCTAGTCCAGCTAAAAGAGCACTGTCAACTTGTAAGATTTTTATTACTAATCTTCAATATGAACACGATTTGCTTCAAATTGAAGATCAATTATATGATTTTGGAGGTCAGAATGTCATTCGGTTTTTAAAGCAATTAGATAATCGTTATGAAAAGGTTATGATTTTTGGTCATAATCATGCCTTCACATCTATTTGTAATATATTTGGTGACCAATTTATTGATAACCTTCCAACATGTGGTTTGGTTCTTATAAATTTTGATGTCAATTCATGGCAAAATATTGAAAAAGGAATTACAAAACTTACAATTTTTCCAAGAGATTTAAAATAATGGTAAAAGAAAAAAACAGCTACATTAATAGAGAGCTAAGCTGGCTTAAGTTTAATGAAAGAGTATTGCAAGAAGCCGAAGACGAAAGTGTTCCTCTTATCGAAAGACTTCGGTTTTTAGGTATATTTTCTAACAATCTCGATGAGTTTTTTAAAGTGCGATATGCTACTGTTAAGCGTATTGATGAAGCTGGAAAAGGAGGTAAGAGCCAACTTGGAGGTGTAAAAGCAGGTGAGCTTCTAGAAATTATTACAGATATCGTAATTAAGCAACAAAGTTATAGTTTGGAAATTTTGAGTAAGATTCAAAATAAACTTGAAGACAATAATATTCATATTATTAATGAAACTCAAATCGATGATTCTCAACATGCCTTTATTAAAGAGTATTTTATTCAAAATGTTAGTCCAGCGCTAGTAACCATTATATTAAATGATTTAGTAGAGCTTCCTTTATTAAAAGACAGTGCAGCATATTTAGCTGTTAAGATGGTTTTAGATAATAATGATAAGCAGTATGCTTTAATTGAGATTCCAAAGACCATAGATCGTTTTGTGGTTTTGCCAAAAAAAGGAGATGATAATTACATCATTATATTAGATGATTTGTTAAGATATTGTATGGATGATATTTTTAACATCTTCAATTATAAATCCATTTCGGCAAATATGATTAAAATAACCAGAGATGGTGAATTGGATTTTGATAGTGATTTAAGTAAGAGTTTTATTGAAAAAATATCTGAAAGCGTTAAGCATAGGCAAATTGGAGATCCAGTAAGGTTTGTGTACGATAAAACAATAGACGAAGAAACTTTAGAGTATTTAATGTCAAAAATGGGTATCGACTCTAAAGATAGTGTTATTCCAGGTGGTCGATATCACAACAGAAGAGATTATATGGATTTTCCTAGTTTAGGAAGAACAGATCTTATGTATGATAAAATTCGGCCTTTAAAAATTAAAGGGTTGAGCCTTCAAAGCAGTATCTTTTCAACAATATCACAAAAAGATTATTTACTTCATACGCCTTATCAAACCTTTTCTTATGTTGTAAAATTTTTACGAGAAGCAGCTTTAGATCCAAAAGTAAAGGCAATTAAAATTACGATATATAGACTAGCTCAAATTTCACATGTGGCAAGCTCATTAATAAATGCTGCCAAAAACGGAAAAAGAGTTACTGTTGTAATTGAACTGCGTGCAAGGTTTGATGAACAAGCTAATATCGATTATGCTGAGCAAATGCAAGCTGAAGGGGTTAATCTTCTTTTTGGCATAGATGGCTTAAAAGTACACAGTAAAATGTGTGTTATTGAACGTGAAGAGCATAATAAATTAAAGCGTTACGGATTTATTAGTACTGGTAATTTTAACGAAGCTACTGCAAAAGTATATACCGATTTCACCTTATTTACTTCAAACTCTAAACTATTAAAAGATGCTAATAAAGTATTTAACTTTCTTCAAACCAATTATTTAGTTTACAGGTATAAACACATTATAACGTCTCCTCATTATACCAAACCAAAACTATTTGCTTTAATCGATAATGAGATTGAAAACGTAAAACAAGGAAAACCAGCTTTTATAAAACTTAAACTCAATAGTATTTCTAGCTATAATATGATCGATAAACTTTACGAAGCGAGTCGAGCAGGTGTGAAAATTCAAATGATTGTAAGAGGTATTTGTTGTCTAATCCCTGGCGTTAAAGGGATGAGCGAAAATATTGAAGTGATTAGTATTGTTGATAAATTTTTAGAACATACAAGGTTGTATGTGTTTTGTAACGATAACGACAATAAAGTCTTTATTTCTTCAGCAGATTGGATGACGAGAAATATTGAAAATAGAGTAGAAGTGAGCTGTCCAATTTATCAAGACGATATCAAAGAAGAGTTGTTAAATATTTTCGATATTTGTTGGAAAGATAATGTCAAAGCTAGAGTAATTGATGAAACACAAAGTAATCAATACCGACGAAATGATAATCCTAAAGTGAGATCGCAATTTGCACTTTACGATTACTTTAAAGAAAAACTGAATTCCTAACCATGTTAAACATAAAAAAATATGCAGCGATTGATATTGGTTCAAATGCTGTAAGACTTTTAATTTCTAGTATTGTTGAACAAAAAGACCAACCTGTAAAGTTCAAAAAAACATCATTGGTGCGTGTTCCTATTCGTCTTGGTGCTGATGTGTTCTTAAATGGAGTAATATCTGAAGAAAATAAAGTGAGAATGCTCGATACGATGACTGCATTCAAACTATTAATGAAATCACACAAAATAGTTAAATATAAAGCCTGTGCTACATCAGCAATGCGTGAAGCCGATAATGGCAAAGAAATGGCTAAACTTATTTCAAAAAAAGCAAACATAGATATTGATATTATTGAAGGAGAAGAAGAAGCTGCAATTATAGCTGCCACAGATTTACATTCTTATATCAAAGAAGATAAAACTTACTTATATGTTGATGTTGGTGGAGGAAGTACTGAGTTTTCTATTTTTCATCTCGGAAAAACAGTAGCGTCAAAATCGTTTAAAATTGGTACAGTTAGACTTTTAAACGATATAGTAAAAAAAGGAACATGGCTTGAGCTTGAAGAATGGATTAAAACAAACACAAAACGTTACGATACTATTGATTTGATTGGTTCTGGCGGAAACATCAATAAAATATTCAAAATTTCAGGTAAGTCTATGGGCAAACCCTTGACCTATTTTTATTTAACGTCCTATTATAATAAATTACAAACTTATTCATACGAAGAGCGTATTACCGAATTAGACCTAAATCAAGATCGAGCAGATGTGATTATTCCTGCAACGAGAATTTATCTTTCTGCGATGAAATGGAGTGGAGCAAAAGATATTTATGTCCCAAAAATAGGGCTCTCAGATGGTATTATTAAAAGTATTTACTACGAAACAGTCTCTAGTGTAGACCTCTAAAAGCAAGACGGTTTAACCTCTTTTTTTACGTGATGTCTATTATTTATTTCTTAATTTCAATTTTACTTATATATTAGCAATCTCAAATCTATGCTGTTTTATATTATATAACATCATTTTGAAGATGCTCAATTATAGTGATTGAGATGATTTGAAATTAAATATTATAACAATGAGAACACTTATCCTTACATTACTATTTGTTAGTATTACCACACTATCATTTGCTCAAGGCACTAGTTATGGTGTTAGAGGAGCTTTAAATATTTCAAATTTAGATTTTGATCCAGATGCCGATTTTGAAAACAAACACCGAAATGGTTTTGCTTTTGGTGGTTTTGTTGATTTTGGAATTAGTGATAATTTTTCATTATTAACCGAATTGCAGTATTCTGCTGAAGGTGGTAAAGACGAAGATTTAAGAGCTGATTATATTCAATTACCAATTATGGCTCGCTTTGCTATAGGAAATAAATTTACTATTGGAGCTGGACCTATGGTAAGTTTAAAAACGTGGAAAAACCAAGATGGTTTTGCAACATTTACCTTTTCTGGTGTTGGAGGTGTTGAGTATATGATTACAGACGAGCTATTTATTGATGCTCGTGTACACTACGGATTAACAAATATTCTTGATGAAGATTTAACTGATGCTGAAGCTCAAAACACAACGTTTCAGTTTGGATTTGGTATAAAAATCTAAAAAAATAGAATTTATTTATATTGAAAAGCTTCAGAGTAAACACTGAAGCTTTTTTTTATTGCTTTATAAACTTAACTACTTGTGATTGATTGTCATTATTTGAAAAACGAACAAAATATAATCCTGAGCTTAACTCTTTAACCACTATAGATTTTTGTTGAAGTCTAGCTTTTTTTACAAGCTTGCCTGTTAATGTATAAATCTCATAGCTTAGATGGTCTTCAATATCAAAATCATAATTTAAGTACATTATATCAGAAACTGGGTTAGATACAAGTGAGATATTCAAAGTGTTTAAATCATTTTCAGAAACTGAAAGTAGCCCGTCTCCAAATATTAATTTAACACCAAGTAAGTCTTCAAGTATTAGCATATGACCTAGAGATCTAATTTCATATTCCGAAGTATTAGTAGCTAAATTGCTTAATGTATTAAAATATATGCCTTCATAATTAGAACCACAATCGGCTAGCGTAGCATAAAAATTGTCTAATTGTATATAGTTGCCATTAGTTAAGTTTATTCCATAATTGGCTTCAAAAGCATTGCATTCTCCATTTCCAGAAGCCATTGTTTTAAATGTAAATGGATCTATATTGTTTGTAAGTGATAATGATGGACTATGTGTTTCGGGTATTTCTATAGTAGGATTCCCAGGAATTTCTATTCTGGATAAATACCAAGTATCTACTAGAATACCATATGGAGGTGTTAAATAGTAGACTAGCTTATCCCCAAAACTATTTGTAAGTGTAAGCTTTGGAGGAGGAGGAGGAGGTGAAGAATTTATATTATTACGACCTGTATCATCATCTTCAACAGTAGTTATTTCATAATCAAAAGGAAGAGGTGTTTCAGAATAATTATTTGTAAATACTTCAATAAATAAACTTTCATAGATAGACTTAGGCGTAGAAGGATCACAATCGATAAGCGTAATGTTAGTTTCTGTAAAAGTTAATGTGTTTTCTGGAAATGGAAAATCTATTTCTGCAATAAATGTTCCTAATACATAATTGCAACTAGATACTGCTGTGTATGCGTAACTACTTGGACTTTGATTTGTTTCAATAAAAACAATGTCCATAATTTGATCTTCATTATAATAATTTGGGTGTGTGACACCATCTTTTATAATATATTGTAAATACCATTGTTGTATAGGTGTGTTTTGGGAAAATAAAATATTTAATGAAAATATAATTATAAGCGTAGAGGTGCAGATTTGTTTCATGTCAAGTAGATAATTTACTATATGCTAATATAGTAAATTATCCATGAATCGTTTCTTTAGTACCTAAGTTCTTCATAATATCTGCTTCATAATCAAGAAGTTCTTGCCATTTTTTATCTACTTCTTTACGATTGCCATATTGTCTAGCAAATCCTAAAAACATGGTGTAATGATTGGCTTCACTTACCATTAATTTTCTGTAAAACTCTGCGAGTTCTTTATCTTCAAGTTCTTCAGATAATAATCTAAAACGTTCACAACTTCTAGCTTCAATTAAAGCTGCATACAGTAAACGATGTACTAATTGTGTCGTTCTGCTTCCGCCTTTAGGGAAGAATTTTAATAACTGAATCACATAATCATCTTTTCGGTCTCTTCCTAAAGTCCATCCTCTTTCAAGAATCTTATCATGTACCATTTTAAAATGACTAATCTCTTCTTTAACAAGTGCAATCATTTCTTGAACTAATTCGGTGTATTCAGGAAAACTAACAATTAAAGAAATTGCTGTGCTTGTTGCTTTTTGCTCACAATAAGCATGATCTGTTAAAATCTCTTCAATATTTTTTTCGACTATGTTTACCCAACGAGGATCTGTTGGTAATTTTAAACCTAACATCTTAACTGTGTTCTTCTATTAAATATAATTGTTGTTTGCCTTCAGTATTTACTACAAGTTCGTATAGTTTATAGGCTTTGTTTTTCGGATTTATAATTGACACGCCTAAATTAAGCTCGTTACGATTAGATGCATCTTGATTTACCCAAACATGCTCTAAGGTTGCATGATTCCAAAACTCAGATTGTGAATAATCTCTAAAATCTTGAGCACTAATTGTAGTATTTAAAATAGTTTTTGAATTGGTAGTGATTTGTATTTCAGATTCAAAAACGCGATGATAATTCAATGTTGTCTTTTTTTTATTCGCTTGAGAACTTACTAAAATTTGTGAGTCCATTTTTGAATAGTTTTTTATGCTAACCTTAAATGTGTTCGAAATTATTGAATCGGTTTTTACTTCAGTATAACGTTCAGGATAGTAAGTAACAATATCAATGTTAGTTTGTTTGTTGTTAAATTCTGAAATTGACTTTTGCAAATGTTCGCGATGACTGCCTCGTCTGTCGCAACTATAAAACGCAATAGCGATAAGTATGATTAATAGAATTGATTTTTTCATAATATAAAATTAATCAAAATTAGTTGATGTCTAAACCAAAGGTTTTTCGAAGTAATTCTATATTCGGATTTTTTTCTTTGAGTTTTTCATACTTCTCAAAGGTCGTGAAGGCATATTTTTTAGCGACTTCTTCGTTAACACTAATGTCTAACTTTAAATCATAATTTCTTAAAGTTTTACGTAAATACTCCATTAATGGATATTGAGCACGCTCTAATTCCACTTTTAAAGTGCTATTAGGAAACGTGATTTGAATATCTGTTTCAACAAGTTTTGGTACGTCCATTTCAAGAATGGAAGCCATTATTTTTTCACCTTTTTTATGAAGTAATTCAATGTATGAATTCCATGCTTTTAAGAAATCGTCTTCTAAAACGTCTTCTGTAGGCAAATCTTCAGCATCTATAACAACTTCCATCTGTTTGATGAGATGTTCCTTTTTGGCTTTGATGCTTTTTAACGATAAACCTGAAGTTCTGTGGTCTTTTTTTAAATCAATTTTAGGCGTAGGTGTATGAGTAAAAGCTGAAGCAACTTTTTGAAGTGGCTTATTACTTTGTTCTTGAATGGGTTCACTATTATCAGAATCGTGTTGCTCTGAAGTTTTATTCTTTTGAGGAATTGAAACTGGAATAGGTGTAATTCCTTTAGACTTGAAATAGGAAGCAGGAATTATGTAATATTTGCTATTTTTTTTTTCTCCATCAAAAGTGATAGAGGCTAATTGCATGAGGCAAAGTTCAACGAGTAAACGTTGATTTCTACTGCTTTTATATTTGAGGTCGCATTCGTTGGCGAGTTCAATGCCTTTAACTAGAAAACTATGACTAGCTTTTAGAGATTGTTCTTGGTACTTAAGCTTGGTTTCTTGACCAACTTCAAGTAATTCGAGTGTTCGTTCATTTTGGCACACTAATAAATCTCTAAAGTGTGAGGCCAGTCCAGCAATATAATGATGACCATCAAAGCCTTTAGCGAGTGTTTCATTAAACTGAATAAGTAATTCAGGAATTTTATTCTCGAGGATAAGGTCTGTACTTTTAAAATACGTTTCATAATCGAGAACATTTAAATTTTCAGTAACAGCTTGTCGTGTTAAGTTTTTTCCTGAAAAACTAACCACACGATCAAATATAGATAAAGCATCACGCATGGCTCCATCTGCTTTTTGCGCAATAATATGAAGCGCATCATCATCTGCTGTAATTCCTTGCTCTTGAGCAATATATTTTAAATACTCCTTAGCATCTGAAACTGTTATACGCTTAAAATCAAAAATTTGACAACGTGATAAAATTGTAGGTATGATTTTATGTTTTTCAGTCGTTGCGAGAATAAAAATACAATGCTTTGGAGGTTCTTCTAAAGTTTTTAAAAAAGCATTAAAAGCTGCTTGAGATAACATGTGCACCTCATCAATGATGTAGACTTTGTATTTTCCAACTTGTGGTGGAATTCTAACTTGATCTGTTAAACTTCTAATATCATCAACAGAGTTGTTTGAAGCAGCATCTAATTCAAAAATATTAAAGGCAAAATCTTCATCTTCAGTTTCGGTACCATCGCTGTTTATCATTTTTGCCAAAATACGAGCGCATGTAGTTTTACCAACACCTCTCGGACCAGTAAATAGTAAGGCTTGAGCTAAATGATTGTTTTCAATGGCATTTAATAAGGTATTTGTAATTGCTTGCTGACCAACAACATCCTTGAAGGTTTGTGGTCTGTATTTTCGAGCTGATACGATGAAGTGTTCCATTACAAAAACTTAGACTACAAAGTTAAAAAATCAGTATAAAAACAGGAATTATGAGTTCTTATTTTAGTAAGAGTTATTAACAATTAATTGTACTTTTGCAGGAAGTAAATCACCTTATCGCTATTCGTATTGACGAATAGAGGAAAGTCCGAACACCATAGTGTAATCATAGTGGTTAACAGCCATCCATCGAGAGATGAGGAAAAGTGCAACAGAAAGAATGTACAGGTTAAGCTGTAGTGAAATCAGGTAAACTCTATGAGGTGCAATGTCATGTAAACTAGCGTTTGAGTGTGCACGCACGATGTTAGAGGGTAGACAGCTAAAGTTTGCTGGTAACAGTAAATGTAGATAAATGATAAGGACGTTTTCTTTTGAGAATTTTTTTCTAAAAGAATATGTACAGAATTCGGCTTATAGATTTGCTTTGTTATAAGAAAACCCTTTTCGTATGAAAAGGGTTTTTGTTTTTTAAGTTTCAGAATTTAATTCAAAAAAACTAAAACAATTACCACCATAACTCTTAGAATACGAATAATTTGTTAAATGTGATAAATCTGTATGTTTCGAATGTTCTACAATGAGCAAACCATTTTCTGCTAAAAGATTGTTTTCAAACACTAATTCAGGAATTTTTGAAAATTCTTCAACAGGAAAATTATAAGGAGGATCTGCAAAAATAACTGTAAACTTCTGTTGCGTTTTTTCAAGATATTTAAAAACATCACTTTTAATTGTAGCGATAGACATATTAAAACTTTCAGACGTTTCGTTTATAAAGTTAATACAACCATAATGGTCATCAACTGCAGTGATATGTTCAGTACCACGAGAAGCAAATTCATAACTTATATTTCCTGTGCCAGCAAACAAATCTAATACAGAAACTTCATCAAAATAATAATGGTTGTTTAAAATATTAAATAGCGATTCCTTTGCCATATCTGTCGTTGGACGTACAGGTAACTTTTTTGGAGCTGTAATTCGTCGGCCTTTAAATTGTCCTGATATAATTCGCATTAGTTAAAACTATTTAAGAGAATAAAATTATTGTGTTTGACCTCTGGTTGCTTCGTTGTATTAAAAGTATAGTTACAAGTTGTCTCTATAAAATCGACAAAACGAACATATTTATAAACTATTTTGAATAAATTGTCATCTTTGCTAATATTTCCAGAAAGATGAATTTTTACAATCTCAGGATTGAGTTTTAGTTGCTCAATTGCGAATAATATGTAGTAAATAAAATCTTCTTTAGTATTATAATTAAATGTGTTGTAGTATATGAGTTCTTTTTCTTTTGCAGCGATCATTTCAAAATGAAGCTGACCAACATTTATATACAATTCAACATCCTTATGTTTTGAAGACTTTTGTAAAATAGTTTCAATCAATATCGTTGAAGCGTGTTTATAAACAAAACTACCAAAAGTATCAAATAGGTAATTGTTAACATTAACCAAAGGTACATATACGTTAACACTATTATTAGTAGTTATTGTATCATAATTTATAAAATCACTTTTCAAGATTTTTGCATTAAATTTTAAATAATCTGCTAAATGATTTTCATCAAATAAAGGTTGTGGAACCAATGTAGAAAGTTCATTTTGATAAATGCATAATACAGAATCAAATGTTTGATTAAAATCTGCATTAGATTCTATAATCGTCTTTAATTGGTTAAGTAACTCAAAAGGAGTTGCTTTTTTCTCATGATGTACATGTTGTAAGCGCTCAACAGTATTGGTTGATCGATTTAGAATACAAAAAGAAAGTCCACTCAAACTAATTTGAATGGACAAGTCTCTAATTATATTGGGTTTCAAAACCTAGTCTTCTTTTTTTGAATTGTAACTTTTTGGCCAATTACCTTTGGTGTAAACCTCTGTCATTGAACCAACCTTTAGTGTAGGTCCATTAACACCATCTACAGCTACAACTTGCTTTTCTTTATTAACTAAATGTTTGTCTTGGTCATGAAGAATAATGTCTTTATCTACAGATGCTTCAAATACAGGAATATTGTCTTCTGGAAGTTTACCAGCTTCAAGTTTAAACTTAGCACCAGACTTACCAATAGGAACATTCATCATGGTCTTATATCTAGTATCTGCTCCAAATAAAGAATCTTTAACAGGAACAAAGCCAAGTGTGTCAATAATAACAATGTCTTTAAAGGTTTCTACACCTCCAAAACGCTTTGTCATTTCTTTATCAAGAATTGTAGAGTCTTTACGTTGAGTGATAGTGAAACTTGCAGTATCTATAAATTTAATTAAGGCATCAAAATCATCAGAAAATTCACCAGTAACAGTTCTATGTGCTAATTGAGCATCTCTAATATCCTTTAAGCTTTCAATAACTGTAACATAACGTTTTTTCTTGAGTTGGTTAAACTTAATTTCACCATAAACAGAATCAAAAGTTAAGTAGCCTAAAAAGATAATAAGTATCCAAAGCAAAATATTTAATACTGGTTTTGCTTTTTTTGGCACAAACCTATCGATTATCCAAACGATAACTATCGTAAGAATGATTAAGCCTACAACTGTAAGAACTGCTGTTAACATAGTTAATTTATTTTATTAGTTATTTTTAGTAAAGGTACTACGCAAATCTACAATTTTTTTTTGTTCACAAAAAAACTTAGAAACAAAAAAGAATTAAAAGCCTAAGATATAAAAATTGTTTCATAATAAATTAAATTTATAAACCATTTCAAGACAGCTCATATTTAGTTTATCTTGCATAAAAAAGCATTTATAACATTTTGTATGACAGCATCAGATTTCTACAAACATCTTAAACAAAAATTTCCATTTCAGCCTACAACAAAACAACTAATCGTTTTAGAACAATTATCTCAGTTTGTATATGATGACAGTTCAAATAGTTTATATCTTCTTAAAGGGTTTGCAGGAACTGGAAAGACTAGTATTATTGGAACTTTAGTATCCAATCTTTGGGAAACAAAACGAAGTGCTGTACTCATGGCTCCAACAGGTCGAGCGGCAAAAGTAATTTCAAATTATTCTAAAAAGGAAGCTTTCACAATTCATAAAAAAATATACTTCCCTAAAAAAGACAAAGGAGGAGGTGTAAAATTTGTACTGCAACCCAATAAGCATCGAAATACCATTTTTATTGTAGATGAAGCCTCAATGATTCCTGATATTCCAGCAGATTCTAAACTTTTTGAAAATGGTTCGTTACTTGATGATTTAATGCAATATGTATATTCTGGTCATAAATGTAAGCTCTTATTAATTGGAGATAAAGCGCAATTGCCTCCTGTAAAATCAGAACTTAGTCCAGCATTAAATTCGCAAGTGCTTACGATGAATTATAATAAAAATGTAACAAGTGTTGAATTAGATGAAGTTGTACGACAAGAACAAAATTCTGGTATTTTAGACAATGCTACGCGACTTAGAGAAGTCCTTGATAATGAGTTTTATGAATCGTTTAAGTTTAATGTTAACGGATTTAAAGATATTGTTCGTTTGATTGATGGACATGAGATTATGGATGCAATCAATGAATCTTATAGTCAAAATGGTCACGAAGAAACCGCTATAATTGTTAGGAGTAATAAACGAGCAAATCTTTACAATCAACAAATTAGAAACCGAATTCTGTTTAATGAAAATGAATTGACTGTAGGCGATTTTTTAATGGTTGTTAAGAACAATTACTTTTGGATAAAGCCAACAACCGAAGCAGGATTTATTGCCAATGGAGATATTATTCAGGTTTTAGAAATTTTTTCGATAACTGAATTATATGGTTTTCGCTTCGCGGAAGTCAAAGTAAAAATGGTAGATTATCCTAGAATGAAACCTTTTGAAACGGTTTTATTACTAGATACGATTGAAGCTGAAACACCTTCATTACCTTATGAAGAAAGCAACAGATTGTATCAAGAAGTACAAAAAGATTACGAAGACGAAACTTCTAAGTATAGAAAATTCCTAAAAATAAAAGGGAATAAACATTTTAACGCATTACAAGTTAAATTTTCGTATGCCATAACCTGTCACAAATCACAAGGAGGACAATGGAACACCATTTTTGTAGAACAACCATATTTGCCAAATGGTATCGATAAAGACTATTTAAGATGGTTGTATACAGCCTTAACTCGAGCTAAAGAAAAATTGTATCTTATAGGCTTTAAAGATGACTTTTTTGAAGATTTATAATGATGACAATTGAAACATTAATAAGTATTTTTTTAGGTATCGGACTTTCAGCGTCTGTTGGATTTCGAGTATTTGTACCTTTATTTGTACTAAGCTTGGCTGCCTATTTTAATGTTTGGGAACTAAATGAATCTTGGGAATGGGTTGGGAGTTTAACAGCAGTAATCACACTTGGTGTAGCTACTTTAGTAGAAATTTTTGCTTATTATATTCCATATATTGATAATGCTCTAGATTCTATAGCTATTCCATTAGCAGCCGTAGCTGGAACAGCAGTTATGGTCTCTACTGTGGCAGATTTAAGTCCAGCGATAACTTGGGCTTTAGCCATTATTGCAGGAGGAGGAACTGCAGCTGCTGTAGCAGGAAGTTCTGGAGCAACAAGATTGGCTTCAACTGCAACTACAGGAGGAATTGCTAATCCAGTAGTATCAACTATAGAAACAGGAACTTCAGTTGTGATTTCTATATTGTCTATTTTTGTTCCTATTATAGCTTTTGTTGTTGTAATTATTATTTTATATTTCGTTTTTAAACTTTATAAAAAGATTAAGACAAGTCAGCCTTAAATTCCTTTAAAAAGTTTTATTTTTGAATGAATTCTTTCAACCCTCTATGAAAATAATTTCAATGATACCTGCACGTTATAGTGCGTCTAGATTTCCTGGCAAACTCATGCAGAATTTGGCTGGAAAATCTGTGATATTAAGAACCTATGAGGCTACAGTTGCTACACAGTTATTTGATGAAGTATATGTGGTAACAGATAGTGATATCATTTTTAATGAAATAGTTTCTCATGGAGGAAAAGCCATTATGAGCAAAAAAGAACATCAATCTGGAAGTGATAGAATTGCAGAAGCTGTTGCAGATCTTGATGTTGATATCGTGGTAAATGTACAAGGTGATGAGCCTTTTACCGAAAAGGAAAGCTTAAAAAAAGTATTGTCGGCTTTTAAAGACGATCATAATAAAGAAATAGATTTAGCATCTTTAATGGTTGAAATTCATGATTGGGATGAGATTCGAAATCCCAATACAGTTAAGGTTATTGTAGATCAAAATAATTTTGCATTGTATTTTTCAAGAAACCCAATTCCGTATCCAAGAGATAAGGAAGCAGGAGCGCGTTATTTTAAGCACAAAGGAATTTATGCATTTAGAAAACAAGCTTTACTTGATTTTTACAAATTGCCAATGCAGTTTATTGAAGCAACAGAAAAGATTGAATGTATTCGATATTTAGAATATGGTAAGCGAATTAAAATGGTCGAAACATCTGTTCAAGGTGTTGAGATTGACACACCAGAAGATTTAGAACGCGCAAAACAACTTTGGAAAGATTGAATAGCGAATATAAAAATATAAAAGTAATTGGGTTTGATGCAGATGATACGCTTTGGGTAAACGAAACGTATTTTAGAGATGCAGAATTAGAATTCGCAAAACTGCTAGCTAAATATGAAACGGCTAATAAAATTGACCAAGAGCTATTTAAAATGGAAATGAAAAACCTTCCGTTGTATGGTTATGGTGTTAAAGGTTTTGTGTTATCAATGGTAGAAATGGCTTTAGAATTGTCTAATTATGATGTTTCAAATTCAACAATCAATGCTATTTTGAACATAGGAAAAGACATGTTAAATAAACCTGTTGAATTGCTTGATGGCGTTGAAACCACACTTAAAACCTTGTCTAAAAATTACAGATTAATATTAGTGACTAAAGGCGATTTACTTGATCAAGAACGAAAATTAGAAAAGTCTGGATTAACAGATTATTTTCACCATATAGAAGTGCTTAGTGACAAGCAAGAAGCTAACTATTCTAAATTGTTAAACCATTTAGATATTTTACCTTCAGAATTTTTAATGATTGGTAATTCTCTAAAATCTGATATTTTGCCTTTAGTAAATATAAAAGCTAAAGCCATACATATTCCGTTTCATACCACATGGTTACATGAAGAGGTAAGTGACGATGAAAAAAATAATAAAACATATAAAACAGTACATAGTTTGCTTGATGTAATTCAGGTATTAAACTAATACAAAAGCAAAGCTTTATTTAAGATAATAACCGAATGAGCTATAAAAATTATCCAATGGTGTCCAGAGTTGTGTTTGGACGAGGCAGTTTTAACCAGTTAGGCGATATCATTGCGCCTAAACGTTTAAACATAAAAGCACCATTTATTTTTTTGGTTGATGATGTGTTTAAAGGAAATTCATGGTTGACCTCTAGAATTCCTTTAGCATACAATGATCAATTACTATATATTTCAGCAGATGAAGAACCTAAAACCTCTCAAGTTGATGAGTTAGTAGAACAAATTATATTAACACATAAAGACCGACCATCTGGTATTATAGGAATTGGAGGAGGTACAATTTTAGACCTTGCCAAAGCTGTTTCTATTTTGTTAACCAATGAAGGAGAGGCAAAAAATTATCAAGGTTGGGATTTGGTTAAAACACCAGCAATTTATCATGTTGGAGTACCAACAATTTCAGGAACAGGAGCTGAAGTTTCAAGAACAACAGTATTAACTGGTCCTCAAAAAAAACTTGGTATCAATTCAGATTATACACCTTTTGATCAAGTGATTTTAGATCCAGAATTAACCAAAGATGTACCAAAAGATCAATGGTTTTATACAGGAATGGATTGTTACATTCATTGTATAGAATCTTTAAATGGGACTTATTTAAATGCATTTAGCCAAAGTTATGGTGAAAAAGCATACCAGTTATGTCTTGATATTTTTATGAATGGCGAATTGACTGAAAATGAATCTCAAGATAAACTCATGATGGCATCTTGGCATGGCGGAATGAGTATTGCTTATTCGCAAGTTGGTGTAGCGCATGCTATGAGTTATGGACTGTCTTATTTATTAGGAACAAAACATGGTGTTGGAAACTGTATTGTATTTGATCATTTAGAAGAATTTTATCCCGAAGGTGTAAAATTATTCAAACAAATGAAGCAAAAGCATAACATTAAGTTACCACAAGGATTGTGTGCTAATTTGAGTGATGAGGAGTTTGATATCATGATTAATGTTGCTTTGAGCTTAGAGCCACTGTGGATCAATGCTGTTGGTAAAAATTGGAAACAATTAATTACTAGAGAAAAGCTGAAAGGATTATATCAAAAGATGTAATATGCGATGGTTAGCAAAATTTATCTATTTTAAACTTCTAGGATGGAAAGTCACAGGGAATACTACATTCTCAAAAGATACCATTAAAAAAGCTGTTATTATTGCGCTTCCTCATACAAGTTGGCATGACTTTTATATAGGTATTTTACTTCGAAAGGTTGTAAATGTTAAAACAAACTTTGTTGGTAAAAAAGAGTTATTCAAATGGCCATTTGGTTATTACTTTAGAGCAGTAGGAGGAGCTGCTTTAGATCGTACTTCTGGTCAAAATAAAGTTCAAGCTATTGCTAAATTATTTGAAAACAAAGACGAATTTAGATTGACTCTAGCTCCAGAAGGCACCAGAAAAAAAGTCGAAAAATGGAAAACAGGATTCTATTATATTGCGAAAGAAGCTCAAGTACCAATTATTATGTTTACACTCGATTTTGCAAATAAACAGAATCATATTTCTGAGCCGTTTTATCCAACCGATGATTTTGAAGCCGATTTAAAATTTATGAAGGCCTTTTATAAAGGTGTTATTGGAAAAAAACCAGAATACTCGTAAAAATGACGTATTGTCTTAAAACAGTTGTCGAATATTTTATGATTTAATCTATAAATCAGTTATTTAAAGTTAAAATGGCATTAAATTTGAAATGATTGATAGTATACTCATAACTGAAACATAAAGTAAACGTTTTCGTCCCTAAAAAGAAACAGTTATGACAATAAATAAAAGCTAATCTAAATCCTTTAGGTTAGCTTTTTTTTAATTTATTAGAAGTTGTTTGTACGCTTTTGAGTTAAAAAAAGAACGTACACTTGTAACAATATAAACTGTTTTGATGGTTTTTTCTCATTTTATGAACAACATTTTTCCTCCTTACATTGGCAATAGTTTAAGTTATACAAATGTAAGCCTGCGAGTATAAATGCAATGGTATACGTAAGGAGTTCTGGTAATAAAATCCAATGTGTTTTTTCATTCATTATTAGTAAAAACAAAAATGCCCAACTTATCCATAAAGCATATTTCATAAAGTTTTTAGAAGTGGTTTGTGTAGAACGATAAATTGCTAAAAAAGAAATAACTAAGAATAAAAAATCTAAATTTTTCCACCAAACAGGTGTTGTCTCACAACCATGTGCCGAACAACTATGAGCAATAAAAAGTAGAGGAGTGGCAAGGCAATGAACAACACAAAGTGTACTAGCTAATGCGCCAAAAGTATCAGGTTTTTGTAGAGTGAATTTCATGCCGATTTTTTAATTTCTTAATGATTTAATTTAGGTTTTAAGAAGTATCTAATTTTTATATCTTAGGTTGGTCTTTTTTTGTTTGTAAGACTTTTAAAATTGTATTGTATTCTAAAAATTTTGCTTTGTCTACTTCTATATCATTCCATATATCTAACACCATTACTTCAATACGTTTATCAATTAAAGTTTGAATGTTGTTTCTATATGTTTTATAGTCATTATAATGTGTATTGGATAACTGGTTTAGTTTATTTTGAAAATATGCTACAGGATTGAACCAATACGTTTTAGCAATGATGTTATTTTTAATTTGATTATCATTTTCAATAGTAGCTACTGCATCTTTCATTGCAAGATTTGTTAATGCTTCTATAGAGTTTCGTCTAGCTCTTTTTATTTTAATGGTGTCTTTTGCAATTTTAGTTTGTTTTAAATCTGGATATAAATTAAAAAGTTGCTTGTCTATTAGTTCATTTGATTGCGCATAGATGTCTTCAGTTTTATCTCTTTTTACATCAATGATATCTACCATTAAATTAGTTGGCTTTTTAATGCTAACCCATTGCTGTATCACAGCAGGAACGATAAAAGCAAAAAGTAACCAAACACCTATCATTTGTAAGGTGTTAGAAATGGTGTTTCTTCCATGTCTAATAATTAAAAAGTAAAAGCTACTCCATAATAACAGGTAAAGAGTTACACATACAAAAATCATCCAAAAATTTGAATTTGAATTAAAAACGTTAGTAAGCATTGCACCATAAAGCATTAAACTAAATAATACTAAGAAAAGTAAGATGGTATAAAATGCGGTTCTAGAGGCAATCCACCAGTTTTTAAAGCCAGTTTGCACAATTATAAGAGGTAAAAAGCCTTGTTCGGCTTCAGAACCTTTAATATTGTATAGTAATACCAATAGTAAAAGAGGCAACAGAAATAAGACTACAAACGAAAAATCTAAAGTGCCAAATTGAATACGCTCAGGATTTGAAATTTCTTTAGCCATATCCTTATCATACGGATTGCTAGATGTACTAATTGCCTTATAAAATCCATAGTGTTCTGTTTGCCCAATGTTATAAACTATAGCTGCAGAAGGCTTTTTATAATGATATGTTGGTGTATTCCAAATTGCCCAAAAGGGAGTCGTGTTATCTACCCAAGGCCTATTTTTTGGCCCTTTTTCACCATTTTCAAAATATGCGATTATTGTTTCTTTATCAGTATTAGCTTTTTGGTGAAGTCTTTCAATTTCCTTGTTTTGTTTTTCATATAAATCAGCTCCATTGTGTAAACCATGAATGCTAGCAACTATAAACAATAATAAGGCTACAATTTTAAATGGGTTTCTGGAAAAATGCTTCCATTCGTATAAAAATATATTTATGTTTCTCATACGATTTGTATTTTTTTTGCTCCAAAAAAGATAAGAGATGTGACAATAACTGACCATAAAATAAGCAGTACTACATCTAATATATAGTTTGATATGACAGATAGAATTTGAGTAGGTTTATGATTAAAATCTGGAACCGATTTAAAAAAAGCATTATCTGCTTTCCAGCTCCAATTTCCTGTTTTTGAGCCTCCAAAAGCATGTTCATCATTAAGTAATTTAATAAAAGTTCTTCTATAGGTTTCTACTTGCAGTAAAAACTCTTGATGATGTAAATTGTCACTAGCCATAAAACCCATACTTGTATTTTGCAGTGAAATAAATGGGTTTATAAAGCCACCTAACTGAAAACTATGCTTTTGCTTATTTAAGATATTACGATTGCTGCCAAAATGTTTATCCCAAACGCTATTGCCATAGTCTTCATCAGCTTGCATGCGTATGCCATCAAAATTTATTGGCAGTTGTGACAAGCTATCTACGCCATATTCTTTTAAAACTTTTTCTTTTAAAGCAACAGCTCTTTTGTCTCTAGGATTATGTCCATCTAAGCCTTTTGAGCGATCTTCACTCATTGCAGATTGAAATTCATTTCTACTAGGAAGTGGATGCCATTTTTCGGCAGAACTCATAATAATATTAGGAATAAAAATTGTCCAAAGAATCCAAATACCTAGCATAGATGTTAAAGCTAACGTAGTATTTTTCCATCGAGTTGAAAAGAAAATTGTAAGTCCGCTTATAATAAAATAATACAAAGCATATGATGTGAAAAAAAACAAGGTTCTAACGAGAATGTCTGTTGTTATATTTTGAAAATTTAATACACCATAAAACAAAAGAATAAAAGCTAACAGACTAATTCCATAGAGCCATACTGAAAAGGTTTTAGCAAAAATAAGTTGTATCGGATTAACACCTTGTAGTATCAATACTTTTAGTCTTCCGCTTTGTTTTTCACTATGAATTGAATGAAATGCTAAAAAAATAAGTATAAGAGGAACAACATATTGTAATATTAACGACGGTTTTAGTTTTCCAAACTTTGAAACCGCTTGCATCTGAGACGCTTCAGAATGTATAATTTCATTTTGTACATGTCCTTCAACACGAAGTACATTGCCTGTAACGCTGTTTACACCTTCATCGAGACTGCTTAATAAATTTGAAGGTTTAAATACATAAGTACCATAATGCGCTGCACTGTGAGGATTCATTTCATCTAATTGAACCCATTGTTGACGAACATGGTCTTTAGCATTGTTATGCGTAAGTGTTTTCTTTTGAGTTTGGTAACGTCCTAATAAAACAGAAATAACTAGAATTAAAACAAACACAATGCTCACACTTAAAAATATGCGACTTCGTACTAAAAAACGCCATTCATTTTTAATGATTTGCTGTATCATAATTCAGTTAGTTTTGCATGAATTGTAAGTACAATGTTTCTAGCTCATGAGCACTTACATCTTTACTGTTAAGCTCTTTTACCAAAACACCATTTTTTAAAATACCAATTCGATTACATACTTCTCTTACTCGAAAAATATCGTGTGAAGCCATTAGTATAGTTGCTCCATCTGAAGCTAGTTTTTTAAGAAGATTAGAGAGTTCATTACTAGCTAAAGGATCTAAACCACTAGCTGGTTCGTCTAATAAATACACTTTAGCTTTTTTTGCATATGCGATAGCAATACCAACTTTTTGACGCATTCCTTTAGAATAACCACTTACTTTTTGAGCATGTGCATTTTGTTCTAAACCACAAGTTGTTAAGTAGTCTTTTAGTTCCGTTTTTGAATATTTTAATCCTGATAACCTACAGAAATAATCTAAGTTTTCTATACCTGACAAATATGGATACAGATTTACATTTTCTGGAATATAACCTATTAGTTTTCTAGTTTCATGAGAATTTTTGCTAGTATCTATTTTGTTTATTTCTATAGTTCCAGAATCTGGATTTAAAAAACCAAGCAGCATGTTAATAGTCGTAGATTTACCAGCTCCATTTGCTCCTAATAAACCTAAAATTTCACCTTCACGGATTTCTAAATTTAGATTTTGAACAGCAGGTTTATTCTTAAATGATTTGCTAACACTTTGTAGATGTATCATTGGTTTTATGTTTAATGCAACTATGTTGCAAAATTAAAAATAAAATTTGCAACCGCAACTTGGTTGCTTTATTTTTGTGGTTATGGGAATTGTTAGAAAAACAAAAGCTGTAAATACAGTACTACAACTTTTAGAAGGAAAAGGCAAAGCTAAATCTGTTGTTAACCTTATTGAACTAGTCAAAGATGAAATGAATAAAACTACTGTTTATCGAATTTTAAGCAGGTTAGAAGAAGACGGAATTATTCATTCGTTTAATGGAAAAGATGGATTAAAATGGTATGCAAAATGCAATGAAGGATGCTCTGCTCATAATCATACAGATAAGCATCCACATTTTCAATGTACTAAATGTAATAAGGTAGAATGCTTAGAATTAGAGATAGATATTCCACCTATAAAAAATCATAAAATTGATACTACAGATATTTTATTGATGGGACAATGTGAAGCTTGTAGCGCTTAAAATAGTGTTGCTAAGCAACTGTGTCATAGAATTATATAATCATATACACATTAAGTTTTCATAATTATTTTAACATAAATATTTGGTTTTCAAATAATTAATCCTTATATTTAGTATTGAAATTTTGTAGGTCGGCATTATTTGCTATTATGTTGGCAATAAAATTTGGGGCTTTAAAACTCAGACAAATTATCTTTAATCTGTCTGAGTTTTTTCGTATTTTTCAGAGGTATTTAATTCATTAAAAAACACGCTTCATATGCAAATTACATTTTATGGACACGCTAGTTTAGGTATTAAAATTGCAGATATACATATTTTAGTCGACCCTTTTATTTCTGGAAACCCGAAAGCTTCTCATATTAATATAGATGAACTTGAAGCAGATTTTATTCTAGTAACACATGCACATCAAGATCATATACTAGATGTTGAAGCTATTGCAAAGCGAACAGGAGCTGTTATCGTTTCTAATTTTGAAATTGCCACATATTATGATAAGTTAGGATTAGAAAACCATCCTATGAATCATGGCGGACAATGGGAATTTGAGTTCGGAACCATTAAATACGTCAATGCTATTCATACATCTTCTTTTCCTGATGGCAGTTATGGAGGCCAACCAGGAGGTTTCGTTATAGAAGGCGAGCATAAAAATATTTACATTGCAGGTGATACTGCTTTAACTATGGATATGAAGTTGATTCCGCTTCATATCAATCTCGATTTAGCCATTTTACCAATTGGAGATAATTTTACTATGGGAATTGATGATGCACTTATTGCTAGTGATTTTGTAGCATGTGATAAAGTTTTAGGTTATCACTTTGATACCTTTGGCTATATTGAAATAGACCATGAAGCTGCTAAACGAAAATTCTTCGATAAGGATAAAGATTTAATGTTGCTAGAAATAGGTGAGAGTATTGAGTTGTAAAAGGTTATTGATTGTCTAACCATTGTTTTCTCAAATCATCACTTATTTGTCCTGTGCCATCATGTTTCCAACCAGGAGGTTTTATGAGATATAGGAATCTGTTTTTTAAAGATTTTCGTCCAGTAAATGCATCTTTAAACATATACAGCCATTCTGTAAATGCAATTTTTATAGGATTATAAGTATGTATATTCTTTACTAAGCCATATACTACTTTTTCATTTTTTAGTTCTGGCTGAAAGGTTCCAAAAAGCTTATCCCAAATGATGAGTATTCCTGCGTGATTTCTATCTAAATATAAAGGATTGCTGCCATGATGCACACGATGATGTGAAGGTGTATTGAAAATAGCTTCAAACCAACGTGGTAATCTATCAATGGCTTCAGTATGTATCCAAAATTGATACAATAGGCTAATTGACATCTGAAGCATAATCATAGCTGGATGAAATCCTAATAAGGGTAACCACAGCCAAAAGATAAAAGTATAAAAGCCTCCAGACCATGTTTGACGTAAGGCTGTACTCAAATTGTAGTGTTGTGACGAATGATGCACAACGTGTGATGCCCAAAACAGCCTACATTCGTGTGATACACGATGAAACCAGTAATAGGCAAAATCATCAGCAAAGAAAATAAGTATAAAACTCCACCAAGTCACAGGAATGGTTAGTAATCTAAAATTCTCATACACATAAAAAAACACCAACAACACTAAAGCTTTACTAAAAAAGCCAAGAAATACATTTCCTAATCCCATGGCAATTGAAGAGAATGCGTCTTTAGATTCATAAGTCTTAATCCCTTGCCTTATTGTTATGTATAACTCTAGAAGCATTGCCAAAACAAAAAATGGAATAGCGTATAAAATGATATTTGGAAAGTTTGGATCTTGCATTTAGGACATCTTTTCTGCTAATGTACAAAATCCCTAAAAATCTTTATTTTTGCAGTTAAATTCTTAATCAAACTATGAAACTAAAATCAACACTACTTATTGCTTTATTATTTATATTAACCAACGCTTTTTCTCAGGTCGAATCTGGTAAAACAGGTGCTTGGTATATGTATTTTTTTAATCATCAATTTAAAGAGAGTCAGTTTGGCTTTCAAGGCGATATTCAATATCGTAATTGGAATCTTGGTGGCGATTTAGAGCAGTTATTGTTAAGAGCTGGAGCAACCTACTCACCTAAAAATGCAAAGGTGAAATTTACTTTAGGTTATGGACATATCACGTCTGGAGAGTTTGGTGATGGAAATGCTACTTCAACAGAAAGTAGAATTTATCAAGAAGCATTAATTCCTCAAAAATTAGGCAACAGATTTTATTTAACGCATCGCTTTAGATATGAGCAACGTTTTGTTGAAGACCAAGACTTTAGAACACGATATCGTTATAATTTGTTTTTAAATATTCCTTTTAATAAATCTGCATTAGAGAAAGGTGCTATATATGCAGCTTTGTATAACGAGTTGTTTGTTAATGGTCAAAAAGATATTGGTGATGGAAGAGAAGTTGAGTTTTTTGACCGAAATCGTACCTACTTAGGAATTGGTTATGTTTTAAAACCTGGTATGCGCTTTCAATTGGGTTGGATGAATCAAAAAACCGATGCTATTGGAAAAGCACAGTTGCAGTTGAGTTTTCATCATAAATTTTAATGATTTAGAAGTTTTATCAAAACGCTTATGACAGCTACATTTCAACAATACATTCTTAATTTTAAACAAGCTAGCGGAACCTCTCGTGGCATTTTAAAAACCAAAGCAACTTGGTTTATTTTTTTAAAGAAAGATGATAAGCTTGGTATTGGCGAATGTGGTTTGTTTCGTGGATTGAGTTGTGACGACAGACCTGATTACGAGGGAAAATTGCAATGGACTTGCAACAATATTCATTTAGGATTAGAGACTTTACTTGAAGAATTAACAGAATTTCCTAGCATTCAATTTGGTTTAGAACAAGCGTTTAAATCTTTAGAAAGTAATTCTGCTTTTGAATTATTTCCTTCGGAATTTACTCGAGGTAATGATTCAATTGTAATTAACGGATTGATTTGGATGGGAACTGAAGCATTTATGAAAGCTCAAATCAAAGATAAAATTGAAGCTGGCTTCAATTGCATCAAAATGAAAATTGGTGCGATCGACTTCAATACTGAATTAGCACTTCTTAAATCTATACGAAAGGATTTTTCTTCAAAAGATATCGAATTACGAGTAGATGCCAATGGTGCATTTTCGCCTTCCGAAGCATTAGAAAAATTAAAACGTTTATCAGATTTCGATTTGCATTCCATAGAACAACCTATTAAACAAGGTCAATTTGACGCTATGGCAAGCCTTTGTGAGCAAACACCTTTAGCAATTGCTTTAGATGAAGAATTAATTGGTGTGCATCATGTAACAAAGCGAGAGGAATTACTACAAACGATTAATCCACAATACATCATTTTAAAACCAAGTTTGGTTGGAGGATGGAGCGGAAGTCAGCAATGGATTGATATTGCAGAACACAACAATATTGGTTGGTGGATTACTAGTGCTTTAGAAAGCAATGTAGGTTTAAATGCCATTTCGCAATGGACATACACGCTTAAAAGTACGTTACCACAAGGTTTGGGAACAGGACGTTTATTTACCAACAACTTTGAAAGTCCGTTGCTAGTAGAAAATGGTACATTGCACTATCAAAAACATACAAATTGGAATTTTAATATTTAAAAATGAAGTATATACAACAGGCATTTAAAGGAGAATTAGGCTTTTGGAAATATTTAATTATACCAATGTTATTTACAGGTTTAATGGTATTAAATTATTTAGCGATTACATTATTAGATTTAAATGTAGATGAAATTATAAGAAGTGAGATTGAGAAAAAAGGAGAAAACCGATTTTTAATAGAAACCCTTGCTCCATTGGCTATTGGTTTAATTATACTACTGTTTTGGGTTAAATATGTGCATAAGCAAAGTATAACGTCATTAACAACTTCTAGAAAGAAAATTGATTGGAAACGAATTTGGTTTGCCTTCTTTTTTTGGGGAATTATTTCTTCAGGAATGGTGTTGCTTGACTATGCAATGAATCCTGAGCATTATGTTATAAATTTTCAGCTTGAACCTTTTATATATTTAGCAATCATAGCAGTTTTACTGGTTCCGATGCAAACTAGTTTTGAAGAATACTTGTTTAGAGGTTATTTAATGCAAGGTATTGGAGCTTTAGCTAAAAACAAGTGGTTGCCTTTAATAGTGACTTCGGTTATGTTTGGAGTGATGCATATTGGAAATCCTGAAGTTGAGAAGATTGGCTACTTTATTTTGGTCTATTATATTGGTACAGGATTCTTTTTAGGAATTGTTACACTAATGGATGAAGGTTTAGAGTTAGCTTTAGGCTTTCATGCCGCAAATAATTTATTTACAGCATTGTTAGTGACAGCAAATTGGACAGCGTTTCAAACACCATCTATTTTAAAAAGTGTTGCAGATCCTGGCGAATCCTCAATTTTTGAAATCGTAATTCCTGTGTTTGTGATTTTTCCAATTCTACTTTTTATTTTTTCAAAAGTGTATAAATGGAAGAATTGGAAAGAAAAGCTCTTTGGACCAGTTGATAAACCGCTAAAAGAAGATTATAAGATTATTGAATAACAAAAAAGCGACTATTAAAGTCGCTTTTTTGTTGTGATGTCAAAAGTATGTTTATTCAGCAGCTTTAAACAAAATTGCAGCTTTGTTAAAGTCTGAAGCAGCATTAATCACATTTCTAAATTCTTCATATTTATGAAGATCGAATTCGTGCGTTTTATAGAACTCTTCAATGGTAATGATAATTTTATTGCCTTCTAATTTATAATTAGATTCAAACTTAGCGGTTTCTTTTCCGTTACTTGCAATGTATCGTTTGTCAATAATTAAGGATTCTAAACCTTCAACAGTATAACCTTCAGGAATGTTAACAATAATTTCGTAGTTGTAACGGTTTGGATAAATCATTTCAATAGGATTGATACGTTCGGTTTCTTGATACAATTCACTTTGCGTACCAATAACAAGTCCGATTTGAAAAATATAACTGTCACCAGCATCTTCTAATAACATTTCAGAAGAGATGGTTGTTTTAACCTCAAAAGGAATATTATATTCCAGTTGATTCATGTCGTTGTTAAAGGTTTCATAGTTTAAAATCTCTTTATCTTCTATACCAGAACCTGTTAAATAATCTTTGTAGTCAATTAAACCTTGCTCTGTTGATAAGTTTACAACAGCTCTACTGGTTTCGGCCCAATGTCCATAATACTCTTGTTCTTGATTAATGGTTACACTTTCAAAATCATTTTTAAAAGAGATATTCATATCTCGTCTAATTCTGCTATACTCAGGATCTTCTTGTATTATTTTTGAAAAATAATGATCAAAATTTGAAGCAATAAACAGTCCGTAATTTCCTAAAATATTAAAAGGAGCTTCACCAATTCTAGCTTCAAAGCGATCTGGAGCAATGTATTTTCGTTCTGAAGGAATATAAATTAAGAAATCTCTAAGCATTCCAGGAACAAAGAATTCAGGATCAAATTTGGTTAAAAAACGATTGGCAGTAATTACAATTTCAAATTCAATATCTAATGCAGTTAGGTATTGTGCATATACTTTTAAAATGCCATAATCACTAGCTGAACGATTGGTAAGAATGTAATTTAAATCTGATAATTCTTGATTGTTATTTTTAACGATGGTGTAATTCGTTTTGATAAAAATATCGACAAGAGCTGCCTTTTTGTATGGTGTTAAATCGGTTTTACCTTTAACAATGGTATTGACATCTTCTTTGGCTTGACTAGCAATAGTTTGTGGGAAAAATTGTCGACCAACATTGTTAGAAACATTCGTCCAAAACATATTTTGAGTCATATGCTGACCTATAGGAAAGCATTGGTATACAACCGAAATATTATTAGCTTTTGGCGTAGCATATTCTTCTTCGACCATTGCAGGAATATCCTTAATGGTAAGTAATTGACCTTTTTTGTCATCTATTTTAACTGCTTTAAAAGTTTCGTCAGTTCGATAGGCTTTAACATTAGATTCTAGTTTACCAGTTATAAATAAAAATTGTGCTTCTTTAATTTTATAGTTAGATTGAATGGTTTCTGAACCATACATGTCGTAAGCTTTTTCGACCGTATAAAGCACTTCAATTTCAGAGTTCATTTCGACACCTTCAATGGCAAATATTTTAAAATCTCCATATTCTTCAACATTACTAATGTCTTTAATATTATCTTGATTGAGTAAGACAACTTTTCCAGACGAACTAATGGTACGTGCTTTAACATTTACGAGCTGTTTTACATCGTACATAGGAATATAAACGGTGTTGTGTTGTGCGATACCTTGGTCATCATTTACACGAATAATGGTATGTTTCGTTTCGTATAGTCTTGGTTCTTGCGAACTTTCGTCAGCATCAAATTCAACAATAATTTTTTCTAAAATCGCGACTGATGATTCTTGCTTTTTTTCTTCTTCAGTAATCTTGTGAAGTTTAGGCTTTTTCTTCCAATCGTAGGTTTTGTAATGCTGTGCAAATCCAGTTGTTGTAGTTAGCAATAAAGCTATAAATGCAATGTTCTTTATCATTATACGTGTTCTAATATTATACTTTTTTTGTAGGCTTTTCTTAATTTTTTGATGAAACTATTCCAGTTTTCAAAATCCTCTTTTTTAACGCTTAAGGTTTTGATATAAATAGATTTGGTTTGAATTATCATGTTTTCTTTTGATTCATAGCTTATTTTAAAACCGTAATTTGAATCTTCAAAAGTCATTTCATCAGGAACATAACTTGCAGTATAGCCTTCTGGAATTTGAAAATTAGTCGTAAAATGTTTTTCAAACTGATAATCAATTTTCTTACTGTACTTTCTGCCTTTAATTTCGATATCACTTTTAGAAAGCGAACGATCTATATTGAGATTAATATAAATTTTGTCACCAATAGTTTTAATATAACTATCGATATCTAAATCGTATTCTAAAATTAGAGGATTACTCTTATTGTCAAAATTAGTTTTAGTAATGTTGTTGTAGTTGGTTTTATTGTTTCCTAGTGCAAGTGTTGTATTTAGGTATTCTTCTTCAGTTTTGCTATCTTTTTTGTAAATATAATCTGATACAAACTCTACTTTATCATAGCCTTTTAAAGATCGCTTTTCAGAAACCTTAACAATGCCATTTTCTAAGCGTATGTTAGACGTTATATTGGTTACGTTCTTATTGGTGTTTTGCGCAGGAACTTTAATGATTTTAAAGTTATCTTTATCAATTCCCATAAGTGCTTCTTTGGTTTGAATAAAAGCGCTTGGCATTCCAAAAGGCACATAGCTATCCGTTGCATCAAGAAAAATGGTATCATTTTCAATTAAGGCAGTGGTAATCATATGATCGTCTACTGAAGTTGTTGGAACCTTGTGATAGGAGTAAGGCTTATTTCTAGAGCCAATCCAAGTTCTATACGCTTTAATATCGACATGATTTAGCATTTCATAAAGCAAATTAGACATGGCTTTACAGTCGCCATAACGTGTTTCGCAAGTTGAAGCTGCTCCAGCAGGAATAAACCCACCATAACCGTCACCAAAAGCAATGTAATTGATATTGTTTTGAACCCATTCAAAAATGGCTCTTGCTTTTTCTTTTTTTGAAGGTAATCCACGAGTAATCTCATCAGTGATTTTATAGACTTCCTCTAGTTTGTTGGTATCGACTTGATCTACTAAACTTACATACCAAGCATACAAATCGGATAAATCATTTAAAACGTTAATTGTTTTGTTATCAGATTCATAATTTTTAATGTATAGTAATATATGAGGTAAGTAATACATAGCAGCTTCGCTATCGTCTTCACCTTCAAAGCCTTCAGTGTTATTGGCAATCCAAGTATAGATGTAACTGGTTTTGGTTTCTTCTTTTGTAAAATTTAAGTCGATGGCATCAGTATTAAATTCAACATAACCAATTTCCACATTTTTTGGAAACTCTACAGATAATTGAGCGCTTTTAGTAGGTACATGAATTGCAAAATTAAAACCACCTAAAAAACGAGGTTCTTTAATAATTCGTTTATAATTTAAATAGGTTTCAGCACCTTTAGCAACGGCTGGAAAAATAAAGCTTTTATAGGCATCGTCACTATAAAAGACCATGTTGTCAAACTCTTGTTTTGTTTCGATGTAATCAACCTCAATTTTTTTATCTGTTGAAGGAATATAAGTATAGGCTTCAATGTCTTTAATTTCTGAAAAACCACTGTAATGAATAGCCTCGTTTGCGTAATATAAATTTTTAGAACTGATAAATTTTCCTTGTTCTGTGATGTCTTGAACAATGTCGAATGTATCATTTTTTAAGTCTATCTTAATATGTTCATGTCGTTTGAGATAAATGTAATCTTCATCTGAAAAATCTTGCGACCAACAGAAAACTGGTACAAGAAAGAAAAAGAAAAAATATTTAAGCATTGTTTAGGGTTTTAGTTCAAATATAGACTATTTATAGTTAACTTAGTTGAGTTAAAAATAGTATATAGTCACATAGCTAATATCATACCAAAATGACTCCAACATTTGATAAAATTCACTTAAAATTTAAGTTAAATGGAACCTCTTTTAATCGTAAAGAGTTGAAAGAAGTGGCTTATAGTCTTGTTAAAGAAGGCGAACCTTACGAAAAATCTGCAGGAAGTTTTCTTTTAGATTGGTTAGATGCTAAAGACTACGTTTTAGTTAGCACATCTGGAACAACAGGATTGCCAAAAACCATAAAGCTCAAAAAAGCATCTATGGTAAATTCTGCTATTATGACAGGCGATTATTTTAAGCTAAAACCAGGAGATACAGCATTACACTGTTTGCCAAGCCGTTATATTTCTGGTAAAATGATGTTAGTAAGAGCAATGATTCTCGGATTAGAATTAGATATGATAGCACCAACACTTCAGCCAGCTTATGATGAAAAAAAATGTTATGATTTTGCAGCTATGATTCCGTTGCAGCTTAAAAATTCATTACATAAAGTAAATCATATTAAAACGCTTATAGTTGGAGGAGCATCAGTTTCACAATCATTAGCTTCAGACATTCAAGGCTTAAAAACTAATATTTATGAAACCTTCGGAATGACAGAAACGATTAGTCATATTGCAGTTAAAAAGTTAAATCATACAAGAACTAATTCGATTGTTTTTGAAACCCTCCCGAATATCAATATTTCAAAAAATGATAAAGATTGTCTAGTTATTAACGCTCCAAAATTAAGTAGTGAAACTATTGAAACGAAAGATGTAATTGACTTGATTTCTGAAAATGAGTTTAAACTTATTGGTCGTTACGATAATATGATTAATACAGGAGGCGTAAAGGTATATCCTGAATTAATAGAAATGAAACTTCAAGGTTTGATTGCCTCTCGCTTTTTTATTGCTTCGGAAAAAGATAGCGACTTTGGAGAAAAAGTGATTCTAGTTATTGAAGGTGATTCAACAAATTTTAATACAGATGTTTTTACACAATTAGAAAAGCATGAAGTTCCAAAAAACATATATCATATGCCTGAATTTATTGAAACAGGAACAGGTAAAATTCAGCGACAAAAAATATTAGATAGTGTTTTGAGCACGTTTACTCATTGAAACACTTGTTTTGCTAAATACTGATTTTTGTTATTAATGTTTGGTTGTAGTTTTAGATTGAACTAAAAACACCAAACCAATGAAACATCTCACAATCACCTTAGCAGTATTCTTTTTCAGCAGCTCGATGTTGAGTCAAGATTTAAATATCGAAACTAAATCGATTTCCATAGATAACTTAATTCCTTTTATAGTAGAGCATATTAAAGTTAAATCTGAAAGTGATAATCTTAAACGCGATAATTTCGTTTTTTTATTGCAAACACCAACTAATGATTTGGTTACAGAAGATAAAGTACTACTCAGTCAAGCTTTTAAGTTGGTGTCTAATCGATTATCTGAAACGGATTATATTTCAATACTAACGTATTCTGGTTTTAATGGAGTTGCGTTACATCAAACTTCTCCAAAAGAATTAAAAACCATTATGTATACTATAGATAATTTAAAATCAAGTGTAAAAACATTTCATGATGATGGAATAGAACTTGCTTACAATTATGCTTCAGAAAATTTTATGGATGATGCTGTAAATACAGTTATAATGGTTAGAAATTCCAAAGCTTTACAAACAGAACAATTGGCAGACAAAAATACTAAACCTGTTAAAAAAAGAAACAGTGCAGTTCTTGTTACTGCAATTGCTTTGTTACCAGAATTAATCTCAGTAATTAAAGATTAGCGACTTACACTTGCAAAACGCCCATATTAAATGGCTTTTCAATAGGAGCGTGATTAGCAGCTTCAATTCCCATGCTAATCCACGTTCTGGTGTCTAACGGATTAATCACAGCATCTGTCCAAATACGAGCCGCAGCATAATAAGGAGATACTTGATTATCGTATCTGTTTTTTATTTTGTCAAAAAGCTCTTTTTCCTTTTCAGCTGTGATTTTTTCGCCTTGTTTTTCTAAAGATGCCTTTTCAATTTGTAACAATACTTTAGCTGCCGAATTTCCACTCATTACAGCCAATTCTGCACTTGGCCACGCAGCAATCAATCTAGGATCGTAAGCTTTTCCACACATGGCATAATTTCCTGCACCATAACTATTTCCAATGACAATGGTAAATTTAGGAACTACGGAATTACTAACAGCATTTACCATTTTTGCGCCATCTTTAATAATGCCACCATGTTCAGATTTACTGCCAACCATAAATCCTGTAACGTCCTGTAAAAAGACTAAAGGAATCTTTTTCTGATTGCAATTCGCAATAAATCGTGTTGCTTTATCTGCACTATCGTTATAAATCACACCACCAAATTGCATTTCTCCTTTTTTGGTTTTTACGAGTTTACGTTGATTAGCCACAATACCAACTGCCCAACCTTCAATTCTTGCATAAGCAGTGATAATGGTTTGTCCGTAACCTTCTTTGTATTCATCAAATTCACTATTATCAACCAAGCGCTTGATGATTTCTTTCATATCATATTGATCTGCTCGAGATCGAGGTAGTATTCCGAAGATATCATCTGGATTTTCTTTTGGCTTTTTTGCTGTAGTTTTATTAAAACCAGTTTTATCATAATCACCAATTTTATCCATTAAACGTTGTATGGTTTCCAAAGCATCTTTATCATCTTTAGCTTTATAATCAGTCACTCCAGAAATTTCACAATGTGTTGTGGCTCCACCTAAAGTTTCATTATCGATACTTTCTCCAATGGCAGCTTTTACCAAATAGCTTCCAGCGAGAAAAATACTTCCAGTTTTATCAACAATTAAAGCTTCGTCACTCATAATAGGTAAGTAGGCTCCTCCAGCAACACAGCTTCCCATAACAGCAGCAATTTGAGTAATTCCCATACTGCTCATCACAGCATTATTTCTAAAAATGCGTCCGAAATGTTCTTTATCTGGAAAAATTTCATCTTGCATTGGCAAATACACACCAGCAGAATCTACCAAATAAATAATTGGTAATCTGTTTTCAATAGCAATTTCTTGAGCACGTAAGTTCTTTTTACCAGTAATTGGAAACCATGCTCCAGCTTTTACAGTAGCATCATTTGCGACAACAATACATTGTTTTTCTTTAACGTAACCTATTTTTACAACCACACCACCAGATGGACATCCACCATGTTCTTGATACATGTCTTCTCCAGCAAAAGCACCAATTTCAATAGATGGTTTTTTGTTATCTAAGAGAAAATCAATGCGCTCTCTTGCTGTCATTTTTCCTTTAGCATGATGCTTTTCTATACGTTTTTCTCCACCACCAAGTTTTACTTTAGCTAAACGTTTTTTAAGTTCTGAAAGAAGTAATTTATTATGATCTTCGTTTTTATTGAAGTTGATATCCATAGTGTTGTTAATTTGTCACGAAATTACAAAACCATTAACGGATTAAAAAGTGAATATTTTGTTAATTTAACTACATGGAAATAGTTTCCTAGGAAACTATTGTTTTTTATTGTATATTTGCATTAATAAAAGATAGATTATGAAACATATAATAACCTTTGCAGGAAGTAACAGTAAGAATTCAATTAATAAGCAATTAGCAGTCTATGCATCTTCATTAGTTAATGACGCAGAAATTAAAGTGCTAGACTTAAACGATTTTGAATTACCTATTTATGGCATCGATTATGAAATAGAACATGGTATACCAGATAATGCTCATAAATTTTTAGAATATATTAAATCTTCCGATGGCATTATTTTATCTTTAGCAGAACATAATGGTGCTTATGCTTCAGTATTTAAAAATATTTTTGATTGGATGTCGAGAATTGATGGAAAACTTTGGAGTGATAAACCAATGTTGTTGATGGCAGCATCACCAGGTGGAAGAGGAGGAACAACTGTTTTAGAAATTGCTAAAGGACGTTTTCCATATATGGGAGGAAACATTGTTTCTGAATTTTCATTACCTTCATTTGGGACTAATTTTCAGAATAAAAAAATTGTTGATGAGTCACTAAATACACAATTGTTAATTGAAATTGATAAGTTTCAAAAGAGTTTATAAAATGAATATAAAGCATATAAATTCAGAAACTAATGGTCGATTTTATTATGAAGTTGATGGAGAAGAATTAGCTCATATGACTTATACTAATGAAGGAGTAAATAAGATTATTATTGATCATACAGAAGTTGATTCATCATTAAAAGGTCAAGGCATTGGGTATAAACTTGTAGAAGCTGCTATTGAATTTGTTAGAGAAAATCAAATTAAGATTTTGCCACGATGTTCTTTTGTAGCCACAGTTTTTAAAAAGAAAAGTGAATATAACGACGTGTTATTTTAAATTGAACTTATATAGAATACTAACGATTAGAATTTGGGAGATATAGCAAAAGATATCAATTCAAAATTTGAAAATAATAAAGTAAAAGCTTTACTCAATATTATTTATACAGCAAATTGGATAAATAGTCATCAAAATACTTTTTTCAAGCCCTTCGGAATTTCGCCTCAGCAATTTAATATTTTGCGAATCCTACGAGGAGCTGGTGAAGCAATTAAAGTACAGACTATAAAAGAACGTATGCTTGAACGCGCTCCAAATGCAACGCGTTTAATGGATAAATTATGCAATAAACAACTCATTGAACGTTTAGCGTGTCCTACAGACCGAAGAGTAGTACATATTCAAATTACTAAAAAAGGACTTGATTTATTAGAGGACATATCTAAAGAGTTTAAAGAAGATTTATTAGAAAATTTAACTGAAAATGAAGCAGAGCAATTAAGTAATTTGCTCGATAAAATACGATAGCGTATTTTTTTAACACAATAGTTTCCATGGAAACTATTTAATGACAAATAATATGAAATTCAATACAATAAAAAGAGCAGGACGAAGTCACTTCGTAGATATGGGACCTATTCGATTACGACAACCGTTTCCAACGCAACATATTGAGATGATAGATCCATTTGTACTCTTACATCATTATGGGCCTTATAAAATTTCTGAAACTAATAATCCGTTCGATTTAGGTCCTCATCCTCACAGAGGATTTGAGCCTGTAACTTTCTTGATACAAGGCGAGCAATTACATCGTGATTCTTTAGGAAATGAAAGTGTTGTAAAAGCTGGAGATGTGCAATGGACAACTGCTGGTCGCGGTATCATTCATGCTGAAGGACCTACAAAAGAGTTTGTAAAAAATGAAGGTACGCTTGAAGGTATTCAGTTATGGCTGAATTTACCTGCAGAAAAAAAGATGATTCAACCTAATTATCAACACGAAAAGTACGAAGATTTTAATGTGATAACTTCCGAAGATCAGAAAATAAACATTAGAATTATAGCTGGAGAGTTAGAAAATACATACGGAAGAATTAAAACACAAACAGCTGTGAATGCCTTTATGATTGATGCAAAAAAGGATGGCGAAATATCTATTCCTTATGATAAATCTCATCTAGGTTTGTTATACCTGTTAAATGGTAAGGTTATAGTAAATGGAGTTGAAGCTTTAGAGTTAGATAAAAATCAGCTTATGGAGTTTCAACAAGATGGTGAAGGGATTTCAATAAAAGCCGAAGCAAACAGCAAATTATTGTTTCTATCTGGAGAGCCTATAAAAGAAGCTGTGGCGACCTATGGACCTTATGTGATGAACTCACAAACAGAATTGTTAGAAGCAATGCGTGATTACCAAATGGGTAAAATGGGATTTCTTCCAGCAAATTAATTTTTTGTCATGTCGAGCGTAGTCGAGACATCTTATAATAAACAATTACATATAACATGGTTTCCATTTTTAAGGGAAAGAAAATAAATTTTAATAATGAAAACAATTCTTCACAAATCAGATTCAAGAGGATTTGCTAATCATGGTTGGTTAAAGTCGTACCACATCTTTAGCTTTGCGAATTATCATAATCCAGAACGCATGAATTTTGGAATGCTTCGTGTTTTAAATGATGATGTTGTTCAGGCTAAAATGGGTTTTGGAACACATCCACATCAAAACATGGAAATCATTTCTATTCCTATAAAAGGAGCATTGTCTCATAAGGATAGCATTGGCAATAAACGCGCTATAAATGTAGGAGAAGTTCAAGTTATGAGCGCAGGAACTGGTTTAACACATTCTGAGTTTAACGATAGCAAAACAGATGAAGTTAATTTTCTTCAATTATGGATTCTTCCTGAAGAATTAAATGTAGAACCTAATTATGAGCAACGTCAATTTTCTAATGAAGAAAAAAAGAATCAATTGCAAACCGTTGTTGCTCCTAAAAATAAGTTGGAAGGTAACGCACTTCCAATGAGTCAGCAAGCATATATTTACAGAACTAATTTAGATTCCAAAAAAGCGATAGATTTAAAAGTTAAATCTGCCAAAAATGGATTCTATATTTTTGTTGTTGAAGGCGAAGTAGAAGTGAAAAATATTACCTTATCAAGAAGAGATGCTTTAGGTGTTTATGAAACAGAAAGTATTAAAATAAATGCTAATCAAAATTCAGAATTAATAATTATTGAAGTTCCAATGAGCTAAATAGTATTATTGGTTATTAGTAAAAAAGGCATCCATATTTGGATGCTTTTTTAGTTAAAAAGTACGATATTTGTGTTTCCCTTAAACTAATTAATATGGCAATGAATAAAAATACAGTGTTA
This sequence comes from Psychroserpens sp. S379A, assembly GCF_049800755.1. Lineage (NCBI taxonomy): Bacteria > Pseudomonadati > Bacteroidota > Flavobacteriia > Flavobacteriales > Flavobacteriaceae > Psychroserpens > Psychroserpens sp. S379A. The sequence goes on along the minus strand of NZ_JBNAFQ010000001.1, from coordinate 511,943 downwards.
GCTTGGGCTACCACAATTATGATTATAGTAGGATTAGGTTTAATAGCACTAGGTGCATTTAGATACGATGATGTTGCTGGATGGGGATTTGCAGCTGTTGGCTTTGGATTTTTCTGTATCGCTTGGGTGTTTAACGCATTAAAAGGAAGAGTATAATGAGTGACGATAAAAAAGTAATTTTCTCAATGTCTGGCGTGACCAAGACATTTCAATCGGCAAATACACCAGTTTTAAAAAATATTTACCTAAGTTTTTTCTATGGAGCAAAAATTGGAATTCTCGGACTTAACGGTTCTGGAAAATCTACCTTGTTAAAAATTATTGCAGGTGTTGACAAAAACTACCAAGGAGACGTGGTGTTCTCTCAAGATTATTCGGTTGGCTATTTAGAACAAGAACCAATATTAGATGACAATAAAACCGTTATGGAAGTGGTTCGTGAAGGTGCTGCCGAAACAGTAGCAATTTTGGACGAATACAATAGTATTAATGATCAGTTTGGTTTAGAGGAAGTCTATAGCAATCCAGATAAAATGGAAAAACTAATGAATCGTCAGGCAGAACTTCAAGATCAAATTGATGCGTCAAATGCTTGGGAATTAGATACAAAATTGGAAATTGCAATGGATGCACTTCGTACGCCTGATGGCGATAAAAAAATCGCTGTGCTTTCAGGAGGAGAACGACGTCGTGTAGCTTTATGTCGCTTATTGCTTCAAGAGCCAGATGTTTTACTATTAGATGAGCCAACCAACCATTTAGATGCTGAATCTGTACATTGGTTAGAACATCATTTAGCACAATATAAAGGAACAGTTATTGCAGTGACTCACGATAGATACTTTTTAGATAATGTGGCTGGATGGATTTTAGAACTAGATAGAGGTGAAGGCATTCCATGGAAAGGCAACTACTCATCATGGCTAGACCAAAAATCTAAACGTATGGCTCAAGAAAGTAAAACGGCTTCCAAGCGTCAAAAAACATTAGAGCGAGAGCTAGAATGGGTTCGTCAAGGTGCAAAAGGCAGACAAACCAAACAAAAAGCACGTTTGAAGAACTATGACAAATTAATGAGTCAAGATCAAAAACAATTGGACGAAAAGCTTGAAATCTACATTCCTAATGGACCACGTCTTGGAACCAATGTTATTGAAGCAAAAGGAGTAAGTAAAGGCTATGATGATAAATTGTTATATGAAGATTTAAATTTTAATTTACCACAAGCTGGAATTGTAGGTGTTATTGGTCCAAATGGAGCTGGTAAAACCACAATTTTTAGAATGATTATGGGAGAAGAAACTCCAGATAAAGGCGAGTTTGTTGTTGGTGAAACGGCTAAGATTGCTTATGTCGATCAATCACATTCAAATATAGATCCTGAAAAAACCATTTGGCAAAATTTTAGTGATGAACAAGAATTGGTGATGATGGGAGGAAAGCAGGTAAATTCTCGAGCGTATTTAAGCCGTTTTAATTTTTCTGGTAGCGAACAGAATAAAAAAGTTAATCTATTGTCTGGAGGTGAACGCAACCGTTTGCATTTAGCAATGACACTTAAAGAAGAAGGTAATGTTTTACTTTTAGATGAGCCAACTAATGACCTTGATGTCAATACATTAAGAGCTTTAGAGGAAGGTCTTGAAAATTTCGCAGGTTGTGCAGTTGTGATTAGTCACGATCGTTGGTTTTTAGATCGTATATGTACGCATATTTTGGCTTTCGAAGGTGATAGTCAAGTGTATTTCTTTGAAGGTAGTTTTTCTGATTACGAAGAGAATAAAAAGAAACGTTTAGGAGGAGATTTGATGCCTAAACGAATTAAGTATAAAAAATTAGTTAGATAGAGAACACTATTTTCAAGAACGAAAAAAGCCAGCAATTTGCTGGCTTTTTACTCTTTTATATTTTGTTTAAGCTTTTCATTCTCTTTTTTAAGCTGATATACTTTATAAATATTTATTGCTAATAACACCAAAATACTAATAAAACCAATAGCTAATATCGAAATTGTTTTTGAAGAATCTTCCATATAATTTTAATATAAATTAATCATATAAATGTCCTTCGGTAAAATCTGTATACTCTTGAACTTTAGATTTGTATTTTTTGTCCATCAACCGTTTGTTTTCAGCTTTAAGTTTATACATTTTTAATACAGCAATGCCAATAAAAAATGCAAAAATAATAGCTGTTATAATGAGCACTATAGTAAGCTGAGTCGTACTAACGAGGGAATAAGTTTTGATGAAGTTAGCTAACATATCTTTTAAGTTTAATTAGATTTGGATAATCAAATATACGATTTTAATCGATACTCCAACTATTTAATTATAAAAAAGTTACGTTTTTGCGATTACACTTCATCGTATTTTTAATACCATTCATCTTGTATCTCTTGTATGCTCTCAATTCTTTCAGTTTTGATGAATCTGAACTTTTTTTGAAAAAAAATGAAGCAATTCTAAAATGAGATAGATAAATACCATTGTGGTATTAATCCTTACATTTAAGTAGAAATAAAGTTGTAACAAATAATTCAAATTATCTACTCATATTTTAAGCACTTTAAGTTTTTAAAATCATATTTTTTAACGAAATTGCTTAACCGAAATTTTGTTCAACTTTAAAACACTACACAAACCATGTCTGATGATTTTGATTTACTAGAAACTAATACAAATGAAAAAAGCGAAAAAGTAGATGTTAATTGGGGAAAAGCCATTGACACTATGAAATCTAAATTAGCGCAAGAAGATGATCCTGAAAGCCGTCAGAAGATTTTAAACGCAACCCTTGATGATGTGGTTCATATGGCAGAGCAAGATAGAAGTACACTTCTAGATGCTATTAAAGACTTAACAGATTATCAGGATGAAGTTGGTATTATTTTCGAAAAATTCTCTTCACTTAATGCAGAAGAGCAAAAAGTCATCGATGATGCTATCAAACGTCTTGAACGTGCTAAAGTTGAATTAGAAGATGCCGAAGCCAAACCAGACACTTGGTGGAATAATCTTTGGGGACGAAAAAGCAAGATTAAAAAAGCGCAAGATGAACTAAATCAAGCGCAAAAAGATAGAGATGCCGCAGACAACAAAGCGAAGGCAATGTTTCAAGAACGTATTGAAAGTGCAGACATACAAACCTTATTAAGCGAGTTGAGTTTTAAATCGCAAGCTGCAGTTACACGATTAAAAAATCGTGAAGTTGAAATTAAAGAGGTTGAAGATAAGTTACAAACTGCCATTGTTGAAGCTACTAAAAATCATACCAAAGCTCTTGAAAAGAAAAAAGAAGTTGAAGCTAAACTGGAAGAAAAATATGCCGCTTTAAAGCAAGCTAGACAAGCACTTGAAGAGATTATCGACAAGCAATCTGCCGAATATGCACAAGCTATTGGTAATGTGACAGCTCTAGAACAAGAAGTAGAAGAACTCGAAGGACTTAAAAATGCGTATACAACTTTAGCGGCTTCTAAAGATAGTTTTGTTCATAAGCATAACTTGACTATAAAAGTATTAACCTCACTTCGTAGTAATTTACAAACCCATCGTGCTAAATTAAAAAGTGATACCGAAGAACGTTTAAAATATTACGATGGTTATGTAGTGGCTTTAAAAGCGAGAACAGACCAAGAGTTTGCTGCTATTTTAGAACATCTAGGTGTTAAAACCGATGAGCATATTGGTGAAACTCTAGCGTCTATGCATACAGCGAGTGCAAAAGCACGTCAGGAAATGATGGATAATATTCCTGTGCATGAAAAAGTGATGCAAGGTGTGTATAGCAGTTACGCAGAGGCTTTACAGGAAATTCGTGCTAAAGATGTCGATATTCAAAAGAATTTTGCTGAGCGTTATGGTATCGATATGAAAGAGATTTTTGAAGATTACTATAAAGCAGATGCAAATCAACCTTCAGGTGATGACGGAGAGCCTAATGAAACTCCAAAACCAGAAGGAGGTAACGACGACTTATTAAGTTAATATGTCATTTCGAGTGATTTCGAGGAATGAGAAATTGTATCGAGAAATGGGCGTTTTCTACTTCGCTAAAGCTTCGTAGAACCAGGCTTTCCGCTATATCTTTTTTGTTCTGCTAACTGAGGCTCTCGAAGTACAGCACAAAAAAGGATGCCGCATCAATCCTTAACGCAATCTCTTCAATTTAAGAGCATAATAATACAAATCATTATTCCCTTAATAAAGAAGATGAAGTTTAAAGGTCAATGTTAAAAATTATGAACCAAACAACTTTTTACTTTCAACTTATAACTTATAAATGATTGTAACACCATTAGATTCCGCAGTATTAGACTCTAAAGATCAGTATATCTTCTACCACAAAATGGTCGATTTTGTATTGAAAGAGCTTATTGTTAGTGTGCAAACAGAAGCCTTATGCACAGAAAAGGAATTAATTTTCTTTAAACAATACTGCGATTTGCTATTGTATTCCATCGAAGCCATGCGTATCAAGTACATGTACGATGCAGAAGATAATATGAAAGTCGATCTCACAGATTCAGGTTTTCCAAATTATCTAGAATTTAGATACCTCTTTAACGATTTATCACTTCGAGATAATTATATCTCAAAACTAAAAGATGTTTCAGAGTTACAAGACGATTTTCTTAATCAGCTATTAAAACGAAAACAACCCGTTAATCGAGATAAGTTGTTTCAAGCGGCTTCAATAGTATATTATACTTCAGTAGAACAAAAATATATTTTTAATCGCTTTGTTCAAGGTAAAATTATTGAAGCTCCAGATACAGCTTCAGCACAATACATGACAAGTTGGAGTTTTTATGATGTTGCTCAAAACAGGCCATTTATTTGCTTTATGTATTTTGATTACGATGGTAGAAATGTAGAAGGTTATAAAAATGAAATCTATGAAGTCTTAAAAAATACTGCAGATCGAAAAATGGATTTAGATACGATGGCTTATGGTATTGACAGAAAACTTAATGATGTAAGACCAAAGCATATTAAACGTATCGATTTAGGACCTTTACATAATGTATTTGCCAAAGACGAAAATGAAATTACACATATGTTGCTTCAAAATATTGCTAGTAAAGCTATTCCATTAGAATCTTATGCGTTGTCATTAAAAGTCGATGAAGTATTCTCAGGAAGTGAATTTAAAGAAGGAGGTTACTTTAGTAAGCAAACCTTACAAAAATGGAGTGATATTATTCATCAAAAATATGTATTTGCGCCACATCGTATCATTCAATTGTTATACAACAAAACACCAGAAGTTATGAATGTATTAGCAAAACCACCAATTGAAATGGCTAAATTAAAATTGAAGTAAATATTTTTCCGTAGCAAAATAATAAGTGCGATGAAAACTTTACAACTTTAAACTTTTGACTTTAAACTTATAATCAAACATGGAACACAACTCAACCTTTCCTATAAAACAAAACGAACTTGATATGCTTCGTGATGAAGCGACTTCCTACATAAAAAGTGTGCAATGGGAACAAGGTCAGCGTGCAAAAAACAAAGATAAAGATGCAAAAGACGAATCCATATTATTGTATTTGTCAAGAGCAAAAGGAAATGGTGGAACAGAGCTTACTTCAGTTTCTAAAACAGTTTTAGAGCTTAAAAAGCGTTTATTGCCAGAATCGATAGCCATTCCTGTGCATTTAAATCAATCGTTATATGTTGTTCAAGAAGGTATAACCTTAGGAATTTGGATAAAAGACAGCTATTATGATGCTTCTGGCTTATCTACTTTATCAGAAAACAAATCGGCTTTAGACAATTCTGGGAAACGAGAATATGAAAGTAAAATGCAAACAGCAACTGCTTTTATGTTGTTTTCTATGGCATATAAAATTTTACATGACTTGCGATCTGTGGCTTCAGATGATTTGAGTGTTATGAAAAACAAGTTTGCTGGCATTCCTGAAGTCTCATTAATGTCACCATTAAAAGGAATTTCTTGCGCGTTATTTTATTATGAAAAGTATTTAGGACATCCAGAAATGATTACTAAAGATAAAGACGTAGTCGATTTTACAGTAGTCTTTTTTGAAGCTTTAATTGCTGAGATTCAAATGCGTAAAAGCAGTTTAGAATACACCGAAACCATAACTGATAGAACCTATAAGCTTGAAAATTCTGAATTTGCGGTTTCAGGTTGGGATAATGTATTTCAAGGCGCAGCCAAAAGTGTCGAATTTAATAAAATCCAATTTGAACAAATTGTAGGAAATAGAGATGCTAAACATTTCGCTCGTCGATTAACAGAGCGTATGCTGAGTTACGATTTTGAAGCCAAAAAGAATCCGTTTCAAGAGTTAGGCGGATTTATGCCTGTGTTTATGGGCTACGGAATTCCAGGAACTGGAAAAAGTATGTTGATTGCTGCTATTGCAACTCGTTTAAAAGAGCATTGTGATAATTTAGAAATTCCGTTTTTATTTCATCCCATGCCAGATACTTTAATTTCAACCTTTCAAGGTGGTTCTGCCGAAAAAATGGTTGAGTGGATGAAACCTTTACAAGATCCTTCAAAATTGATTTTTGCTCCAATCGATGATGCCGAAAACAACCTGCAAGAACGTACTGCTCAAGGTGTTTCTGCTGGTGTAAAAGAAGTGATTGGTGTGTTTTTAAGATATACTGAAGGTGCTTATGCTGTAAATTATGGAAATAGTTCTATCGGACTTTTTACAAATCTTCCAGAGATGTTAGATAAAGCGGTTATTTCTCGTGTGCAAGGTCGTTTTAAAATCGATGGAGCACGTACAGAACATGATTTCTTAGATCAAGATCATTTATGGTGGCGAAAGTTTGATGATACGATGCCAGATTTCGTCAATATGCAAGGTCCAAATGATTATAATTATCTTCAAAATCAAGGTTTAGCTAAAAATATGGGAGAAATTCTTAAAGTTTCAGATAAACCAACCGAAGAACGTGTATTAGAAGTGTACGATAAGGTCGAGCAACGTTTTAAAACAAATGAGCATTTGTTTTTTGCAAATCTGTATTTAGAGATTCAAAAGATTTTTCCATTCTTTTCATCTCGTGATGTGCGAAATATTCAAAGTGCCATTTCGTTGCGTTTAACCGATTTCGATTTAGAAAAAGATTGGTTTGAGAATCCAGAATTGTATTTCAAAAAAGATTACGACACCAAATTTAATATGCTTCAGGAGTTAATGCGTGCTAATATGAAAGGTTTAGATTTTTCAGAGATTAGACGTCAAGAAGTGGTTCGATATTTAGATAATGTGGCAACAATTGCTGATACCGATTTTAAACGTAAAGTAGATGCAAGAGTAAATCAATTAAATATTGATAGAGAAGCTAGAGAACAATTTGGGAAGTAGAAAGTATTAAAGCTAAAAAGTTTAGTGGATTGAAAAATTACATTGAGCTTTTAGACTTTCAAACTTTTAACTCATTAAGAAAATGCAAAAATTAAAAGACGCTAATTTATATAGAAGTGAATTGATTCCAATTTCAGGAAAGCTAGTTGAACGCTACAATAAGTGTTTGGTTAAACTAGGTTTTGAAGAAACTAAACTCAAAACATTTTCTATTGATGGTATTGGTTGGAGTCCTGAAATTGCCGAAGAAAAAGGAGAACAACACTATCTCAGTAATGGTGAATCGAATCCTCATGGTATTATCATTTCACCTTTGCAAAATAACAAACCTGTGTATTTGCCTAATCATACATTTGATAGGGAAATGATGCAACATATTTTTAAAGCCTACGGAAATAAAATCAATGACATCACTAGAGACTCTGCCATTTGTATCGATTTTGATCAACGAATAGACACTTTTTACGAACCTTTAGATGTCCTCAAATACGATACAATTCATATCAATTTTCACTTGATGAATAATTTGTATCATCAACAGCAAGAACAGTTTGCGCTTATTGAAAAATTCAAACAAGATCATAATTTTATTGACGAAGATATTCATGCTGAGCTTTTAGAGTCTGCTAAAACTTATGGCGATTTAAGACAACGAGATTTAGAATTACCAGCTATAGATTTTAAGGTAGATTCTTTTTATACTAGATCATTTGGAGGCATCTATGTGCTTAGAGATTTTATTTCTCCAATAGTAGTCTTCGAAGATGAAAAATGGCATAAGGAAGCGATTAAAGACACCTTTCATGAGGTAATTATTTTTCATATTTCGCAACCAGAACTAATGGAAAAGCTTCGCGATCATATTATAATAACTTACGATTTAGAAGACATTGTTGCAACAAAACGTTATGATCGTATCAAGAAATTTGAATTTGCTCAACATCTTAAAACTCCGCAGCATTCAATTAGAAATATATTAAACGATTCATTATTGTTTAAAAGTTATTTGAATAAAATTGATATTGAAGCTCGTAAAAAAGTAATGAGTGTAGAACGTTATCTTGAAAAGCTTGAAACGAGCAATCAATACAAAATTTCTGATATTGTTGATGAGGATTTGTTTGAAGCAATGCACGAACCACATTCTAGTTTACATCCTAAGCATCAGGATTTAATTTGGAAGCTATTAGTAAATATTGCACCTAAAGATGTCTTGTTTTTATATTGGTACGATAAACAAGAATTTTATAAACGTTACGATACTTGGGAAGACTCTTTACAGGATTGGGTTATTGAGGTTATTCGTAATAATATATAGCTAGGAGCTGGAAGTTTGGAGTTAGACTAGAAGTAAATATTGATATAAATAGTTATCAAGTTTATTATCTTTATAAAAATGGAAGCTAATGAAATTTAAATTTGAAGATTTATTAATTTGGCAGAAAGGAATGGATTTAGGTGAAAATATGAATGTAGTTGCCGATAAGTTTCCTAAAAAAGAACAGTTTAATCTACCTTCTCAAATTAGGAGAGCATCAGATTCTATTGCATTGAATATTTCTGAAGGTTCAATATTACAATCTGGAGCAGAATACAAAAGGTTTCTAGGTTATGCAATAAGATCTATTGCTGAAGTAGTAACTTGCTTGCATAAAGCAAAGCGAAGAAATTATATTAGTGAAGAAGAATTTATTATGTATTATAAAAGTTGTTTCGATTTAATAAATATGACCATCGCTTTTAGAAAAAAAATAATAACATAAAGCAATGAAGAGAACTTTATAGCTTCTAACTTCGTGCTTCAAACTTTTAAACTATGGGAATAGATCTTATCGTTTTTATTGCGTCAATTTTATTTGGAATTTTTCTGTATTGGAGAGAATCTAATAGTAATAATGTTTATCGGTTTTTAAATAAAATTGTAAACAGTAAAGAGTTGCAAATGAGTCCAGATAATCCAAAAGGGTTTGTCTATAAACAGGCTTTTATTCCTAGACTCATTTTTATTGTGACTAGTGTACTTATTATAGGATTAATTCTTCAGTTTTTAACACCAATAGAAGTCTTTACTAATTATTTTGTGCTATCTGGTTTTGCATCATTTGCAACAGGAACTTTAATAGGCACATATTTGGCTAGTTTTGTAATTAAAACGACTAAAGTCGTTGAAGAAAAAAGTGATTCTATTGGAGATATAATGGATTCTGCTGTTGAAAAAGGAAAAGACCTTATTGAAGATTTCAAAACTAGAGATAATGAAGTGATTGAAGATGCAAAAGAAGACATTCAACCAGAAGTTGATCCTAACAAAAAATCGGCTAGAGAGCGTTTAAAAGATAAAGGATTGATGTAATGTTTTATTTATAATATTATACAGAACTTTCAAGTTCTACCAAAATGTCACCTCGAGCGCAGTCGAGAGGTTTTAAATAAGGTCTCGACTGCGCTCGACCTGACAATAAAATTTGAAGCATGATCAAATCATACTGGAATAAAGGAAAGAAACAAAAAACGATAACTATCATTTTAGGTTTAGTGCTATTAATAGCATTAGTTGTACTTAGAGATGATTATCAACCTGCATTGTTATTTGTTAGAAAATACATCTTCATTATCATATTGAGTTTGGTGGTATTGCTTTTCGGACTTAAAAAATTTAGAAGTTCTGCCAGCACAGGAAAACGTTTGGGAATTCTTGCAGTTATGATTGCTTTTTTCGGATTATTATATCTTGTTGGTTGGCATTTAAAACTCTATGATTACATGAAAACCTATAATGTGTTTAATGATTTGAATCGTGTAGAAATCAATGAATTGCCTTTAACACAAAATGAGCGTATCCAACCACTTCGAAATATTTTTTCGATGGCAAATGAAAGTGTAGGCGAGACTAAAGATGTATCGCTTCCGCATTTGGTTAGAGTTGATGATGAAAATAAATGGACTATGGCTATTCAGCCTTCTGAAAATTATACCTTTCAGCAAATAAGTGATAATACAGAAGAGGTGTTTTCAGTGTCGAGTACTACGCCTTTTCCGCGTTTTTCTGCTGAAAATAGAATTCCTGTAACCTTTTCAATTGGTGAATCTTTAAAATTTAGCCGAAACACCTACAATGCTGTGGTACAACGTTTTAATCCGTGGATGCTGATTAATTATGAACCAAGCGATACATTTTATATGAAAAATGATAAAGACGAATGGGTTCAGGTTGTAAGTTTGATAAAATGGAAAGGCTTCTTTTTTCCATATCCTAGTTTTGGTGGTGTGATGGTTATTGACAATGGAGAGCACGATTTTTCTGATTATCTTGAACGTATTGCTATTGGCAAAGGCACTTATATTGCTCCAGATGAGATGAAAAATTATCCATATCTCAATAAGCAAAACACCTTGGCAGAGAAAGTATCTCGCTTACAAGCAGAATCTTTAAAGTTTTTAGGTGGATTTAGTGATCCATTACCTTGGAATATGCTCACAGCTGTGAAAATTCCAGAAATGCCAGAAGATCAAAATCAGCAACCGTTTGTAACCGATTTTGATTTTGCAGGTTCTGAAAGTGATGCTTATAGTGGTCTATATCATTGGTTCGGGTTAGAACCAGTAGGTGAAGAACGAACTAGTTTAACCTACAGTGTTTTTGTGCCAGCAGATGGTACAGATAAATTATATTATTATGATCATGCTGCAAAAAAACAAGGTTATGCTGGTGTTTCGGCTATGCCATTAAAGATGATAGAATCGCGAAAAGAATTTGATTGGGATGCCAATAAACCTGTTGAGTTTAGACCTTATATTAAGGATATTGCTGGCCGTAAACGTTTATTGTTTTTAGGAACTGTTTCAGCAAAAAATAAGGAAGGCCAATTTGATGGTTCAGCAACACCAGATTTAGCATTAATTGATAGTGAGTATCGTGATGTGGTTTGGATAGATGTTAAGCATCCTAGTACTTGGGACAAAGAAGTGTATGACCAATTGGGAGAAGCGTGGAGATCGAGCGAAGGTATTGGTTATTATTATCAAGAGGAACTAACAGATGAAGATCTTATCATTCAGCAAGCTGTAGATTCGATTATGGCAATTCCGCAAGTAGATGAAAAAACTAAAGAAATAGAATCTCTTCAACGTAAAATAGATTTGTTAAAAGCTTTAGGTGAAAACTAATCTTCATGAAAAAGAATTCGTTTTGGGATACGATTTCGAAGTATTATAAATTTCAAATGATTGCTGCAATTATAATTTTTATAGTTGTTCTAGCAGTAGTAATTTTTAAATCTATTCTAGATTAAAAAGACGAGTTGAATCTTAATTCCATTTTAATATCGCTACGCTTATATGGACTATCTTGTTCTAGTTCTAATTCAATGAATCCATATTTTCTATACATATAAATAGCGTTTTCTAATTTGCGAGCAGAATAGAGCATAAGTGCTTTAAGCTGTGTTTCTTTAGCAAAATCAATACAATGCTGTAATAACTTCTGACCAATTTTTTGTCCGCGTAAATTTGGTAATACTGCCATTTTAGTAAGCTCAAAAACTAATGGATTGTCAGTTGGCATAAGTGCAACGGTTCCTAAAATAGTATCGCCTTGTTTTGCAAAAAAGATATGACCTCCTTTATTAATAATATATGTTTGTGGTTTGCTTAAAACTTCCTCGTCAAAGGGTTCTACATAAAAATACGTCTGTAGCCATTCAATATTTAGTTCATAGAAGTTTTTGGCATATTGGTTGTTAAACGGAATGATATCAAATGCTTTCATACGATTTTATAAAATCAGAAATGAGATAAGAAATCAATTTTCCTACTTGAGTGTCATTTTCTGAAGTAGGAGCTGCTTCACAAATATGCAAATAACTAACATTATTATGTGAGCCAAAGTAGTGAACAAATTGTCGAGCACGCTCTACTGAAAATCCACTAGGAGACATTGCGCTACTAGACGTATTCAATATCGCATCACAATCAATTTCTAATCCGAAATTAGTAGTAGACACATGATTTAAAGCCTTTTGCATTTCAGATTTAAACTTTAATTCCTTTCTAATTGCAATAGCTTCATACGTATTGAACTGTACAGATTTTATCTTGTTTATCGTTTTTAAAATTGCTTCAGAAATGTAATTTTCATGCAAACCAAAAATGAAATAGTTTTTCAGAAAACCTTCAGCATACGCGTAGCTAAAACCATTTCCACTATGTCTGCCTTCTTCAGCTCTAAAATCATGATGAGCATCAAAATTAACGGCATTTATAGACTTTTTTAATGCTAATGACGTGCCTTTAATATTTCCATAAGCATTGTTATGGCCACCACCAATTACAATTGGGATTTTTCCAGCACGAACAATTTGTGCTACTAAAAACGAAACGCTTTCATCTATTTTTGAGACTAATTTGCGCGCTTTTTGCACATCTTTCTTTTTGTCTTGCTCTAATTTTTGAAGCTTGTTTTGATAGGCTTCAAAATCTAAACATCCTAAAATAGCCACTTTTTTGGCATGCGTAAAGGAGTTACTTTGAATGTTTAACAAAACTTTAATGGTTGCATCCCAAGCCTTTGAAGTTCCTGTGTTTCCATGATTTGCAAACACACCAATATCTTCTTTAATACCAAAAAGAACATATGTGACATCTAATTTTAACAACTGCTCGTATATATTGTCTAAGTCTGAAAGTAAGGTGACATGTTCTCCAAATTTGGTTTCTTTGGGACGTTTTTTCAGAATGGTAGATAATTCTGAACTTGTAAAAGGTTTTAAGTGTTCCATCAACAAAATTGATTAATTTTGATGTATTAAAAGTACTGTTTTTTATTTTCAGCCTTGCAAAAAAATTAAAAGAATTAACGTTTAAAATTATAATATAAAAAGTAAAATATGGAAAATTCTAATAGTAAGAGTATTGGGTTAAAAATAGCATTAGGAATATTATTAGCTCTATTTTTAAGTACTGCATTTTACACGTCTAAGTTGTACAACGAGAAAAAGGAAAATGAAGCAACACTCACTAGAGAGAAAGAGCAGGTGATGGCAGATTTAAGTTCAATGGCAAAACAGTATGACGTTGTTATTGGAGAAAATGAAGCGGCTAATCAAAATCTTGTAGAAGCAAGAGAACGAATTCAAGGTTTGATGGATTCATTAAAAATATCTCAAAACAGTGTCAATAGTTTATGGAGATATAAAAAGAAATATCTGGCTTTACAAAAGGAAATGGATGTTTTACTTACTGAAAATGATAAGTTAAAAGTTGAAAATGCCTTGTTAGCCACATCTTTAGATAGTACCAATATGCAATTACAAGAACGAGCAGTTTTTACCGATTCGCTATTGGTTCAAAATACGCAATTATCTGAAGTAGTTGAAAATGCATCTGTATTACAAACTGTTGGTTTAAAAGGGTTTGGTGTGATTGAAAGAAATTCAGGAAAGCTAATTCCAACTGAAAGAGCAAGACGAAGTGATAAAATTAGAGTATGTTACACTGTTGCAAAAAATGCATTAGTTGGAGCAGGAGATAAGGAGTTATATGTTCAGGTTTTAGATCCAAAAAACAATGTCTTGGGAGCAAATGAACAAATTCAATTTGATGAGACGGTTTTAAATTATAGTTTAATAAGCAAATTTAATTACGAAAATAAAAATTTAGATATTTGTGAGTTTGTAGCTCCAAATGATGAATTTGAATCTGGACGTTATGTTGTAAACGTTTTTAATCAAAATGAATTGGTATCTACTTCTGAGTTTACTTTAAAATAATAATCTAAGTTTAATAAAAGCATATAAAAACATCCGAAAGCGCATTAAGCTTTCGGATGTTTTTTTTAAGTGTATTGCAGTTAATATTTTTGTCCGTTAATGATTACTGTATCAATATGATTATCACCAAAAGCATAAGCTAAATAATGATAACTCGGAATGGCTTTGGTAATGATGATATTTGCTTTTTTGCCTCGACAAATGCTTCCGTACATATTTGAGATATCCATAGCATAAGCACCATTAATTGTTGCAGCATTGATGGCTTCTTCAGGTGTCATTTTCATTTTGATACAAGCTGCAGAAACAACAAAATTCATATTTCCGCTTGGCGTAGAACCAGGATTATAATCGGTTGCTAAAGCTAAAGGTAATCCAGCATCTATCAATTGTCTAGCAGGTGTATAAGGAATACTCAAAAAGTACGAACAAGCAGGTAAAGCCACAGGAATTGTATTTGAGTCTTTTAGAATGTCAACATCTTCAGGATTTAATTCTTCAAGGTGATCTACAGACAAAGCATTGTGCTCAACACCTAATGCAACACCACCAAAGGCATTAAATTGATTGACGTGTATTTTTGGTGTCATTTTGTGATGTATTCCAGCTTCAAGAACACGTTGTGTATCTTCTAAATCAAAATATCCTTTTTCGCAAAACACATCTATATATTTGGCTAATTGTTCTTTGGCAACAGCAGGAATCATCTCGTTTACAACCAAATCGATAAATCCAGATTTATCATTCTTAAAAGCTTTTGGAAGTGCATGAGCAGCTAATAGCGTAGGTTTTACTTTTATAGGAAAATCCTTCTTTAAACGTTTAATAACACGAAGCATTTTTAATTCAGCTTCAACAGTTAAGCCATAGCCAGATTTAATTTCAATAGCTCCAGTACCAAGTTTAATGACTTCTTTTAAACGATGTGCAGCTTGATTATACAAAGCATCTTCAGAGGTGTTTTGAAGTTTTTCAGCAGAATTCAAAATGCCTCCACCACGATTTGCAATGTCTTCATAGGAAAGTCCGTTAATTCTATCTACAAATTCTTGAGTTCTATCTCCAGCATACACAATATGAGTATGAGAATCACACCAAGTTGGCAGGACAGTTTTTCCTGTTGCATCAATAGTTTCATCGGCTTCTATACCAGATAAGTCTTCCATTTTACCATACTCGACAATAGTATCATGATCTATATATAAATATGCATTTTTAAGTGTAGGCAAATGCTTCATATCACTACCTTTAACGATCGTGACATTAGTTTCTCTTACTTGAACAAGTTCTTTTATGTTGGTGATTAGAATTGACATAGATATAAGTTGAGCTTAAAATTAATAAATAAAAAGCGCTAGCAAAATGCTAACGCTATACTTTTCAGAAAAATACTAAAGTCTAATATTAATTCTTGATAAATTTATGAGTCGTATCAAAACCTTCAAATTTAACTAAATAGATTCCTGCTTCAAGTTGAGACACATCAATACTAGCTTTTGTTTTAATAGATGTATGTATAATTTCTTTACCTACAACATCTAGGATAGTTAGGTTTAAAGCATCACTTCTTTCTGTTTTTATATGTAGAATATCATCTGTTGGATTAGGATAAATTTTTAGTCCATCCAAAGATACATCCTCTACACTAAGTGTTATCAATTCATTCTCAAACCAGTTTACTGTGTCGCTAAAATTACCAACAACAGCAATGTCGTTATCTGCATCAGTGTCAAAATCGGCAACTGCTATATCGACCATTTGAATACTATTATCAAAAATTGTAGTAGGAGTAGAATCTGGACTAGCATTACTATTCCCTTTAAACCATATAATAGCATCATCAGCTGTTCCAAAATCGGTAACAATAACATCGTTTAATGCATCACCATCGATATCGACAACTCTAGCCACAGCTGGATTTGAAATAATTGAAGCATCAGATATTACAGTTGGTGTAGAAGTACCATTTTTAATTTTATTATACCAAATAACGTCACCAGAGTTATAGTCTACAGAAATCACATCTAACTGTCCGTCGTTATTCACATCAGCAAATGAAATGTCGTTAATTCTCGACATACTATCATCAACTGATTGAGTATCTTTAATCCATGTTACAGCAGTAGATCCACTTTCGATATATTGATTATAATAAATTTCAAGTTTTTGTGGTGCAGGAAACTTAAAAATCCCAACCAAAACATCTAAATCTGTGTCACCATCGTAATCAGCAACATCAACATAATATGAAGTGTCAATACCTCCTGCATCTATTTGAATAATTTGCTCAGTTGCAAAACCTCCAGAGCCATCACCTTGATACCACACTGTTTTGAATTCACTAAATGAAGGTACAATGATATCTATATTACCATCTAAATTTATGTCACCAGCTTTGACTTCACCAGGAGCAGAAATCATATTGTCAATTGGAGTTTCAGCACCAAAGCCACCAGAACCGTCGCTTAAAAAACAAACAACTTTATTTTGATTTTGTGATGACACAATGATATCTTCACCAAATTGTCCGTCAATGTCAGCAATTTCTAAACCATCAATCCATGTAATAGTTGAAGATATGATTGGTTGAATTGTAAAGTTTCCAGAACCATCATTTTTGTACCACTTTATATAATCGAGACTTCCTCCAGCATCAAATGTAGCCATTGCAAGGTCAATATTACCATCACCATCTAAATCACCAGATTCAATTTCAAGTGGTTCATCTCCTGTATCAGGATCAATATTTTGTGGTGATAGAAATGTAGTTTGAGCAAATCCTGTTGAACAAAATAAAATGAAAATAAATAATCTAAGTAAAGTTGTTTTCATAGTTGAAGGTTGTTGATTATCAATATAATATAGTGAATTTATTTTAGAGAACCTACCATGTCTTGAGGTTTTACCCAAGCGTCATAATCTTCTGCAGTTACATAACCAAGATTGATAGCCTCTTCACGTAAAGTAGTTCCGTTTTTGTGTGCTGTATTGGCAATTTCTGCAGCTTTATAGTAACCAATTTTTGTATTTAAAGCTGTTACTAGCATTAAAGAATTGTTTAAAAGTTGTTTAATAACTTCATGATTTGGCTCAATTCCAGAGGCACAATGTGCTTCAAAACTAATACAAGCATCACCAATTAACTGTGCAGATTCTAACACATTTGCAGCCATCATTGGTTTAAATACATTTAATTCGTAATGTCCTTGAGTACCTCCAACAGTAACCGCTACATCGTTACCCATAACCTGAGCACATACCATGGTTAATGCTTCACATTGAGTAGGATTTACTTTTCCTGGCATGATAGAACTTCCAGGTTCGTTAGCAGGAATTATAATTTCACCAATACCACTTCTTGGACCAGAAGCCATCATGCGAATATCGTTAGCAATCTTATTTAGAGAAACAGCCAATTGTTTTAAAGCACCATGAGTTTCTACAAGTGCATCATGAGCAGCTAATGCTTCAAACTTATTATCTGCTGAAACAAATGGTAAATCGGTAAACTTAGCAATATATTCTGCAACGAGTTCACTATAACCATCAGGAGTATTTAGTCCAGTACCAACTGCTGTTCCACCAAGTGCTAATTCTGATAAATGAGGAAGTGTATTTTCTAAAGCTTTTAAACCATGATCTAATTGAGATACATAACCAGAAAATTCTTGTCCGAGTGTTAAAGGTGTCGCATCCATAAGGTGTGTGCGACCAATTTTTACAACATCTTTAAAGGTAACAGACTTGTTATGCAATGTGTTTCTTAATTTGATAACTCCAGAAATAGTGGTTTCTACTACTTTTTTATAAATAGCAATGTGCATTCCAGTTGGAAAGGTATCATTTGACGATTGCGATTTATTGACATCATCATTAGGTTGAATTGTTTTTTCACCTTCACCAATAACTTTACCTGCAATTTGATGCGCTCTGTTAGCGATAACTTCATTCACATTCATATTGCTTTGTGTTCCTGAACCTGTTTGCCAAATAACTAAAGGGAATTGATCGTCGTGTTTTCCTTCTAAAATTTCATCACAAACTTGTGCTATTAAATCTCTTTTTTCATCATCTAAAACACCTAATTCTGCATTAGTATAAGCAGCAGCTTTTTTTAGATATGCAAAGCCATAAACAATTTCTAAAGGCATAGATGCTGGAGCACCAATTTTAAAATTATTTCTTGAGCGCTCAGTTTGTGCTCCCCAAAGTTTATCTGCAGGCACATTTACATTACCCATTGTGTCTTTTTCTATTCTAAAATCCATAATTTTGTGTGTAATTTTAAAGTGTCACAAAGTTAGGATTTTGATAGTAATTGTTTAATGTTTATCACTTAAATTTTTCATTTATATTTAAAAAAGTAACTTCGCTAAATTAAATGTGTAAATCCTAATACAATAGGTTGCTAATTATAAATTAAATGATTGAAATTAAAGACAAACATTTTATAGCTGAAGGTGTATACCAAAAGTGTTATTTGCATCCTGAGAATAAAAATTTGTGTATAAAAATTAGTAAGCAAGAGTTAAATACTTCTAGATTGCTTTATGAAATCAATTATTTTAAAAAGATAAGTAAAAAGAACTGGAAGAAATTTGATTACCCTTTTTTTACAAAATACCATGGTCAAGTAGAAACCAATCTAGGGACTGGTTATGTGTATGATTTTATAACAGATGAAACTACAGGTGAGATTTCAAAAACCATGGAATACTACCTTTTAAATCCAGATCCAAAGATTACAGATGATATGCTTCGTAAAGCGTTTGATCGTTTAAAACGTTTAATGATTAAACATCGAGTAATTGCTAATGATATTCGTTCAAAAAATATTTGTTGTAAAGTTTTTAAAGATGGCTCGATACAGATGATTATTGTTGATGGTGTTGGTCATAGAGATTTTATTCCTATTGTAGAGTGGTCAAGTTTTTTTGCTAAAAAGAAAATAGAAAGACGATTACTTAAACATGATTTACATGATATAGAAGCACAAAGAATATTCTTAAAAAGTCTTGAAGAGTAAGATTTTTAATATCCTGTTAATAAAACCCAAACAAACTATTGTAAAACAAATTGGATTATTATATCTTTGCCTTAACAAAAAATAACCACATGTTTGAATTTGACCAATATTTAGGATTTTTAGCATTTTTAACCATTTTAACTATAGGATTTTGGTTAATGATTTTTTTACTCACATTTGTAATTCCTTATTGGATTGGTGGATCGCTAATAGAGCGTATGAAAGAAATTAAAGAAGAAAAGAAAGCAAAGCGTTTAAATAGCTAATTGTTTTATAAATTATAAAAAAAAGGAAACCAAATTGGTTTCCTTTTTTTGTGTCTTAAAGCAAAGAAAATCTATCCTTCAAAATCTAAATCGTCACCATTTCCTCTTCCTGATCGTTCACGTTTTTTCTTTTGATTAAAACGATAGGTAAACGATAGGTTAAAAGAACGCTCTCTCCATTGAAATTCATTTGTACTAATAAATGTGTTTGTGTTTGTGTCCATAATTCGTTTTCTAGAATTAAATAGGTCACTAATATTAAAAGCAATAGACGCTTTTTCTTTAAATAAGTCTTTGCTAAATGCCATGTTTGTTGAAAACATACCTTCTCTTTTGTTTTGAGCATCTTCACTTGGACCACGATAATTCATGCGAACTTGCCATTCTATATTTGCAGGTAAAGTATATTTAGTACTTAATCGTGCAAACCAACTGGTATTTTCATTTCCTAAGTCTACACCATTTGGATCTACACCTTCAGACTTTGATTTAAAGAAATTAAAGTTAGCACTTGTGTTAAACTTACGATTTGGTCTGTAGCTAAGTGTAAATTCAAAACCATATCGATCTTCGCTCGAAAGATTTATTGGTGTACGTTGTACAACAGGAACGGTTTCTCCGTTTATTTCTACAGTTTCTCCAGTATCAAAACTTACAAAATTGAATACATCAGTTGCATGTTGATAGTAGGCAGACGTGTTAAGGGTTATTTTTCCAAATCGATTTAAATAACCTAAATCAAAAGTACCAGAATAACTAGGATCTAGATCTGGATTACCTTGAAAAATACTAGTAACACTAGAGCGTGAAGGGAAAGGATTTATAAACCAAGAACGAGGTCTACGCAAACGTCTACTATAACCTAGAGTAAGACTTTCATTATCAGACAACTCATAGTTTAAATTTACTGTTGGAAATAAGCCTGTATAGTTCTTTTTATTAAAATCTCCACTTGTTGGTTGATCTATTGTAATTTGAGTGTTTTCTAAACGCAAACCTAATAAATAAGAAAACTTACCATGTTTGCTACCATATTGTGTATATACAGCATTAACATATTCCTTATAGTTTAATAGATTAGATAAGTTTATGTCTATTAAAAACTCATTGGTGCTTTCATCTAAAAGCTGCACTTCATAATCTGTAGATTGATTATTATAATTAGCGCGATATCCCAATTCAAATTGTGCATTTTCTCCAATAGGTAACACATAATCACCTTGTAATAATATTCTAGTTTGGTCTTCTAGAGTTGCTACTTTTTCACTGGTTAAACCATCTACAGCAACCAAAGAGTTTTCATCTTCATTACTGTCTTCGTATTGAAAATCTAAAGTGAGCTTATGTCCACTAGTTTTAAAGTTTTTTGTGAAATTTGCAGCATATTGTATGGTTTTATCGTCTTCAATCTCTGGATCAAATCGAGTTCCTACACTTGTAATGTTATTATTACTATCAAACTGAATTAACTTGTTTGTGGTATTACTCTCATTGTTATTGTCTCTATAAAAAATAGAAGTGGTTAAAGATGCAGAATCATTTATATACCATTCAACTCCAAAATTAGTATTAAAACCTTTTCTAACTCTATCGAATTCGCGAGTTTCTTCTAAGCTACTTAGTGATGATTTATAGGTTGTTTTTGTATATGCATTTCCAGGAACTTCCCTGTAATTATAACCAGTTGTATTGAAAATATTTAAATCTCCTGTTCTGTAATTAATATTTCCTGAAATTCCTGCGGAAGGATTATAACCAGCATTTGTAGTGATGGCTCCATTTAAGCCTTGTAGTTTACTTCGTCTTAAAATGATGTTTAAAATACCTGCAGTTCCTTCAGCATCATATCTTGCTGAAGGTGAAGTGATAACCTCAACCTTTTCTATAGATTCAGCTGGCAATTGTCGCAGTGCATCTGTAGAATTTAAACCTACTAAACCTGAAGGTTTTCCATTAATTAAAATACGAACATTGTCTTGTCCTCTTAGTGATACATTGCCTTCAACATCAACTGCAACCGAAGGCACATTATCTAAAACATCACTTACAGTACCACCACGAACGGTAAGGTCTTTACCAACATTGTATATTTTTTTATCTAATTTGATTTCTACTGTGGTGCGTTCTGCTACAATTTCAACAGCATCAAGCGCTTCTAAATTTAGAGATAAACCAACTGTGCCTAAATCTAAATTTTTGTCGAGTAATGTATCCGAATATGTTTTTGTGGTATAGGACAAGTACTCTATTTTTACATCATAAGTTCCAGAAGGCACTACAATTTTAAATTTACCATTAATATCTGTGATTCCTCCAGTGGTAACTTTGTTTTCAGACTTGTTAAAAAAGGAAATCGTAGCATATTCTAAAGGAAAACTTTCTTCTGCATCAATAACTTTACCAGTAACAGTTATGTCTTTTTGAGCATATCCAATTGTCGTTATAAAAGAGAGGAGTACTATTAGTTTTAATTTCATATTTAAGTAATTCAGGATGTGTAGAATTTAGGTGCACAAAGTTAGAATTACTTATACTAAGAAGGGTTAATCATTTGTTAAAGAATGATTGAATATAAAACGAGATTATATGTATTAGTTTTTATTCTTTTTTTTCCTTTTTTTCTTCTTCTTTTTCTTTTTCTTCTGATCTGATTTGTCTTTGCCTTTAACTTTATCTAAGAGTTTATCTATAAATTCTCGACCTAGCATCTCTTCAAAGTCTTTAAAATGAGTGCTGTCTAATTGATTAATTAAAGCTTCTTTTTCGAACGTTTTTGCATCAAGCATATAAATTTTTGAAAGCTCATCATAATACGAAAAGAGTTGCTGTTTGAGAATGTGCTTTTGAAATTCATCTAACTCTTCAAGACCATCAATAATATTGGTAATATATATTACTTTCTTTTCTTCTATTTGTTCTTCAAGTTTCGCTCTTTCTTTTTCCTCTTTAGTTTGGGCTTGAAGATTAGGACTAATTAAAATTAAACCAAGTATTATAAATAAATATTTCATCAGAATTAATATTATTTAATTAACGCTTTTATGTTTTCAGCAGGTCTACCAATTACAGCGTTTCCATTGTTAACAACAATAGGTCGTTCTATAAGTTTTGGATGTTTAACCATAGCAGAAATAATTTCGTTATCTGAAAGTTCTTTGCCTTTAAAATCAGATTTCCAAATGGCTTCATTTTTTCGCACTAAGTCAATAGGTTGAATACCTAACATACCAATAAGCTTTTTTAATTGTTCTTCGGAAATTGGTTCGTCTAAGTATTTAATAACTTCAAATTCCTTGCCAGAATTTTCAAGAATCTCAAGTCCTTGTCTGGACTTTGAACAACGCGGATTGTGATATATTGTAATCATAGTTTATAATTCGTTTTGATTGTCTTCTTTTTGTCCCATCATCATCAGATAAGCTTTTAAAAATGGTTCTAAATCGCCATCCATTACAGCATCAACATTGCCAGTTTCATGACCAGAACGTACATCTTTTACTAATTTATAAGGATGCATTACATAGTTTCTAATTTGACTTCCCCATTCAATCTTCATTTTTCCTGCTTCAATATCATCACGTTGCGCCATTTGTTTTTGCAATTCTATTTCATACAATTGTGATTTTAACATTTGCATTGCTCTAGCACGATTATCATGCTGCGAACGTGTTTCAGAACATGAAATTTGAATCCCTGAAGGTTTATGAGTAAGCTGAACTTTTGTTTCTACTTTATTGACGTTTTGTCCACCAGCTCCACTTGATCTAGCTGTCGTAATTTCGATATCTGCAGGATTGATTTCAATTTCAATACTATCGTCAACTAAAGGATACACATAAACTGAAGCAAAACTGGTATGACGCTTGGCATTACTATCAAAAGGAGAAATTCTAACCAGTCGATGCACACCATTTTCACCTTTTAACCAACCAAAGGCATAATCGCCTTCAATTTCTAAAGTTACTGTTTTTATTCCAGCAACATCACCTTCTTGAAAGTTCAATTCTTTAATCTTAAACCCATTTTTTTCGGCATACATTAAATACATACGCATCAACATACTTGCCCAATCACAAGATTCAGTTCCACCAGCTCCAGCCGTAATTTGAAGCACAGCACTTAAACTATCTCCTTCATCAGATAGCATATTTTTGAATTCTAACTTTTCAACTACAGCAATGGCTTTGTTAAATCTGTTTTCAACATCTTCAGCTGTGGCTTCTTCCTCTTTATAAAATTCATAAATAACCTCTAAATCTTCTAATAAAGTTTTGGCAGAATTATAATCTTCAATCCAGCTCTTTTTCTCTCGAATTGATTTCATAACCAATTCGGCTTGTTTGGAGTCGTTCCAAAAATTTGGATCAAATGTTTGTTCTTCTTCGTTAGAAATTTCTATCAATTTGGCATCAATGTCAAAGATAGTGCCTTAGTTTATCAAGGCGTGTATTAAGATCTTTAATTTGATCTGAAGTAATCATAAAAATAATTTTTAACAAATGTAAAGCGAAAGTCTCAGTAGCGAAAGATTTAATTTACTTTTTTAGTATTAATTTATGTAATTTTATAAGCTAAATTTTTGATATGAAACCACGCATACTCGTCATCGTTTTTTGTCTATTCGTTTCTCAGTTATTTTCACAAGTTTTAAATAATAAAGACTTAGAAACCTATAAAGGGTTTTTTGACTTTTATTATGAAGAAGCCCAAGATAAGATCTATTTAGAAGTTAAAGATTTAAACCAAGAATTTTTATATGTCAATTCAATTGCAACAGGAGTTGGGAGTAACGATATTGGATTAGATCGAGGACAGTTAGGAAGAGAACGCATTGTTAAATTTGAAAAGGCTGGAAATAAATTACTACTCATTCAACCCAATCAAAATTATCGAGCGATTACTGATAATGACTTAGAAAAGAAAAGTATTGAACAAGCCTTTGCCAAATCGGTTTTGTATGGATTTAAAATAGAAGAGGAGACTAATGGAAACTATATTATTGATATCACACCATTTTTAATGGAAGATGCTCATGGTGTTTCTGCGACTTTAAAACGAAAAAAAGAAGGCTCATATCAATTAGACAAAAGCAAAAGTGCTTTATCGCTTGAACGAACTAAAGCGTTTCCAAAAAATATAGAATTTGAAGCCTTACTAACCTTTAAAGGAATACCTACTGGTAAACATCTGCGAACAGTATCTCCAACAGCATCATTGGTAAGTGTTATTCAGCATCATAGCTTTATTGAATTGCCTGATAATAATTATAAAATGCGTGAGTTTGATGTTAGAAGTGGTGCCATTTCAATGTCGTTTTTAGATTACGCAACACCAATACAAGAACCAATTAAAAAGCGATATATTATTCGTCATCGCTTAGAAAAGAAAAATCCAAACGCTCAAATTAGTGAAGCCAAAGAACCTATCATTTATTATTTAGATCCTGGAACGCCTGAACCTGTACGTTCGGCTTTATTAGATGGAGCACGTTGGTGGAACGACGCTTACGAAGCTATCGGATTTAAAGATGCTTTTAAAGTTAAAATGCTGCCAGCAAATGTAGATCCAATGGATTGTAGATATAATGTCATACAATGGGTTCATCGTTCTACTCGTGGCTGGAGTTATGGTGGCAGCGTTATTGACCCTAGAACTGGTGAAATTATAAAAGGTCATGTAAGTCTTGGTAGTTTAAGAATTCGTCAAGATTTTATGATTGCGCAAGCATTATTAAACAAACCATTTGCTGAACGTGACGATAATTACCAACCTATGTTAGACATGGCTTTAGCTAGAATCAGACAATTAAGTGCTCATGAAGTTGGTCATACCATTGGTTTTGCGCATAATTTTGCAGCAAGTACTAACGGAAGAGCTTCAGTTATGGATTATCCGCATCCAACAGTAAAACTCACAAATGGCGAAATAGATTTAAGCGATGCTTATGCTGTAGGTATTGGTGAATGGGATAAAGTTACGGTTGCTTATAGTTATTCTGAATTTGAAAATAATTCAAATGAAAAAGAAGAGCTCAGCAAAATTTTAAAAGCAGCAACTTTAGCTGGACATCAATTTATTTCAGATTCTGATGCTAGAGCAAAAGGTGGAGCTCATGCACATGCTCATCTTTGGGATAATGGTAAGTCTGCTTCAGAAGAATTGAATAATGTTTTAGCAGTAAGACAAAAAGCTATTGAAAATTTTTCCGAAGATAATATTAGACAAAATGAACCGTATTCTGTTTTAGAAGATGTGTTTGTGCCATTATATTTTTTCCATCGTTATCAAACTGAAGCTGCTGCGAAAGTTATAGGTGGATTAGATTATAATTACGCTATAAAAGGTGATGGACAAACAATTGTAAATCCTGTTGATGTTAAAACTCAAAAGGAAGCATTAACCACAATTTTGAAAACCATTTCAGCAGAAACTTTGGCGATTCCAAAAGATAAATTAAAACTATTTCCACCTAGAGCTTATACTTATAATAGAGGACGAGAATCGTTTTCTAGCAAAACAGGTGTAGCATTTGATGCAATGAGTGCTGCAGTAACTGCTAGTGATATGACTTTAAGTTTGTTATTGCATCCACAACGCGCTAATAGAATGATTCAGCAGAAGAGTTTAGATGCTAAGCAATTAGGTCTTGAAGACATGCTAAACACACTTATTGATAACGCTTTTAATAAAACACATGATGATACTTATCTAGACGGAATTCAGCAGATGATTAATTTAAATGTATTGAAGTATTTGATGAATTTAGCAGCAAATGACCAGTCGTTTTTTCAAGTGAAAGCATTGGCAAATAAAGCCATAAGAGACATTACAATTAAATCGTTAACCACTAATGATGCTTATAAAATGCAGTACAATCAAATGATTGTTCAGTTTAATGATAATCCGAAAGAATTTAAATTGTCATCTGCTCCTAAAATTCCAGATGGATCACCAATTGGTAGTGATTTGTGTCATTATAATTCAAACTAAGTTATGATTATTGATTTAAGAAGCGATACAGTTACAAAACCAACTAAAGGCATGCTTGATGCGATGTTGTCTGCTCAGGTTGGAGACGATGTCTATAAAGAAGATCCAACGGTTAATGCTTTAGAAAAGCGTTTGGCAGAAATGTTTGGAATGGATCAAGCACTTTTTTTCCCTACTGGAAGTATGGCAAATCAAACGGCTTTAAAGTTACATACCAATCCTGGAGAGCAAGTGATATGTGATAAATATGCGCATATTTTTAATTATGAAGGAGGAGGAGCATCGTTTAACAGTGGTATTTCTTGTAAATTAATTGATGGACATCGTGGTATGTTTACAGCTAACGAAGTTGAAGCATCTATTAATCCACCAGATTTTTATCATAGTCCGTTAACCTCATTAGTTGAAGTTGAAAATACAACCAACAAAGGAGGAGGAGCTTGTTGGGATTTTGAAGAACTAAAACGAATTAGAACAGTTTGTGATACGCATAATTTAGGATATCATCTTGATGGAGCGCGACTTTGGAATGCTCTAGAGGCTAAAAATGAAACAGCTGAACAATATGGAGTCTTATTCGATACAATTTCGGTGTGTTTGAGTAAAGGTTTGGGGTGTCCTATTGGCTCTGTTTTAATTGGAAATAATGAATTGATGCAAAACGCGATTCGCATTCGTAAAATTTTAGGAGGAGGAATGCGTCAAGTGGGTTACTTGGCTGCAGCTGGATTGTATGCTTTAGATCATCATGTAGAGCGACTTTCAGAAGATCATAAAAAAGCTAAGGACATTGGAGCTGTTTTACAAGACATGTCTATTATTAAGAAGGTTGAACCCATAGAAACTAATATCGTTATTTTTGAATTAGAATCTCATGTAGATGATAATGAATTTGTAGCGCAATTGGCTTCAAAAAACATACATATTATTAGTATGGGAAGTAATAAATTACGAATGGTAACTCACCTAGATTATACCAATGTTATGCATGAAAAATTGCTAGAAACATTAAATAACTTCTAGCAGTTTAACTAACTATCTAATAATCTTACTAGTCTAAATATCTATTTAAACATATCCATGCCTGGAATGTTTGGCATACCTGCTTTAGCTACTGAAGCGACTTCAGTTTCGTGAACTGTTGTAGCACGTTCAATTGCTTTATTGAGTGTAAGAATTAAATAATCTTCAAGCATTTCTTTATCTTGAAGCAATTCGTCGTCAATCGATATAGATTTTAAAGTTCTATTGGCTGTAATTGTAACTTTAAGTTTATTGTCGTTGCTGTTTTCGTCAATTAAAACACTGTGCAAACGCTCTTTAGTTTCTTCAACTTTTTTCTGGGTTTCTTTAAGTTTGCCCATCATTCCCATCATATCTCCAAACATAATGTTAAGTATTAAAATTATGAGTTGCAAAATTACTAAATTGCCAGACTTTTAAAAAGAAAAATGAAGACGACTATTCAAGTTCCTGTTGCTAGAAAAATTCCTAAAGAATTAAAAATTCATAACGATACTAGAATTGATAACTATTTCTGGTTAAATCAACGAGAAGATCAAAATGTTTTAGATTATTTAAATGCTGAAAATGAGTATTATCAGCAAGAAACAGCGCATACCAAAGATTTTGAAACGCAGCTTTTTGAAGAAATGAAAGCTAGAATAAAGGAAGATGATTCCTCTGTTCCATATAAATACAATGGCTATTGGTATATTGTTCGTTACGAAAAAGGTAAAGATTACCCAATTTATACTCGAAGGAAAGAAAGTTTAGATGCTGAAGAAGAATTAATTTTCGATTGTAATGAGATGGCTAAAGGTCATGGCTATTTCAAATTGGTAGGATTAAGTGTGAGTCCAGATAATACGATGATTTCTTTTGGATTAGATACTACAGGAAGACGTCAATACAAGCTTCAAATTAAAAGTTTAATAACAAATGAAGTGTTTTCAGATGTTATAGAAAACACCACAGGATCTTCAACTTGGGCAAATGATAATTGTACCATTTTTTATACTAAAAAAGACGAACTAACCTTAAGAGCCAATCAGATATTTAAACATAAAATTGGTGATTCTGAAGCTAATGATGTATTGGTGTTTACTGAAGATGACGACACCTTTGGTGTTGCTGTTTATAAATCAAAATCTAGAAAGTACCTTATTATTGCGTGCTACAGTACAATGACAAACGAGTATCATATTCTAAATGCCAATACTCCAGATGAAGAATTTAAAGTCTTTCAAAAACGCATACGAGGATTAGAATATAGTATTTCGCATTTTGAAAACCATTTTTACGTGGTTACCAATAAAGATGAAGCGACCAACTTTAAACTCATGAAAACTCATGAAACACTTACCAAGCTTGAAAACTGGGAAGATGTTATTTTACATAGAGACGATGTTCTTATTGAAGACATTGATATTTTTAGAGATTATCTTGTAATTAGCGAACGCTCTAATGGTTTAAATCAGATAAGAATTAAGCGTTGGGATACGACCGAAGATTATTACTTGCCATTTGATGATGAAACTTATACAGCTAATGTTGGAACAAACGTAGATTTCGATACCGAAATGTTGAGGTATTCCTATAATTCGTTAACAAATCCTGCTTCTGTTATCGATTTTAATATGAAAACTAAGGCTAAAGTTGTAATGAAAGAACAGGAAGTTTTAGATCCTAATTTTAATAAAAACAACTATACTTCAGAACGTATTTGGGCAACAGCCACAGATGGTACAAAAATTCCGATGTCTGTAGTAAGACGAAAAGATACCAAGTTAGATGAAAATACGCCTTTATTGCAATATGCCTACGGAAGTTATGGTTCTACCATAGATCCTTATTTTTCAACTATTAGATTGAGTTTGCTAGATAGAGGATTCGTTTACGTAATTGCACATGTTAGAGGAGGCGAATATTTAGGACGACAATGGTATGAAAACGGAAAATTACTAAACAAGAAAAATACCTTTTCAGATTTTATAGATTGCTCTAAATATTTGATTGCACATGGATATACTTCAGAAAAACATTTATATGCCATGGGAGGAAGTGCAGGAGGTTTGTTAATGGGTGTTGTTATTAATGAAGCACCTCAATTATATCATGGTGTAATCGCTCAAGTCCCTTTTGTAGACGTGGTAACAACCATGTTAGACGATACAATTCCGTTAACAACTGGTGAGTATGATGAATGGGGAAATCCGAATAAAGAAATCTACTATAACTACATAAAAAGTTATTCGCCATACGATAATATTGCAAAGCAAAGTTATCCAAACTTGCTTGTAACCACAGGATTACATGATTCGCAAGTGCAATATTGGGAACCAGCGAAATGGGTTGCAAAGCTCAGAACTTATAAACAAGATACTAACAAACTATTCTTGTTAACTAACATGGAAGCTGGTCATGGTGGAGCTTCTGGACGATTTGAAGCTTTAAAAGAAGATGCTCAAGAATTCGCCTTTTTGTTAGACTTAGAAGGAATTACTAGCTAGTTTCAAAAAAAATAGTAATTTTGCAAGGTTTTATGTTCCATTGTTAATTTAACATCTGGAGCTGATAAATAGCGTTTATGAAACAAGACAAACAAGTATTTGATAATGTGTTGCAGTTAATTGGTAAAACACCACTTATCAAATTAAATCAGATAGCTAAAGACTTCGATGGCGACTTCTTCGCTAAAGTTGAAGCGTTTAATCCAGGTCATTCTTCAAAAGATAGAATTGCACTTCACATTATTGAAGAAGCCGAAAGACAAGGTATTTTAACTCCAGGTGATACGATTATTGAAACAACTTCTGGTAATACAGGATTTAGTATTGCAATGGTAAGTATTATTAAAGGTTATGAGTGCATTTTAGCTGTAAGTTCAAAATCTTCTGGAGATAAGATTGATATGTTAAAATCTATGGGAGCACAAGTATATGTGTGTCCTGCTAATGTAAGTGCAGATGATCCTCGTTCATATTACCAAGTGGCAAAACGTTTGCACAACGAAATTAAAGGATCTATTTATATCAATCAGTACTTTAATCAGTTAAATATTGATGCACATTACCATACTACTGGTCCAGAAATTTGGAATCAAACTGAAGGACAAATCACACACTTGGTAGCTTGTAGTGGAACAGGAGGAACAATTTCTGGTATTTCTAAATATCTGAAAGAACAAAATCCAAATGTTAAAGTTATTGGAGTTGATGCTTATGGTTCCGTTTTAAAAAAGTATCACGAAACTCGTGAGTTTGATGATAAAGAAATTTATCCTTACCGAATAGAAGGTTTAGGAAAAAACTTAATACCAACTGCTACAGATTTCGATTTAATAGATAAGTTTGTTAAAGTTACAGATGAAGAAAGTGCGCATACAGCTCGTGAAATATCTAGAACTGAAGGCTTATTTGTTGGATATACAAGTGGAGCAGCAATGCAAGCTTTAAAACAACTAAATGAAGAAGGTGAGTTTAAAAAAGGAGATAAAGTTGTAGTGGTATTTCCAGATCATGGCTCTCGATATATGAGTAAAGTATATAGTGATACATGGATGGAAGAACAAGGCTTTTTTGATAGTAAAACTACTGTGTCTGAAAGTATTCAGTATGTAAAATAAACAAGACACATTATCATACAAACCTATTACATTTATATGTGATAGGTTTTTTTGTGTTAAAAGCTAAGTAAACATTGCCCTTAAAATATTATGCCATCATAATATAATTGACTAATTTTGCGCCAACTAATTAGACTAAATTAATAGCTTTAAATGAAGGATTTATTTGAAAAGATTTATAAAGATAAAGGACCTTTAGGAAAATGGGCTTCACAAGCCGAAGGATACTTTGTATTTCCTAAACTAGAAGGTCAAATATCTAATAGAATGAAGTTTCAAGGTAAAGACGTAATTACTTGGAGTATTAACGATTATCTTGGTCTTGCTAATCATCCTGAGGTTAGAAAGGTAGATGCGGAAGCTGCTGCAGAATATGGCTCAGCTTATCCAATGGGAGCACGAATGATGTCTGGTCATACAGATCTTCACGAACAATTACAAAAAGAACTTGCCGAGTTTGTAAGCAAAGAAGCTGCTTACTTATTAAATTTTGGGTATCAAGGCATGGTGTCTACAGTTGATGCTTTAGTGTCTAAAGATGATATCATTGTTTATGATGTAGATGCGCATGCATGTATTATAGATGGTGTGCGTTTGCACATGGGAAAACGTTTCACGTACAAACATAATGATGTAGATAGCTTAGAGAAAAACCTTGAAAGAGCTACAAAAATGGCGGAACAAACTGGAGGAGGAATTTTAGTAATCTCTGAAGGTGTGTTTGGAATGCGTGGAGAACAAGGTCGTTTAAAAGAAATTGTTGCGCTTAAAAAGAAATTTAATTTCAGATTATTTGTTGATGATGCTCATGGTTTTGGTACTTTAGGTAAAACAGGAGCTGGAGCAGGTGAGGAACAAGGTGTTCAAGATGATATTGATGTGTATTTTGCAACTTTTGCTAAGTCTATGGCTAGTACTGGAGCTTTTATTGCTGCAGATCAAGAAATAATAGATTATTTAAAATACAACTTGCGTTCGCAAATGTTTGCAAAGTCTTTACAGATGCAACTTGTTGTTGGAGCTCGTAAGCGTTTGCAGATGCTAAAAACAATGCCTGAGTTAAAAGAAAATCTTTGGACCATTGTTAATGCATTACAATCTGGATTAAAAGAACGCGGATTTGACATCGGAACAACTCAAAGTTGTGTGACACCTGTATATCTTAAAGGAAGTATTCCTGAAGCGATGGCTTTGGTTCGTGATTTACGTGAAAATTACGGAATATTCTGTTCTATTGTTGTATATCCAGTTATTCCTAAAGGTTTAATTCTTTTAAGAATGATTCCTACAGCAACACATACCTTAGAAGATGTAAATGAAACTTTAGATGCCTTTGATGCTATTAGAGAGCGTTTACAAAATGGAACTTACAAGCGTTTATCTGCTGCAGTTATTGCTGCAATGGGAGAGTAAACGATTCAATTTATATTATGAAAAATCCGATAAGTATTTATCGGATTTTTTTTATTTTTAAAAGATTGGTTTTGTGTAATTTAAATGGGTTTATATAAACTTATGATTCATTTATAAATGCAACTGAATGACAAGCGACAATTGCTGCAGTTTCTGTTCTTAATCTCGTATTTCCTAAAGATACAGGTGTGAAATTAGCTTGCAAAGCTAGCTCAATTTCTTTAGTGCTAAAATCACCTTCAGGTCCAATTAAAATTGTAATCTCTTGATTTGATGTTGCTACTTGCTTTAAAGATGTTCTGTTTGAATCCTCACAATGCGCTATGCATAAAGTTCCTTGGTGCTTTTGTGCAATAAAGTCTTTATAATTAATAGCATCATTTAATTTTGGTAAATAACAACTCAAAGATTGCTTCATGGCAGATAAAATGATCTTTTCATAACGCTCAGCCTTTATAACACGACGTTCGCTATTATCACAAAAAATAGGAGTGATGCTATCTACACCTATTTCAGTAGCTTTTTCTAAAAACCATTCATAGCGATCATTCATTTTTGTTGGAGCAACAACTAAATGCAATGTGTAGTTTCGTTTTGGTTTTATTTCAGAAGTAACAACTTTAGCAATACAATGCTTTTGATCTGCTGAAATTATTTCAGAAGTAAACAAAACACCTTTTCCGTTGGTAATGTATAGTGTATCGCCTTCAGATTTTCTTAAAACTCTAACAATATGTTTGCTTTCTTCTTTTGAAAACTGAATTTGAGACTTATCTTGAGATAATTCTGAATTATAAAATAACTGCATTATTTAACAGGCTCTGTAACTTTTAAAACTTTTATTTCTTCAATATACTTAGTGTCTTCAGTTTTTAAAATCACGTAATACCATTGCTGGTTTGGGATGTCTACTGTGTAAATATCGTTTACATGATATGAGTTGTTAAGTACTTTTTCTTCAAAATCTGGATGTAAATCACCTTCGGTTACCCAGCCTAAGTCACCACCACGATTCGCATTATCATCCATAGAGTAGTGCTTGGCTAAATCTTCAAAACGAAAACCACTTTTGTACTTAGCAATAATGTTTTGGCGAAGCACATTTATTTCTTCCATTGATTTCTGTTTTCCATCTAAAAAAATATAGCTTAATTTTTGATACGGAATTTCGTTTTTATCAATCACTTTGTAATGTGTTTTTTCCATTCCAGTTCGATAAACTTTTTTAGAACCTTTTGCTAGTCTAAAAAGTTCTCCAGCAATTTTAGTATTGTGCTTTTCTTTATTAAAAGTTATGACTCTTCCTTTTAATGATTTGTTTTTTTGAACATATATTTTAGCTTCATCTAGCGTTTGAATTGAATCAAACTCACTTTCAAAATCATTTTGAGAAACACAAACAACTGTTGTTAAGCATGCGACTAATAGTAGAATATGTTTTAGCATAGTTAAGATGGTTTAAGGTTTAATCAAATTTAAACCGAAAGACAAGCCAATAAACAGAAGTTTAATGAAGTTTTTAAGAATTGATTGTTTATAACTTAGGTTAGAGCTGTATTTGTCCGTCAATCATCGTCAGTTTTCGGTCAGCCATATCTGCTAATTCTTGATTATGAGTCACTATAACGAAAGTTTGTCCGAACTCATCACGAAGTTTAAAAAATAACTTGTGAAGATTTTCAGCAGATTCGCTATCTAAGTTACCAGAAGGTTCGTCTGCAAAAATTAGTTTCGGATTATTAACAAGTGCTCTAGCCACAGCAACGCGTTGTTGTTCACCACCAGAAAGCTCATTTGGTTTATGATGATAACGTGATTTAAGTCCTAAAAAATCTAAAAACTCCTTTGCTTTTTGTTCAGCTTCAGTTTGGGTTTTGCCTTGTATAAATGCAGGAATACAAACATTTTCTAAGGCAGTAAATTCGGGTAGTAATTGGTGAAACTGAAAAATAAAACCAATATGAGTGTTTCTAAATTCTGCTAAAGCTTTATCGTTAAGTTTAGCAATGTTGGTATTGTTTATTTTTAAAGTACAATCTGAACTAGAATCAATCTTATCGAGAGTTCCTAAAATTTGTAAAAGTGTTGTTTTTCCAGCGCCTGAAGCACCTACGATAGAAACAATTTCGCCTTCTTTAATGTCAAGGTTAACACCTTTTAAAACGTGTAAGTCGCTATAGTGTTTATGAATGTTTTTAGCTGTAATCATTTAATCTAAAATGTAGTTCGAAAATACTACTTTAAAATGAATAATTGCAATTAAAGAAAATAAGACTCTGTATTTAAGTTTTGTGATAACGTACTTAATTTGTCTAAATTGTTGTTTTTCTTCTTGAAGATATTACGAATGCCATCATAATCTATAAAATATTGTAATCTAATAGAAAGAATATGTTGCATATCTTGATCTAGTAAAGTCTCTACACTATCAAAATAATTTTCGTTCGCTAAAGCATTAGAATTGACTAATTGATTTCTGTACAGTGCTGTTAAGAAGCTTCCAGGAGCAAACTGCCATGAGTAGCTTAAATCTACATTCCAAGTAGAAAAATTTACATCTGAAGAATCTAAACCTAGTTGCTCAAAGGTGTTGTCTGATTTTGTTAAACGACCATTGTCTTGTAAGAAATATGGATTTTCATCATACTTTACTGTGGTCCAATAATTTCTAAATGTTAAGTTTAATGAATTGAAAGGGTTAAAATTATATCCAGCAGATATGCTATTTGTTATAATTTTTTGATCGCGCTCGCCAAATATAATTTCATCATCAATCGTATTTGAGTCATTTGCATAACCTCTATCTCCAAATCTCTTTTCGTAATTAAAATTATATGATACTAAAAACTTATCGTTAAATTGTATTCTAGGGCTAAACCCAAACCATAATTGAGAATTGTTGCGACCTTTTTCAAACATTAAAACACCACCAATATTAGTGTCTAATGCTAAGGTTTTATTATAGTTTGTAGAAATCCATACGTTTCCATTCATGCGGTCTTCATAAATAAAATAGCGCTTATTTTCAAAATCACGAGGTTCAAAAAAATCGTATTGTTTTCCCATTTCATAATTAATGTTTCCACCAAAATCACAAAGCTCTTTTTTAGTTTTACCATAAACACTAACACCAGCATTTTGTCCTGTAAATGTACTTGGTTTATATAGACGATTATAGTTATACCAAGTATTAATACTGAAATTATTTAATTTTTCGGTAGGCTCAAAAATTTGATAGGAAGCATCAACTCCAATGTTGTTAAAATTGTTTCTAAAATTTAGCCCTAAATCATTGATGTCGTAATTTTCATTAGCAAAACTATGATCAAAGCTATATCTTAATTGGCCATGTGATTTTCGTATGAGAAAGAAAGAACTTAAACCAGTTTCAATGCCTGTGTCTAAGTTTCTGTTACTCATTTTTGCTTCAGCTTTAATATTATAAGTATTACGCTTGTTAAAAATATTAGCTACCAATGCAGTAGCATTTGCATCTCTAAAATGTCCTTCTCTTAACACATTTGTATTTACTAAAGCTACAGATGAGTTGCCATTAAATTGTTGGTCTAAGACTAATATATTATAATTGGTAAACGGTTCTACGGTTTCTGATCTAGTTTCTCGAGTGTTGGTATTTAGAATTTTAGCATCTGTTTTTTCGGTAATAGCATTAAAAAAACCAATACCTAATCCGCCTTTAGTTCGTCCAGAAATCTTTAAAGCATTAAGCACTTTGACTTCTTCAGGATCATCTATTAATTCTTCATCATCAGTTAAATCTACACTTCTAGAAGGTGCATTTCCTACACGTCTTGAGAAAAACAAGTTTCCTTTATTGAATAAATCTACACCTTCGGTAAAAAACTGTCGTTGGTCATTAAAGGTTTGTTCAAAAGGTCCAAGATTTAAACTTAAATTATCAAAGCCAGCTTGACTAAAATCAGGAATCAAAGTCGCGTCTAAAGTCATGTTTTCGGTAATTCCATATTTTACATCCATTCCTAGATTAAAATCAGGTTTTTCCATATTATCAAAAACAGTTGAGGCAAAAGGGTAAAGGTTTAATCTTAGAGGAGGTTCAATGTCTTTAATTCCATTTAACTCTCCATGATATAAACCCATATTGCCTTTGGTTGGATCTAGAGGGTTCCACGTGAATTGAGAACGTTCACGTTGAAATCGTCTATGAAACTGCAATCCCCAAGTTTTTACATCTGGAGAAAATCGTAAAGCGCGATATGGGATTTTCATTTCTACAACCCAACCATCGTCATTTATTTTAATTGCGCTATCCCAAACAGCATTCCATCCAAAATCTTCTCCTATACTCGGATTGGCAATAGCATCGGCTTGTGTGCCAGAAGCAAACACAAAAAACTCAGTGTCATTTTGAGCATCATTGTTTGGATTTAGCACAACTAGGAAAAAATCTGCTTGACCAAAATTGTCTCGACTAGTAAATTGTTTTGAAATTAGTTTAGGGTCATCGTACATGTAAGCAGCAACATAAATACCAGAATCGTCATAAGCCATTCTAACAATAGTCCTTTTGTCATTAGTTGTTGTTACTCCTATATCTGGTCTAAATTGAGTGAAATTAGTAGCTATATCGGCATTTTGCCAAACAACATCATTTAATACTCCATCAATTTTTGGAGCAATAGTAGTGCGTTCAATTTGTAATTGTTTTTTGTCTAAAACCTCAGAAATACTATCTGAATCTTGCGAAAAAACAGAAAAGCATGACAATAGAAAAATAATGAATACTAAGTAGAAATTCATTTAAGGTTTGATTGATGATTAGTAGTTAATGTAGTAATGATATTAAGAAAATAAGATTGTTACACTTAGCAATACAAATCTACCTAAGCGCATTACTGAATTTTCATAAACAAACGTTAAAAAAATCTTGTTGTTACTATTTTGGTATGAGAATCTTAAAATTTCATATTCAATTTTTCATTACATTTAATAAAAATATTGACCATGCCTTACCATAAATTTGAAGAATATAATATAAAAGTAACAGACGATGTTAAACAACGCTATGAAGACATCATAAAAGATTTAGGTGAAGATGCTTCTCGTGAAGGTTTGTTGAAAACTCCTGAACGTGCTTCAAAAGCAATGCAATTTTTAACTCAAGGTTATCATCAAGATGCTGCAGAAATCTTGAAAAGTGCCATGTTTAAAGAATCGTATAATGAGATGGTAATTGTTAAAGACATCGAATTGTATTCGCTTTGCGAACATCATATTTTGCCCTTTTTTGGAAAAGCACATATAGCCTATATACCAAATGGTCATATTGTTGGATTAAGTAAAATTCCAAGAATTGTAGATGTGTTTTCAAGGCGACTACAAGTACAAGAACGCTTAACTGAACAAATTTTAGATTGTATTAATGATACACTAAAACCAGAAGGTGTAGCTGTTGTTATTGAAGCGTCTCATATGTGTATGATGATGCGTGGTGTTCAAAAACAAAATTCTACCACAACGACTTCTGGATTTAGAGGTGCTTTTAAAAATATGGAAACCAGAACTGAGTTTTTAAAACTGATTAGTGAAAATTTGTCGTAGGTAATGTTTTGGTATGTTTCTTGTTTACAGTTAATTAAAATTTAATTAATGAATAAATACAAAAAATTAGCATTAAGTATTCTTTTTGATGCGCTTGGCTTTGTCACTTTTTTAATACCAGGAATAGGCGAGTTTGGAGATATTGTTTGGGCTCCAGCTTCGGCTTGGTTAATGACCAAGTTATATAAAGGAAAAACGGGTAAAATTGCTGCTGTTATCTCTTTTATAGAAGAGGCAATGCCTGGCTTAGATGTTGTACCAACATTTACACTCATGTGGTTGTATACCTATGTGTTTAAATCTGAAACAGAAAACAACATCATTGAAGTAAAATAGAGTATAAAAAAATAGACAGGAAACTACCTGTCTATTTTTATCTGTATTACAAAAAGGAGTGTTTTTATTGAACTTCTATTGGATAAGAAACTTCTATATCTGTACTTCCACCAGCACCATTTGGAGTGCCATCATTTGGTTTTGTTGGTTCGTGTATTAAAATAACAGTTAAAGAACCAGAACCTGTAGCTCCAGTAGTTACATTTGTATCAAAGCCTAAAGGATTGTTATTGGCATCTACATCAGTTTTAGCAATAGTTACACCAGCTGTATTTACATAAAAAACTTCATGCTCATCAGCTTCCATTTCTGCAATTTCTTCACTAATATCTTCTGCAGGACTTTCTGTTTCATTCCATAATTTTAATTCACCTGTATAAGTTGCATTTGCCGCTAAAGGTCCAGATACAACTATTGGTTCAGGATCTTGTCCTCCAGGACCATCTAAATCTCTAAACGTTAAAGTTACCACAGAACTATCTGATGTATTAGTAAGTGTATAAACTACAGTTGTGATTAACTCATTTTCATGGTCATGATCGTCATCATGATGATCGCCATCATCGTCGTTAGAGCAACTTACTATTGCTAAGCTAGACATAAATAATAAGGCTAATAATTTGATTGTTTTTATAGTTTTCATAGTTTTTGTTTTATAATTTAACATTGTTTAAATTTTTAATAATTGAGTTTGAGTTTAATATTAAAGTTCCTACCTGTTTCATCTGCAAAGTATCTCAATCTGTTTAGGTTATCTCTATAAGATACGTTAAACAGATTTTCGATGTTAAACTCTACTTTTAAAGTTGCCGTTTTAAATGCATTAAATTGAGCAGAGCTATTAAAATTGAAAAGAGTGTAAGTAGGAGGTGTTGAGCTTATATCTACATAGACATCTTCTTGTATAATTGGATCAAACGTCAAAAAGTTATAATTAGGATATTGTTTTTGTTGTAATACAGTTTTTTGTGTTATTCCAATAGACAATTGGTTAAGTTTCTCATTGGTATATACAATACTATTTGAGAAATTTGTTGAAGGCATATGAATGAGTGGAATATCTTCGGTTAAGTTATCTCCACGTAAAAGACTTATACTTCCAAAATAATTTAAGTTATTAACCAGTTTTTTATTAACATCGATGTCTACACCAAATATTTGGGCATCAACTTGGTTGTATTGCCATTCAACAAAAGCACCTCGTATGGTTGATGCAGTATCAAATGGAATTAATTGAATAAAATCATTAATATATCTATAATACGGACTTATAGAAAACCCAAAATTTCGATTATGTCGCTCTAATGAAATGATTAGCTTATTTGCCACTTCTTTATTTAAAGTGAGTTTTCCAACTTCTATTCTTGCTGCACTGTGATGTAAGCCATCACTAAACAACTCTGAAGCATTTGGCATTCTTGAAGCTAGTCCATAATTAATTAGTAATTCAAAATCATTTTGAAAATGTCTAGTTAGTCCTAAACTTGCTGATATATTATGAAAATTGAATTTTGGAAATGTGAGTATTTCAGAATTATCTATAATACCTGAGCTAAATTCAGGAAATAATTCGTCATAGTTATTGTCATTCCAATCAAATACTTTGTACTTTTTTTCAGCTTCAATTCGCGCATAATCATATCTGATACCAGCACTTATTTCAGTGAATAAATTAAGATTATAGCTTCCAGTAGCATAAATTCCAACTTCATATTTATCGTAATCTGGTATTAAAGGAATACTAATTCCGGTTCCAGAAACTGCATCATTTTGTTGATAGCGTAATAGGAAACCAGTATTTAGAATTAAATCTTCAATTGCATCTATTCTTAAATTTGGTTGAAATGAAGTTGTAAACAATCTAAAATCTGAAGCAGGAGTATCTTTAAAACGTTCTCGTCTTCTGTCAAATTCTTTTCGTCTATTAATTTGAAAATCATATTGAAGGCTTAGCTTTCCAAGACCTTTAAATCGCTTATAAGCTTCAACTTTACCTAAATGATGCAATACAGATTGTTTAGGATTGTCAATTGTATGCGAAAAATCACCAATATATGCTGGTTCTTCGCTATTAATTGCTCTTACTAAGTTATTTACATTTCCTACATGAGAGGCTCTTAAAATTCCAATAGTATTATTTACATAACTATAATAAACATCAAAACCTTTTTCAAATGATTTGTAACCAAATCGCACTGAAGCATTAATGCTCTTAACACCAGAATTAGACAATTGATATGCGCTAGCTTTAAAATCTCCAAATTGTTTATAATTA
Source organism: Psychroserpens sp. S379A (assembly GCF_049800755.1). Classification (NCBI taxonomy): domain Bacteria; kingdom Pseudomonadati; phylum Bacteroidota; class Flavobacteriia; order Flavobacteriales; family Flavobacteriaceae; genus Psychroserpens; species Psychroserpens sp. S379A. The sequence goes on along the minus strand of NZ_JBNAFQ010000001.1, from coordinate 471,297 downwards.
GCTTGTGCTTTGGCGTAAAATCCACTCTTAAAGGTTTTAACTAATTCAGAATTAATATTACCACCTAAACCGTTTGAATTAAACGATGTAGAGCTTTTACCAAACAAACTGTCTTTAACAGCATAATTCTCTGGTCGAATTAAAATTAATCCACCAATGGCATCACTACCATACCTAAGCGTATTCGAGCCTTTAATAACTTCTAATCGTCCACTAGAATTTATATCAATATTTGGAGCATGTTCTTCTCCCCATTCTTGATCAAATTGACGCACATTATTGTTTATAATTAAAAGTCTGCTACTATGTAAACCATGTATCATAGGCTTAACTATAGTATTTCCAGTGTTTAGTGAAGAAACACCACTAATAGTGTTAAGCGCATCGCCTAATGATTTGTCTGAAAAGTTTTCAATTACCTTTTTAGAAACCGACTGTTGTATGCTTGTTTTTTCAGTTTTAGAATTTGTAGCTACAACAACTTCTTTAAGCTCTTCTAAATGATGCTCTAAGGTAATAGACTTAAAGATATCACTTTGCATATTGATTGTTACTGTTTTAGTTTCACAACCAACATGAGAAATCGTTAAAGTTAAATCGCCTTTACAAAGGTTTTCTATTTTAAACTTTCCATCAAAATCAGACACAATATACTTGTCTAGATGTTGTATGTAAATATTTGCTGCTGAAATAGGAGAGTTATCATGAAAATCTTTAATTTCTCCTAATAAGGTCAACGAACAATTTTGAGCTTTTGCTATTCCTATACATAGGAAGCATAAGCAAATCATATAATATTTCATTGAAATTTTATTTAATGTAAAAAGATATAATCTTAATGTTTACACTAAATAGGGAGGACCTCTTAAGTATGAGGTTATTTGTTGTTGACTTTTTAGATATGAATAATATTCAATTTCAAGTACTGATGGCTCAAAATCCTGTTTTAAGTCATAATTACTTATAGTAATAAACGAATTGTGGTTAATTTTGAATTTAAAAAACTCACAATCCGTATCAATTTCATGAAAATGCGATTGATTTTCACCTAAACACACTTCATGCTCATGATTGCTAAATAGGTGAGTAAACTTAACACCAATAGGAGCCACCAAACAAATTACAACAAGGCTTGTTGTAATTTTAGATATTATATGTTGCTTGAAGTTTTTCACTATTTAATCAACTTACCTAAACCAAATCGTTTTAGCATTTTCTTTTCAAACGCCCAGAAAAATTTAAACTGACCAAAAAGCCAACCAAAGGCGACTAATAGAATTTGATAGAAAATTAGGCCAATAATAATAAATAAAACCCAATAAATAAAAGGGTTTAGGTTTTCTTTAGTAATTCCTATAAGTTTCATTATTGGTCGTCCAACATACATAGAAGATGATCCTGTTATTGCAAATACAATAAACACCCGAATCATTTCCCATTTATAATCTAATATCCACTTGTGTTCTAATTTTTTGAAAATTAAAAGTGTTAGTTTTAATAAGACAAAAAACAGGAGTATAGCTACTATAATTGTTACAAAAATAGAATACGGCTTTGTAAAGATAAGTGTGAGTTTATAAGCACTATAACCTAATCCTATAATGCCAAGAACAGGAAACAACAATTGCCAGTTTTTTTGAATTTCCCAACGCGATTTAAATGTTTCTAACATAGCTTTAATTTGCTATGCAAAGATACCTCAAATTCTAGGAACAAAAGATGATAATCTTTGATTATATGTCAATTGAAAATAGATAAAATAATTATATAATTTATAGTTTACCTCGTATCCATAATCAACATTGGGCAGATAGTCAATTTGCAACTGATACATGTTAGAATCGTATCTTAAAGGTTGTAATACGCGAGAATTCCATTCTTGGACAAAAATACGATTTCTAGCTTCCATAAATGGCTGCGAATAATAGCCTTCAGGTCTTGCAATTGATGCTAGCCAAGCGTTAAATCCTGGTTCAATAATTATGATATCATATTCTAGCTCATCACTTGTAAGCCTAAATAAATCTTCTTCAGGAACATCTGGTTCATTGCTAGCTTCGGCTATGCTTTGCGAGCTGTTGCAGCCTGTCACTAAAATTACAGCGACAATAAATTTAATAAAAGGTTTCATAACGTGTTTTAGGTTAAAGTTACAAAATTCTTAGCGTATTTTTGTTTTAAGACAGAATGAATAAGTGTTAATATACAAGTATAAAAAAAGCCAGATGGTAGTCTGGCTTTAAATAATTAGTAGTGTTGAATTAATTTTTGCCTCCAAAAAGACCTCCAAGAAGTCCTCCTAATCCGCTTTGTTTTTTGTTACCTCCAAGAACCATTCCAGCAACATCATCAATAACGCTTCCGTCACCATCTGCATCTAAAATAGATTCTAAAAAGCTTTGTTCGTTTTTAGTTTCATTACCACCTAATAAGCCTCCAAGTAAACCTGTTAGTTGGTTTGGGTCACTTACATTATTTTGACGCGACTGTTTTCCTAAAACACCCATTATTATTGGCGCAGCTACTTTTAAGATTTCACCAACTGAACTAGCATCGATACCAGCTTTTTGCCCAATAACTTGTTGTACTCCATTTTGTCTCTGACCTAAAACGTGTCCAAGAATTTTAGAGCCATCAGTTTTTACACTGTCATCAACACCACCACCAAATAATCCTCCTAAATTGTCTAAAATGCTACCATCGTGTTTGCTGCTTAAAGCTCCCATTAAACCTTGAGCGCCTTCTGGAGTAGAAGCGTTACGTTCCATAGCTTTCATTAAAACAGGCAAAGCCATAGTAAGTACACTGCTAGTTTTATTTTGATCTGTTCCTGTTGAGCCTGAAACACCACTAATAATGGTTTTTCCTAGGTCACTGTTTAATAAGTCTAAAATTCCTGACATAATATATATTGTAAAGGTTAATAAAAATTGAACTTTCAAGGTACAAAAAAGTCCTAATATATATTTAGGACTCATTTGTATTTGAAAAGTCACATTATTTAGACTTATTTTAAGATGTTAATAATTTGATTAGCCAGTTCAGTACCAATTCGATCTTGTGCTTCATTGGTTGCTGCTCCTGTATGTGGTGTTAGTGATAATGCAGAATTCATTAACAACTGAATTTCAGGTTTTGGTTCGTTTTCAAAAACATCTAAAGCTGCTCGTGCAACTTTACCACTTTCGATCGCTTTTACTAAAGCTACTTCATTAATTACTCCTCCACGTGCAGCATTAGCCATAATGACACCATCTTTCATTTGACTAAACTCTTTTTCATCAATAATATAATCTTTTTGAGCAGGCACATGAAGTGTTAAAAAATCGGCTTGTTTTAAAACATCTTCTTTTGAAATGGTATCGATTTTAAAGTTTAATTTTTGTCCATCAAAGAATTCTAATTCTAAATTTGAGGTTTCAATAAATGGGTCGTAAGCTACAATATTCATTCCTGCACCAATAGCTACCTTAGCTGTAGCTTGCCCAATTCTTCCAAAGCCAATAACACCAAGTGTCTTTCCTTTTAATTCAGTTCCTTTAGCATACGCCTTTTTTAATCCTTTAAAATTTGCATCACCTTCAAGTGGCATATCACGATTTGAATTATGTAAAAAACGCGCTAAACCATAAAAATGACCAAACACTAATTCGGCTACCGAATGAGATGACGCAGCAGGTGTATTAATAACATGTAAACCTTTGCTGCGTGCGTAATCAACATCAATATTGTCCATGCCAACACCACCACGACCAATGATTTTAAGGCTAGGACAGTTATCAATAATATTTTTTCTAACCTTTGTTGCGCTTCTTACCAATAGCACATCTATGCTGTTTTCATTGATGTAATTTTCTAATTGCTCTTGAGCAACTGTTGTAGTTAATACTTCAAATCCTGCGTTTTCTAATGCTTCAATACCACTTTGCGAAACACCATCATTTGCTAATATTTTCATATTTAAGTAAAAAGTTAAAAGCTAAAAGTTAAAAGTTCTGTAAACTATTAATCATTCAACTTGAAATTAAATTTATTTTTTTCTATGCTTTTCGTTCTAATTCACTCATAACATCTACAAGTACACCAACACTTTCAAGTGATAGTGCATTATACATAGATGCTCTATAACCTCCAACGCTTCTATGACCATTAAGTCCGTTTATGCCAGCTTCTTTAACCATAGTTTCAAATGTTTCTTTTAGGTCTTCATTAGCTAAAGTAAATGTTGCATTCATTGTAGATCGATCTTGTTTTGATGAGAACCCTTTAAATAATGGGTTAAGATCAATTTCAGAATATATAAGTTGAGCTTTTTTGTCATTTTCTTTTTCAATAGCTGAGATGCCTCCTAGATTCTTCAACCATTCTAAAGTTAACATTGATGTATATACAGCAAAAACAGGAGGTGTGTTAAACATGCTGCTTTTGCTAATATGAATTTTATAATCCATCATAGAAGGTATTTTACGAGATACCTTTCCTAAAATATCTTCTTTAACAACCACGAGAGTAGCTCCAGCTGGTCCCATATTTTTTTGAGCTCCAGCATAAATTAAATCGAATTTTGAAAAATCTAACTGACGCGAAAAAATATCACTACTCATATCACAAACCATTGGAATAGGAGCGTTTGGAAACGCCTTCATTTGCGTTCCAAAAATGGTATTATTTGAAGTACAGTGAAAATAATCGTATTCGGTAGGAATTTCGTATCCTTTTGGAATATAATTGAAATTTGCATCTTTAGATGAAGCCACTTCATAAATATCATCAAATATTTTTGCTTCTTTAATGGCTTTGTCGCTCCATGTTCCTGTGTTTAAGTAACCTGCTCTTTTTTCTAATAAATTAAGAGCTACCATTAAAAACTGAGTACTTGCACCTCCTTGTAAAAACAAAGCCTTGTAACCTTTACCTTCAAGACCAAGTAGCTCTAAAGCTAAGGCTCTAGCTTTTTCCATTACATCAACAAAAGGTTTGCTTCGATGAGATATTTCTAAGAGTGATAAACCATTATCAAAATTTATAACAGCTTCAGAGGCTTTTTGCAATACTTCACCAGGTAAAATACAAGGTCCAGCACTAAAATTATGTCTTTTCATTTGTTTATTTTTAATTCCGAAAATCACGGAAAATATATTCAATTTATTCTACTAACAAAGGTCACAAATTCTTATAAAAGAAGTGGTATTAAATAGATTAATTATTAACAGATTGTCAACGAAAACGAAATCGTATCAACACCATCAGCATAATCCCAAAGATTTGGCATTTGTGTTTGACCAAATCTTATTTCATCATCGATAAAATTATTAGAAACTACACATTGAATTTGATCTTTATTTTGCTTCAGCAGTTCCTTTAACTCTTCTAAAGATTTGTACTGTTCGTAAAACACAGTGGCTATAGGAGAGGAGAAACTTTTGTCTTCTTTTAGCATTAGAAAACCATTTTCTAGCATGTTAAATTCGCTCATTAAATAGACAGCTTTATTGTAATCGTAGTTATTAGCGTATTTTGCTTCATTAATAATAGGATGCCAATCATACATGGCTTTAAAAAAGTTATCAAAATTGTAATTGTGAGGAACAAACAGTTTTGATACATTTCTACAACCTAAGCCATAATATCTAAAAATATCTTCAGACAAGGCTTTTAATTCCTCTTCAGATTCGTTGCCAGTTAAAACAGCGACTGAATTTCTATTTTTCCTTATAATTGAAGGTTTATCTTTAAAATAATATTCAAAATAACGCGCTGTATTGTCACTTCCTGTAGCAATAACAGCATCATAACGTTCTAGTTTATCTTCAGTAAATTGAATTCTGCCTTTAAACTCAGGTTCAACATATTCTAAATATTTTGCTAAATATGGAAGCAAATGTTTGTCGTTAGAGGATTGTTTTACCAAAACACGTTGACCAGAAATAAGAACACTTAAGAAATCATGAAATCCTACTAACGGAATGTTTCCAGCAGTGATAATGGCAATTGTTTTTAAGGGCTCATCGTTATTAAACTTATACTTTGATAGCCAAGTTGTAATGTTGCTTTTAATCAATTGGTTAGACCACCCATTTAAAGCGAAATAAATGTTCTCTTTTGTAAACCAACCGTTGTGTTCGTGAGCTAATTTAATTTGATGTATAAAGCCATCATAAAACAGTTCATTGAGAGGAATGTTCTCTTTTTTTTGAGCATCTATAGTTGTAAACTGACTTAAAAAATCTCCTAATTTTACAAATGCGTTAATTCTTTGTTGTAAATCCATTTTGAGTTTGGTTAAACGATGTTTTGGCTTTATTTTTGCAATTGCAAATTTACGCAAACCCAAAAGAAAAATTACTATGGCTATTATAATAACAGACGAATGTATTAATTGTGGTGCCTGTGAGCCTGAATGTCCTAATACTGCAATTTATGAAGGTGCAGACGATTGGCGTTATAAAGATGGAACCAGTTTAGAAGGAAATGTAGTATTGCCTAACGGAAATGCTGTAGATGCTGAAGTTGCTCAAGAACCTATTAGTGATGAAATCTATTATATTGTTCCTGATAAATGTACCGAATGTAAAGGGTTTCATGAAGAACCTCAGTGTGCTGCTGTTTGTCCTGTAGATTGTTGTGTACCTGATGAAGATCATGTAGAAACTGAAGAAGAACTCTTAGGTAAACAACGCTTTATGCATCCTGAAGAGGATTAAGTCAATAATCGATAATATTATATAAAAATCCCAAGTGTATAGCTTGGGATTTTTTATTTTATTGCAAATCAAACATTTTAAAAACTAAATGTTTCTAGTTATTTTGAAAAATTAGTCATTAGCTTCAAACGACTTGAGCTCTACACTAGGAGCAATGGTTTCTTGTCCAGTCCATTTGTTAGCATCGTATTTTCGTAACAGCTCATAAGGAATTGATTTAGGCTCTTGAAGATTTTTAAATACATCTAAATCAATATGTTTTACTTCAGTAAACAATAATTCTTCTCTGTTAACAGTACTGCCTTCAATCTTGATATTAAATGAAGTTTTATTTCTGTTTTCGCTATTTTCAATAAATTTTAAAGGTCTATTTAAATAAAAATATTCACCAGACTCACTTTTTATGTAGCGTGGCTCATAGAAACCGTTTTCACTTTTCTTATAGATTATTGTGCCTTGATTTACATTTTCGACATATTTAATTCCTAAAACTAATCTTAGATTAAGTTTTTCGCCTCGTTTTCCTTTAGCATATTTATAATCTAATTTTAAAATGGCATGTGAATCTTCTGAAACATAAATATTTCCAGTAAAGTGAGCTTTTGAACGTTTGGGTTCAAAATGAATTAAATATAAAATATCATCATCATTTGTAATGACATTGGTGAGTGAATACTCATAATTATCAGTATTGAGAATTTTTTGAAGCATACTCCTTTTTCCTAGTTGTGACTTACTTAAAACAGATGTTACAGAAGATTTGAGGTTGATGGTGTTAAATTCTTTTTTAGGCTCTTTTTCTTCATTATCTGATAAAGACAGAGAATCTTCAATTTTAAATAATCCTGTTTTTAATTTAAAGGTTTTGGTGGTGTCTAAATATTTTAAAATCACATTATAAGCACGTTCTTGTATCTTTTCTAAAGAGAAGTCTTTTTTTGAATTAATAATTTGAGTTGCTTTTAAAACTTCAAGTTTGGTTGAATCTTTTCGTATAGCATTTAAATGTCCTGAGATATCTTGAAAGACTACTGCATTACTGGTTTTGATGTTATTTGCCATTTCAGACAGTTGCTTATTGGCTTTTGCTAATTGTCGCTTTTTAAAGTGTGAAGCTTTTTTAACATCAATATCTAATTCATCAAAGTCAAAATATGAAGTTGATCTTTGAAAAAACGTATAACTCAAAGAATCACTTTTGTAATTAGCTTTAAGATTTCTCTTAACTCTACTAATTATTGAGTCAACATTAGGTTTCGAATTACTTAAATATACAGTTTCTAACTCGTTAATGGCTGGTTGTAGTAGTATAACATTCTTACTAGATATGATGTCGTTTATGTAAATTGTAAGAGAGTTGTAGCCAAGGCAGCTTATCGTTAATTGATTGTTAGATACATCTTCTAAATCTATAACAAATACACCTTCTTCGTTAGAAATCACACCTTTATATTTGGCTGTTTGAACTGCTACAAAAGGAATAGGTTTATTATTGCTTGAATCAAGAATAGTGGCAGTAAATTCTTGCGCTTGAATTAAAAATATTGAAAGAAATGAACAAAATGTAAAGAAATATGCTTTCATTGATGATGGTTTTATTTACGACGAAGCTATTGTTAATTTGTTACATCACTAAAATAATTATGCTTACTTTAACGTCATGAAACAAAAAGAGCAAGATTATAACGGATTTTGGAAGCATTTAGGATGCTTCTTATTTGTTCTTGTTGGTTTGGTTTTTTTAGGTGTTTTTCTTGTTATTTTGAATATGATGTTTTTTAAGATTGACTTTTAAAAAATATCGAGTGGAAAACCTATATTTGCAGTCGAAAATTCTCAAATTATGAAAGCAGGTATTGTAGGATTACCAAACGTTGGAAAATCAACCTTATTTAATTGTTTATCTAATGCAAAAGCGCAAAGTGCAAACTTTCCGTTTTGTACAATAGAACCAAACATAGGTGTGGTGAATGTGCCTGATCCTAGACTTCAAAAATTAGAAGCTATTGTAAATCCTGAGCGTGTGATTCCTGCAACAGTTGAAATTGTTGATATTGCTGGACTTGTAAAAGGAGCGAGTAAAGGTGAAGGTTTAGGAAATCAATTCCTTGGAAACATTAGAGAAACAGATGCTATTCTTCATGTGTTACGCTGTTTTGATAATGATAATATTGTGCATGTCGATGGAAGTATTGATCCAATTCGCGATAAGGAAACGATTGATATGGAATTGCAGCTTAAAGATTTAGAAACGGTTGAAAAGAAGTTAGACAAAGTTAAACGTGCTGCGAAAACAGGAAATAAAGACGCTCAAAAAGAGGAAGCGGTTTTATTACAATTAAAAGAAGGTTTAGAAGCTGGAAAATCGGTTAGAGCCATTGAGTTTAGTGATGAAGATTTAGAAGATTTTATCAAACCTGCTCAATTAATAACTGCCAAGCCTGTGATGTATGTTTGTAATGTTGACGAAGGAAGTGCTACTTCTGGAAACGCTTATGTAGAGCAAGTTAGAGAAGCTGTTAAGGATGAGCATGCTGAAGTCTTGGTGCTTGCTGTTGGTACTGAAGCTGATATTAATGAATTAGACGATTACGAAGAACGTCAACTCTTTCTTCAAGATATTGGATTAGACGAACCTGGTTCTGCAAAACTGATTAGATCAGCTTATAAATTATTAAATCAGCAAACGTATTTTACTGCTGGTGTAAAAGAAGTTAGAGCATGGACTGTTACTGTTGGAGCAACTGCTCCACAAGCAGCAGGCGTGATTCATACCGATTTTGAAAAAGGATTTATTAGAGCCGAAGTGATTGCTTACGACGATTATATTAGCTTCGGAAGTGAGGCTAAAGTAAAAGAAGCTGGAAAAATGAGAGTAGAAGGTAAGAATTACATTGTTAAAGATGGAGATGTGATGCATTTCTTGTTTAATGTATAACTAAAAGAACTAATTAAATAAAAAGCCCTTCTATATGAAGGGCTTTTTTATTTTGAGGTTTGATAGAACTAGTTTTTTATAATACGTTCAATTTGTTGTCCGTTATCAGATTTTATAACAAAAAGGTATATGCCACTTTCAAAATCTGAAATATCAATCGTTATTTTGTCTAAAGCATTATTAGAGTCCAATTGTTTGGTTTGTATCAGTCGACCGTTAATGTCGTAAATTGCTATGCGCTCAATTGCATTAGAATTGCTAATTGATACAAAATCGTTGGTTGGATTAGGAAAAAGTGTAGCTTTTGAAGTATTAACAGCAATATCTTCTACACTTAAAGAAGTATTAAAAAACCAGTTATAGCCTGTGTTAAAATAAATTCTACTCGAGGTAATTGCAGCATGATTTGCATTAATTAAATCTGCTCCACTTTGCGATACTGCAAAACCAGTTTGCGTATCATCAAATGCAATTACTATGTCAGCAACATCTGTAAGTCCAACATAATTTAGAACGAGTGTGTAGTCATCGATTGTTCCTGCAATTTCATCAACTCCAGCTTCACCATATTTTAATCCTGCAACGTCATCTGCTGCTAGCGTTCTTTGTACTTCTCCAACAATACTTCCTTGTTGCATTACGGCTTCAGTACTGTTAAAACCAAGTAAAACGGAAACATCTCTTTCTCCATTTGCTGAAAAATTTCCTGAAGGTAAATCAAGAAGATCTCTACTGTAAGTTGTTTGGTCTACTGTACTTGTTATTGTAAACGGATTGTTATCTGAAATTTTAAAATAATTAAGGTTTTCGTCATCACCTCTAACATCATCAGCAGAACCAATAACTCCGTCGAGACCAGGATTTAAATCAAAAGTATCGTTGGCACCATCAGTTGTTTTTGTATAATCTTGATTCGATCCAGATAAACCAGATTCTGTTGCTAAATTACAATGTGCCAAGCCTAAAGAGTGTCCCATTTCATGTAATAATACAGATTCGAAATCCACTTGAGATGGAATAGAACCGAATGAAATATTAGGTGTTGTACTAGCCATATTATTAAATACAGAAATCACATTTTGCGTTGAGATAACCATATCTGCTGCATTTGGACTTATAGGATCAATACCTACCGTAATTGTTAGAGTTCCTCCTGAACCATTATATCCTGATGGATGTGTAACAAGATCAACTCCATTACTTTCATTGGCAAAAATATAAGCAAAAGAAAATGCAAAATTTAATGGTGTTAACAATGCAATGCAAAGTAATGCTTTAAAATATGAGGTGTGATTGAATGCTATATTTTTCATCATTGTAAGGTCTGTTTTTAAGATGTAATTAATTTACAGAAGAGAATAAACGATATTTTAAAATAGAATCTAAATTGACATCTTTTTTATTGACACATTTACAATGATTTTCATCATCAGAAAACACGATTTCGTTACAATTAGTAGCTATTGCCATCTGAGCACTTCGCGATTCAGTAATGATTAATTTATCGTCTTTTAACCGAAGCTTTTCTTTGTATATTCCAGCATATAAAGATGAATTGAATTCAAATTGCAAATACCATCCTTTACCTGGTTCATTTAAAAATGTAGGATTTATTAAATCAAAATCTTTCGCATTTAACTTAAGAATCCAACTAATTTTAGACTTGATCCCTAAATCAGAAACCGAATAGTCTAAAGGCTGAAATGTATTATCTTGTAAACTAGCGATAACAAAAATGCGCTCAGAAGGAAAAGAAGATTGTGCCTTAGCAGTGCTGTATAATGTAATTGTAATTACAAATAGTAATAGGTGTTTCATCTGTTTTATGATTATAAATAAATGTAAAGATAAAATTAATAATAATTGTTAATTACTTTGTGTAATCCCTATTTCATTTTTTATAACGTTATATTATATTAGCATTCTATCTAATTTTTTCACATCATTTATGTCTCAACAAACCAATTATACCGAAGATAATATACGCTCGCTCGACTGGAAAGAACACATTCGAATGCGACCTGGTATGTACATTGGTAAATTAGGTGATGGCTCGTCTCCAGATGATGGTATTTATATTTTATTAAAAGAAGTTTTAGACAACTCAATTGACGAATATGTCATGGGAGCAGGTAAGACCATTGAAATCTCTATTCATGGCAACAAAGTTATTGTTAGAGATTATGGTCGTGGTATTCCTTTAGGAAAAGTTGTAGATGTAGTGTCTAAAATGAATACAGGTGGAAAATATGATTCGAGAGCGTTTAAAAAATCTGTTGGATTAAATGGTGTCGGAACAAAAGCTGTAAATGCTCTATCAAATTATTTTAGAGTAGAATCTACTCGTGACGGAAAATCTGCCTCTGCCGAATTTGAACAAGGCACACTTACTAGTCAAGAAACCTTAGACGATACGTCTAGACGAAAAGGAACTAAAGTCTCTTTTATTCCAGACGATACTATTTTTAAAAACTATAAGTATCGTAATGAGTATGTATCAAAAATGCTCAAAAACTATGTGTATCTTAATCCAGGGTTAACCATTGTTTTTAATGGTGAAAAGTATTTTAGTGAAAACGGACTTAAAGATTTACTCTCCGACAATATTAATGACACAGATCGTTTATACGACATTATTCACTTAAGAGGTGATGATATAGAAGTTGCTATAACACATAGTAAAACACAATACAGTGAAGAATATCACAGCTTTGTAAACGGACAAAACACGACGCAAGGTGGTACGCATTTAGCAGCTTTTCGAGAAGCTTTAGTAAAAACACTTCGCGAGTTTTACGGAAAGAACTATGAAGCTTCAGATATTAGAAAATCTGTTGCTGCTGCAATTTCTATTAAAGTTATGGAGCCTGTTTTTGAAAGTCAGACAAAAACAAAATTAGGCTCTACAGATATGGGAGGCGACTTACCAACGGTAAGAACCTATATCAACGATTTTATGAAAACCTATTTGGATAATTATTTGCATAAAAATCCAGATACTGCCGAAAAAATTCAACGTAAAATTCTTCAAGCAGAACGAGAACGTAAAGAGCTTTCAGGAATTAGAAAACTGGCTAAAGATAGAGCTAAAAAGGCCAATCTTCACAATAAAAAATTACGCGATTGTCGCGTGCATTTTGGCGACACTAAAAATGAGCGTAACTTAGAAACTACACTGTTTATAACAGAGGGAGATTCTGCATCTGGAAGCATCACAAAGTCTAGAGATGTTAACACTCAGGCTGTATTCAGCTTAAAAGGAAAGCCTTTAAATTCCTATGGATTAAGTAAAAAAATTGTTTACGAAAATGAAGAATTCAATCTTCTTCAAGCGGCTTTAAATATTGAAGAATCCTTAGAAGATTTAAGATATAACAATATCGTAATTGCTACTGATGCTGATGTTGATGGGATGCATATTAGATTGCTATTAATAACGTTCTTTTTGCAGTTTTTTCCTGAAGTGATTAAAGAAGGGCATTTGTATATTTTACAAACGCCATTGTTTAGAGTTCGTAATAAAAAGGAAACGATTTATTGTTATTCTGAAGAAGAACGTCGTGATGCTATCGAAAAATTAAAGCCTAAACCAGAAATTACACGATTTAAAGGACTTGGTGAAATTTCGCCAGATGAATTTGTGCATTTTATAGGAGAAGATATTCGATTAGATCCAGTTATGCTTGACAAAGACATGTCTATTGAAGAGTTATTGTCTTTTTATATGGGAAAAAACACACCTACACGACAAGAATTTATTATTGAAAACTTGAAAGTAGAATTAGATTTGATTGAAGATAATAAATAGATGAAAAAATGTAGTCGGTTTATATTATTTATTCTATTTAGTAGTGTATTTATTTCTACATCTTCTGCCCAAAGAATCAATTTTAAGAGCGGAAAAGTTTTATCTAAAAATTATTTTGAAGAGTTAAGTTTTAAATTTGAGAAGAATAAAATCATTATTCCTGTCGAAATTAAAGGCAAAACGTATCGTTTTTTGTTAGACACTGGAGCACCAAATATTATTTCTAAAGAAGTCTATGAAAGCATACAGCCTAAAAACAACAGAACGCTGTCAACGAGTGATGCTAACGCAATAACTCAAAAATTAGAATTTGTAACCTTAGAAAAGGTAAAGCTTGGTGCTGTCGAGTTTCAAGGTTTTTCGGCTTTAGTTTTTGATTTAAATGGTAACGAAATTTTTAAATGTTTTAATATTGATGGCTTTATTGGAAGTAATATGCTTCGTCATTCTATCATCCAAATTGATACTAAGCAACAAAAAATAAAACTAACAGATAAGGCAAAATATTTAGGTTTAAATAAAGAGAACTCTCAAAAAATCAAATTCGCAGACAACCAATATGGTCCTTATATTTGGGTTGACCTTAGAAGAGAGGAAAATGTAAGAGAAATGGTTTTAATCGATACAGGAATGGGAAGTCTTTATGATATTTCTAAAAATAATTATAACATAATTAAAACGAAACATATTTATAACAGCATTGGTAATAGTGATGGAGCATCATCTTTAAGTTTATTTGGAGAAGTTCCTATTAGTAATCATACTAGAGTTCATTTACCGAAACTAATTATTAATGGTTTTCAAATTAATAATGTGATTACACATACATCTAATGGAGATCATTCAAAAATGGGAGCAGAGTTGCTTAATCATGGTGTTATGACTTTAGATTATAAAAACAAGCGTTTTTATTTTAATTCATATGAAGAATCTTTAGATTTGGAAGGCGATTTTGGATTTACTCAAACTCTAAAAGATAATAAATTAGTCGTCGGTTATGTTTGGGATAAAGATTTAAAAGCTAAAATTAATTATGGTGACGAAATATTAGAAGTAAATGGCAAAGCCATTGTTTCTGATGATTTTTGTGATTACATTACTAAGACATCGCATTTTAAAACTTCAGATTCATTACTTTTGAAAGTGAAAACTGATGAGAATACTGTAATTAATTTAAAAGTAAAAAAGAAACCACTATCCTTAATTCTCGATAATAATAATTAAGACAGACATAAAATTTATGCGTACCAATAACGAACATGTTAAAAAGATAATTATCTCCATTTATTTTGTATTTCTAGTTCTAGCTATTGTTTTACCAATTTTTATCGATTCTCTTAGGATTTTTAGTGGCAATGCAACATTAAGTTCAATATCCTTTGCAGTAGCATTTGCAGGATTGTTTTTTCTGGTTCATTTTATTTGCAAATATTTTGAATACGATAGTGATGGTGAAAAGGTAATATTAACAAGTAAAGGGTTATTGCTTTCAAAATATTTAAACTACAGACAACATATTGTCGAGTTTGAAAAAGAAAGCTTAGTAGCTTACAGCTTTAAAAATTATATCATTTACAGAACACTTTCTATATATATAAAAGACTCTAGAGGTAATAAAAGAAAAGAAGTATTTAATATCACCTTAGTTACAAAACGTAAGCGTAGATACATTAGACAATCTTTAAGAAAGATTTTAAAAACCAATAAAAAAAGTGCACTTTAGTTAATGAGCGACGAGACTAACGATTTAATAAACGAGCAAGACGAGAACAACGAAACAATTACCAGAGTAACTGGTATGTATAAAGATTGGTTTCTAGATTACGCTTCTTATGTAATTCTAGAGCGTGCTGTTCCTGCTATTGAAGATGGTTTTAAACCAGTACAGCGTCGTATCATGCATTCTATGAAAGACCTCGATGATGGTCGCTATAATAAAGTAGCAAATATTGTTGGTCATACCATGCAATATCATCCTCATGGAGACGCAAGTATTGCTGATGCAATGGTGCAAATCGGACAAAAAGATTTGCTTATAGATACACAAGGAAATTGGGGAAATATTCTAACTGGAGATAGAGCTGCAGCTTCACGTTATATCGAAGCACGCTTATCAAAGTTTGCTTTAGATGTGGTTTATAATCCAAAAATTACTGAATGGCAAGCAAGTTATGATGGTCGACGAAAAGAACCTGTTAATCTTCCTGTCATGTTTCCTTTGCTATTGGCTCAAGGTGGCGAAGGTATTGCAGTAGGTTTATCTACCAAAATTTTACCTCATAATTTTATAGAACTTATCGATGCGTCTGTAAAACACTTACAAGGCAAACGCTTTAAGTTAGTTCCAGATTTTCCAACAGCTGGAATTGCAGACTTTACAAATTATAATGATGGTTTACGTGGTGGAAAAGTTAGAGTTAGAGCAAAAATTTCTCAGCTTGACAAAAACACATTGGTTATTACCGAAATTCCTTTTGGAGCCAACACATCTTCTTTAATTGATTCTATTCTGAAGGCAAACGACAAAGGAAAAATTAAGATTAAAAAAATTGAAGATAATACTGCGGCAGATGTTGAAATTTTAGTGCATCTACCTTCAGGGATTTCGCCAGATAAAACGATTGATGCTTTGTATGCATTTACCAACTGTGAAACTTCAATTTCTCCTTTGGGTTGTGTAATCGAAGATAATAAACCATTTTTTGTTGGTGTTTCTGAAATGCTACGTCGTTCAACAGATAACACAGTTCAGCTTCTTAAAAGTGAACTCGAAATTAAACTTGGTGAGTTTGAAGAACAATGGCATTTTGCTTCTTTAGAACGTATTTTTATTGAAAAAAGAATCTATCGAGATATTGAAGATCAAGAAACTTGGGAAGGCGTTATTAAAGCCATAGACGATGGACTTAAACCTCATATAAAGCATTTAAAACGAAAAGTTACCGAAGACGATATTGTGCGTTTAACCGAAATACGAATCAAGCGCATTTCAAAATTTGATATCGATAAAGCGCAACAAAAAATTGAAGCGCTCGAAGATCAAATTGCTGAGGTTAAGCATCATTTGGCTAATTTAATTGATTATGCAATTGCATACTTTGAGCGTTTAAAGAAAGATTATGGTGAAGGTCGCGAACGCAAAACTGAAATCAGAACTTTTGAAGATGTAGATGCTACAAAAGTTGTTATTCGTAATACAAAACTCTACGTTAATCGTGAGGAAGGTTTTATTGGTACATCACTTAGGCGTGACGAGTATGTGTGTGATTGCAGTGATATTGATGATGTTATTGTGTTTACCAATACAGGTAAAATGATGGTTACTAAAGTAGATAGTAAAACCTTTATAGGTAAAGGGATTATTCATGTGGCTGTCTTTAAGAAAAAGGATAAACGTACCATCTACAATATGATTTATCGCGACGGAAGCAAAGGACCAACTTATATTAAACGATTTGCTGTGACTTCAGTAACTCGTGATAGAGAGTACGATTTAACTAATGGTAATAAAAGTTCTAAAACTTGGTATTTCTCTGCAAATCCAAATGGAGAAGCCGAAGTTATTACAGTGCACTTGCGTCAAGCAGGAAGCATTAAAAAACTAAAATGGGATATTGATTTTGCCGAAATATTAATAAAAGGTAGAGCTTCAAAAGGAAATTTGGTTACCAAATATTCAGTTAAAAAAATTGAGCTTAAAGAAAAAGGTGTATCGACACTTAAACCTAGAAAAATTTGGTTTGATGACACAGTTCAACGACTCAACGTTGATGGTAGAGGAGAATTAATTGGTGAGTTTAGAGGCGAAGATCGATTGCTAATTATTACGCAATCTGGAATTGCAAAAACCATTTTACCAGAAATGTCAACACATTTTGATAGCGATATGATTGTGCTAGAAAAGTGGATTCCCAAAAAGCCAATTTCAGTAATTTATTATAATGGTGAAAAGGAATTGTACTATGTCAAGCGATTCTTAATAGAGAATGAAGGCAAAGAGGAGTCCTTTATTTCAGACCATCCAAATTCACAATTAGAAATTGTATCGACAGATTGGAAACCAATGGCAGAAATTGAGTTTAAGAAAGAGCGTGGCAAAGACCGAAAAGACAATGATGAAATTAATCTTGAAGAATTTATTGCGGTTAAAGGAATTTCGGCTCTCGGAAATCAATTAACTAAAGAAAAAATCAATCAAGTTAACCTCTTAGAACCGTTGCCTTATGAGGCTCCAGAGGAAGTCAATGCTGTAGATATCGAAGTGGTAGATGAAACTATAGAGTCTTCTGAAGCTGAAAACAATTCAGAACACACAACACCTACAACTGATGACAATCCAAATGTTGATAATTCTGGTCAAGCTTCTTTGTTTTAATATAGTATTGTAATTGTGAAATTGTCTTCAATCATATTAGCTTTTATATTTATATTTCAAAGTGTTGGATTAAAGCCGAGTGATTTGATTCAATTAGACGAATTAATTGAGCACGCTCAGTTTCATAATAAAGAATATGGTGATAATCTATTTGTGTTTATATCTAAACATTATGGAAGCTTGAAAGCAGATCATAATAAAGCACATCAAGAAGAAAAAAAAGATCATGAACAATTGCCTTTTCAGCATAACATGCATATAAATAATATTGTTTTTTTAGCTTTAGTAACATCTCAAAAACCACAAATTGTAACACTTGATTTTTTAGATTCTAAACCTCATATCTTCTTTTACCAAGAATCGTTTTCATCGATGTATTATAATAGTATTCTTCAGCCTCCAAGGCTCATATAATTTCTTTTTCTAATGGCAGTCGTATTTAATATGATTTTGCCTTGAGTTGCTATAACACAATCGTTTAATCGCTTTGTGTTTAAGTTTTTATTCACATACAAATTTTCTAATAATGAAAGTAAAAGAATTATTAAACAAAGAATACAGTTTTAATAACCAAGATTTATTTATTGGTTTGCCAGACTCTATTTGTGAAATATTAAAATCAAACATTTCTACCAAATCCTATAGAGCAGGTGATTATATCTTTAAAGAAGGGGAAAGGCCTAGAGGCATATATCGTGTCAAAAATGGAAAAGTTAAGAAATTTACTGGAACCAAATTTGGAAATGAACACATTTTTTACATGTGTGCAGAATCTGAATTTCTAGGCTATCATGCAGTTTTGAGTCAAGAACTATATGCTGACTCTGCAATTGCTATAATGGATTCAGAAATTGAATTTATCCCTATCTCCAATTTTACTACGGCTGTAAATGAGTCGCATCAATTATCACAGCATCTTTTAAAAAATTTAAGCCATGAGTTTAGAGTGTATATCAATGCTACTAAAATATTAGCAAAGTATACAGTTCGAGAACGAACAGCTTTAAATCTACTTATTTTAGAAACCAAATTTTCTACCGCTTCTCAGGATAGAACAGAAATCATCGTTAATAGGGAAGATTTGGCTAGTATGGTTGGCACAGCAAAAGAATCTGTTGTTCGTATGCTTAAAGATTTTAAAGACGAAAATCTAATCACAACAAAACGTAGAAGCATCTTTATTGAAGATTACAATAGTATCGTTAAGGTTGCTAACGTTCTATAATTGATAAATATCAATATAAGATTTAAAAAAAGCTTCCGTTTAAATAATAAATTTACGCACCACACATTTATGAGAACTAAATTATTTATAGCATATTTTTTAATAACTACTGTTGCATCATTAAATGCTCAGGAATGGCTTACAGACTTTGAAAAGGCAAAGTCAATAGCTGCTAAAGAAAATAAAACCATTGTTTTAACATTTCAAGGTTCAGATTGGTGTGCGCCTTGTATTAAGTTAGATAAGGAAATTTGGCAAACTGAAGAATTTCAAAATTATGCCAAAGGTCATTTTGTGATGCTTAAAGCCGATTTTCCTAAGCGTAAAAAGAATGCTTTAAGCGAAACACAACAAGCGCACAACAACGCTCTTGCCGAAAAATTTAATAGAAATGGGTATTTTCCATATGTCGTTGTTTTAAATTCTGAAGGTACAATGTTAGGTTCAACAGGATACAAAAAAACGACTCCTTCGGCATATATTAAATTATTAGAATCTTTTATAAAATAAGTATTTGAAAACATTCAGTTTATATCTAACTATTATTTGTATAACACTTCAAGTTGAAGCGCAAAGCACTTATAAGCGTACATTAAAACTTATGGGAAGTCGCTTCGATATTACTGTTGTTGCAAAAGACTCTAGTGAAGCTAATTCTTATATTGACTTGGCAGTACATGAGATTTCTAGAATCGAAAGCCTTATTTCTTCTTGGGATCGAAATTCTCAAACTTCAGAAGTTAATAAAAATGCTGGAATAAAACCTGTTAAAGTTGATGAAGAATTATTTGATTTGATTCAGCGTTCAATTACCATTTCAAATCTTACAGATGGTGCATTTGATATTTCGTATGCATCTATGGATCGTATTTGGAAGTTTGACGGAAGCATGACGCAAGTGCCTTCAGAAAAAGATATTGCTGCTTCTGTTGGTAAGGTTGGTTATCACAATATTGAATTGAATGCTTCAAATTCTACAATATTCTTAAAACAAGAAGGTATGAAAATTGGTTTTGGAGCAATTGGCAAAGGTTATGCTGCAGATAAAGCTAAATCGTTGCTGATTAAAAAAGGTGTGGTTTCTGGAATTATTAATGCTTCTGGAGATATGACAACTTGGGGAAAACAAATCAATGGAGACGATTGGAAAGTTGCGATTACAAATCCGCTTAATAAAAATAAGGCATTTGCTTTATTGCCTATAACTAATGGAGCTGTAGTGACATCAGGTAATTATGAAAAATACGTCAACTTCAATGGAAAGCGTTATACACATATTATAGATCCTAGAACAGGTTATCCATCTTCAGGAATTATTAGTGTTACTGTATTTGCGCCTAAAGCTGAATTAGCAGATGCGCTTTCTACTTCAGTTTTTGTTATGGGAAAAGATGTTGGTTTAAATAGAATAAATCAATTGCCTAATATAGAATGCATTATCATTGATGAGGATGGGAACATTTTTACATCAACTAATATTAAAATCAATAAACTATGATAAAACGTATCGCGATAGTCGCATTGGTTCTTATAACTCTATCTTCTTGTGTAGCAGTTAAAGAGTACGAAAAAGTAAACCTTAATGATCCAGATATGCTTTTAGCAGATAAAAAATCAGATCGAAATATCAGCACTTTTCATTCGTATAGAGAAGCGGCTTCTGGAGGAAATGGAGGAAAAACTGGAGGAGGTTGCGGTTGTAATTAATTTATAAACTTACTATTTATTTTGAAACACATAATAACAACACTATTTGTTTTGTTTGCTTTGCATTTGAGTAATGCTCAGGCACAAGACTCTACAAGCATTTATAAAAAGCGAGTTTTAGAAACCACAGAGATTGATTTTTTGTCGAGTTATTATACTCAAGATGGAGATAATGCAGCTGTAAGTGGAGGAATTGGCACTGAAGAATTATCAGATGTTACAGCAGCTTTTGTAGTCTCAATACCTTTAAGCGATGATGAAGTCTTAACTATTGATGCAGGAATTTCTGCTTATACTTCTGCTTCGTCTAGTAATGTTGGACCTTTTGATGGTAGTGGAAGGGCAAATCCTTATGATGCTAGTACAGGAGCTTCACAAGGTGATGTTTGGGTAAATTTAACAGCTTCTTATTCTCATAGTTCCGATGATAGAAATGATATTTGGTCTGCTAAATTGTCTGTGTCTTCTGAATACGATTATTTTTCAATTGGTGTTGGAGGAAGTTATACTAAACTATTTAATGAGAAAAACACAGAGCTAAGTGTTAATGGTAATGTATTTATCGATACTTGGAATGCTTTGTATCCAACAGAATTGAGGCCTTTTGCTGATGGAGATGGTTTGAATAATACGTTGTTTGATCAGTATACCGTTTCTGGAAACCCAAATTACAATCCAGATTTTAAACCCTTTGATAGCGAAGGACGAAACACTTACACCTTAGGTTTTGGTTTTTCACAAATCATGTCTAAAAAACTTCAAGGCTCATTGGCTTTAGATTTTGTGATGCAAGACGGATTGTTGTCTACGCCATTCCAACGTGTGTATTTTAATGATGTTGCAGATTCTTTTATTGAAGATTTTCATTTAGCTGATGATATTGAACGATTACCAGATTCTAGATTTAAAGTGGCTCTTGGTGGACGACTACATTATTATATTAATGAGACATTTGTTTTAAGAACTTTCTATCGTTATTATTTTGATGATTGGGGAATTACCTCACATACTGCTAGTGTCGAAGTGCCTATCAAGCTATCTGATAAGTTTACCATTTATCCTTCATATCGATTTTATAATCAGTCTGCTGCAGATTATTTTGCAGCTTATGAAGAACATTTGTCTACAGATGAATTTTATACCTCTGATTATGATTTGTCTGAGTATTCTGCCAATCAATTTAGCTTAGGTGTTTCATATACAGATATCTTTACGAAATTCCATATTTGGAAACTTGGTTTAAAGAGTATTGATTTAAAATACACGCAATACGATAGAGACAATTCACTAAGCGCAAATATGATTTCTGCTGGATTTAAGTTTGTTATGGATTAGTTTTTTTCTTCCTGTTAGCCGACTTGTAGTTTAAGAATTCTACAAATAAGGAGAATGCAATAGCAAAATAAAGGTAGCCTTTAGGTATAGCGCCAACTGTGTTTCCAAAGAATTCTGTATGTGATAAATGTGCAGCTTCAGTAACGAGCATAAATCCGATTAAGATTAAAAAGGCTAAGCCTAACATTTGTATACTCGGATTTTTATCGATGAATTTTCGAATCGGATTTGCGAATACAATCATGATTATAATAGATATAACCACAGCAATAATCATTAATACAAGCGTGTAGTTATGATTAGAATGTAATCCGTTGGTCATGCCAACTGCAGTTAAAATCGAATCAATTGAAAAGATAAAATCTATAATAAGTATTTGTGTTAATGCTTGAGAAAGTGATTTTATTTTTGCGCCTTTTACATCATCTTCATCATGTGAAGGATCTGTTACTTTTTCTCTAATTTCAGAAGTGCTTTTGTAAATTAAAAAGAGTCCACCAGCAAACAAAATCAATGCTTGCCAACTAATATGAAGCTCTAGCCAAGAATTCTCAATAGAATAAAACGGTTTTGAGAGTCCGACTAAAAACGATACAAAAAACAAAAGAATAATACGCTGAACCATAGCCAAAATCAAACCAATATTTGTGGCTTTTGAGCGTTGGTTTTCGGGTAGTTTGTTAGCTGCAATAGATATAAACACAATATTATCGATGCCTAGAATAATCTCTAGAAACGTTAAAGTTAATAATGCCATAATAGCATCACTTGTCAATAAAAATTCAAGCATGTTTAGTTTATCTTTTTTGCTGTTCCTTTTTCAATACGAGGTTTTTTATATTGATCTTTTACAGCTAATTGATATTCAAATGTATAAGTGTCTTTTGTTGTTGTTAAAATTTTAAAATGAATGGCTTTTTCTTCTGCCATAGATTTAGGATGCATGCTCTTTTGTATAAATTCACAATCATTAATCCATCGCACAGCAGCCGAATCAACTTTATTGTCATAATAATCAATATTCATAGTTTCAGTGCGAACAAACGTTCCAGTTTTTTCAACACCATCAATGACGTAAGTAAATTCAAATGTTCCAGTTTTAAAATCGGAGCAGTTACGCTCTACATTGTAGCAGCTTACAAATAGCAGGAAGCAGACGACTAGGAGTGTGATTCTCATTAGATAGATTTTTTACAAAATTACGAAATGACTTTGAGTAATGAGAATTATTCGTGCATTGGTAAATAGATTAATGCTCTAAACTAAATTGTATAAAAAGAACTATGAGTTTTCGAAATTTTGAAAACTACCATCCTTATAGAAAATGACAATACGCTCAATCGATTTGTTATTTGAATTTGGAAAATCTGTTGTTTTTATATCTATTGGTTTTTCTAAAACAACATTATTGGAAACCTTTTTTTCTGTTTTTGTTTCAGCAGGAAAAACACCTTTACCATTCATAAGCCAATACAACTCAACTTCAGGGAAGGAGGAAAGTACTTTAAGAACAAAATCTAAACTTGGTTTATTTCTGCCAGAGAGTATATGTGAAATACTCGAACGCTGCACACCAATTTTTTCAGCAAATGAAGAGGCGGATTCGCCATAAAAATCGATTACTTTTTGAAGCCTTTTTGTAAAACCCTCTGTGTTTATCATTGTAAACAAATTTTGTATTGAGTAATTGTTACAAATGTAAACCATATTCCAAAAGGTAACAATAAATGAGTGTTAAAGTTTAATTGAATATGAAATAAAAACTTTAATTAATTGTATTTAAATAGCTGATTTTTAATTATTAATATATAATTAATCATTTTTCACCTGTTTTTATAATATAGCTAAGGCTAAAATTTAATTCATGAAGTTTTGATGTTTATTTTTGTAACTAAATGTTGTGTGTGAATTTGTTTACAATTGTAAAAAAGCATTTGTTTACCTTTGTTACTTTCGATATTTTTTATGCAAGAAAGACAACTTAAAACGCTATTCAAATCTTATAAAGAAACCTCGCTTTTTGGACGTTATATTTATACAGATTCTATTTTAAATCTTTTAAAAAGTAACAGTGTTAAATCGCATGTAAGTACAATTGGAAAATCTGTTAATCAAGAAGACATTTATAGCATTACAATTGGTTCTGGTTCAAAAAAAATTTTAATGTGGTCTCAGATGCATGGAAACGAAAGCACAACAACCAAAGCAATATTTGACCTTTTAAATACTTTAATGGCTTCAGAGCAGGTTTCGAAATTCATTTTAGAAGCTTGTACATTGTGTATCATACCTATTTTAAATCCAGATGGCGCCAAAGCTTATACGCGCTTAAATGCAAATAACATTGATTTAAATAGAGATGCGCAAGAGCTTTCGCAACCTGAAAGTAAAGCGCTAAAACAAGTTTTTAATGAATTTAAGCCAGATTATTGTTTTAATCTACACGATCAACGTACAATTTACAGTGCAGGAAACACTAATAATCCAGCTACAGTATCGTTTTTAGCACCAGCTCAAGATGCAGATTGCACAATTACTGATACCAGAAAAGTAGCAATGGAAATTGTTTCTGTGATGAATTCAAATCTTCAACAACAAATTCCAGATCAAGTTGGTGTTTATGACGATGCCTTTAATATTAATTGTGTTGGTGATACATTTCAAAGCCTTGATACGCCTACCATTCTGTTTGAAGCTGGACATTTTCAAAAGGATTATGACAGAGAGATAACACGTGAGTATATATTTCAGTCTTTATTTATTGCAATTCACTATATAGCAAAACAGCTACACATCACAGGTGAACATTATAAGGATTATCTGAAAATTCCTGAAAACCAAAAAATGTTTTATGATATCATTATTAGAAACACTTTAAATCGAGATATTGGCATTCTTTACAAGGAAGTTTTAAAAAATGGTTCTATCGATTTTGTACCAACTATTAAAAAGATTTCTAATTTAAATGCTTGTTTTGCCCATAAAGAAATAGATGCTAGAGGTTTTGAGGTTTTAACAGGTGATGGGAATGTTTTGTTAGAAGAAAGCGAAAACGATTTCGTATTCATTAATAATGAGAATTTTTCATTGAAACTGAAATAAAACAACTCTTCAATGCATTATCTTCAGTTAGTTTGCTTTATTTTTGTATAAAATTTAAAAAAAAACTGAAAAATGGCAAAATACAAGTTGGATGATATTGATCATCAAATTTTAGATATGTTAATCGATAATACTAGAATTCCCTTCACAGATATTTCGAAAAAATTAAAAATTTCTGCAGGAACAGTTCATGTAAGAGTGAAAAAAATGGAAGAAGGTGGAATTATTAAAGGATCATCTTTAACATTAGATTATAAAAAATTGGGGTATTCATTTATAGCTTATGTAGGCGTGTTTTTAAATAATACCTCACAAACTAAATTTGTATTAGAGCGCATTAATCAAATACCTTATGTTACAGTAGCTCATATTACTACTGGAAAATTTAATATCTTTTGTAAAGTAAGAGCCAAAGATACCTCTCACGCTAAAGATATAATCTTTATGTTAGATGATATTGATGGAATATACAGAACTGAAACTATGATCTCGTTAGAAGAAAGTATAAACGATAAAAAACGTTTAATGCATACAATCTTTAACGAATTGTAAATTGTGCATGATACGCATAAAAAAAAAGCCACTTTATAATTTATAAAGTGGCTTTTTTTTAAGTTTAAATTAAAACTGATATCTAACACTTAGCGCAATATCAAAATCTAGATCATTTGTATCAAAATCATCATTTCCAAAACCAATTTCTGGTCTAAAATCTAATGATAATAGTAACGGAATATCAAAGCTATATTCAATACCAATGTCACCAGCTGCAAAAGCAAAAGTTTCGCTATTATCAACTCCAGAAGGTGCATTGTCAATTTTTACAGAGCCAATTCCTGCTCCAGCTCCAGCATACCAATTAAAATTGCCATCTAAGTTCCAAACCCATTGGTATAAACCAGCTAATTTAAAGATGTTGTATTTGCTTCCGTCTCTCCAACCAAGATCTACTTCTAATCTATTGCTTTCTCCTAAAGCTCTTTGGTAGTTAATTCCTGGGCCAATACCATCACTATCGCCTAATCGAAGTCCGATTGCGTTATCTGCTATTTCTTGAGCATTAGATAAAGTAACAACACCAAAGAATGCAAGTGCTACTAAAAATAATTTTTTCATAAAATATTGTTTTAATTAATTAAGATTGCTGCAGACTAAAAAAGTCTGATAATTATATTTCGTTTACTTTCGCAAAAATAACGCCAAAAACCATTTTTTATTCAATTTATTTATAGTTTTATAAACAGATTTATACGCATTTATGATTACTAATTCTCAATTACAAAACCTGTCATCTCAATTAAAAGGTGAATTGTATTTTGATGAATTGATGCGAACGCTTTACGCAACAGATGCTTCAGTGTATAGAATCTTACCACTGGCTGTTGCAATCCCAAAATCTACTTCAGATATTAAGAAACTTATAACATTCGCAAAGGAGCATCATACATCTTTAATTCCTAGAACTGCTGGTACTTCACTTGCTGGACAATGTGTTGGAGACGGTATTGTGGTTGATGTTTCAAAGTATTTTACAAAAATATTAGATATAAATGAAGAGGAGCAAACTGTTGTAGTTCAGCCTGGAGTTGTTAGAGATGAATTAAATCATTATTTGAAGCCTTTCGGATTGTTTTTTGGTCCAAATACTTCTACCTCAAACCGTTGTATGATTGGAGGAATGGTAGGTAATAATTCTTCTGGTACAACATCTATTCAATATGGTGTTACACGTGATAAGGTTGTTGAATTACATACTATTTTAAGCGATGGAAGTGAGGTTGTTTTTTCTGAATTATCTTCTGAAGAATTTCACAATAAAAGAAAGTTAAACACGATTGAAGGTGCTGTTTATAATCAAATTTTTGATGAGCTCATTTCAAAAGAAGCTCAGCAACGCATAAAAAACGATTTTCCGAAACCCGAAATACATCGAAGAAATACGGGTTATGCTATTGATGCTTTAATAAATACTGATGTGTTTTCTTCATCTTCAGAAAAATTCAATATGTGTAAGTTGTTAACAGGGAGCGAAGGCACATTAGCGTTTACAACAAAGATAAAATTAAAGTTAAACAAGCTTCCGCCAACTGAAAGCATCATGATTGCTTCTCATTTTAAAACAATTCAAGATTGTTTGAAGGCTGTTGTTCCTGTGATGAAGCATCAGCTTTTTGCTTGTGAAATGATGGATAAAACCATTTTAGAGTTAACAAAACACAATAAAACTCAGCAAGAAAACAGGTCGTTTATTGTTGGTGATCCTGAAGCAATTTTAATGTTAGAAGTGAAAGGCGAAAACACTTCTGAAGTTAAAGAAAAAGCTGAAAAGCTACTTGATGCCATTGAAGCTTCAAAACTTGCTTATGCAAATCCTTTTTTGTTAGGTAACGACATTGATAAAGCGAATAATTTAAGAAAAGCTGGATTGGGTCTTTTAGGAAATATGATTGGTGATAAAAAAACAGCAGCTTGTATTGAAGATACTGCTGTTTCAATTTCTGACTTGTCAGATTATATTGAAGATTTTACAGCACTTATGCAAAGTCATCAACAAAAAGCGGTGTACTATGCTCATGCTGGAGCTGGAGAATTGCATTTGCGACCAATACTTAATTTAAAAAAGAAAGCAGATGTAGATTTATTTAGAAAAATCACAACAGATGTTGCGCATTTGGTTAAAAAGTATAACGGTTCAATGAGTGGTGAGCATGGAGACGGAATTGTTAGAGCTGAGTTTATTCCGTTAATGATTGGTAATGAGAATTACACTGTTTTAAAACGAATTAAATCTGCTTTTGATCCACATAACATTTTTAATCCAGGTAAAATTGTCGATGCTTTCCCGATGGATCAATCGCTTCGCTATGAAGCTGATAGAGAAGAACCAGAAATTGAAACACTTCTCGATTTTTCAAGTTCGCAAGGCATTTTACGAGAAGCCGAAAAGTGTAATGGTTCTGGAGATTGTAGAAAACTTCCAGAGTTTGGAGGAACAATGTGTCCAAGTTACAGAGCAACACGTCACGAAAAGGATTCTACAAGAGCTAGAGCAAATGCGCTACGTGAATTTTTAACACAATCTAACAAGCCAAATAAATTTAATCACAAAGCGCTTAAAGATGTTTTTGATTTGTGTTTGAGTTGTAAGGCTTGTGCAAGCGAGTGTCCTAGTAGTGTTGATGTTGCGAGTTTAAAAGCAGAGTTTCAGTATCAATATCAAAAAACCAATGGAACTTCGTTTAGAGATCGCTTTTTTGTAAATTCAGTAGCTTACAATGCGTTTGCTTCAAAATTTCCTGCGATATCAAATTTTGTATTAAAAAATCAGGTGACTTCAGCGTTGTTAAAGTCTGTTTTAAAAATTCATAACAATAGGAGTTTGCCTTTAATATCAAAAAGCAATTTTAGTTCCAAAAATAAAGTTGTAAGCTTGTATAAAGTTGAGCAACCAGTAACAAAACATGTGGTGCTTTTTGTTGACGAATTTTTAAGATTTAATGAAAGCGAAATTGCTAGAGATGCTTATTTTTTACTAGTAAATCTTAACTATAAAGTAAGTGTTGTAAGTGATAGACAATCAGGAAGATCTCAAATTTCAAAAGGGTTTTTAGATGCAGCCAAAACTATTGCAAACAGCAACATCGATTTTTTTAAAGAAGTCATTTCTGAAGAAACATCTCTAATCGGAATTGAACCTTCTGCTATTCTAACTTTTAAGGATGAATATTTAAAGTTGGCAGACGATAAAACTTCAGCAGAGAACATTGCAAAACATACGTTTTTGATTGAAGAATTTCTTCAACAAGAAATTAAATTAGGTAATATTACTTCAGAACAATTCAATTTAGAGCATAAAACCATAAAGTTTCATGGACATTGCCATCAAAAAGCATTAGCAAATCAGTCGTCGAGTTTTGATATTCTCAACCTTCCAAAAAATTATAAGGTAACCATTATTCCTAGTGGATGTTGTGGTATGGCAGGAAGTTTTGGTTTTGAAAAAGAGCATTATGACATAAGTATGCAAATTGGAGAGCAAACGTTATTTCCTGCAGTTAGAAACGCTTCTGAAGAAGTGATAATTTCAGCAAATGGAACAAGTTGCAGGCATCAAATTAAAGATGGTACAAAGCGTGAAGCCTTGCATCCAGTAACCATATTAAAAAGGGCTTTACTTTGATTTTTTATGATCTACAATGGTAATGGCAGCAATTAAATCTTTTACTTCCATATCTTTTATGTCCTTATCTGCATAAAACGCGCGAAGCTTATCATTGTTATAGTTGTAGATTTTCCAACGCTTAAATTGATATTCTAAAGCGGTAAAATTTTCAACCCAATCTCCAGAGTTTAAATAAGTTGTTTTTCCGTATTTATGCTCTTTTATGAGCATTTTTGGTTGATGTATATGACCACAAATGACATAATCATAATCGTTTTGAATCGCTAAATCTATAGCAACTTCTTCAAAATCATTAATATATTTTATGGCACTTTTTACGCTATTCTTAATTTTTTTAGATAATGAATAACGCTCTTTTCCCATGCGTTCTAAACACCAATTGGTAAATCGGTTAAGCAGGATTAAAATATCATAACCATAACCACCAAGCTTTGCAAGCCATTTCGCATTTTGAATAGATACATCAAAAACATCACCATGAAAAAACCACGCTTTTTTTCCATCTAATTCTAAAACTAGTTTGTCTACAATAGAGATGTTGCCAATTGTTGTGTCGCTAAATTTGCGTAACATTTCGTCGTGATTACCAGTAATGTAAATAATTTCTACGCCTTCAGCAGCCATATCCATAATTTTCTTGATAACCCTTAAATGCGACTTTGGGAAATACCGCTTTTTAAATTGCCAAACATCTATGATGTCACCATTTAGAATAAGCTTTTTCGGCTCAATACTATTGAGGTAGGTTAATAGCTGTTTTGCATGACAACCATAAGTGCCAAGATGTACATCAGAAATAACAGTAATTTCTACTTTTCGTTTTGTTTTCAAGAGCTACCAATCTTTAATGCACTACAAATAACAATGTTTCTTATTAACTGAAAGTCAACTCACTATTATGAAACGTTAATTTAATTGTTAAACTAAAGTAAAATACTTTTACAAGCTCAAGCTTAACAGATATGGTCATCTGTTTTAGTTTCTTTACTTTTACAACTCACTTAATAAATGAATCTTATATCTATGGCAGGAAATACCTTCGGAAACATATTTAAACTTACAACATTTGGAGAGTCGCATGGTGTTGCAATTGGTGGTATTATAGATGGCTGTCCAGCTGGTTTAGTACTCGACTTTGATGCAATTCAGAGTGAAATGAATAGACGCAAACCAGGTCAATCGGCTATTGTTACACAACGCCAAGAACCTGATACTGTCGAGTTTTTGTCAGGTATTTTTGAAGGCAAAACGACAGGAACACCAATTGGGTTTGTGATTAAAAATACCAATCAGAAGTCTAAAGACTATTCGCACATTAAAGACGTATATCGTCCAAGTCATGCAGATTATACTTATGAAAAAAAGTATGGTGTTAGAGATTATAGAGGAGGAGGACGAAGTTCTGCTCGTGAAACCGCTTGTAGAGTTGTTGCTGGAGCCATTGCTAAGCAATTGCTGTCTCATATTTCAATTAACGCTTATACATCTTCGGTTGGAGATTTGTTTTTAGAAAAGCCTTATCAAGATTTAGATTTTTCTAAAACTGAAACAAATGCTGTACGTTGTCCAGATGAAGCGGTTGCAAATCAAATGATTGAAAAAATTAAAACCATTAAAAAAGAAGGTGATACTATTGGTGGAACTATAACTTGTGTGCTTCAAAATGTGCCTATAGGCTTAGGTGAACCTGTTTTTGATAAGCTTCATGCCGATTTAGGTAAAGCGATGTTGTCGATTAATGCGGTTAAAGGTTTTGAATATGGTAGCGGATTTTGTGGTGCTAAAATGAAAGGAAGTGAACACAATGATTTGCATAATGAAGATGGTTCAACAAAAACGAATCTTTCTGGAGGTATTCAAGGCGGAATAAGTAATGGAATGGATATTTATTTTAGAGTAGCCTTTAAGCCTGTTGCGACAATCATTCAAAAGCAAAACGCCTTAAATAGTTCTGGCGAAATTGTAGAAATGCAAGGCAAAGGTCGTCATGATCCTTGTGTGGTTCCTAGAGCTATTCCAATTGTTGAAGCTATGGCTGCTTTGGTATTGGCAGATTTTTATTTGCTGAATAAAATGTATAAATAATTAATTAATCCTACTACCTTAACGAGATACTATTTTATGAAAAAACTAGCATTACATTGGAAAATTATTATTGGAATGGTTCTAGGAGTCATCTTCGGATTTATTATGAATTCTATTGATGAACAACAATTTGTAACGGATTGGATTTCGCCTTTTGGTACTATTTTTATCAATTTACTTAAGCTTATAGCTGTTCCATTAATATTAGCATCATTAATCAAAGGTATTTCTGATTTAAAAGATATTTCTAAGATTAAATCAATGGGTTTACGTACCATAATTATTTACATGACAACAACTTTGGTTGCTGTGATTATTGGGTTAAGTATTGTAAATACAGTTAAACCAGGAAATGGTATGCCTGCAAATACAATTGAAAAAATTAAGATAAAGTATGCAAATGATGTAGGTGTAACTGATAAATTAGAAAAAGCTAGTGTTCAACAAGATGCAGGTCCTTTGCAAGCCTTAGTTGATATTTTTCCAAGTAATATTTTTAAATCTTTAACTGAAGCTTCTATGCTTCAAGTGATATTCTTTGCATTGTTTGTTGGTATTTGCTTATTACTTATTGGTGAAAAGAAAGCAGAACCATTGGTGAAGTTTTTTGATTCGCTAAATGAAGTCGTCATGAAAATGGTAGATTTAATAATGCTTTTTGCTCCTTATGCAGTATTTGCTTTATTGGCTAATGTTATTATTTCTTTTGATGATACTGAAATATTAGTTAAGCTTTTATGGTATGCAGTTTGCGTTTTTGGAGGCTTAGTTTTGTTGATTGTATTTTACCTTATTCTTATTAGTGTTTATGTCAAAAAATCGCCTTTTTGGTTTTTAAAGCAAATAAGTCCAGCGCAGTTATTAGCATTTTCTACAAGTTCAAGTGCTGCAACACTTCCAGTTACTATGGAACGTGTAGAAGAGCATCTTGGTGTCGATAAAGAAGTATCTGGTTTTGTGCTGCCAGTTGGTGCTACAGTGAATATGGATGGCACAAGCTTATATCAAGGGATTGCTGCTGTATTTATTATGCAAGTGCTTTGGCCTGAAGGTTTAACCTTTACGAATCAATTAGTTATTATTGGTACTTCAGTGTTGGCATCTATTGGAAGTGCAGCTGTACCAAGTGCAGGAATCGTTATGTTAGTTATTGTATTGGAAACAATTGGATTTCCAGCAGAATTATTACCAATTGGTATTGCGCTTATTTTTGCGGTTGACAGACCTTTGGATATGTGTAGAACTGTAGTTAATGTTACAGGTGATGCTACAGTTTCTATGATGGTTGCTAAACCTTTAGGAAAACTGCATAAACCACAACCTAAAGAATGGGACGATCATTATGATGAAGTAAAATAAGTTTAAATCATTACAAAAAAGTTAGTATTTTTAATACTGATTAATCAACCTAAATAATTAGATATGAACGTTTGTTTTATAATGTATCCTTGGGAAGACATTGATCCTGAAAATGATACAAGTTTAACTTTAATTAAAGAATGTGCAAAACGTGGTCATGGAGTTGCGATGTGTACTCCAGCAAATTTGACGATTCGAGATAGTGTCACTAATGCATTTTGTACAGTTATAAGTCGGATGGAAAAAGTGCCATCTTCGTTAAAGTCTTTTTATAATAAAGCAAAACTACGAGAAGAAATGCTGCCTTTGGCTGGCTTTGATGCTATTTTCTTTAGAGCAAATCCGCCTTTAGATCCTATTATGCTTAACTTTTTAGATTCGGTAAAAGATGATGTGTTTATTGTCAATTCTCTTCAAGGCATGCGTGAAGCTAACAACAAATTATATACTGCTGCTTTTGGTGATGCGCATAGTAATATCATTCCGAATACTCACGTATCAAAAAATAAAGATTATTTAATCAAACAGATAAAAGATTCTAAAGCAGATAAAATGATTCTGAAACCGCTTAATGGTTTTGGTGGTTCTGGTGTTATTTTGATAGAAAAATCAGCAATGAGTAACATTAACTCTTTACTAGATTTTTATATCACTAGTAGTGATGGTTCTTCAAATTATGTGATTCTTCAAGATTATATAGAAGGTGCAGAACAAGGTGACATTCGTATTTTATTACTCAATGGAGAACCTGTTGGAGCTATGAAACGTGTTCCTGGTTCTGACGATCATCGATCTAATGTGTCTGCAGGTGGTTCGGTTCAAAAGCATTCTTTGACTAAAGCAGAAAAAGCATTATGCAAACAAATTGGTCCAAAACTCGTTAAAGACGGACTCTATTTTGTTGGAATTGATGTTATTGGTGGGAAATTGGTTGAAGTCAATGTCATGTCTCCTGGAGGAATTACTTATATCAACAAGGTTTATAAATCTAAAACTAAAGTAGAAGAACGTGTTATTGATTTCTTAGAAAGCAAAGTCGTTGACCAAATGCAAGCTTTTGATCGAAGAACTAGATTGCGCAAAACGGTTCAGGATGCTTAAACATATATAATCATAAATATCTATATCGTGAATACCAACTGGACAAAACAAGAATTAGTGGCTTACATTTTATTGTATGTGGCACATTCAGATTTAAAAGAAACTCAAGATGAGCAAGAGTATATTTTATCTCGTGTAGATTCTGAAACTTACCAACATATCAAAAAAGAATTTGATGCTGATAATGACTATCAAAGTATTAGTAAAATTGTAGATGCTGTAAATGCTAATGTAGCCTACAGTCAAAATCCTGCAGAATTATTTGCAGATATCAAGCTCATGGCTTTTGCTGATGGAAAAATGGATCAAATGGAACATGCCATTTATAATAGTTTGAAAAAGATATTGAGTTAAGACCATGGAAAGATTATCTGTTGAAGCGATAATTTCTAAAATTAATGCAGAAGAAACCTTTCATGCTGTTTCTGAAGATTATTCATTGACGTTGAAAATTAACGATTATGTGCATTACGTTTGTGGAGCAGTTCATGATGGACATCAGTTTAGAAAAGAACTTTGGGACAATTGTTTGCATACTGAATATGAACGTTGGTACGAAGAAGATCCTGAAACCAAAACCATGATTGCGTCGCACCCTATTGTTATTGCTGGTTGCGATTCTCGATTTGAGTACGATCTTAACAGAACTCCTGAAGAAGCTGTTTTTGAAACTGCTTGGGGAAAACAACTATGGAAACAACCTTTACCTCATGACCAAAAACAAAAAAGCCTAAATAAGCATGTTAATTTTTATAAAGTAGTTCATGCACTGATTGCAAAACTAGAAGAAAAATTTGGTGTTTGTGTTGTGTATGACATGCACAGTTACAATTGGAAACGTTGGGATAGGGAAGTGCCAACTTGGAATTTAGGAACGTCTAATATTGACAATGAGCGTTTTGGAGAAATGGTAGAACAATGGCGACAATATCTATCAAAAATAGAATTACCACATGATATTAAACCAACATCTAAAATCAATGATACCTTTCAAGGGAATGGTTATTTCTTAAAGTTTATCACAAATAACTTCAAAAATACATTAGTTTTGGCGACAGAAATTGCCAAGGTGTATTGTGATGAGTATGATTACATCATTTATCCTGAAGTTGTTTCGGCAGTAGAAAAACAACTAAAAGAGCAAATACCAAAACATGCTGCCAGTTTTTATAAAAAACATCATATATAATGTCTCAAATTCCTAGTACTTCAGAATATCAAGATTTATTTGATATTGATGGTAATATTGATAGATTGGTTCAAAAAATTGAAGTTCTCAATTATATCAATCCGTTAAATATAGAACGTGAGAAAAAGCAATTCTTTTCGTCTAAATTTAATTATGAACCTGTTTTTAAGTATCCTAAAATTAAATTTAATGGTTATAAGTTGCATCGCTTGTTTTTTTCACAGCGTTTAGAACGTATAGAAGATGAATCTATAAGACAACTTTATGAAGATGTGATTTACGAATATTCTGGTCTAATTGAATGTATTCAAACTATAAATCAAGGACGTAAATTTTATTTTAACAGCTTAAAAAGTTTTGGAACACCTACAGAAAAAGATATCGATAATGCCAAGTTTATTCTTCGTTTTGATGATAGCGATTTTGATGAAGATCTCTTGCCAATGTATTCTGTGGATGATGCTGTAGAGTATTTTAACAACTACTCCAAACGTTACGATTTTAATTATAACATTAAGCTATCGACAAACATTTCGGCAGCTGCAATGGTATTAAACAATACTCAAACTTTAGTCTTACGTAAAAATCATAAGTTTAGTATAAATCAATTAAAAGTATTAGCTAATCATGAAATAGGTGTGCATATGGTAACAACCTTTAATGGTTTATCGCAACCTTTAAAAGTTTTTTCTAACGGATTGCCAAACAATGTAGAAACACAAGAAGGTTTGGCTGTATATTCCGAATATATGTCAGGTTGTTTAACGATGCGACGATTAAAAGAATTGGCGTATCGTGTGATTGCAGTAGATACTTTAAACAAAGGCTATAGTTTTGCTGATACGTTTGATTTGCTTTACAGTCAATATAAACTCAATAGAGACAAAGCCTTTGCTATTACATTGCGTGTGCATCGAGGAGGAGGTTTTACTAAAGATCATTTGTATTTAAGAGGTATCAATCAAGTTTATAATTTTGCAAAAAAAGGAGGAGATTTAAATCCGTTGCTTACAGGAAAAGTGAGTTTAGAATATTTAGAGACTATAAAAAAATTGCAAGATTTAGGATTGGCAATTCCATCTAAGCACTATACAGATGCTTATTTAAGTAATGATAATTCGAATACCAATCTAGATTTTATTTTAAAGAGTTTGAAGTAGCACATGAAACATAATGTTATTGTATTTCTTTTCGTTTTATTCACACTTAATTGTTTATCACAAAACATAAAAGTAAATGAAATAGATAGTTACAAGTTGTTTGTTGAAACTTTAAACAATTCAAAAGACTTACGATATAATGACATTTTAGAGGCTTATAATTCTTATATCAAATCAAATCCAAAAGATGTTGTTGTTCAGGTATATAAATGTAAATTTATTGGAAATGCATTTGTAGATCCTTATGAAGAGTATAATCTTAAATATGAAGAAACGAATGCATGTATCAATGAGCTTTATAAAAATTACCCTAAACATCCTGATGTTATAATCTATAACCTAGAAAATGCGCACTATGAAGATCAAGAGAATTTAATTAAGGAAGGACTATCTGCTTATTATGAAGATAAAAGCACATGGACTTATCAGAAAATTGGGAGATTTTATGAAATAGCCGCACATTTTTATGAAGAAGAAGATGATTTTAGAGCTATTAAATTTGCTGAAGATGCTGAACGCTTTAGTGATAGTCTTGATCTATCCGTTTTGCTTACAAAAGCACATATTCGCAGAGGGAATAAGTCAAAAGCTAAGACACTTCTTATGGACGGTTTATACTATGACAATGATGCGTGGATTCTTCAGCAAAAAGGGAATTTGCTTATAGAGTTTGGTGAAACAGATGAAGCGATAAAGATGTTTGATCGTGTTAAAGAAAAAGATTCTTCCTTCAGTAATAATGAGAGTTTGTATAAAGTTTTCATTGAAAAACAAGATTACAATCAAGCTAGACAGTTTTTAATAAATGATACTATCGATGATTGGAATAAAGCTTCATCGCTTCAAAAATTATTGAATCATGACATATCCTATTCTGATGGTGAGACCACATTGTCATCATACAGGAGAATGCAGGAATTGAGCTATTATGATGATTTTTTCGGAATTAAACGTCTTCAGATTTTTTTTAAATCTCCTTTTAAATTTTGGACAATTAAGGAGCTTTCACACATCGTTTTACTAGTTGGTTTTATTGTGGTTATTTTTCTTCTTCCTTATGTCTGGATTCTTCCCATTTATGCAGCTAATAAGTTTTTAAAACTAAAGCCAATTGCTTCAGATAAACGAATTCCTGTAGATTGGTCGCTTAAACATTTTTGGCTGGTAAGTTTTCTTTATCTCACTAGTCAGGTACTCATGGTATTTATATTCTATTATCAAGACTATATAAATGCATTTTTTGATATTGCTTACACGTATATTGAAGACGAATTTCAGGAAACACAATTGTTTACAGCAAATACAGTTTTAGTATATTCTTTATTAGTGTTTTCTGCCATATTTATGTTTTTAAATAAGAAACGTATGAAATTTGTATTACATACCAATCTTAGGTATTTAAGAGTCTTTGTCTTAAGTATTATGTTTCTTTTATTTAACGCCATAGTTTTAAAATGTCTTAAAACATTTATACCTATTGAAGATGGAATCGGTTTTATTCAATCCTTAAATATGAAACCTGAAATGACTGCGATGCTACATGAATATGGTTTTGGTATTTCTGTACTTGTAGTAGCTGTACTGGTTCCTTTTTATGAGGAAATTATTTTTAGAGGTATTATTTTATCTTCTACGGAAAAGAAATTAGGATTCAAATGGGCAAATGTAATTCAGGCTGTGTTATTTGGAATTGTTCACTTTAACCTTGGACTGTTTTTATTCTATTTTAGTTTTGGACTAATTACAGGCTATGCAGTTAAACGCTCTAATGGATTGCTCACAGGAATCGTATTTCATGCTGTCAACAATTTTTTTGCATTGCTTGCTATTTACATGCTTACCAGATACTTGCCAAATTTTTAATATAAAAAAAGCCTTAAAGCGTAACAGATCTATTAGAAGTTGTTCTAAAACTTATCTAATGTTAGACTTGCATAAGATAAGAACTCGATTCGTTCCTAACTAACGGAAGTTAGGCTCAAGCTGATTGTTTTGCTTTAAGGCTTCAAAATAGTACTTACAGATTTATTTGTTTGTACTTAGGGTATTTTAATGTATATGAAAACTTATATGTTTTTTTATCATTACTAGGTAAATTAATCTTCCATGTTAAGATGCCTTTTTTGTCATCATAATCTGATGTACCTGTTTCAATGTCATCTACTTTTATGGCTTTGTTTTGACTTATCGGAATTCTATCAAACAACACTAAATCTATAGCTGAAGATTTGTTATTCTTTACTTCTATATCGTAATGCTTTGCAATAATTTTGTTGCTACCAATAAACGCGTTCTTTTTATAATCTTTAGGTTGTGTTCGCTTAACAACTACATTTGGATCTACACCTAATGAAATAGTCATATGCTCAGTAGAAGCCTGTGGATTGATAAATGTTTTTCCTGAATAACTGCCTTCAAAATACACATTGGTCTCAGCTGGTAATAAATTGTATTGTTCAAAATCTTCAATTTTAGCAGTTAGAAACACATTTTCATTTAACAAAGGTGCAGCAAAATAGGAGTAGGATGCAGGTATTGAATACTTATCTATTTCTATAACTGTGACATCTTCGTTTGAAGAGATATCGTATGGTTTACTAATATCAAAACTAATATTGGCGATGCCTTCTTCTATAACATCACCATTAGATGTATAATTTTTAGGTTCAATATAAGGTTGATCATCAAAGTCTTCATCAATCATGCTTTGCACACTGTTATTATAACCTGATGTATTTGATTTAGATTTTTGTGTTCCATAAGCCATTACTACAACTTCTTCTAATGCATTAGTATCTTCTTGTAAGCTCACATTCATAACCGAAGCATGAATTGGCAATTCTTCAGTCATCATGCCTAGAAATGAATACACTAGAGTGTTACTGTGTTTTATATCTATTGCATATTTGCCATCAAAATCGGTTTGTACTCCGTTTGAAAATCCTTTTTCTATCACACTAACACCAGGAAGCGGAAGTCCATCTACTGAAGATAATACAACACCAGAAACTTTTCTAACGGTTGGATTGTAATTGTAGTTTTCACGCTTAATAGCTCTACTACCATAATAATTTGAGTTGACAAAGTTTAAGTATTTCGGATTTACTTCTGGCTTGATATTATTTGTATTAGGATTACTTGTTGAAAGCTTAAGTTTTACATTATTCCAATCTTGACCTGTATTTTGGTACACATGTGCTTTATAAGCCAATTGTAATGGTGATTTTACATCATTAGCCTTTAAATCATATATTGGAAACCAACCAGCTTTTGTGACATTATAAGTGA
Source organism: Psychroserpens sp. S379A (assembly GCF_049800755.1). Classification (NCBI taxonomy): domain Bacteria; kingdom Pseudomonadati; phylum Bacteroidota; class Flavobacteriia; order Flavobacteriales; family Flavobacteriaceae; genus Psychroserpens; species Psychroserpens sp. S379A. Next base: position 431,738 of record NZ_JBNAFQ010000001.1, on the reverse strand, counting down.
TTGTTAATTCTAAATTGGTGTTTACACTTGAATTGAGCTTTAATTTAATTTCTCCAGTTTGGAGTTTGTTATCAACATTATATTCTTTTAGTTGATTATTGATGTCGACAATATCTTTGTTTAGTTCTAGCTTTTTCTGATTTGACTCGTAAATATTAGTCTTAATTTCAGTAATTCGATTTCTGTAATAGCTTGCAAATTGTTTTAATTTTTCAAGGTTTACAACCTGATTTTCATTTCCTAAAACTCTGTTGCTTTGAATAATGTACATTTCTTCATTATAGCCTTGAATTAAGTGTTCTTCATATTGAATATTGTCATTTAAAGCTTTTATTTTCTGTTGTAGCTTTTCAATCTCAACAGTGTTTTTTTGTTTTGTCAGAAAGTTTATTCCGTAATTAATTGATAGAATAGATGTGTTCTTTAATCCTGAAACTTGAATACTGCTTTCTTGAATATTAGGAGATAATTTATCAATACTTAATTCTGTAGTACCCGATTGAAGCTGTACAGATACAGTTCTCGTAATTTGAGCACCATTTAAAAATACTGTAACCTCTTTTAATTTTGAAGTTGTGTTTGTTTTGCTTGCAAATACAAATGAAGACGTTAGAAAAAGTAATAGTAAAACATGTTTCATGTTATTTAGGTTTTAAATTCATTATAAAATTAGTTATGTAATGAAATGATTAAAACCAATTATGAGTGTAGCTTATTTTTGATTGAGTAAACCTATAACTTTGGCTAGAGAACTGTTTTTAAGTGTATAGACTTAAAAGCATGCAACTCATAGATGTTTTTTACAATTCTATTTTTTTTAACAACTTTTTTTTGCTTTACACCGATTAAATAGATTGATTTTTAAGGCTTTATGTATGTTTACAGTATCAAAATAATGTGCTATTAATCATTTTACCATGTTAGATAATCCTACAAATGATTAATGATAAATTTTTAGAGTTAAATTAGTTTTAATTAGTTGTTAATTATTAAAGTCCTTTTGAAAGAAAGGACTTTTTTATGTTAAAAACTTAGCGGTTAACTCAGGAGTAGGAATCATACAAGCCTCTTTTTTGCCATACCATTTGTAGCGATTTTTAGCCACAAAATCATAAACCCAATTCCTTATAAATGTTGGAATAATAAAAAATACAGCCAATAAATTTCTTGGGAATCCTAAATGTTTTGCTATATGTAATGCAGCACTAGACTTTACAGATAAACCTTTGCCTTTAGAATACAATAAGATAGAATCTGTTTTAGAAGTATCTATATTGAACTTGTCTATAATTTGTTTACCAGCATCACTTTGTAAAGGTGCAAACATAAAACGGTTTGCTTTATCATGTTTAATGACATACAAAACGGAAGAATTGCAAAGATTGCAAACACCATCAAACAAAATAAGCTGTTTATCTTTTGGAAGATTTTCTATCACAATACAAAAATACGAGATAGATTTATAAGGTGTTTAAAAATTGCGTTAAATCGTCTTTTAATGTAAAGTAAAAGACAAGTCTTTTTTTGTGAATAGTTACTTTTTAGCCTCAACCAATTCTAATAGATCCAAATTAACATTAGTCGTGAAAATGCCGTAGTTGACTATGGCTTTTCCTTTCTCAATGGTGTCTATCGAACCAATAGCTTTGCCATCAAACATACGTACGCGATCACCAACTTTTAATATTGGTTTAGGTTTTTCTACTTTAGGAGCTTTAGCTTTTGCTGCTTTTTTCTTTTTTCTGATAACAGCAACCTTCTTTTCAGCTTCTTGCTTGACTTGTTGCTCTTTAGCTTTTTCGGCACGCTTTTGTTTGGCAGAAACTTTTTTACGTTTTGAATTTTCTATCTGAACCAACTTAAATAATTCGGTCATAAGTTCACGCTTACGCTTGTTGTCGAAGTATTTTTCTGAAATATCATTAAATTTTTGTCCGAGATATATGAGTCGTTGATTGCTATCATACAATTCCTGAAAGCTTTCTAATTTTTTCTGAACCTTCGCATTAACTTCTTCAAGTTTATCAGCTTCAGATTGTTTTTTCTTTTCGTTTTCTTTTAATGAACGTTCGGTTTTTTCAAGCTTGCTACGCTCTTTTTGAAGTTTAGCAATAGTCGCATCAAACCTTACTTTTCCGCGTTCAATCTTCTTTTTAGCACGATTAATTAAACGATACGGAATTCCATTTTTTTGAGCGACTTCAAAAGTAAAAGAGCTTCCTGCTTGACCTAAAACAAGTTTAAACATAGGTTCTAGGCTACGTTCATCAAACATCATATTGGCATTTTGCATGTATGGTAACTCGTTAGCCAAAACTTTCAGGTTAGAGTAGTGTGTTGTAATAATTCCGTAGGCTTCACGATTATAAAATTCTTCCAAAAACGTTTCAGCTAAAGCGCCTCCAAGTTCAGGATCACTTCCAGTACCAAACTCGTCTATAAGAAATAAGGTATTCTTATTGCATTTCTTCAGAAAATAATTCATTTGCTTTAACCTGTAACTATACGTACTCAAATGATTTTCTATAGATTGATTATCTCCAATATCACTAATAATTCTGTCAAATAAACAAATAGTACTTTTTTCATGCACAGGAATTAGCAATCCGCTTTGTAGCATGATTTGAAGTAAGCCAATTGTTTTAAGCGTAATACTTTTTCCTCCAGCATTTGGTCCAGAAATAACTATAATTCTGTTTTCGGGATGAAGTATTATTGATTGAGGAAATGTTTTCTTGCCTTCGTTTTTATTTGACAAATAGAGTAGTGGATGGTAAGCATTTTTAGCTTCGTATCGCTTTTCATCATTAATTTCTGGAAGCACAGCATTAATAGATTGTGCATATTTTGCCTTGGCATAAATGACATCTAAAGTGGTTAAAAAACTTTGGTACGATTCTAAAACCAAAGTATAAGGACGCACAAACTCTGTTAACTGACGTAAGATTTTATCGACTTCTTCTTGCTCTTCAAATTCTAAATTGTTGAGTTCTCGAGCATATTGAAAAGTCGTTTCGGGTTGGATATAAACAATACTTCCTGTTTTACTGCTGCCTAAAATGCTACCTTTTACTTTTCGTCTATACATAGCCTTTACAGCAAGAACACGTTTGTTTTCAACTACAGATTCTCTAATGTCGTCTAAATAGTCAAGGTTATGATAGGTGTTTAATGCTGAAGTAAAACTCTGATTTATTTTTCCTCGAATGGCATTAATCGATTGTCGTAATTGATATAATGTATCTGTTGCATTGTCTTTTACATCACCAAAGCGATCTATAATACTATCGATTTCTGAAGCCAATTGCTTAATAACTTCTATGACTGAAGATGACTGATATAACGAAGGATAGTATTCTTCAAAAGTTTTTAAAAACTTTAGAATGTCTGAAATAGTAATCGTTATCGACGCTAACTTCTGAAAACTCTTAGTTTCTAAATACGAGTTTTCGATTTTTAGAAGTTGTAGCTCTTTAATAATGGGTTCAAAACCATGATTAGGAATTCGGTTATCATTATAAAATGATGATACATACTCGTTGGTAAATTGCAACGATTGCAAAGCCTTTTCCTTTGTTGTTAACGGAATGATTTTTAGGGCTTCTAATCTTCCTAAATCAGTAATACAACATTCTGACACTTGTTGTAAAACAGTGCTAAACTCTAAATCTTGAAGTGTTTTCTCGTGAATGTTTATCATTAATGCTTCAGTAAAGGCAATAAAAATGCAAAGTTACTTATTAATGATGTAGGAATAAAATGATTTTTAAGTCCAAATTGTATGCTAACGTTTGACGCGTTTTCCTTCTTCGTTAATATAATGACAAACACAATCCTTAGAGCCATATAAACCAACACTATGAAGCTTACGCTTTATAAGTTCAGAAGTTTTCATTTTAAAATTATCGAAAGGTGTAAATGCAAAATTATTTGAGCTTATCGAAATGTCAAGACCATATACGCAGTGCCACCATGTTTGAGGAATAAATAACATTTCTCCTGGATTAATAATCGTGTACTGAACATTAACATCTTTAAACAATGTGTGTTTAGTTTCATCAAAATCTTCCATATTAACATCACTTAAACGCGAACCAGGTTCATATTTTTTACTTGGATACATAGATTCTGAGTCTTTAGGGCTTACTAAAAACACAAGTTTTCGACCTTCAATTAAGGCTAAAATATTGTTCGCTAAGCGGTCTGTATGCCAACCTGTTAATGTGCCAGGAGGACCAATCCATAATGATGTTGAGTTTCTGACTGTATTTTTTGAAATCAATGAAAAATCAACATGTTCTAAAAGTTCTGGGAACATTTTAGCAATAGGCATGTTTCCTAAGTAGGTTTCGGTTTTAGTGTTTCGTATTTCGTTTAAATAATCTTGGAACGCACCAAATTGCCAATTGGTATCATTTTGCCTAATGTTGCCTTTATACATAAAGGTTTCTTTGTCTTTGCCAATTTTTTCGAAATAATCTAAAGACCAGAGTTCTGTAGCTTTCCAATGATCCATCATTTTCGTAATCTTTACAGGAGTATTTTTCTTTAAATAGTTTTTAAAGAAATCATCATGAGTAATACTGTCAATGGTTTTAATATCCTGTAAAGGTGTATTTAAAATACCTTGAACTCTTTCTATAATGGCTTTTTCCATGATTGGTGGATTTTACGTTAACGAATATAATATATTTGCCTTTACAATTTTATGACATTTTTCATATTTTAGACAACTAGAATCTTTTTTAGATAAAATGAATGTAAACATACACGAAAGCTGGAAAAATGTGCTCGTTGACGAATTCAATGCACCATACTTTAAATCTTTAGTCACTTTCGTTAAGTCTGAATATAAAACACAAACATGTTTTCCTCCTGGAAAACAGATATTTTCTGCTTTTAATTATTGTCATTTTGAAGATTTGAAAGTCGTGATTATTGGTCAGGATCCATATCATGGTATTAATCAAGCAAATGGATTGTCGTTTTCGGTAAATGATGGTGTATCGCATCCTCCTTCACTAATTAATATTTTTAAAGAGATTGAAGCAGATTTAGGTATTCCTTATCCTGAATCTGGAAATTTAGAGCGTTGGGCAAAACAAGGTATTTTATTACTGAATGCAACTTTAACAGTTAGAGCACATCAAGCTGGTAGTCATCAAAAAAAGGGTTGGGAGCGATTTACAAATGAAGTCATCAAAACGATAAGTAATAAAAAATCAAATATTGTATTCTTACTTTGGGGTGGATTTGCCAAGCAGAAATTAAAGCTCATTGACACGCAAAAACATCATGTGTTAACTTCAGGGCATCCTTCGCCATTAAGTGCAAATAGAGGCTATTGGTTTGGTAACAAACACTTCAGTATGACTAATTCTTATTTAGCAGAAAAAAACATTAAATCAATAAACTGGTAAAAATGACAACTGTAAAAACAGTGTATTAGCTTCCTGTTGGTGCTAATTGAGGACTTGAAGAAATCTTTTTTGTAGGAATTGAAGTTTTAGATATTTTAGAAGGCTTTAGAATCGTAGGTTTTTCAATAGGGTTGCTTTTAGTAGTTTTATTGCAACTGAATATAAGTAGTAGGAAATTTAATGCAACTAAGAAAGATAGTGTTAGAGTAATTATCATTATCATATTCGTTAGAGTTTTGTTAAGTTAATTGCACATTCAGGTTATAACAAATGTAATTAAATTTTTGAAAAATAGAAACTTAAGAGTAAAAACATTAGACTTTAGCTTAGTTGCAATTTAATCTTAGTTAAAATAATTTCTCATTAATAGAACAGTAAGATTGGTAAAATTCCTACCTGAACTTATTTAAAATCATGAATTAATTGAGAGTAATCTATAGTTTTAGAAATAATATCTAATTCTAATAATTTATCTTGAACTTTCACAATAGTAGCTTCATCTATCAACTCTTGTGACCATTCGGTTAGTGATAGCCATTCTTTTACATCACTTAACTTTTGATCGTATCTATTAGCGATTGTGACATCAATACTCGGAATGGATTTAAACTCTTTCGTTGTGCTGTTAATGATATTCAAAATAGTCTTTACATCGTCTTCATTAGTTTTTAAAAATTCAGTATTAACAGCAATAACAAAACAAGGCCAAGGTGTTGGACAATCATCTATTCGTCTAAAGGTTCCATTATCTACTAAAGGCTTTGTGGTAAACTTTTCCCACATAAAATAATCTGCATTTCCATTAGTTAATCCTTCAACAGCTCCATCTAAATTTTTAATGACTTCAAAATTGAGATCGTTTTCAAGATTCCAATCATTATTTTCAGCATTTATATAAGCCATTAAATGCGAGCCAGAACCATATCTACTAATAGCAGCTTTTGTTTGTTTTAAATCGTTAATGGTTTGATAGTCTGAATCATGTGCTACATGAATGCCCCAAATTAAAGGAGACTGTACAAAAGTTTGAACAATTTTACTTGGATTACCATCAATGATATCTTTAACGATACCTTCAGTAAGAATGACAGCCATATCAATTTCGCCATCACGTAAACCTTTATTCATAGCTCCAGTACCTCCAAAATAATCTTTCCAACGTAGGTTTATACCTTTGTCTTTATACTCACCATTTTTAAGCGTTAAATACCAAGCTAAGTTAAAATGTTCAGGAACTCCTCCTATATTGATTCTTTTCATGTATTCAAAAAAGATAATTAGATGTTTACAATACGTTCTAAAGCGTAATGTATTAAATTTTCTACCGTTTGCTTTGGGTCTTTACTGAAATTGCCATTAGGTCGATTTGCAATTATTGCACTTAAAGATAAAGCTTCGTGTCCTAACAGTTTTGATAAACCATAAATGACTGAAGTTTCCATTTCAAAATTAGTGATTCTAAAATCTTTATATAAAAAATTATCAAGTTTAGAATTCAGTGTTGCATCTTGAAGAGGTAATCTTAAAACGCGTCCTTGAGGTCCATAAAATCCTCCTGCAGTTCCTGTCATTCCTTTATATACTTGGTCGCTATCAAAATGATTCTCTAAGGACTGACTATTATTGATTACAATTGGTCTTGCTTTATTTTCATTCCAATTTGTGTGGCTTATAAATGCATCTTCAATCTCTGGATTACAAATGTCATCTATTTGATAAAAATGCAACATACCATTAATATCCAATCCATGAGTGCTAATCACAAATGAATCTACAGGTACATCTTTTTGAAGAGAGCCTGATGTTCCTATTCTAACAATATTTAAGCTTGTTAAATCTGTTTTTGGCTGACGCGTTTTTAAATCGATATTTACTAAAGCATCTAGTTCGTTAAGAACAATATCTATGTTATCTGGACCAATTCCTGTTGAAATAACAGAAATACGCTTGCCTTTATAATAACCTGTTTGGGTTTTAAATTCTCGCTTTTGAGTCGAAAAGTCTATACGATCAAAATGTTTTGTTATTTTTTCAACACGATCTTGATCTCCAACAAAAATGATAGTATCAGAAATGTTTTCAGGTTTTAGATTTAAGTGATATACACTACCATCTGGATTTAGGATTAATTCGGAATTTTTAATGGACATTAATAGGTGTTTTTATAAGTTTATTTTCGTCTTGATTGAATTGAAAGTCTAAGCGATTCAATCCACCATAAGACATATTGTTATTAATTTCTTGTGCAACATTATGTATTTTTACTAGCGCTTCATAACCTTGTCTGTTAAGCTTTAGCTGTTTATTGTCTTCATCAAAAAATAATGATAATTTATGAATCATACGCTCTAATTGTAAATCTCCATAACCATAAAATCCTTGATAATTTAAAATATAACCTAAGAGGTGATGCTTAGATTTTATGTCGTTATCACGAACAATTTCTAAAATGTTTTTTTCAAGACTATTTAACCCACTTTTAGAATCTGGAAAACGTTTTAAGTGCGCTTTTAAACAATTGCTTAAATATTTAAATGATGATTTTTTTGTGATATAAGGTTTAAATAAATTGTGATCTTTACCACAATAGATACTCCATAAAGTAATGGCAAGATCTTTGTCATTTTCAGATAATGTTACGCGATTGTCATAATGTTTATATAGTTGCTGTGGTGTGAGTTCAGACAAACCTTTTAACATTTTTTCACCTTCAATTCGTCCACTACACACTAAATAGAGTGGAAGTTGGATTCTTTTTTGATGTAATAAATTTATAACTCCTAACAAGTTAATGTGACAGAACAAATCATATTCAAACCATAAGACAATCTCAGTATAATTTTCAATAGCGTCTAATTTGTTGATTTCAGATTTGAGCTCATCTAAGTTTACTTCAATATTGTAAAACTCATTTAAAAATTGTTGTCTAGTTTCAATAAACTCATCAGAATCGATTTGTAATATGGTTGGACCTTCGCAGAGCATTTCTTGCCACGTTAAGACATCACCTTTAATTTCTAATTCATCAAGAACATCTGTTAATGAGTTGCCATTTGTTATATGAAGTGTTTTTTTCATACTTAACCACCAACACGTTTAACTGTAAACCCTTTATCTTTTAAAATTTGCATGATTTTGTCTCTGTAGTCGCCTTGAATAATGATTTTATCATTTTTAAAACTACCTCCAACGCTTAGCTTTTGCTTTAATTCTTTAGCCAGTAATTTGAAATCCTTATCAGCTCCTGTATAACCTTCAAGAATAGTTATAGGCTTTCCTTTGCGTTTTTCGTATTTGCAAATAATAGGATTGTCTTGAAGCCAAATGCCTTGTTTTGAAGTGTCCTTTTTTTCTGAAACCTCTTCAGAAACATGGTCCGGAAACAAATTTTTTAATTGATCTTGTAAATCCATAATTTAAGTATTCACAGTTACTTAGTATTAAGTTTTCACATTTAGTTAAACTGAATACTAAACACTAGAGCCTTATTTCTTAAGTCCAAGTTCTATTAAACGTTCATCAAGAAATTCTCCAGCAGTAATGTCGTCAAATTGCTTTGGGTTATCTTCATCAATACAACTTTCTAAAACATCTAATTTCATTTCACTAATTGGATGCATAAAAAATGGAATAGAATATCTTGAAGTTCCCCAAAGTTCTCTTGGAGGATTTACAACACGATGAATGGTAGATTTTAGTTTGTTATTTGAATGTCTTGAGAGCATATCACCAACATTAATCATTAATTCATCTGGTTCTGCAATAGCATCAATCCATTCGCCTTTATGGTTTTGTACTTGTAAACCTCTTCCTTGAGCTCCCATTAAAAGCGTAATTAAATTTATATCTCCATGCGCAGCTGCACGAACTGCATTTTCTGGTTCGGAAGTAATTGGAGGATAATGGATCGGTCTTAGGATAGAGTTTCCATTATGAATATAATTATCAAAATAAGTTTCTTCTAAATTTAAATGTAAAGCCAAAGCTCTTAGCACATACTTAGCGGTCTTTTCAAGCATGCCATAAGTTTCTTTACCTACTTTATTAAATTCTGGTAATTCTTCAACAATAACATTTTCAGGATATTCTTTAGCGCGTTCTGGATCGTCGTCTACATATTGACCAAAATGCCAAAACTCTTTTAAATCACCTTCTTTTTTACCTTTAGCACTTTCTTTTCCAAAAGAAATATAACCACGTTGACCAGCAATACCTTCAATTTCATATTTACGCTTGGTTTCTACTGGTAAACTGAAAAAATTTTTAACTTCTCCATAAAGTCTGTCTACTAAAGCATCATCTAAAAAGTGTCCTTTTAATGCTACAAAACCAATGTCTTCATAGGCTTTTCCAATTTCGTTAATAAATTTTTGCTTTCTATTTGGGTCTCCCGAAATAAAATCTTCAAGATTTACGCTAGGTATTCTATCCATTGTTTAAAATATTATGTTATTACTGCAATACTACAAAAATAACGAAAACATCGTTAAATTCATATAGCATTTATATCCCTAAAAAAAATAAAGATTAAAGTCTTTTCAATCAATTTTTAGTTACTTTTGATTTATAAATATAATACAATTGCTATGCTAACTTCAATAAGAAGTACAATAACCTTTGATAAGAAAAATTTAGACGATAAGACATTATTAAATTTATATAAGAATATGCTTAGGCCTAGGCTTATAGAAGAAAAAATGCTTATTCTATTACGTCAAGGTAAAATTTCAAAATGGTTTTCTGGTATTGGTCAAGAGGCTATTTCTGTTGGTGTTACTATGGCACTTAACAAAGAAGAATATATGTTGCCAATGCACCGAAATTTAGGTATATTTACAACTAGAGAAATACCTTTGCATAGATTGTTTAGTCAATGGCAAGGCAAAGCTAATGGTTTTACAAAAGGTCGTGATCGTTCGTTTCATTTTGGAACTCAAGAATACAATATCGTAGGAATGATCTCTCATCTTGGTCCACAATTAGGTGTGGCTGATGGTATTGCTCTTGCTAGCTTGTTGAAAAACAAACAGCAAGTTACTGCAGTATTTACTGGTGAAGGAGGTACAAGTGAAGGTGATTTTCACGAAGCTTTAAATGTAGCTTCTGTGTGGCAATTACCTGTATTGTTTTGCGTTGAAAATAATGGTTACGGATTATCAACACCAACTAATGAGCAATATCGATGTAAAGACATTGCAGATCGAGGAAAAGGCTATGGTATGGAATCGTTTGTGGTAGATGGTAATAATATAGTTGAAGTTTATACTAAGATTAAAAAGCTAGCACAAAGTATTCGTAAGCGTCCGAGACCAATTCTTGTTGAGTTCAAAACATTTAGAATGCGTGGGCATGAAGAGGCTAGTGGTACAAAGTATGTCCCAAAAGAACTTATGCAAAGTTGGGCAAAAAAAGATCCTGTTGAGAATTTTCAAGCCTATTTAAAAAATGAAAAGATTTTAACCGAAAAACAAGAGGTTGCAATCAAAGAAGCCATCATTCATGAAATTAATGAAAATTTACAAATTGCATTTGATGAAAAACCTATTGAGTCAAATGTAACAACTGAGTTAAATGATGTATATAAACCTTTTGAATACAAAGAAGTTAGTCCTAAATCGAAAACTGAAGAATTACGTTTAATTGATGCCATTTCTTTAGGTTTAAAACAGTCTATGCAACAGCACAAAGATTTGGTGATTATGGGACAAGATATTGCTGAGTATGGAGGTGTTTTTAAAATTACTGATGGGTTTGTAAAAGCGTTTGGAAAAGAGCGCGTTCGTAATACACCAATTTGTGAGTCTGCTATTGTTGAAGCTGGAATGGGATTGTCTATTGCAGGCATGAAAGCAGTTGTCGAGATGCAATTTGCCGATTTTGTAACATCTGGATTTAATCCTGTGGTAAATTATTTAGCAAAATCGCATTATCGTTGGAACCAGCAAGCAGATGTTGTTTTAAGAATGCCTTGTGGTGGTGGAGTAGCAGCTGGTCCATTTCACTCGCAAACTAATGAGGCTTGGTTTACAAAAACGCCAGGCTTAAAAGTTGTTTATCCTGCATTTCCATACGATGCCAAAGGTTTATTAGCAACAGCTATTAATGATCCTAATCCAGTATTGTTTTTTGAACATAAGGCGTTATATAGAAGTATTCGTCAAGATGTTCCAACAGATTATTACACATTACCATTTGGTAAAGCTTCTTTATTAAAAGAAGGAAATGATGTTACCATTGTCACTTATGGAGCAGGAGTGCATTGGGCTTTAGAAACCTTAGATAATAATAGTGATATTAATGCAGATCTTATTGATTTAAGAACTTTACAACCTTTAGATACAGAGGCCATTTACAAATCTGTTCGTAAAACTGGAAAAACGATTATTCTGCAAGAAGACTCTATGTTTGGTGGTATTGCTAGTGATATTTCGGCTTTAATAATGGAACATTGTTTTGAAAGTTTAGATGCTCCTGTTAAGCGTGTTGCAAGTTTGGAAACACCAATTCCGTTTATTAATCAATTAGAAGAGCAATACATGGCAAAAGGTCGATTTGAAGAGGCTTTAAAAGCATTGTTGGCTTACTAAATGTTTAATTATGAATAATACGTTTACAAAAAAAGCGTTTGGTTCTGCTATAATCAGCTTGATTTTGATAGCTATTTTTGTCATTCTAAAATCTTTAGCGAATTCTGAAATTATTGGAATATCATTTTATTCAATTATAAGCGGAATACTTATTCTATTAGTGTTTTTTATGACAATTGTTGGATTCATTTTTGCTTTAAAAACAAAACACGAACCCAAAACTCTTCAAAAAATAATAGCCTTAATTTTAAATTCAATTTTAATGGCTTTACTGGTTGTTTCGGTAATTAATATTTGTATTGAACTGATTCATTATTCAAAAGCTTAATATATAGGTTATTATTTAGTTTTTAGAACTATTTTGTTTCAGATTCAGAGAGTTTAAATGGATACGCTTTTTGTACGACATTTAATTCTTTTTTTGTCAATTCATGAACTTCCTTATTGAATATTTTTTTTGCGTGATTAGCTCTTAATTCATAATAAGCTTTTGTGAGTTCATCTTGCACTTTAATATAAAACTTATAAGAGGTGTTTCTATCGTTTTGTAATGAAATAACTGCTTCATTCGGATTATCTGAAGAGGAGTCAATATGTTTACCATCGCAATAATTACAAGACTTATCTCCATTATTATCTATAAATTCTTTAACTATAGTTTTAAGCTCATTAATTGTTGTAAGTTCATGTTCTACAAAAAGCTCATTATTTGAATTAACACGAATGTCTAACATATTACGCTCATTAATTTTGGTGTCACAAATTTCATTTGGCGGACAAGCATCTGGTAATTTTCTGTTAATGCCATCGTCTTTTGGTATTACTGCAGTTACTAAAAAGAAAATTAGAAGTAAAAATGCAATATCTGCCATTGATCCAGCATTAACTTGAGGCATTGAATGTCTTGAATTTTTCATGAGTTTAAGCTTTAAAATCTGTTATAAACTCACAATAATAGTACCACAGTTCATAAAAAAGGCATTTAAGATTATAACTTAAATGCCTTTAATTAATTTAAAACTAACTCAATATGTTTACTTTACAGTATTTAAATCGTCATTTGCTGTATGTGACGTGTTGATTATTTTTGATAATGCTTTCATGGCAGATTGATTTTTTTGATTGATGAATAGTTATAGTAATTACCTATAACGTCTTTTCTGGTTCCAAGTAAATGTTTTTGTTTCTGTTCTTGTACTTGTTAACTGATTGCTGTTTAATGTTCTCATGATTATTTTTTTAATTAATTTGATTGCTGTTTACATTATAATAGACGACAACATTTCAAAAATGTTACAGTACTATGTATTGCAAAGTAGTAATTTAACAAATTTTAACTATTTAATGCTTTAGTCTTCATCATCTTAAAATCAAATTTGATTGCGAAGAATAAGGCTCTATTCCTAGTAACATATATTTTTTTCATTTGTTTTTAACAATTTGCTTTGATAACCTTATAAAATCTTAATTTTGTGAGAATTTTTTTTTCAGAAGCTATTAATTATATGTCCTCAACCTTAGAAATAGAAAACCAAAAGATTGCCAAAAAAAGTCTGTATGACTACCAAATTGCTGATTTAAATCGCATTTTTGATGTGTTAGAAAACGCTCCAGACAATTATAACTTATTATATCAGCTTCCTACTGGTGGAGGAAAAACAGTTATATTTTCAGAAATCGTTAGACGTTACATTCAAAAGCATAAAAAGAAAGTTGTTATTTTAACGCATCGTATTGAGCTTTGTAAACAAACCTCTAAAGTATTACATGGTTTTGGTGTGAATAACAAAATCATTAATAGTAAGGTAAAAGAATTGCCAGACCAAGACCAATACGAATGTTTTGTGGCCATGGTCGAAACTTTAAACAACCGTTTAAATGATGACAAACTAAAACTCGACGATATTGGTTTGGTTATTATTGACGAGGCACATTATAATTCCTTCAGAAAACTATTCAAGTTTTTTGACAAATGTTTCATTTTAGGTGTTACAGCAACACCTTTGAGTAGCAATATAAAGCTTCCGATGAAAGACAATTACAAAGAGCTTATTGTTGGTGATAATATTTCAACATTAATAAAAAATGGGTTCTTAGCATCAGCAGATGTATACAATTATGATGTTTCGCTTAACAGTCTTAAAATTGGAATTAATGGTGATTATACTGTAAAATCTTCCGAAGCACTATATTCTAATGCGACTATGCAAGGCAAGTTATTATTTGCTTACGAAGAGCTATCGAAGGGAAAGAAAACTTTAATTTTTAACAACGGAATTAATACTTCAAGAGAAGTTTATTATACCTTTAAACGTGCAGGACATAATATTAGACATTTAGATAATACAGCATCTAAACAAGAACGAAAAGACATTTTAAAATGGTTTAAAAATACACCTGACGGAATTTTAACCTCTGTAAGTATTTTAACTACAGGATTTGATGAGCCTTCTGTAGAGTCAATTATTTTAAATCGAGCTACAAGATCTTTAACACTATATTTTCAAATGATTGGTAGAGGTTCTCGAATTTATAATGATAAAAAAACGTTTAAAGTGATTGATTTAGGAAATAATGTGATACGCTTTGGACCTTGGAGTCAACCAGTAGATTGGCAACATATTTTTAAGAATCCAGATTTTTATCTTGAAAACCTTAGAAATGATGAAGATATTGAGCGTGACTTTGTTTATGAAATGCCAGATTCACTTAGAAAGCGTTTTAAGAAAAATCCTAACGACACCTTTGATATCAAAGAAGAATACAAAAAGGTAACGCGCTTAGGACAAAAATCGATGAAAGCCATTGAAAACTCAATAGCTCAACATTCTGAATTAGTGATTGCTAATAGCGAAGATGTCTTTGAAGCTCGTGAACTTGCCAAACTCTTACATGACGATATATGCTATCGTATTAAGCAGTATTGTTATTGTATTATGAATAGTACCAAAAACTATAAAGACTGGTTGTTAGAAGAATATACACGTAAACTGCGTTTAAGTTTTAATGGTAAGTTTTAAAAGTTTGAAGCAACTATATTTCTAATGACACCTAAATAAGTGTTAATATTGAAATTTTTTATAATGAAAGTCGTTATTTTGAAATAAGGAACGGTTTTTGTTTTTCAATAGGTATTAACTTTTAATGTAAATGAAACTTAATATAGTATTCGTAGTTTTTTTATGTGTGACATCTCTTGTCTATGGACAAACAAATCCTCCAGACAGCGAAAAAAAATCTATTAAAATTCCTGCAAAAGAAACCAAGGAAAAAGATTCTATTCCAACCGAATTTAAAATACAACCCAATCCTAAAAGTAAGATTACTAAAACAGATAAGAATATCAATGGTATTCCTGTTAAGGTAAGAGAATTAAAGCCTCAAAAAAACGAGTTCTCCATGTTTGATAACAATAACTTGAGAGATCCTGGTGAAATTTTCGAAAAGCGTTACAATGCAAAGCTGGAAGAGCAAGGTTTAAAAATTAAAACCATGTCTGATTTGTTTTTAGGCGATGTAAGAGTCAATGCAGAATTTGCAAATATTAGATGTCGTGACCATGAATATCCAGATGGAGATATGGTTCAAGTGGTGGTGAACGACGAAATTATAATTCCAAGATTAGTTTTAAATGGGAATTACAAATCGTTTAATATTCCACTAAAAGAAGGTATCAATACAGTTGTTTTTATTGCTTTAAATCAAGGTGAGTCTGGTCCAAATACAGCTGAATTTTTAGTGTATGATGATAATGAAGTGTTGGTGTCTTCAAAACGATGGAATCTACTTACAGGTGTAAAGGCCAAAATATTAGTTATTAAAAGCAACGACTTTCCTAAAACTAAGCAAGAAGCGCAAGAGGACGCAAAACAGCAAACTAATAATTAGAGGTTTTCTAAATCTCTTGCTAAGCTGTTAAATAACTTTGCTTTAGTTTTTAAGTATTTGTTTTGAAGCGAAATTGCTTTTAATTGAGAATCAATTAGACTCTTCTCACGAGAATTGATTAAGAAGATTGAACTCTCGCCAAAGCTGAATTTACGTTCTTCTGCTTTAAGCATTGTTGTATAGTCTGAAACTATCTCATCGATAAGTTGGTTTTGAATTTCAAAAGATTCTAATTCTCTATAAATAGCTACAACCTTATTCAGAATATTAATACGTTCATTATCTATATCAAATTTTAAATCTTGAAGCTTAAACTTTGCTAATTTCAAATCGCCTCGTTCTTTTCGTAAGAATAAAGGGAAAGCAATATTAAATCCGCCTTTATATGTATTGCTATTAAATGATCTGATAATATCTGGATCTTGAGTTAAAAAATTATACTGTAAATCTATAATAGGCAATAGTTTATTTGCTTTTAAGCGTTTATCAACTTGTAATCCTTCATATTTCATATTTAAGGATTTTAGCTTAGGATGATTCTCAACTACAAAATCGGTTAATGGCAATCCTGAAATTTCTAATACTTTATCTACAGTGCTTTCTATATCTAATTCTGGAATAACATTATCTTGAATTTCCACTGGAATATTGTCATTCAACCATAAAAATGTTGATAGCTCTAAAGCAGCTTTCATGAGCTTTACTTTAGATTGCTCTAATCCTAAGGCTCTATTTTTAACTGTAATATTAGCTTCAGTAACATCAATTTGAGCTTTATCTCCTGCTTCTAAACTTCGTTGAACACCTTCGGCTCTAATTCTGGAATTATTCAAAAAACGTGTATAAGTTTTAACTTCAGTATAGGCTTGCAACCAATTAAAATAGGCTAAAGAGGCATCGTATAAAATCTGGTTAATTAAAATCTCACGATCTGCTAAGGTTTGTTCTCTAAAAAACTTAGCTTTTTTTAAATCAGCCATACGCTTATTAATAAAAAGGCCTTGTCCTAAAGAAGCAGAAATTCCTGCACTGTATAATCCATCATCTGGAACAAAAGCTTCAGGATTTAGAAAATCACCTTGGTTTTGCTCAAAGTTTCCTTTGAGTTCAATGCCATACCAAGTTGGAATTTTAAATGTAGCGTTTAGTTGATCATAATACTCTGTGTTTTTAAATTTCTTTCGATTGTGATCTACTTCAACCTTTGGATCAAAACCACCTCGAGCTTTCATTAAATTAGCTTGTCCAATTTGAATAGTCAATTCAGCTTGTTTGGTAATAGGATGAAATTTTTTCACATAACCTAAATACTCACTAAAGCTAAGTATGAGTGTGTCTTGAACCTGAGTTTGTTCTTGAGAAAAGCTTAATGTAGTTATGAATAAGAATGTAATACTAAAATACCTAATCATGATGGATTTATTTTTCTTTAGATTTACTCTTTTCGTCTCCTTCTGGTTGGTAATAATTAGGAGGGAAGCCATTAAGCTTTCGCCATAATTCAAACCAAATAGGTACATCTTCTAATAAAGCAATTGTCATAGCTCCCGAACCAACTCTGATAGCTTCTGGCCATTTGTAATCGTTTTCATCTGGAGCTAAAAGCACTCTAAATTTTCCATTCGGACTAATAAAGTTTTCAATAGCAACAATTTTTGCTCCATATGTACCATAAGATACATTAGGCCAACCACTAAATACAACTGCTGGCCAACCATCAAATTGTACTCTAACATTTTCACCAATATGAATTAAAGGTAGATCTATTGGATCTACAAACATTTCTACAGCCAAATCATAATTTGATGGCATTATGCCTACTAGTTGTTCTCCTTCTTTGAATGTTTCACCAATTCCTCCTTTAATGGCTTTATTTATGAATCCATCCTGAGGTGCTTTAATGTAATAAAGGTCATTGCGAATTTCATAATTTGTGAAATCGCTCTCTAGCTTTGTAACCTGAGCCTCAGCATCAAATTGGTTAGATTGTGCTGTAAATTTATCACTTTCAGCTTTCGATATTTTATCAACGTATTCTGCTTGCACACGATTAATTTCTACCATAGCATTAATAACTTCATTTTTTGAAGCTAGATACTTGTTTTCTTGAGAAATTAACTTTGCTTGCTTTTCTTGAAACTTTGATTTTTTATCCTCTAATTCAGTAAGAGATTTTAAACCTTCATCATATAAATTTTGAATAGCACCAATTTGTCGTTCTGCAATTTGTAAATCAATTTTAGAAGCTTCAAAATCTATGCTATCACTTTTTACTTTAAGTTTCGCTTGAAGCAATTTGTTTTGAACTTGTTCGAGTTTTAATTTACGTTCATTATGCAAAGCTCTAATTTGATTATTCAAAGAGTTTACTTTAGAGCCATAAGAGGTCACAGAAGCTTCCTTAGCTTTAATTTGTTGACCAGTTCTATTGACAAGGTTAGGGTCGAAATATTCGTTTTTTATTTCTGAAATAAATAAAATGGTATCACCTTTTTTTACATGATCACCTTCTCGAACATACCATTTTTCAATTCGTCCAGGAATAGGAGACTGAATGGTTTGTGGTCGTTGATCTGGAGTAAGTGTTGTTACGTTGCCACGACTATTAATATTTTGTGTCCAAGGCAAGAACATAATTACAACTCCTAAAATAGCAAACACTAATAGAAAGCGATTAAAATATCTAAAATGCTTTTTATGAAACACTTTTTGAGCAGACTTAAATGATGATAAGTCTACGGTTTTGTTTAGTTTGTTATGAGAAATATTAAGCATGACTTATCTGTTTAATACTAGTTTGCCTTTTTCTAAATTAATGATTCTTGTACAGTTAGTTTTCCAATCCATATTATAGCTAACTACAACTAAAGACCAAGGATTACTTTTATCTGTAAGGAACTTCATAATACTTTTTGTTTCATGTTTGTCAAATTGATCTAAAGGATCTTTGAGTAACAATAACTTAGGTTTCTTTAAAATGCTTCTTGCTAACACGATTTTTTTAGATACTGTAGTTGATAAGCGTTGTCCTTCAGGATATAAAATAGTTTGTAATCCGTTTGGTTGCGATTTGACAAAATCTATTAGCATGGTTTTTTTCAAAACCGAATTAATTTCATCATCTGTTATAGATAAATCTCCAAAAGTTAAGTTGTCTCTTATTGATCCTTCAAAAGGAGATTCTTCAGGAAGTGATTGTCCGACAAGTGCTCTATATTCATTAATTTTAATGCCACTAAGTGAAATATCATTAATGTAAACTCCACCTTTAGTTGGTGTATTTATACCAGAGATTAGTTTTAATAAAGATGACTTACCTGATCCATGAGAACCATAAATAAGAATCCTATCTTTTGGTTCTATTATTAAAGAAATGTCTTCAAGGATTGGGTTGGTTTTTTCAGGAACAATATAACTTACTTTATCAAGTTCAATTTTAATAGGTTTGTCTTCAGTACACACTGCATCGCCTTCTTGAGATTCAAGTGCTTTATCAACAACTTGTCCTAGTTTTTCGATTGAAGTTAATACATCATAAAAAGATTCTAAACCAAGAATGAGTTTTTCTACAGAACTAATTACTAAAAGAATAATGATTTCAGCAGCAACAAATTGTCCAATATTCATCTGTTGCTCTAGTACTAAGAAACCACCAATAATTAGTAATCCAGCAGTAACTAAGATTTTGAAACCAATCAATTTTAAGAACTGATGAATTAATACTTTAAAATGACTTTCTCTAGCATCAAGATATTCGGAAACTAAATTGTCATTTTTGGTAAGTGCTAAGCTTGTTCTACCAGAAAGTTTAAAACTTAATATTGAACGTGCCACTTCCTGTAACCAATGTGCTACTTTATATTTTTGTTTAGATTCATCAAGACTTGTGTCTAAACCTCGTTGTGCCGAAAATTTAAATACGACATAAATAAGTAAGATGAGTAAAATTCCATAAATAATAAAGAAAGGATGATAGAAAGACAGCAACAGTAATCCAAAAATAATTTGTAATAAAGCTGAAGGGAAATCCACAAGAATTTTAGATAATCCTTTCTGAACCGTCAAGGTGTCAAAAAAACGATTGGCTAATTCTGGAGGATAATAATATCGCAATTCACTCATTTTAATCTTCGGAAAGCGATATGCAAATTCAAAAGATGATCTTGTGAAAATTTTCTGTTGTACATTCTCAATAATTCGCATTTGCATAAGCTGCAATAGTCCAACAAATGCCACACCAAGTGTAACAAGTATGACTAGAACAATCCACGAAGTACTAATTTGTGCGCCTTGAATTAAATTGATAATTGCTTGAATTCCTAAAGGAAGCGATAGGTTAACCAGTCCAGCAAAAATGGCGTAGTAAAACACTTGCTTAATGTCTTTACGATCTAATTTTAATAAACCTATTAAGCGTTGCCAAGATGTAAGTATGTTTTTTGTCATTTTTTTAAGTTTAAAGCGCTAAAAACTAAATGATTAAAATATTCTGAAGGCTGTACAGTTTGATCACAATCAGTAAGTGATTTGAAATGATCTTTTAAAAAGTGTTGATGCAAAGCACCTTCTAGAACAGTACTAGCTAAACTATGTGGAAACTTATAATTAGGATTGACATCAATTATCATATCGTGTAAGCGAATAACCAATCGCTTATAAATTGAGAAATATCCATCTTTGTTTTCTGCGTCTACTTCTTTGGTTAAATACGATTTTGAATACTCGTTTATCACAACACGACTTAAAATTACTTCATCAATGTGTTTAAAAGTAGAATCAGACTCAATAATTCTAGTCAATATATTTATAGCTTTCTCTAGTTTTTCGTTAGGATTAGACATGTTAGTTGTAGAAAACACCAATTGATATTCTAACCAAGCCCAATACCAAGAGGTTAAATAGAGTAAAAGTTTATGCTTACTATCAAAATACCTATAAATAGAGCTTTCATTAGAACCAATGAGAGCGCCTAATTTTTTAAACGTAAAGTTGTCAAAGCCAATATCGTCAATAAGAAGAATGCTATGCTCAATGATTCTCTTTCCAAGATCTGAAGACTCAGGATCTTTTAAATAGATTTTATCATTAATGTCAATTTTAAAATTTGAAAGTAAATATTTCATATTATTATAATTTACACGCAAATATAATAGTAATACTATTAATTTAATTGTTTTTAACTTTTGGTTAACTAATCGTAATAAAGCTGTCTTTTTCCAATAATTACAGTTATATTTACGATTAATGCTGCTTTTTACAGCAAAACATATAATTAATAGACCAAACAGCAAAGAATGGCAAAGTCGCAACAGACCTTTAACAAAAGTGAAAAAGAAAAAAAACGTTTAAAAAAGCGAGAAGAAAAACGCAAAAAAATGGAAGCGCGTAAACTTGAAAAACAAGAAAATGGTGGAGCCGAAAGTATTCCGTTTGCTTATGTCGATCAGTTTGGGAACTTAACAGATACACCTCCAGATCCTTCAGAAAAAATAAAAGTTAAGGCTAAAAATATTGTCATTGGTATTCCAAAAAAAGAAGATGTTGATGAAGAAGAATTTGATCCAATTCGTAAAGGAAAAGTATCTTTCTTTGACAGTTCAAAGGGTTTTGGTTTCATCATTGATACCGAAGATCAAGAAAAATATTTTTGCCATGTTAGTGGTTTAATTGATAAAATTCAAGAAAACGATAAAGTACAGTTTGAATTAGAAAAAGGAAATCGTGGTATGAATGCGGTTCGTGTGAAACTAATTTAATTCGTATCAATTTTTAATATAGTATACCAAAGCTAATGTGTATCATTGGCTTTTTTTATGGAATCATATCTAGTTCTTGAACGTCTCCCATTTGCAATCCTTCTAAAGTAATTGCTCCAACACGAACACGAACCAATCGCAACGTTGGAAAGCCGACTTTTGCTGTCATTTTACGTAATTGGCGAAACTTCCCTTCATTAATAGTTATAGTAATCCATGAGGTTTTACCATGACGTTCATCACGAATTTTTTTAGCTCTTTCAGGAAATTCTGGAGCATTTTCTAGTAAAAACACCTTGCAAGGTTTAGTGGTATAAGTTTCACTTTGATGACTAATCTCAACACCTTTTTCTAATGCTAAAATAGCAGCATCATTTATTTCTCCATCAACTTGAACGTAGTATTCTTTGTCGGTTTTTGAACTCGTAATTTCATAGCTTACTTTTCCATCTGTAGTAAGTAACAGCAAGCCTTCTGAGTCTTTATCTAAGCGTCCTATTGCCATTGTGCCTTCGGGAAAGTCATACAATTCACCTAGAAACTTTTTATTGCGCTCATGTTTGGCATTGCTTTGAAACTGACTCAAATAACCATAAGGTTTAAAGAGTTTAAAATGACGATGCTTCATAATTTAGATTTCGCCTTTTAATATCGAATACACCAAATCTTTAGTGAGTTGTTTGTCTTTGGCTTTAGCTCGAATAGCCTCAAAAGACATTTTAAAATCACAACCCAACTTATAGTCACTACAACCATAAGCAGTTTTTCCTTTAATAATAGTTCCTTTATTACATTTCGGACATACAACTGCGCTCTTGTTTTTAGCTTCGGAAGCTTTATTAACCAGATTTTTGGGTTCTAAAACCAATTTAAAATTATCGTCAAATCGCAACAAACCTTCAGTTATTCCTTTATCTGAAGCAAAGCCTTTGAGATTAACTGTCGAGCCTTTTTTTAACAAACGAATGAATTGCTTTTCAGAAATTTTCTTTCCGAAGACTTTAAAAGGCAACACAAAATCACAACCCGATTTAAATTGATTGCAACCATAAGCCGATTTTCCTTTGAGAAGATTTCCTTGTTTACATTTCGGACAAGCTTCAGATGTAATACCTGCTTTTTTAACGGCTTTAGATTTAGCTTTGCGTTGCTCTAAAACTTTAGCATGTGAAATGTTGGCACGAGAAGTTTCGGTTCTCACTTCATAGACTAATTTGTCAACCATTTGCTTCATATTCTTAATGAATACACTTGCGCTATATTCGCCTTTTTCAATGTCTTTAAGTTGCTTTTCCCAAAGTCCAGTGAGTTCAGCAGATTTTAATAATTCATTTTGAATGGTATCAATTAAAGCAATACCTGTAACCGTTGGCAAAATTTGCTTTTTGTTACGTTTAATATATTGTCGTTTAAATAAGGTTTCAATAATATTAGCACGAGTAGATGGACGACCAATACCATTTTCTTTCATCAAATCTCGAAGCTCATCATCATCTACTTGTTTGCCAGCAGTTTCCATAGCGCGTAGGAGAGAGGCTTCAGTAAACTGATTTGGTGGTTTGGTTTGCTTTTCTAAAAATGAAGGTTCGTGAGGTCCTTTTTCTCCTTTTTCAAAGGTTGGTAAAATTTTATCTTTTTCTGAAGTTTTAGAACTCGTTTCTTTTCCAAATTTAAAAACCACTTTCCAGCCCTCTTTTAAAATTTCTTTTCCAGTAGTTTTAAAATTAACATCATCAGCTTTTCCAATTACAGTGGTGTTAGACACGTCGCAATCTGGATAAAAAACCGCAATAAAACGTTTAACAATAATATCGTAAACCTGTTGCTGATTGTATTGCAAATTAATTTGAATTCCTGTTGGAATAATCGCGTGATGGTCTGTGACCTTTTTATCGTTGAATACCTTAGTTGATTTCTTAATCTTCTTGCCTAATAATGGTTGTGTTAGCTCAGAATAATTGGTGAGTTTTTGCAATATTCCAGAGACTTTGGGATACATGTCTGAAGGTAAAAATGTCGTATCAACTCTTGGGTAAGTCACTACTTTTTGTTCGTATAATTTTTGAACAATTTTTAAAGTTTCATCTGCCGAAAATCCGAATTTTGTATTACAATACACTTGTAATCCTGTTAAATCAAACAGTTTTGGTGCATATTCTTTGCCTTTCTTTTTTGTGATCGAAACAATTTCAAAATCGTGTTCTTTAACTTTATTGGCTAATACTTCGCCATCTTTCATATTAAGAAAACGTCCATCTTCATAAGCAAACAAAGTATCGCGATAAAGCGTTTGCAGTTCCCAATAAGGTTGAGGCTTAAAATTTTCAATCTCTTTAAAACGATTCACAACCATAGCTAATGTTGGCGTTTGCACACGACCTACAGAGAGCACTTGTTTGTAGCCTCCATGTTTTACAGTATATAAACGTGTGGCATTCATACCTAATAGCCAGTCTCCAATAGCACGCGAAAATCCAGCATAATATAAATTATCATAAGCTTCAGAAGATTTAAGATTTTCAAAACCTTCTTTGATGGCTTCAGCAGTTAAGGAAGAAATCCAAAGACGTAAAACCTTTCCTTTATAATTGGCTTGATCTAAAACCCAACGCTGTATGAGTTCTCCTTCTTGACCAGCATCACCACAATTAATAACAACGTCTGCTTTATTAAATAAGGACTTAACAATATTGAACTGTTTTTGTATTCCTGAGTTGTTAACCACTTTGGTCTTAAACTTTTCAGGAAGCATTGGTAAGTTGTTGAGATCCCAACTTTTCCAATAAGGCTTGTAATCGTTAGGTTCCATAAGTGTACATAAATGCCCAAAGGTATAAGTCACAGCATAACCATTACCTTCGTAATAGCCATCATGCTTTGTATTGGCTCCAAGTATTTGGGCAATTTCTCTTGCGACACTAGGTTTTTCGGCTATGCAAACCTTCATTTATAAAATGTAATTTTGAATCAAATAAAACTGCAAAATAGGAAATTGTTATTGTTAAATGAAAGAGAATTAAGGAGAGTTATTAACCAAAATCACCACCAAACTAAAACACATTTTAGCAAATTATTATCAGACTTTTTTATCCAAACCAAAGGCGATCTCTTTTGTTTTAAAAATGTGTCTGCTTGTAATTTGAATTCTTTAATAGTTAGCCAGTTTACATAATGATTAGCCTCTAATAGCCAATCTAACTTTGAAGGTATATAAAAGGAGCAATTACTGAATTCGTCAAGCTGATTTGTTTTTAAATAAAAACCGCAAACACAATCCTCATTTAGTTGCTCAAATACAACGGTTTTTTTATAAGGAACAAACAATTGTGCTTTAAACAAGACCTGCTGTTGAAAATTTATAGTATTTAAATGAAGTTGCTCTAGAGCAGATTTACATTCGGGAGAATAGAGTAAAGGCAATTGCTTATTTTTAAGCTTTGTGAGTTTTTCGATTAAGCTGTCTTTTCTGTTTGGACCAATCCATCGTTTAAGCTCAAAATCTCCTAAAGATTCATCATATAAATAAAATTTGTAAACCACCTCTAAATGAATAGATTGTTCATCAACTTGGATTAAAGCATCAAGTTCTCCAAGGGTTTGCTTATTTTTTTGAATTTGAATGTTTTCAGCTAAAATGTTACAGTTTTCAGTTTGTTCCAGTTGATTAAATACAAATTGTTCGACAAGTTGGCCAAGACGTAATCGCTTATGAATTAATCGTTTTAAAGGGAATGTATTTTTATTATTGATTTGAAGCTGATGCAAACCAAAAACAGAACTTGAATTCCACAACAAAGGTGTGTTCAAATACCCTTGATATAAGTGTTGTGAATTTGGATTAACATTGCTCATAAACACACAAAATTACAAATAAGATGATTAGCTTTTAATGCTTATCATAAATCTAAGCTTTACCTCATAATTAAATGATAAAATTTGAGGTTTTTTTATTTGATGCAACTTCAATTTGCTATATTTGAAAACCAACTTTTTTAACACAATCATACATGAAATTATTAGAAGGAAAAACAGCAATTATAACTGGAGCAAGTCGAGGAATTGGTAAAGGTATCGCTGAAGTTTTTGCTCAACAAGGTGCAAATGTTGCATTTACATATAGCTCATCGGTTGAAGCAGCAAATGCTTTAGAAAAAGAACTCAATGATTTAGGAATTAAAGCCAAAGGCTATCAAAGTAATGCAGCAAATTTTGAGGAAGCTCAAAAATTAGCTGAAGACGTATTAGCAGAGTTTGGTAGTATTGACGTTTTGGTCAATAATGCAGGAATTACTAAAGACAATTTGTTGATGCGAATGGGAGAAGAAGACTTTGATAAAGTAATTGAAGTCAACTTAAAGTCTGTTTTTAATATGACCAAAGCTGTACAACGTACCATGTTAAAGCAACGTAAAGGCTCTATAATAAATATGAGTTCTGTTGTTGGTGTTAAAGGAAATGCAGGACAAACTAACTATGCAGCTTCAAAGGCAGGAATCATTGGCTTTTCAAAATCTGTCGCTTTAGAATTAGGTTCAAGAAACATTAGAAGTAATGTGATTGCTCCTGGTTTTATCGAAACTGAGATGACTGCAAAACTAGATGAAGACACAGTTAAAGGATGGCGAAATGCGATTCCTCTAAAACGTGGTGGAACACCAGAAGATATTGCTAATGCATGTGTGTTTTTGGCAAGTGACATGAGTGCTTATGTTACAGGACAAACACTCAATGTTGATGGAGGAATGTTAACATAACATATAATTTAGAATTGTCACCTTGAGCATAGTCGAAAGGTCTTTTAATGCAAACAGAAACCATAACATATATCATTATATCTGGAATAATAGCGCTAGTCTTAGCGCTTTTTCAGTATATCTTTAAATCTAAAAAAATAACAAAAACCTATTGGTTATTAGCCTTTTTAAGATTTGTTAGTGTGTTTTCAGTGTTGTTGCTTTTAATCAATCCAAAGTTTGAAAAGATTTCGTTTTACGATGAAAAACCAAACTTGATCGTAGCGATAGATAATTCAGAGTCTATAAACTATTTGAATCAATCTGAAAATGCTTCAACTTTAATTAAAAGACTAAAGCAAAATGAAGCCTTAAATGAACATTTTAATCTGGAGTATTACACCTTCGGAAAATCTGTCAATCAAAATGATTCGTTAGATTATAATGAACAGCAATCAAATATTGCTCAAGTGTTTAATCGCTTATCTGAAGTGTATAACAATTCTGTCTCACCAACATTACTTATAACCGATGGAAATCAAACTTATGGATATGATTATGAATTTGTGACCAACAAGTATAAACAAGCTATATTTCCAGTGATACTTGGTGATACAGTAACTCATACAGATATTAAGATTCAGCAGTTAAATGTTAATCGATATGCTTATTTAAAGAATAAATTTCCTGTAGAAATTATCGCAACTTATAATGGTAATTCTACTGTTAACTCTCAATTAAAAATCACATCTGGAGCAACAACAGTCTTTTCTAAAGTCGTTAACTTTAGTAAAGTTCAAAACTCGCAAATTATTAATATAAACTTACCAGCAAATCACGTTGGTATTAAAAGTTATAAAGCAGAAATAATTCCGCTAGACAACGAAAAAAATAAAATAAATAACTTTAAAAACTTTGCAGTCGAAGTCATTGATCAAAAAACAAATGTTGCTATTGTTTCAGATATTATTCATCCCGATTTAGGTGCTTTAAAAAAATCTATCGAAAGTAATGAACAACGAAATGCGTCGATTTTAAACACAAATGAATTTTTAAAGCAAGCTGAAGATTTTCAGTTGGTTATTGCCTATCAACCAACCAATAACTTTAGGTCTTTGTTTAATGAAATTGATAGACTAAAATTAAATAAAATTGTTGTTGCAGGTACCAAAACTAATTGGTCCTTATTAAATCAATTGCAAGATAATTACAGTCAGCAAGTCACAAATCAAGTTGAAGACTTTCAGCCTTCAGTTAACAAGAACTATAGCACTTTTATAATTGACGATTTAAACTTTGAAGATTTTCCGCCTTTACAATCAGAATTTGGCGAAACTACATTTACAGTTCCTTTCGAAACATTACTCTTTAAAACAGTAAATGGCACTCAACTAGAGGAACCTTTATTAGCTACTTTTGAGATAAATAACAAACGAGAAGCATTACTTCTAGGTGAAGGGATTTGGAGATGGAGAGCCCAAAGTTATTTAGATGAGAAATCGTTTAATACTTTTGATAACTTTATAGGAAAGCTAGTTCAATATCTAGGTTCTAAGCAACGACGTTCTAGGCTAAATGTGAATTATGAATCGTTTTATAACGGAAACGATAATGTTAAAATCACTGCGCAATACTTCAATAAAAATTATGAATTTGATGCAAATGCAAATATTAATATTGTTTTAAAAAATAAAGTTACCAACGAAACTAAAACCTATCCTTTTGTATTAAAAAACACAAATTACCAAGTGGATTTAAGCGGAATAGAAGCTGGTGACTATAGCTTTACAGTACGATCTTCTAGTGGAAATATTTCAAAATCTGGAGCGCTTAAAATACTAGACTACAATGTTGAACAACAATTTTTAAATGCTAATGTAACAAAGCTTAACCGTTTAGCTACTAATAGCGAAGGAAGCTCTTATTTTATTGATGATACAAGTACAATTATAAATAATTTATTATCAGATTCTCGCTTTGTAACCATTCAAAAAAGCAGTAAAAAAATTGTACCTTTGATCGATTGGAAATATCTTCTCGCACTTATCGCATTAAGTCTTGCTATAGAGTGGTTTATTAGAAAATATAACGGACTAATTTAAACACAAAAATACTATGGAAAAATTACCAAAAGTTGGCGCATTAGCCCTATTCATTATTGTAATACTATTAATACTTTTATTTAAGTCTGTTGTGACTATTGATTCAGGTCATGCAGGAGTTCTATATCAACTAGGAGGAGGTGTTGATCCAAAAAGTGAGCCATTAGGAGAAGGTATAAATTTTGTAGCACCTTGGAATAGTGTGATCGAATATGAAGTTAGACAACAAGAAATCCCTGAAAAAATGTCTGTATTGTCTTCAAACGGATTAGATATAAAACTAGATGCTTCAGTACTATATCAGCCAGAATATGAAAACCTGCCTAGACTGCATAAAGAAAAAGGAAAAGATTATTTAAGACGTGTTTTACAGCCAGCTATTCGAAGTGCAGCTAGAAGTGTTGTTGGACGTTACACACCTGAGCAATTATATTCGACTAAACGTGATGCTATACAGCAAGAAATATTTGAAGAAACTAAAAAAATTGTTGAAGATCAATACATTCAATTAAATAATATTTTAATTCGTGATGTAACATTGCCTCCAACAATTAAGGAAGCGATTGAGCGTAAATTGAAACAAGAGCAAGAATCTTTAGAATATGAGTTTAGACTAGTTACAGCTCAAAAAGAAGCAGAAAAACAACGAATTGAAGCTCAAGGTAAGGCAGATGCCAACCGAATATTAAGTGCATCGTTAACAGATAAAATTCTTCAAGACAAAGGCATTGAAGCCACAATTAAATTGTCGGAATCACCTAATAGTAAAGTTATTGTTATTGGCTCTGGAGATTCTGGAATGCCTATAATTTTAGGGAATCAATAAGCATATTTTTTATATTCTTAAAGCTGTTTGAGTATCTCAAACAGCTTTTTTATTTGTGCTATTTTTATACTTGTAGTTTAAATACTACAAAATAAATCAAATAAACGGATTTTAAATTCATTTCCACGATTATTTCATAAATTGTTCTATATTTAGCCAAATTAAAATAGAAAATTATGAATCGAAAACTACTTTTAGCATTATTATGCATATGTAATTTACAACTGTTTGTAGCACAAGAATGTGCCTTTGATGGTCAACTACAATTACTGCGTCAAAATCCTGAATACATCATTCAGGAGGAAGAAATGGAAGTAAAAATTCAAAATTTTATTGAATCAGGAAGTATGACCAATAGAATGGGAGGTGTGCTTACAATTCCAATTGTAGTACATGTACTTCACCTTGGAGAAACTGTTGGAACAGGAACTAATATTTCTGATGCTCAAATTCAGAGTAGTATAGATAATCTAAACGATTTTTATAGAGGTCAAACTACAAATAGTCCTATAGATTTTGAAATTGAATTTGCTTTAGCACAAAGAGATCCAAACTGTAATGCAACCACTGGTATTAATAGAATTAATGCTTCAAGTGTTCCAAATTATAGTGCAAATGGTGTGTCTTTAAGTGGAGGTCCAGGAGCTGATCAAAATATATTAAAAGACTTAAGTCGTTGGCCAGAAACCGATTATTTTAATGTGTGGATTGTTACCGAAATTAATAATAATAATGGAGGTTCTGGTTTTCAAGGTTATGCCAATTTTTATAATGGAAATGTTCGTGAAGGTTCTGTAATGATGTATTCTGTGTTTGGTTATGATCCTAGTAATGCAAATCCGTCTTGGCCTTTAAACTTTGCTAGAGATAATAGTACTGTAGTTCACGAAGCTGGACATTATTTTCACTTGTATCATACCTTTCAAGGTGACGATACTAATAATGATGGTGTAGGAGATACTTGTCCTGCAGATTCTACTGTAGGTGTTGATAGTGATGGTTGTGCAGATACAGTTCCACATCTTAGAGAAACAAGTACCTGTCCTGCAACAAATACCTGTACAGGAAATCCTTGGGTAGATAATAACACGGTTAACAATATTATGAGTTATTATTTTTGTACAGATCGCTTTACAAATGATCAAAAAACAAGAGTACGTGCTGCAATGGAAGGCACTTCTTTAGTGAATTCCAAAGGTGGAGATCCTGTAGATCTTGGTTATGCTCCTCCAGTTGCTGTTTGTAGTAATAATGCAACATCTACCTTTAGCGCAGGTATTGTGAATGTGGAAATGAATGATGTTTCTTTTGCATCGTTCTCTTCAGGAAGTGATGGAGGTAATATTGATAACTCTGGAAACTGTTCTAATTACTTTGAAATAGATGCTTCTATAAGTAATACAGTTAATGTTACGATGTTTCCAAATAATATTCAACAATTAGGTATTTGGATCGATTGGAATGACGATGGTGATTTTAATGATGATGCTGAAAAACAACATTATTCTGGAAGTAATGCTGCCAACTCTGTAGTTTCTGTAACATTATCTTATCCAGCGAGTATTCCTTATGGAGACTATGTTAGAATACGATTACTTACAGAATTATCGACGATATATGGAGCGTCGAGTATTGATGATTTACCTTGTGACACAACGTTACAATATGGTCAATCTGAAGATTATGCAATTTATGTTCAACCTTCTGCAGGACCTACTACGTATACCTATAACAATGGTTGGTCACCAAGTGATCCAAATGGCATTGCGACTGCAAGTGAAGATATTATAATTGCCTCTGGTAGTGCTACAATTAATTCTAATACAACTTGTAATAGTGTAACAGTTAATTCTGGAGCAGGACTTACAATTAATTCTGCTACAACGCTTACAGTTTCTAATGGTTTAAATTTAGAATCTAGCTCGACGTCATATTCGAGTTTAATTCTTGATGGATCAGTTTCAGGAACAATTAACTACGAACGTCATGTTAATATTAATGGTTCTGGTATTACAGGAAGTAACGATTTGATTTCTGCGCCATTAACTGGTCAAGAGTTTGATGACTTTGCTATCGCTAATCCAAATATTTTCAATAATGGAAGTTTGTATTTATTTGGTCCGTTTGATAAAACTTCAGGAGATTATGTGACTTATGCTGGTAGCTCAACTGCAACTTTAAATGCAGGTGTTGGTTATAGAGCAGCTTCAAATAATAATGATGCCTTTACGTTTACAGGAACTGCAAATAATGGAGTTGTTACTAATGATATTTCAAATTTTGGACCTGTAGAAGCCGAATGGAATCTAGTAGGAAATCCGTATCCTTCATACTTAAATGTTCAATCGTTTTTAAATCATGAAGTAAGTACAGGTGTTAAAAACATTGATTTAATGAATACTGGTACTGCTGCAATATATGGTTATGATGGAAGCGCTCAAGATGGTTGGATTGTTTATAATTTAGCAAATATCTCACCTACCACAGTTATAACTCCTGGTCAAGGTTTCTTTGTAAGTGCAGATCCAACTAATGCACCTCTTTATGATTTAGAGTTTACTCCAGCAATGCGAACTACAGGAACTTCAGATGACTTTATTGCAGGAAGACATTCGAATAGTAGTTCTGTTTTAAGTAAATTAAACTTATCAAACTCTGTTACTACATCTAGTACAAGTATCTATTTTATTGAAGGAACAACTAAAGGTTTAGATAAAGGTTATGACGCAAGCCATTATAATGGTGTTGCAAGTAATTTTTCAATTTTTACTAATTTAGTTGAAAACAATGAAGGGAAAGATATAGCCATTCAATCCTTACCATACAATGATTTTAATAATGTTGTTGTTCCAGTAGGAATAAATGCTTCAGCTGGAAATTTATTAACGATCGCTTTAGAGGATCATTCAACGTTGCCTGATAACATTTTTGTTTACCTTGAAGATACTCTTGAAAATAAATTGACATTATTAAATACTTCTGAATACAGATTTACTTCAGCTAGCGATTTAACAGGTACTGGTCGTTTCTATTTAAGATATTCTTCTGAAGCTCTAGAAACACTTATTTCAGAATTAGACCACGTGCTAATTTATGCTAACAATGCTAATAAAGAGGTTGTAATAAAAGGCGAATTGTCAGAAAAGAGTAATGTAACGCTTTACGATGTTCATGGTAGAGAAATCTTAAGTAAGGATTTAGGTGTCTCAAATTCAGTACATTCAATTAATGTAGATGCACTAAGTACAGGTGTTTATATTGCGAAACTTTCAAATCAAAATTCTACTAAAACTCAAAAGTTAGTTATTAGATAAATAAATGTATAGTTTATATACTCGCAGTTACTAAATAAATTAGTAACTGCTTTTTTTTGCATTAATTCTTAAAATAACGTTCTTGCTATCATGTTTAATAAGAAGCGTTACTACTACTTAATCAAGATTCAATATTTAGGTTATCGATTTCATGGTTGGCAAAAACAGCCTAAGTTAAAAACCATACATTTAATGATTGATCGTACACTTAATTTTATTTTAGAAGGTAAAGAATTTAAAACCTTGGGTTCTGGTCGTACAGATGCAATGGTATCTGCAAACGAATCTGCTTTCGAATTGTTTGTCTATGAAAGAATTGAAGACGAAACAGCTTTTTTAGCTTTATTCAATCATAATTTACCACAAGATTTAAGAGCTTTAGCAATTGAAGAAGTTGAGGCAGATTTCAACATTATTCAGCATTCAAAAATTAAAGAATACATCTATTTGTTTGCTTTCGGACAAAAATGCCATCCATTTTGTGCACCAATTATGACGACCATACTTGATGATTTAGATATTGAACTTATGAAACAAGGTGCTCAACTTTTTGAAGGGACGCACAATTTTAAACCATATTGTTTTAGAGCTTCAGATAAAGGATTTTATGAACGCACTATTGAAAGCTGTGTATTGGTTGAAAACACATTGTATACTGCTAATTTTTTTCCGAAGAACACTTACACTTTAATTGTTAAAGGTAAAGGCTTCGGAAGAAATCAAATTCGCTTAATGATGGGAACACTTATTAAATTGGGTAGAGGAGAAGTGGACTTAAACTATATTAAAAATTCATTGAAATCTGAAAGTAAAGAAGTCATGGATTATATTGCGCCTGCTTCAGGTTTGATCTTAAATTCTGTTGAGTTTGAATAAGTTTACAATTTGCTTTTAGCGTGTTCTAACCCTAATTCAATATAATGCAATAATTGAGATTCGGTGTTAAAACCTTCAGAAGACACATAAACAAATTCTTTCATCGGACGCTTGGTGAAATCCATAGGACGAACAGTATCTTTTGCTAATTCAATTTCCATCTTATCTGAAACAATGCGAACAGCAAGTTCATTTTTAACAATACCAATAGTCATTTTTCCTTGATATAAAAACGACAAACCTCCAAACATTTTCTTTTCGGTAAACACTTCTGAAAACAGTTTTAATTGTTCTCTAATTCTATTTGCAAGCTGTTCATTAAATGCCATAACTTATAGTTTTAATCTTGCTGAAGCCATGACGCTTTGGTCTGCATAATTGCCTTCCAAATATTTTAAATAGCCAACAATGGCAATCATAGCTGCATTATCTGTAGTATATTCAAACTTCGGAATATAGGTCGTCCATCCAAATTTTTGTTCACCAGATTTTAAAGCTTCACGAATACCAGAATTTGCCGAAACTCCACCTCCAATGGCAATATGTGTAATGCCTGTTTGCTTTGAAGCTAATTTTAGTTTGTCCATTAAAATTCCGATAATAGTATATTGAATCGATGCACAAATATCATTTAAATTCTCTTCTATAAAGTTTGGGTTTGCTTTTACCTGTTTCTGAACAAAATAAAGAATTGCTGTTTTTAATCCAGAAAAACTAAAATTCAATCCATCAACTTTCGGCTTGGTAAACTGAAACGCTTTCGGGTTTCCTAATGCTGCACGTCTGTCAATTTCTGGTCCAGCAGGATAACCTAAACCTAATATTTTTCCGCTTTTATCAAAGGCTTCTCCAACAGCATCGTCAATGGTTTCGCCAATCACTTCCATATCAAAATGAGAATTAACTTTAACAATTTGTGTATGACCACCAGAAATGGTCATGGCTAAAAATGGGAATGGAGGCTTCTTAAAATCGGCTTCTTCAATAAAATGAGCCAAGATGTGTGCCTGCATATGGTTCACATCAATTAACGGAATCTTTAATCCGTAAGCCAAAGATTTTGCAAACGAAGTTCCTACAAGCAAAGAACCCATTAATCCTGGACCACGAGTAAAAGCTATTGCGCTTAATTGAGATTTATCAATACTCGCTTTTTTAAGTGCTTGATCGACTACAGGAACAATATTTTGTTGGTGTGCTCTTGAGGCTAATTCTGGAACAACACCTCCATAATCTTCATGGATTTTTTGACTAGCGACAATGTTACTCAAAATTTTTCCGTTAAGCATTACTGCTGCAGCAGTATCATCGCAAGACGACTCAATAGCAAGAATATATGTATTTTGTGAACTCATTAATACAAATTAGGCACAATAATTGTTAATTTTGAGGTCAAAGTTATAACTTTAAAGGCGTATCAAAAAATTCCTAAAAATACTATCCAAAATAGTAGCAATTATTTTGCTACTGTTTGTCATTTTGGTACTTATTTTATCTATTCCATCTGTGCAAACTTCATTAGGAAAACGACTTACAAAAATGTTAAATGATGATTTTGGAACCAATATTAATATTGGTAAGGTTGGGCTTCAGTTTAATGGAGATGTTGAGTTAAAAGAAATTTATGTTGAAGACTATAAAAAAGATACACTCATTGCGATTCAAGAATTAAACACGTCAATTCTTAATTATAAAAATCTAGCTAATGGTAAACTTAATTTTGGTGATATAGACATCTATAATTTAATCTTCAATATTAAAACTTACAAAGGAGAAGAAGATACTAATCTTGATGTTTTTGTCGAAAGGTTTGAAGAAGATAATCCTAGCCAAGAAAAAAGTGGATTTTTATTATCATCTAGCGATGTTTCTATTTATGATGGGACTTTTAGATTAATTGACGACAATAAAACAACACCCAAAGTTTTAGAGTTTAACGATTTAAGCATTAATGCTACAGACTTTGTTATTGATGGTAGTGATGTTAGAACTCGAATAAATACACTCGCATTTAAAGATAGTAGAGGTGTGCATATTCAAAATTTAATGACCGATTTTGAATACACGTTAACCTATATGAATTTTAATAACTTAAATATTAAAACCGATAAATCAATTTTAAAAGGTCGACTGCGTTTTGATTACAATCGTGAAGATTTTAAAGATTTTGAAGATAAAGTACAAGTTACTGCTGACTTTTCAGATTCTGAAGTGACTTTAAATGATTTAAATGCATTTTACAATGAATTTGGTATCGACCAAAAAGCAAAATTCAATGTTAATTTAACTGGAACTCTAAATGATTTAAATGCTAATAATTTGCAATTAAATGCTAGTGGAAGAACTCAAATTTTCGGTGATCTAAATTTTAAAAATTTATTCAGTAGTGCAGAAAGTGATTTTTCAATGACAGGTCGTTATGATAATTTATCATCAAATTATTATGATTTAAAAGCTTTGCTTCCAAATGTTTTAGGTGAATCAATTCCTAGTGTGTTTTCAAAACTAGGTGATTTTAAAATCACAGGAACCTCATACATTACAGATACAACTATTGATGCAGATATTAAGATCAACACTAATTTAGGTTTAATTGTTTCTGATATGAAAATGACTCATGTAGACGATATTGATAATGCAAATTATTTAGGAAACGTTGTTTTTGATGAGTTTAATTTAGGAGCTTTACTCAACGATCCCAATATAAAAACAACATCGTTTAACTTAGATGTTAATGGAAAAGGGTTTACTATAGAAAACCTAAGTACTCAAATCTCAGGTGAAGTGTTTCACATTGAATATAATGAGTATAATTATCAAGACATTGAAGTGTCTGGTAAATTAGGAAATCAAATATTTAATGGTTTTTTAGAATCAAAGGATGAAAACTTTAAATTTACATTTAATGGTCTTGCCGATTTGTCACAAGACATTAAAAGTTTTGACTTTGATGCTGATGTAGCCTATGCAAATCTTAAAGCATTAAACTTTATTAAAAAAGATAACGTTTCCGTTTTTAAAGGTGATATCAAAATGTCTATGAAAGCATCTAGTATTGATGATGCTTTTGGAACCATAAATTTTAAAAACACAACTTATATCAATGAAAATGATGAGTATTTCTTTGAAGATTTTGCCATCACTTCTGTATTTGAAGACCAACAACGAACGCTTCAAATAAATTCTCCAGATATTATTGAAGGCACAATGAAAGGAAACTTTAAATTTAAAGACCTAGGTAAACTCGCCGAAAATTCTGTTGGAAGTATTTATACCAATTATTCTCCTCATCAAATTGAAACCGATCAATATGTAGAATTTAATTTTAAAATCTATAATAAAATTGTTGAAGCCTTTTATCACGATTTAAAATTAGGTCCAAATACTACAATTAAAGGGAGAATGGAAACTAATGAAAAAAACTTCAATCTTACCTTTAAATCTCCAAATATCAAACTCAAAGAGTACTTTGCTAAGGATTTATCTGTATTAGTCGATAACAGCAATCCTGTTTTTAACACCTACATCGAAATCGATTCCTTAAGTTCAAAGTTTTATAAGGTCTCCGATTTTAGTTTAATTAATGTAACACAACGAGACACCTTATTTATTAAGTCTGAATTTAAAGGCGGAAAACAAAATACAGACGATTTTGATCTTAGCTTATTTTATACCATAAATGAAGCGCAAAACTCTGTAATTGGCTTTCAAAAATCGAATATCACTTTTAAAGAGAATACATGGACTATTAATGAAGAAAAAAATAATGCAAATAAAATTATAATTGACAGAAATCTAGAGTCATTTGATATCGACAATATTGTAATGACTCATTTTAATGAACAAATTGAATTGTTTGGCGCAATAGAAAATACTGATACAAAAGATGTCAATCTTAAGCTCAGCAATGTAGATTTAACAAAAATCACACCTCGAGTTGATAGTTTAACTTTAGCAGGAAGAGTAAATGGTGGACTCAAAATTCTTCAGAAGGAAGGAGTGTATTTGCCAAATTCTAATATAACTATTAATGAGCTTAGAGCTAACAATTTTGAATTAGGAGATCTAACTGCAGATATTTCAGGAAATGAATCTTTAACCAATTATACTGTCGACTTAAATCTTGAAAATGATGGCGTAAAATCATTGGATGCCTCAGGAACTATAGACGTGAGTGATACCAATTCAAACATTGATTTAGAGGTCAATTTTGAGGAGTTCCTCCTTGACCCATTAAATCCGTTTGGCGAAGGAATTATTACAAATATTAGAGGCTTAGTAACTGGTAATGCTAGTGTAACAGGACGTTTAGATAGTCCTCAAATAAATGGTGAACTTTTACTAGACAATGCTGGTTTAACCATTCCGTATTTAAATGTAGATTACAGTTTTGATTTTGATTCTCGAGTAACTTTAGAATCTCAAAAATTTGTTTTTCATGATGTCGATATTACAGATTCAGAATACTTCTCAAAAGCAACACTTAATGGGTTTATAAAACATAAAAACTTTTCAGATTGGGAATTAGGACTAGAAATAGACACCTCAAGACTTTTAGTATTAGATACCGAATATGACGAAGAAGAACTCTATTACGGAACAGCTTTCGTAACAGGAAAGGCTGATATTATTGGTCCAACCGATGCTTTAAAAATTGAGTTTAATGGAAGTACTGCTCAAGGTACTGTATTTAAAATTCCATTAAGCGATTTAGAAACTTATGGAGACAACTCTTACATTCGTTTTTTATCACCAGAAGAGAAAGCAGCAAAGAAGAATGGTGAAGTAGCTCTTGAAAATCTAGTAAAAGGTCTAGAACTTGAGTTTAATCTATTTGTTAATCCGTATGCTGATATTGAAATCGTGATTGATAAAAACTCTGGTAGTACAATTCATGGTAATGGTAATGGCAATTTACTATTTGATATTAATACCAACGGAAAATTTCAAATGTTTGGTGATTTTCAAATTGTTGAAGGCACCTACAATTTTGCTTATGGTGGCTTAGTGCAAAAAGAATTAACTGTTGTTCCTGGAGGTTCTATTCGTTGGGAAGGCGATCCTTTAAAAGCGCAAATTGGCTTATCTGCAATATATAAAGCTCAAGCAAATCCTTCGGTATTATTAGACAATCCTATTAATAGAAACATTGATGTTGAAGTTAAAATTAACCTCGCAGGACAATTAGAACAGCCAGATCCAGATTTTACATTTAACTTTCCTAATGTAGATTCAAATATTAAGTCTGAGTTGGAGTATCGTTTAGAAACTAAAGAATCTAGAGAGTTTCAAGCTCTTAATGTATTGTCATTTGGAACTTTTGCCAGCGAGTTTAATTTAGGACAAAGTGCTTATGGAACGATTTCAGATCGTGTCAATTCGTTATTTAATAGCATTCTTGGAAATGATGGAACCGAAAAAATAAACATAGGTGTTAATTATCAAGCTGGTCAGCAAACTGCAGAATATGAAACTAGTGATGAAATAGGACTAACACTAAGTACAAAAATTAGCGATAGAGTGCTTATTAATGGTAAAGTAGGTGTGCCAATTGGTGGTGTTAGTGAAACTGTAATTGCTGGTGATGTACAAATTGATGTGCTTTTAAATGAAGAAGGTACACTTACAGCTAAATTCTTCAATCGTGAAAATAATATCAGAAATTTTGGTGAAGAAATTGGTTACACTCAAGGTGTTGGTTTATCGTATAATGTTGAGTTTGATACGTTCAAAGAATTGGTTCAAATTATTTTTACAGGTAAAAACAAAAAGGAAAAGCAATCAAAAGCAGAAAAATCCAAAGAAAACGATGAAAATCTACTTCCAGATTTTATAAATATAAAGTCAGAAAAAGATAAAAAAAGCAATTAACCTGTCACTTTTTTATTCCATTTTTAAATTAGTTATTAACGAAAACGTTTGAAATTTTTTCGTGCTGTTAAATTATCTCAAATACTACAGTCATTGTAATATATGTTTACTAATTTTATAAAACAATAATAAATTATGCTGCATACAATAAAGAAAATAGGTGTGTTTACTTCTGGAGGAGATTCTCCTGGAATGAATGCTGGTATTCGTTCGGTAGTTAGAGCTTGTGCTTTTCATAATATAGAATGTATTGGTATTTACAGAGGTTATCAAGGTATGATTGAAGGTGATTTTAAATCTATGGATGCTCGTAGTGTAAAAGGAATCATTAACAAAGGAGGTACCATTTTAAAATCTGCTCGTTCAAAAGAATTTAGAACAGCCGAAGGCCGTAAAAAAGCTTATGAACAACTTAAAAAAGCAGAAATTGACGCTTTTGTAGTTATTGGTGGTGACGGAAGCTTTACTGGAGCCATGATTTTTAGTGAGGAATATAATATACCAGTTATGGGAATTCCTGGAACAATTGATAACGATATCTATGGAACTACTCATACCTTAGGATACGATACAGCACTCAATACTGTTGTTGATAGTATCGATAAAATTCGAGATACTGCAAGTTCACATAACCGCTTATTTTTTGTTGAAGTTATGGGACGTGATGCTGGTCATATTGCTTTAAATGTTGGTGTTGGAGCAGGAGCTGAAGAAATTTTAATTCCTGAAGAAGATTTAGGATTAGATCGACTTTTAGAATCATTAAGACGAAGTAAACAATCTGGAAAATCATCAAGCATTGTTGTTGTTGCCGAAGGTGATAAAATTGGAAAAAACGTTTTCGAACTTAAAGATTATGTCGAAGAACACATGACAGAATACGAAGTTAGAGTCTCTGTACTTGGTCATATGCAACGTGGAGGTGCTCCATCGTGTTTTGATCGTGTATTAGCTAGCAGAATGGGAGTAAAAGCAGTTGAAAGTTTAATCACTGGAAAAACCAATTGTATGGTAGGTCTAAAAAATGATGTTATGACACTCACACCTTTAGATCAAGCTGTAAAAGGAAAATCAAAAATAAATTTAGAATTGTTACGCGTATCAGATATTATGTCGATATAAGTAATCAAATTAATAAAAATAACATTAAGAAATAGAAATATGAAATTAGGAATAAACGGATTTGGTAGAATTGGAAGAATTGTATTTAGATCAACAGTAAAACGTAATGATGTTGATGTAGTTGCTATAAACGATTTGTTAGATGTTAATCATTTAGCCTATTTATTAAAATATGACTCAGTTCATGGACGCTTTGATGGTGACGTTCAAGTCAAAGATGGGAACTTAGTAGTTAACGGAAAAACAATTAGAGTCACTTCAGAAAGAGATCCTAAAAATTTAAAATGGGATGAGGTTGGTGTTGAAGTTGTAGCAGATTGTACAGGTATTTTTAAATCTTTAGAAACAGCACAATACCATATTGATGGTGGTGCAAAAAAAGTAATAATTTCTGCTCCAAGTAAAGATGCTCCTATGTTTGTAATGGGTGTAAATGATGATACATTAACTGCGGAGCATACCATTGTATCTAATGCTTCATGTACAACAAATTGTTTGGCGCCTTTAGCTAAAGTGATTGAGGATAATTTTGGAATTGAAGAGGCTTTAATGACGACCATTCATGCTGCGACATCTACTCAGTACACTGTAGATTCTCCTTCACGTAAAAATTATCGTTTAGGACGTAGTGCTATAAACAATATTATACCTACAACAACAGGTGCAGCTAAAGCTGTTGGAAAAGTCATTCCTGAATTAGATGGAAAACTAACAGGTATGGCATTTAGAGTGCCAACTGCTGACGTGTCTGTCGTAGATTTAACAGTTAGAACTTCAAAAGAAACTTCTTTAGAAGAGATTAAAGCGGCTATTAAAACTGCTGCCAATGGCGCAATGAATGGTATTTTGGGTTATACTGAAGATGCAGTAGTATCTCAAGATTTTGTGAGTGAAGAGCGTACTAGTGTCTTTGATGCCGAAGCCTCTATTGAATTAAATTCAAAATTCTTTAAGCTAGTAGCTTGGTATGATAACGAGTTTGGTTATTCAACAAAATTAGTAGACTTAGCACTAAAAGTTAATTCGCTTTAAATAAAATTCATTATAAATCCGTAGTATTTAATTTTTTATATATCATCTACGGATTTATTTTAACTAACATCTATGATTTTAATAACCGATAGTGGCTCAACAAAATGTGACTGGATTGTTATAGACGAAAATGGAAATCAAATCCATGAAAAAATACGTACAAAAGGACTTAATCCAGCTATTTTAAAGAAAAAGAAACTCAATAAAATCATAAAAAAAAATGATGAGTTAATGCAGTTTAAAAACAAAGTAACTCATGTGTTTTTTTATGGAGCAGGTTGTGGAACAACCAAGCCTAAATTAATACTTACTGAAATTTTAGAATCTATTTTTACTAATGCTGCTGTAGAAGTTCAAGAAGATACTATGGCAGCTGTAAGAGCCACCATAAATCATAGTACTGAAGCTTCAGTAGTTTGTATTTTGGGAACAGGATCTAACTGTAGCTATTTTGATGGTGAAAAACTACATCAACGTGTGGTTTCTTTAGGTTATACGCTTATGGATGATGCTTCAGGAAATTATTTTGGTAAAGAATTAATTAAAGATTATTACTTCAACAATATGCCAGAAGATATTAAAGTTGCTTTTGAACATAAATATAATGTAGAAGCCGATTTTATAAAGTACAATCTGTATAAGCAACCAAATCCAAATGCGTATTTGGCAAGTTTTGCGGAGTTTGTGTTCTTAAATAAAGATTCGGATTATATTGTTGAATTGATAAAAAAAGGCATTCGAGTATTTACTAAAAATATGATCTTTCAGTATAAAGAAGAATTAAAAACGGTTCCTGTTCACTTTGCTGGATCTATTGCGTTTTTTGCTGAAGACGAAATACGTCAAGTTGCTGAAGAACTCGGATTTACTATTGGTAATTTTGAAAGACGACCAATAGAAGGTCTTGTAAACTATCATATAAATCAACTTAAATCCTAGATTTATAATATTTATTAAAACAAAAAAGGTATTAGTGATTTGCTAATACCTTTCGTTTTTTTAGTGTTTTTTATTTATCTAAGCCAGCCTTTACGACTAGCCATTTTTGAAAAGAGTAGAATTAATATGCCAAATATTAAGATGATTCCTGACATAATACCTGCAATCGGACCAATTATTTCCATAGTGTCTATGACAATTAGGTTATGATATAACTGTAAGACTATTCCTAAAAGAGAGAGTGAAAATAAAGTAGATGCAAACCTTCTTTTCAGTATAAGTAGTAGTGAACCTAATAGCCCAGCAAATACAGCTATAGCAAAGGCAGCGGTAGCCCAAGCTGGTGTATTGTTGATCATTTCTAACTGTTCAGCAGTATATTGACTCTTAAAGTCATCTGTCATATAGGCTTGAGCAAGATATTGCATAACTCCCATAGCATTCCAAATAAGAGCAATAACAGCAATAATCCAAAACCATACAGGTGGTTTTGTGTTTGGTAAATCAGTCATAATATTTATGTTTTTGTTAGTTTATTGACAACAATTTATAAAAATAAATATTAAATCATAAAAAAACCTTTCTAGAATTTGCGTTTTATGCAAACTCAAGAAAGGCTATAATAACTTAAAAAAATATAGATATTTAATCTTCTACCACATGTAAAACAGGTGTTTTATTAACCCATTTTCCGTTTTTAGATTCACCAAGAATAAGTACATCTTTTGATTGTTCGTACTCTTTTATGGTTCTTAGCATTTGTTCTTTAGTGTCTCTATGAAGTTTAATACCAGTATTTTTCCCTTTATTTCTTATTTCGATATAAAATCCATCTCTGAATTTAATCGGTTTTGTTGGAGGTCTTCCCATGAATTATATTTTATGAAGGATTGAATTTGCATATTAGTAAAAATAAAATCAATATGCAAACTTAAATTTATTTAATCAAAAGTAAATCAATAAACAACAGTAAACTAATAATATTCATAGCTTATAATTATAAATTTATAGATGAATGTTATACCAAAAAGATTTTATACTTTTAGCTAAAGTCTGTTATTTAAATGTCTCATGAAGGTAAAACCTAAAAATAAAGCATACAAAGCCACCAATCTTCCTCCAGGAACAATGGCATATAAGGGAAAAAAGTTATCATTAAAAACGGTTATTGATATCATTAATTACTCTAGCCAAACGTTTACTAAAATAGATAGCAATAATGTTGAAGACGGATTTAACTTTGAAGGAAACAAGCAAGTTACATGGATTAACATCAACGGACTCAATAATTTAGAAGATATTGAAAAGCTGGGAAAACACTACAATCTACATCCTTTAACTCTTGAAGATATTGTAAATACAAGTCAAAGACCAAAGTTTGAAGAGTTTCAAAACTATTTTTTCGTCGTCTTCAAAATGTTGTATTTTAAT
This sequence comes from Psychroserpens sp. S379A, assembly GCF_049800755.1. Classification (NCBI taxonomy): domain Bacteria; kingdom Pseudomonadati; phylum Bacteroidota; class Flavobacteriia; order Flavobacteriales; family Flavobacteriaceae; genus Psychroserpens; species Psychroserpens sp. S379A. The sequence goes on along the minus strand of NZ_JBNAFQ010000001.1, from coordinate 387,841 downwards.
GATAGTAACCTTTTGCAATATGAGCATTTAAGTATGGTCGTTGGTTCAGATTATGTACTAACATTTCAAGAAGCAGATGGCGACGTATTTGACGACCTTAGAAATCGTATTGAAACATCTAAAGGAAGAATTCGCTCTCAAGGTGCAGATTATCTTATGTATGCCATACTAGATGCTGTTGTTGATAATTATTTTACTGTTATAGAAGCCATTGGAGATAAAATTGAAGATTTAGAATCTAGTATTTTTGAGTCTCAAAACAATAATGCTACAACACCTAATCAAATTCAGCAATTAAAACAAGACGTATTAAAAATTAGACGTTCCATCTTTCCGTTGAGAGAAGTTGTTAACCGACTTGAAAAATCTGACAATTCGATTATTAATGAAAAATCTCAAAGTTATATTAGAGATTTATATGACCACATTATTCAAGTTAATGAGTCTATCGATTTATATCGCGAAATGGTTTGGAGTTTAATGGATATGTACATGACTATCATTAGTAATAAAATGAACGAAGTCATGAAGGTATTAACCATTATTGCAACCATCTTTATTCCGTTAACCTTTATTGCTGGTATCTATGGAATGAATTTTACGAACATGCCTGAATTGCAAGCAGAAAACGGGTATTTCATTTTACTAGGAGTCATGGTATTGCTTTTTATTGTGATGTTAATTTATTTTAGAAAGAAAAAATGGCTTTAACATAATTTATGTTAAATAAACCTTAATACAGTTAAAAGGCGTTAAACCACTTGACAAGCTTCAAATTTCCTATAGTTTATATAGTGTAATTAATTATTAACACTATAAAAATTTATAAAAATGAGTTATTTGAACATGAAAGATGAAAAATTAATACCTGTTGTTGTAGAATTAAATACACTACTTGCCAATTATCATATATATTATCAAAAGCTAAGAAGCTTCCATTGGAACATTTTAGGTGAGAATTTTTTTGATTTACACAATAAATTTGAAGAATTATATACCGATGCTCGTATAAAAATTGATGAAATCGCTGAGCGAATTCTAACACTAAAGCATCATCCTATGAGTAAATTAAATAATTATCTTGAAATTTCTGAAGTTAAAGAAGTATCACCTCTCAAAACAGATAGAAATATGATAATGGAGGTTCTTAATGACCACAAAATATTACTTCGCCAAATGAGTGTGGTCATTGAAAAGGCCGAAGGTGCTTCAGATGAAGGAACCATTGATTTAATTGGAGCTTATATTAGAGAGATGGAAAAATCAAGTTGGATGCTTAATGCATGGACCAAAAATTCTTCAGAAAAATTGAAGCTCGATGCTATCGAATCATAAAATTGACACACTTCCTATTTATTAGCGTCAATTAGAAATGATTTTAGCTTAATACCAAATCGATATCATGATATAATTCATGCAGATTTGATAGCTTAAATCCTGTATTCCGAATATATTAATTAAAGAGAAAAGAAAATGAAAGAGCAATTAAATACAGCATTTAGCAACCTAACAAATAAACTTTTAGGTTGGCTAGATGCGATCATTCAAAATTTACCAAATTTGGCTTTGGCAATACTAGTGCTAGTAAGCGCATATTTTATAGCAAAGTATGTTAACAAATTTACATACAAACTAGTATCTAAAAGGGTTGAACAAGAATCTATTAGTAGTATCATTTCACGCATTAGTGCTGTGGCTGTTGTACTTATAGGTCTATTTCTTGCATTAGGCATATTAGATTTAAGTAAAACTCTAACCTCTTTACTAACTGGTGCTGGTGTAGCAGGTTTAGTGATTGGTTTAGCATTGCAAGGGACTTTATCTAATACCATTGCTGGTATCGCTATTTCGTTTAGAAAAAAAATTCAAATAGGTAACTGGGTAGAAACCAATGGTTATTCGGGTGAAATTATTGATATCAATCTTAAAGATTTTACACTTAAAGAAGCCGATAATAACTTAGTTGTGATTCCTAATAAAATGATTTTAGAAAATCCACTAAAAAACTACTCATTAACAACTCGTATGAGAGTGTTTATTGAGTGTGGAGTAGGATACGAATCTGATTTAAAATTTGTTGAAAAACTTACAAAGCAAACCATTGCAAACACTTTTAATCAAGTAAAAACTTCTAATGATGTCGAATTCTATTATACTGAGTTTGGTAGCAGTTCTATAAATTACTTATGCCGATTTTGGATTGATGCTGAAAATATGCTCGAAAAATTAAGAGCTAAAACCAAAGCAATTATTGAAATTAAAAAAGCTTACGATAAAGAAGGTATTAATATTCCCTTCCCAATTAGAACCCTACAGTTTGATAACAAACTAAATGTGAAAGCTCCAGACTTGCAAGAGGCCTTTTCTAACAATTAATTAAATAAATTATTTTTTGGGTTCTGAGCGTCAGCAACTCAAACATTAACCTTAAAACTTTAATAATATGTTACGATGGACAATCACATTTATAATTATTGCAATTATTGCAGCCATTTTAGGCTTTGGAGGAATTGCAGGAGCTTCTGCAGGTATAGCTAAAATTTGCTTTTATATTTTTTTAGTGCTTTTTATACTATCATTATTAAAAGGGCTTGTAAAGAAGTAATGAACTGCTTAAAAATTAATAATCTAAACATTTAATACAATGAAAAAATTAACATATTTATTTATCGCATTATTTAGTCTAAGTCTAATCACAACTAGTTGTAGAGATGAAAAGTCTACAGGTGAAAAAATAGAAGAAGCTGTTGAAGACACAGGAGATGCTATTGGTGATGCTGCAGAAGATATCGAAGACGAGGTTGAAGATGTAGTAGACGACAATAAATAATCTGTAAATAACAAACCTAATAAAGCTAAAAGTCTCGATTTTAAGTCGAGACTTTTTTTGTACTTTTAAACAATAAATTATTAAAAATGGCGACACCAAAATTCAATAAAAACATCTTCGATTTCTTTAAGCAATTAGAAAATAACAACAATCGCGATTGGTTTAATGAACATAAAACCGAATTTAAAACCATCGAAACTGAAGTAAAACAAACTTATAATGTTTTATTAGAAAAATTAAATAAACACGATCAGATTGAAAAATTTAAAATGTTTCGTATTTATCGTGACGTGCGTTTTTCAAAAAATAAGTTGCCATATAAAACCCATTTTGGAGGCTCTTTTGGAAGAAAAAAACCAGAGCTACGAGGTGGTTATTATTTACACATTCAACCCAATAACGAATCGTTTATAGCGACTGGATTTTGGGAACCAAATAAAGAAGACTTATTACGTATTAGACGCGAATTTGAACAAGATGATCAAGACATTCGTAACATTATTAATAATAAAAAATTTAAATCGGTTTGGGGAGAATTTGTAGGTGACGAGTTAAAAACTGCACCTCGTGATTTTGATAAAAATCATCCAGCCATCGACCTCATTAAAAAGAAACAATACATTTTTATAAAAAAGTATACAGATAAAGAAGTGATAAGTGATGTGTTTATTGATGATGTCAACGCTTCATTTAAAGCTATTCGTCCGTTTTTTGATTATATGAGCGATGTGCTTACCACAAATCTAAACGGAGAATCTATCATCTAAATGGCTTTTGCAAGGGGTTGAGCAAACAATTGAATATTGCTTACCAAACGCTCTTTTACAATATTCATCATACGTTTATTTAATGCTGAAGAATTTTGAATATAAACCTCATATTCTTCCACAGTAAACTGACCAATAATCATACCTTTTACAGAGTTTCTAAACTTCATATCCTTATGAATAGCGTTTTCAATATAAGCCAATTGTTTGGGCAAAGATAAATCGTAAAACACATTTTTTCGCTTATCAATATAATTTCTAAAAACTACGATAAGCAAATGGTTTTGCATTTTAATAATCGGACGCAAAGTAGCATTCTGGAAACACTCATCAGACGACATATTATCATTTACTTGTGCTGAAGCTATAATAGGTCTGATAGATTTTAAATTCGTAGATCGGTCGTTCATGGCTTTAATTTTAACTAAAAATAGACATTATCATTGCCTAATTTTTGTCACTTGCTATATCTTGTTAACGGTGTTATTAACAAATACATTAATTTGTGATCTACTTAAAATAACAATCTGCTATCTTTGATAAAAACTAGATTATGAAATTTGGAAGTGTTGACAATCCGCAAGACTTAGATTTAAGCTTACCTCAAGATCATATAGATACAGCAGGTGTATTACACAAAGTTAAAGACGATAACATTCCAGACATCTATGTTGGTTGTGCCAAATGGAATAAGGCAGATTTAAAAGGGTTTTATCCAAGAGGTACCAAAGATGAATTGAGTTACTATTCGCGCCAGTTTAATTCTATAGAATTGAATGCTACGTTTTATCGTATTTTTCCTGCGGAACAGTTTTCAACCTGGTATGATAAAACTCCCGAAGGGTTTAAATTTTTTCCGAAACTGAATCAGGAAATTAGCCATTGGAAACGTTTAAATGAAGTTAATGCAGTCGTCGATCATTATGTATCGAATGCCATTCACTTAAAAGAAAAACTTGGCACTATGTTTCTTCAAATGCATTCTAATTTTGCACCAAAAGACTTTGATAGAGTAGTGCGCTTTATCGAGAATTGGCCAAAGGAAATTCCATTGGCTATCGAGTTTAGACATACCAATTGGTACAATGATGAGCGTGTTTCAAATCAGTTATACGATTTGCTTGAAACTCATAATGTTTCAAATGTTATTGTAGATACTGCAGGACGACGAGATTTAATGCACATGCGATTAACCAATCCAACAGCCTTTGTTCGATATGTTGGAGCCAATCATAAAAGTGATTATTCACGTTTAGATGAATGGGTAATTCGACTAAAAGAGTGGAAGGAGCAAGGCATCAAAGAAATTGATTTTTTTATTCATCAAAATATTGAAAAAGAATCTCCTTTGTTATCTGCATATTTTATTAAACAACTAAATTCTGAACTAGGTTATGATCTTAAAATTCCGAATGAAGCTTCTGGAACTTTGTTTTAATAATTAGGAATATTTAAACCCAAAATAATAGCTCTAGTAGCTGTTTTAATTTCTTCATTTCCTTTTAAGGTTATAACTCCAGAACCACCTCTTGGTTTTGCTCTGTTTAAAATGTTTGAAGTAATATGCGGATCGTCTGAAAAATAGAAATCCTCTACATAGTATGCGTTTACATTGGGTTCTTTTACAGTAATATGGATATGCTGTGGCACTGTTGAATTGGGATATGAAGCAGGTCTAGTTGTAAAAAATTCATATCTGCCTTTTGAATCTGTTTTCAGCCAAGTTCTTAAAAAACCATGTCGTTGTTCCCAACCTTTAGATGATGGTCTTGTTGGATATTTTCCTGTTTGATCTGTATGATATACATAAAGTATAACATCTTTAGCTGGTGTTTTGCCATCATTTTTATAGACTGTTCCACTTATCTTTATTTTGTTTGGCATCGTATCAAATCCGTAAATGGTATCAGACCATCTCAAATTTTTGTTACCATAGTCGTTAACGGCTTCACAACCTTCACATGAACCTCCAATTACTGTACTAGAGTTATCTTGAGCACAAGTAATTGTTAAAATAACGTTTATTAAAATTACTGTTAAATATTTCATTTTGATTGATTTAGTCTCTTAAAAGTACAATACAAAAGAGTAGGGTAGTGATAGATTAAGAAAAGTTTAGAAAAAAATTAACAGCAATTGTGTATATTTCAAAAAAACACTAAAACCTTAACATAAGCATGAGATTTCACACACGAAAATGGGTAAAACCAGAAGATTTAAATCCGAATCAAACTTTATTTGGAGGAAAACTATTGGCATGGATTGATGAGGAAGCAGCACTTTATACCATCATTCAGCTTGAAAATTCTAAGATTGTAACAAAATATATGTCGGAAATTAATTTTATGGCTTCTGCTAAGCAAGGTGATATTGTCGAAATTGGTATTGAAGTTATAAAATTTGGAAAATCATCACTTACCTTAAAATGTGAAGCTCGAAACAAAATGACCAGAGAAACTATTTTAACGGTCGATAATATTATTATGGTGAATCTTGGAGAAGATGGTAAACCAAAACCTCATGGCAAAACCGAAGTTGAATTTGTAAAAGACAGATTAGATTAACCAATAAGGACATTACTTTACATCCATAAACTTTGTAGGATACTCAAACACTTCTAAATCAAAATAAGAAACTGCAGCTAAGGCATGGTCAAAAATATCTGCCATAACATATTCGTAGTTTTCCCAACGTTTATCGCTACTAAAACAATAGATTTCTAAAGGCAAACCTTCAGGAGTAGGAGATAGCTGACGAACCATAATGGTCATGTCTTTATTTACAGCAGAATGATTTTCAATATACGTTTGCATATACTTTCTAAATACGCCAACATTAGTTAAATTTCGTCCGTTGATTAACACCGATTTATCAGCATTATGTTCAGTATTAAAATTTAAAATATCACTTTGTTTCGAGCTTATATAATTTGAAATAAGTTGAATACCTTTCAGTTTTTCAATCTCTTCAGCATTAAGATATTTTATGCTTTTTGCTCGCAACAAAATAGAGCGTTTAATTCGTCGTCCTCCAGAAGATTGCATGCCTCTCCAGTTTTTGTAAGCATCAGAAATTAAAGCATAGGTTGGAATATTGGTAATGGTCATGTCAAAATTCTGCACTTGAACGGTAGACAAGTTAATTTCAATCACACTACCATCTGCTCCATATTTTTCCATGGTAATCCAATCTCCAATTCGCACACTATCGTTAATTGCGACTTGAATACTAGCCACAAAACCGAGAATGGTGTCTTTAAAAATCAAAAGTAAAATGGCCGAAGCAGCACCAAGCGTTGTAAAGAATTTTATGAATGATAAGTTAATTATAATCGCTAGGATAGAAGCAATACCAATGGTCCAAATAAAAAGCATAGCTACCTGAATGTAGCTATCTATTGGTTTGTCTTTTAATCGTGGTAAAGTTTTAAAATACGATTCAAATGTTTTTAAAACACTTCTAATAATCCAGATGGTTAGTATAATTCCGTAGACCTTAATAACCATTATAATATAGGTTTCAAACTGCGGAAAGTCGTAAAATACTAATGGAAATAATTTAATAGTTAATATAAGAGGTACTAAATGAGCAATACGTCTTGGTGCACGATTACTAACCAATAAATCATCAAAATTGGTTTTTGTTTTTTCTGAAAATGTTTCAGAAAACCTAATGATAATTCGTCTCGTAATTCGGTCTGCAATAAACAGAAGAATGGCAGATATAATAACAAGACAAACCACATTGAGGTATTTCGCTACAACTTCCGAAATTCCGAAAGACAAAAAATAGTCGTAAAAAAAATGACGTATACCTTCCATTTATTTTGATTTTCTCAAGTATTTTTTATCCACATAAAACGTTCCAAAAGGAATAATAGAAGCTATTAAAATAATGAGCAAGGTTTTGCCATTCCATTTGAGGCTAGGAGCTAATAATACAGCTAAAACGATGTAAGCCATAAATAGCAAACCATGAGGCATTCCAAGCATTTTTACATATTGAGGATCGTTTGCTAGATACTTTATTGGAGTAGCAATAAAAAGTAATAAAATATAAGAAAGTCCTTCAAGTAAAGCTATAATTTTAAAGCTATTAAATAACGAAATCATAAGTAGAAATTTGAATACAAAAATACCTTATATCTACTAGATTTTATCTAATTTTTAATACTTTTTTTTTGACATAAAAAAGGCTATTGCATAAACAATAGCCTTTATTGGATTAATTAAAAATCTAAGCGGTTAAGTTTTATTTATTAGAATTCATAAGCGCGAAAAACTTGTCAATATTTGGTAAAATAACAATACGTGTTCTTCGGTTTGTAGCTCTATTTTCTTTGGTGTCATTTGAAACTAATGGCTGATAAAAACTACGTCCTGCAGCAATTAATTTTTCGGGAGCAACACCATGGTCTTTTTGTAATTTTTTTACTACAGATGTAGCACGCAATACACTTAAATCCCAATTATCTTTTACTGAAGCTGTGCTTTTTAAAGCTTTATCATCTGTATGACCTTCAACCATAATGTCTAAGCTTTCTTCAGAGTTTACAACATTGGCGATTTTTTGAAGAATTTCGTTAGCCTTGTTGCTAATTTTATAACTTCCAGAATCGAACAACATCTTATCAGAAATAGAAATCATCACAACAGTTTCTTCTATTTTAATTGAAATATCTTCATCTTCTTCAATAGTATCCATAGACGATTTAAGGTTGAATTGCATCGCTAAATTCATAGAATCTTTTAAGGTTTTAGCTGTAGCTAAATAAGCAGGAGGTACCTTTTTTAGAGATTCTCTCATGGCTACTTTTTGATTTTCAGAAATAACCACACCATCCACATTAACAAGTTTAGCATTGTTATCTTCAGTTAATGAATTAATTTTTGAATTATAACTATCTACACGAGCTTGAATTGCTTCAAATTTACCTTCAAGTGTTTCTTTTTCAACTTTTGTTTTAGTAAGTTCACTTTTAATTTGACCATTTTCGGTTTCAAGTGCAACATACTTTTTCTTTGATACACAAGAAGTTAAAAATAATGCTGATAATACAATTACTGAAATTTGCTTCATAATATTATAATTTGAGTTTTAGTTTATATAGTTATTTACGCAAGGAATTCAATTATGGACTTTTAGTTTGTGTATTTTTTTAACAAAGCAGCTTATTGGTTTTAATATCAACCGAGAGAAGAGATCCATAATCTTTAAATATTTCTATTTTACATAATATAAATTATAGAGCAAATATGTTGATGGCGAATACTGTGTATTTAACATAATTGTAGATATAATCAACACACAGTGTTTTATATCGTCAACAATTATGTTACAGCCATTATTAAAAGCTCTAAAGCTTTAGCTATATAACGATAGTAATTATGTAAAAAGTAATTTGCGGCATTACTATGAATCCATTCATAAACTATGCTACAGTCATTTTACAACCAAGAGTTCATTAGCATTCGCATGCATATAGCTATGCTATTTTAGCATAATATCAGATATAACGTCTTTAGACTTATGTAAAAGCAAATAGCGAATCAATCTAATTTTATAACAAAGTTTACCAGCGTATTTAAAAAGCTACGTTTTAGAAGGCTTTAAAATTTTAGCGTATTTAAGTATTTATGCATCATATTTTTTTCTACGCGATTTTTAAGAGCTTAACATGTATACATTTTTATGTCTTATTTGAACAGTTCTAATAAACTGCACATATTATGTAAAATAAAACGAGTATTTAAATATTATAGAACTAAAAATTAGCTAATACTTCCTTTTTTAAGCGTACACTAATAGGGATTCTATATTCACCAATAATAATGTCATGGTCTACAATTTTATCTACTTTATGTTTAGAGACTATAAATGATTTGTGTGTTTGAATAAATTCATTTTCAGGTAATTGATCTTTAAAACGTTTTAAAGATATATGTGTAATGGTAGACGCTTTTAATGTTACTACTTTAATATAATTTTGCATGGCTTCTACAAAAAGAATATCCTCTATAACGATCTTTTTAAGTTGTCTTTCACTTTTTAAAAAAAGTATGCTTTTTTCATCCTTATATTGATAATAACTGTTGACCTTATTAACGGCTTGCAAAAATCGTTTAAAGGAAATAGGTTTTACCAAATAATCTAATACATTATACCCAAAACTTTGCAACGCATATTCTTTATATGCCGTAGTCATAATAATTGATGGTGATTTTTTTAAACCTTTCAGCCAATCTAAGCCAGATAGTATAGGCATATTGATATCTAAAAAAATCAAATCAATGTCATTGCTTTCAAGATAATGATTTACTTGTAATACATTCTTACATAGAGCAACCACATTTAAGAACGAAATCTCTTTGCAATAGGCATTAATGCCTTCTCTAGCAATAGGTTCATCATCTACAATTAAACAATTTAGTCGTTTCATTCCTTTATATGTTATAAATCTATAATCAAGTCAACCATAAACCTAGAGTGCTTCTTATGTATAGTTAGTTCATACTGATCTGGATATACTAACTCCAAACGTCTTTTTAAATTTGTTAAACCAACACCACCAACAGCATTTTTATCAATTGCACGATCAAAAGTATTTGCACAATGTAATGTGATCTTACCTCCTACTTCTTTAATATTTATGGCTATACTATTGTCATTATTGTTAATGTGATTACTACAATGTTTAAACGCATTTTCTATTATCGGAATTAATAATAACGGAACTATTTTTTTCGTGGCATTCTCAAATGCTATGCTATAGCTTAGCTGAATATCTGAGCCCTTACGTGTTTTTTCCATCTTTATATACTGCAATACAAAGTCTAATTCTTTTTCTATACTAATTTGCGTACCACTTTCATATAATTGATAGCGTAACAGTTCCGAAAATTGTAGCAAAGTATCTTTAGCGAGGTGATTGTTTTTACCTATTAAATGATAAACACTATTAATTCCGTTGAATAAAAAATGAGGATTTAACTGTGCTTTTAAATACTTTAATTCTGTTTTTAAAGAGGCTTCTTTTAATAACTGTTTTTGCTTTTCAGATGCTTTATGCGCTTGTCTTAAAATATAATAAAAACCAGCAATACTGTATAGCAAGTTAACAGCAACCGTAGCGCTAAAGTTATCTATAAACTCATCTGTATCATAGATTTCAAAGACATCATACAACAAATAATCAAAATAAGTTTCAATTAAAGAAACTACAAGACATATTGATAAAGAAAGCACATAGTATTTCGCTTTTTTATTATGCATATAAATTTTGGGCACCAACCAAAACACTTGTATGTAAAACAAAAATATATTGGTAAAAAGTCCATAGGTATAGGCATAAGCTAAACTATTAGGAGTATATACATTATTAAACCCGTTCCAATCAGAATGAACAACAAAAGCAAACAACCAATAATTTAATACCCACATCAACAGATGTAGTAGTATGTTCTTTATTGATTTAATCTTGCGCATGGGTACCTTTTGTACAAAGAAACATATTATTTAATTGTAATTAAGTAATTCTTTCGTTCATCAACAAATAACCATCGGTTATCAAATTATGCAACTCTAAAGTGTTTTTAACCATTTCTTTGCTCAAAAATTATAAACAAAAAAATCATGAAAAAAGTGTTATCAAAAACAACAAGGTTAAATCGTATTTATGCATTTAAAAATACAGTACTAATTGTAATGTGTTTGGTCTTTATGTGCTCTTGTTCTAATGATGATGATAGAGCTCCTTCTGTAAAAACTAAAGAAATATCTCAAGAAATTAAAGATCTAATTCACTTCAGAGGAGACGAAAAAGCAGAAACAGTAATGGTACTCATACCAGGTGGACCTAGTACAGAGTTTGCTACAGACTTTGTAGATGATTTAGCACCAATTTTTAGTCCAGAAGGTATTTTAACGGTAACTGTGCATCAAGCACAAACATTAAATCCAGATATAGTAGCCGGAACAGACATCACATTAACCCAAGCGGCTTCCTTTAATACACAAAGTATAGAGATGCTTTCTAATGTTATAACCTATTTTAAAGACCAAGGCAGAACCGTATATGTACTAGGATATTCATTTGGTGCCTTTGTAACGCAAGAGCTCATTGCAAATAAAGGAATAGATATCGCCAATAAGTATCTTATCATCTCTGGCAGATTAGATATAAATGATGTTATTTGGCAAGCTGCTGCTGAAGGTAAAAATGGATATTTTGAAAACGGAGTTACTCCAATTGTAGAATTAAATCCACATCCAAACGTAATTGAAAGAAATTATAATAGAATTAGTGCTGAACTTTCAATGAATCGATATACACAACTTTTTAACACCATAGAAGACCTATCAAGCATAACCTATATCTATGGAGATTCCGATGAAGCAGTTGGCAGCCTTACCACTAACGAAGTACAGTTTTTAGAATCTAAAAACACCAACATAATTAATGGTCCTGGAGATCATACTACAACGTTTCTAAATCTCATACCTCAAGGTTTAGAAGTGGCCTTCGGAATAGTACTGCAATAGTATTACAATAATAAATAGTAAAACAATAATAAATCAAAATGATAAAACTAAAACTAATAGCAATTGCAGTAGTCACGCTTCTAACTACTAATGTTTTTGCTCAAAATACATTAAATCCAAAATTTGAAGTAAAAGTAATTACAAGTGTAGAATCTATTATACCAGACGGATTGGGTAGATCGCGTTTAATCTCCACAAACGATAAACGAGACTATAAAACATTTACCTCCTCTCAAACAAGTGATGATAATACTAGAAATAAATCTAAAAGAAAAGATATTAGAGTAAAAGATTTTGAAGAAACAAAACTATTAAACTTCTATAATATTGGTGGCATACGCTTTCAAAATATAGCAGCAAACGATGCTATAATCTCCTCAAAACTAACAGCAATGATGTCCCAAGGGTGGCATTTAGTCTTCGTCACAAGTGGTGTAGAAAGCGATGCTGGTGCAAAAGATGGAAATGGCATTTTTATCACGCGCTACATCTTTAAAAGAAAACTAAACTAATAAGGCACCCCTCTAAAGCCTTGCATTTGCATAGCCTAAAATAAGATGCTCCACTCTCCTAGCGCTCCTAAGCTTGTCTTAGGAGTGTTTTCGCTAAAATTTTATGAGGTCAGGTTTAGTACTTGTAATCAACTTTATCGATTTCTGCTAAGACATCTATCTGTTCAAACAAAAACTTGAAATTTTTAAAAACCTCAGAATTATGTTAGTTTAAATTACCCATCAGTTGATTTAGAAAAGTTAATTCAGCTTTATAACAAAGCTTCATAAGATGGAAACTCTTTAAGAAAAGGGTTTCCTCTTTTCTTAATTCAATACCAACCAGATAATTGTAAGTAGCATCTATTTTCACCACCTTGTCCATCCCACCATTTAGCCAAAGAAACTCTTATTAATGTTCCTGCTGGTATCACTGGAATTGGTTGTTGGATTCCTTTATATTTAATTCTCTTGTTGGTTTTCAATCGTGGTCTTCTATAAACATAGTATTCACCATCCCAATATAAATCTTGATCTGATATCCAAAAGCCAACACTATTAGCTGGCAAATTATTAGGATCATTAATATAACCACTTCCATTCCATCTTAATCTTCCTCCAAAAAGTACATTATAGCTGCCATTCCAAACTGTACAATTTTGCGTAATAAAGTTATACATATTATTAACTTTCCTAATCAAACCAATTCTACGTATAATTCTAACATCTTCTACATGTGGCGGTTGATCAGGTCGATAATTATACTCTAAATTCCAAATTTCGCCAATCTGGAAAGGTGAATTCATAGGCTGGTATGTACCTATAGTTGTCATCAGTCGGACATATCTTCCAGTGGCTAACTCTAATCCTCCGATACAAAATCGACTTCCCCAAGCGGTCTTTGATGTTATAAGTACTTCCAAGATTTAAAGATTGGTAATTTCAAAATTAAAATTGTCTCTTAATTTATTAGCAACTAATGATCTGTGACATGCATTGTGTGATTCCTCTACGCAAAAAAGAACAATATTTCTTGCTTTACTTTTTCTTAAATCGTCTATAAATTCACTGAAATTAAAATGATTAATAATCGTATCATTGTATTCATTTATAAATACTTTACCTAAAGTTTTTCTATCTCTTTTTAGCTCATGGTTCTTTAAATCGGCTTGTTTTTGCATCTCTCTAATTTCTTTAGTTGGTGCTAAATCAAGAAAGTGAAAATATTTAATTCCTGAACTTTGTAGTTTACTCTGAAGCCTTTTACTATTGACAAAAGAATATTTTGAACCCCTAACTCCGCGTCTTTGACGTATATCGCAAAATGTATCTATTTCATTATTTATTAGCTTATCGAAGAATTCTTTTTCAGTGGAATTATAAACACCAATTGTATAAAAGTCCATATACTAAAATTAGATGTAAGTTTTTCTTGAAGTAAAATCACCTTCACCAAATAAATCATTTGAACCTTTACCCTTGGTCAATTCATCAATAACAGTTTTCTGATCTTTCAACCTATTTGAAACTATATGATTAATAGATATGTTAAATTTAAGAAGTTCCTGCCCAATTAATTTACTCCTATGGCATTCTTCAGGATTTAACTCACTGCACATTAGAGCAATTTTGGCATTGGCATTATGAGATTCAATTAATAGTTCAATTCCCACTTTAAAAAAATCCTTTTCACGCAGTTTAGAATAGTCTACTTTTCCATCTGTATAACAAGAATCATCTTTAGGTAGTCCTCCAAGATGTGCGCCTAAAAACTCATAACCTATTTTATTTTCAATTAACTCACGCTCTAGAAAAGGTTTATTATAATGTGGATTATACTTAGACATAGGTATAGACCTAACATCAAAAACAAAATCAATATCATAAGTAACCAATTCCTTAATAAAGGATTCGATTTTTTTACTACCATGACCTATTGAATATATTGTACTCGTCATATCTCAAAGTTAACATTTAAACTTTGTATATCAAAATCCATCCCACACACATTACTCTTTCCTCCTACGTTTTCTAATAGTTCAATCGAAATGAAAAAAATTCCAATCAATACCATGCTCATTTTTAGAATAAATATTCTTAATCTTATCCATCAATCGAAATCTGTGACCAGCACCAACAAGAAATACTGCCTTTTTAGTTTTATTTATTTTAAAGTAGTCATGAATTAGATTAATCCATTGGTTTTCACGTAAGTCATTCCATTTCAACCATTTCGAATAAAAATCTGATAACTCTTTATTATTCACTTTATTTATAAAGTAATTCTCCATGGAATTTTTATCTCTAAATATCTTGTCGCTATGTATACTGTTTAAAAAAGTGAATCCTTTTGAATATGTCTCATTTAATAGCATGTTATGAGCATTAGAGTATACTTTCATTTCACACTTAATTAACGAAAACATGTCCTCAAGGCGCTTATCAAAAGGATCAATATCTACATCAATAGGAACTATTTCAGCTGATTTTACTTTAATTAATTTTTTAATTGCTTCCATTTCTGGAGTAATAACATCAGTTCTCTTTATATATTGAGGGAATTTTTCAGGTGAACTCTCACAAAAGACAACCTCAGGATTAATTTCCTGAATAATTTTATACAATTCTTCAGACGTACAAGCTCCACCTTCTGAGTGCGCAGTTCCTAAAATAACTATAGTAGACATATCCATTTATTTTATTTTTTGATGTCAAATCTTAGGCCAGCTGATAATTTGTTTGAATTTTAGTGAAATAAATGACATAAATTCAAATAATAAGAATCAAAGGTGTCGATATGTCATTAAAATGTCTGTTTATTTCCATTCACACACATTACACTTTTCTCCTATCGTCGTTTCGTAAAAAGAGTGTTCCATTAACATCGTAGAAAAAGCTTTTTAACTAAATTTATTCTAGAAGCGTTAATAATACCTGTAGTATTAACTTTAAACCAAAACTAACAAACTTTAATCAATTTCGAAAATATTCGCTATATTTATACAAGCATCAAGTACAATACCTCGTGGCGAAACCAAAATTCACAATAACCGACCTCCTTGGTAACAACACCAAGTTCATAACCTATACCCTCAACGGTAAAACAATCATCAGACGCTCTTCTGCGCCTACCAAAGAACGCATCAATTCAGATCCTGCCTATCGCAAAGTCAAAATGAATAACCAGGAGTTTGCTGCGGCTTCACTCCTCTCTAAAGCCATCAGAAATCAAAACACAAAAGATAGTTTTAAAACCTTTCAAGATACTTATATGGCAGTAAGGCTAACGGGCTTATGCCGTAAAGTCATACAATTGGGCAACGGACAACTAGGTTGGCGTGAGGCATGCCTGGCAACCAATGGCGCACTACTCCAGCAATTTCCGCTTAACAAACAACGGCCTTTAAGCTATACGCTTAGAACGGCATATCAAATACAAATCACTCCCAATCGGGAGACCATCACCTTTCAAACTCAAATCGATAGGACGCAAATCTACAAACAACCCAAAACAGCAACACACCTTCAACTCACTCTGGTGCTGGCAACCGTATCAAAACACACCTTTAATCACAAATCCAAAACCTACCAACCCGAGCATCCCAATCAAAATGCACTCGGCACACACACCATAAGTCAACCCATTCCAATACGTAAAACACCACAAACGGTAGACTTACAAATACAGGTACCAACAGAGCAACCCTTACACACAACCACAGCCATCGTCCTAGCCTTGGGCATCAATTTCATAACAATAGAAAACAACACACCTTATCCATTAAAATTAGCTAATGCGATGGATATCATAAAAATTGTGTAACTTAGCAATTAACAGCATCTTAGAGTCCTGCTTTAGCATAATCAAGAGCTATACAAAGGACAATCCACCATCTGTAAAACCTATAATATCCATCGCGTTCACTCAATGTTCACCCGATGTTCACCCAATGTTCACTCAATACTAATGCAGGTATACTCCAGGTAAGCTCCAACAGTGCTTAGGGTTAAACCAATGCAAAACTAGGGTTTAGCTGCATTCGCCTTCCTGTAAAGTCCAATACCAGGTCTCATAATCAAACTTTGACACTTTTTTGACACTTTTTAATAGCGGTCTGGTATGGGTTTGTGTAGTTTCGTTAAAAACACACAAACTATAATGAAAACATCAATAACATTACTAACAGTGCTTTTATGCGCTGCCTT
Organism: Psychroserpens sp. S379A; assembly: GCF_049800755.1. Classification (NCBI taxonomy): domain Bacteria; kingdom Pseudomonadati; phylum Bacteroidota; class Flavobacteriia; order Flavobacteriales; family Flavobacteriaceae; genus Psychroserpens; species Psychroserpens sp. S379A. The sequence goes on along the minus strand of NZ_JBNAFQ010000001.1, from coordinate 371,006 downwards.
TAGCGTCGCACAAAAACCTACAACCAAACCCATCATAGTAGCAGATAGCACCTTTGGCAAAGAGATCATTCCCTTTCCTATCGATTGGGCTCCTAAACTAACCTTAGAGGGTTACGAAGAGCTCACCTTTTTTCCCAATTGGAGTGACAGTACTAATGAAGAATTTTGGACCTTAGTAATGGCATGGAAAATCAATACTACAACCACTATTCCACTCTACGAAGTGCAATTCAATATCAAGCATTACTTCTACAACCTAATGATTCCTAACCATTGGGCACAAGAATTCCCTGCCCCTCTATTGTCGTTCTCTAATACAAACACAGATAAAGATGTCTATAACACAGGTAAACTACGAGTGTTTGATGGCTTCCATACAGGGAAAGTAATTGATCTAAACCTTCACTTAACACAAACACTGTGTAAAGACCAGCAAACAGCTATCATTATATGTCGCATCTCTCCAAAGCCTTTTGAACATGCCATTTGGAAACAGTTACAAGCGTTTAAAATCAACCCAGAACAATGCCAACCAAACTAGAATTTGCCTTGTCAAAACAACTTTTTGCACTTATTTCACATTCATTTGACAGTTTTTAAGCACAACGCCTCCTAGTTTTACTGCATCATCAAAAATCAAATACAATGAAAAAACAAACCTTACTTACACTAGCTGCAATTATTACATTAACGCTTGCAGCATTCGGATCCTTTAGTTGGAATACCACGACACCAGTGTCCACTACAAATCACTTAACAGCTTTAGAGCATGACCAAAACATGGTCACTAAAACGTTTAAAGCCTTTCCAGACTTTATCTATGATATCGGTCCGCGTTTCTCAGGCATTAAAAAATCAGAGATTAAAACCTATACCTCTATCGCAGACTTTCTAGATGAAGACACCTATAAGAATATAGATAAAGTACATACCACAAGTCTTATCCTTGTGGTAAACGACCGACAAACCACAACCAGAGCCAACGGAACATCTGGCACGTTTAACAAAGCACAATTAAAATTCTTACAAACGGCAACCTATGCAACAAACTTCGTGATGCGTGTAGATTACGATGAAAAGGATCCGCAATCGGGCTACACTTTCGATAGTTACAGATCACCACATCATACCATAGTTCCTGAAGAACAAGCATACTATTCCGATGGAAAAGAGCAGTTAAAACTATTTTTAAAGGAAAGCTGTCAGTCAGTTTTAATTGATGTAGACCCTGAAAAATTAAAACCTGCAAAACTCTATTTTACAGTAACTAAACATGGAACTATTGAAAATATTAACCTAGATAGAGATTCAGGCTATCCTGATGTAGATAAAAAAATGATTGAACTCATTAACAATACACCTGGAACATGGCAACCAGCTAAAAACAGCAAAGGTGAAGCAGTTAATCAAGAACTTGTGATATCCTTCGGATTAATGGGATGTTAGTTTTTAATTAGAGAACAAAAAAAGCCACAACTATTAAATTGTGGCTTTTTGCATTATATACTATTAGAAATTAAATGACTTTTCACACTAACAATCCATTAACATTTTTTTAGTTTTAATTTTCTATATTCGTCCATCAAAAAAATTAGCGTTTTTAATTATTACTATGAAATCATTGTTTACGTGTCTATTAACCTTATTATCATTAAGTGTTTTTAGTCAGAAAAATATTAATCTAAATGTTGTAGATGAATTAGATTTTGAAATCACCACGAAAGTAGATTCAACCATTGTTACTACAGAATTAGATACAATTTCACCTCTAGATATTAAAGCCCAAAATTGGGATCATACTGTTTACAATCCGTTTAAGGATGAAGTTGTCATATTCCCTATTCAACTTAAATTTAAAGATTCAACTTATGCTTCACCTATAAACAAAGATAAAGTTATCACTTCACGATATGGTTGGCGAAGAGGTCGTGCTCACAAAGGCATTGATATTGATTTAGTTACAGGAGATAGTCTGTTTGCTATGTTTGATGGTATTGTAAGAATGTCGAGGTATTCTAGAGGTCATGGTAAAACTGTGGTTTTGAGACATTTTAACGGACTAGAAACGGTTTATGCGCATCTATCAAGATATGGTGTAAAAGAAAATGACACCATTAAAAAGGGTCAGTATATTGGTAAAGGTGGTGTTTCTGGAAATGCTAGAGGAAGTCATTTGCACTTAGTTATAAACTATAAAGGAGTTGCTATAAATCCAGAGTATTTATTTCAATTTGATGCTTCAAACTCTATTAGAGCTAAAGAAATTTGGGTAACACAACAATGGACACGTGCTTATGTTCATAATTCAAGACGTCAAAGTAAAATTATTCCTCTATTAACCGAAGCCGAAGCTGTTGCAAGCCTTAAAAAGCAAAAGAAAATTTACGTGGTTAAACGTGGTGATACTTTGTCTAGAATTTCAAGAAGAAATAATGTTTCTATTGCAGCTATTTGTAAAACCAATGCAATTAGCAAACACTCTGTAATTAAACCTGGTCAAAAACTAGTGCTCGAACTATAGAATTTAGTATAATCAGTTATTGCCTAATTAAATAATACGAAAATCCTTGATTATTTTCTCCTAATACATTTACTAGCAGTTTATCGTTTGTAATTACTTTATATTGAATTTTCTTTGGAAAATCATGATTTAAATTTTCAAACGACAAGAGCTCTTTTTCTTTAGAATTTAGTTCAAAAGAAATTGTTTTTCCTTGATTTTGATTCTTAACTGTTGCGTGATACATCACTTGGTTGTCAATTATTTGTATTGATAAATTTTCTGATACCTTTTTATCTACTCCAATTAATTTGTATGATATGCCTTCAAATTCAGAATCACTAATTTTTGTCCAAGATTCATGTGTAGATTTGTTTTCAACTTTCCATGTTCCTAATAAAACATCTAAATTCTTCAAATTTTCTTGAGCTTTACAATTGATAAAAATGAACAAGCTAAATATCAATACACAACTAGGTTTTAATAAATTCATAATATTTAATTTAATGTTGGTATAAAGCTCGTATAACACAACATGATATTATTGTAAAAAACCGACATCATTTAATTAAAAAGAAATTTGCTAGATTTTTTTCGTCAAAACCATAAGTAGAAGGTTCTTCTCCTGTGAACTCTTTAAAGTTTTTTATAAAATGAGATTGATCGTAAAATCCAGCTAGATAAGTTATATCAGACCAATTAAAATCTTCAGATTGGATCAAATTAAAAATATTAGAAAATCGTATCACTCGACAATAAAATTTAGGTGTAAGTCCGATATAAGATTTAAAATACCGTTCTAAGCTTCGCTCGCTAATGTTAAGTGTATCAATTATTTCATTAACCTTTATGCCTCCTTTAGCTTCTAAAATTAACTGTGATGCTAACTGAGCTTTACTATTATTTATAGAGGTGTTTTTGATGAGTTCAATAAACCAATTTTCAATAGCATTTACAGCTTCAAGAAATGTGTTTTTTTGTTTAATTATATCAGCTAATGCTTGCAAAACATTTAGCTTAGTCTTTTTAATTGAAATTACTTTATTAGTAACCAAACTCATGTCAAAATCAAATAATAACTTAAGTGTACATGGCTGTAATTTAATACCAACAATACCAGTTTGACCTGTGTTTTCTAAATAAAAATGATTTTTAATTTGACCAGCTACTAATGAAGTGTCTTGCAAGTTCCACTGACCAGAAATATTAATTTTAAACTTGTCTTTATAATGAAAAATAAGTTCAGGATATCCATCTGGAATAATCTTCTGTTTTATAATGCTCGTGTCACCTTCTCCATCAATTAACCAAAAAGATTTTATATACGGTTTTAGGCTTTCTGAAGGTTCACGTAATTTATAAATCAAAATAAAAAGAATTTATACAAATGTATAAAATACCACAACGAATTATGTATTGTACTACAATGCTAAATCTAATCGCAAGCAATCTATTTAGTTGATATGTCTTCAGACTTTAAAACAATATCTTTCTGAACAACCAAAAGACCATTCTCATTTTTTGGCTTAAGTATTCTAGAAACATCACCTTTTTTAGCCATTCGCTTACGGCATGTTTTAGTTAAAAATGGATCATCTTCAAATAAAAATGAAGCTATTTCGTAAGCCTCTTCTTTTGAAGGTTCTTTAACTATAGGAAACAGCTGCTGCATCTGGTTGTATCGTCTATCGTTTCCTGGTACATAAGTATAAAACGTATAACTTCCATCTGCATCAGTTTTTATCCAACCTCTATTATAAACGTATCGCTTTTTATTATGAAACCTCAAATCAAAATCACCATTTTCATCAGCTTGATCTATATATAAAATCACGTCTTTTGCAGGAGTTACTCCATCATTTTCATAAATAACACCAGAAATCTTTAATTTATTGAGCTTTGATTCGAATCCTGGAATTGTATCTGTATTGTTTAACTTAAGTTCAGTATAATCATAGACAGGACTTCTGTTTAAGTAATCTTCAGAATTTTGTGCACTAACAGAAAAGTTAATTACTGTAAAACATAATAAAAAAGCAATTGTTGTAATACCGTTTTTCATTTTGGCTAAGTATTTTGGGTTCAATCAAATATCATTGATTTATACTCAAAAACTTAAAATAATCGAATTAACGTATCATTAGTACGACAAAATGAAATGGTCTGCAAAATCTTACGATGAATTACGAGCTCAAATCGTACCTTAATTAAAAAAAAACGAGTAAATTTTGTCATTTTTAAGATTTTTTACATCAAAATCACTAAAAGTATTTCGTCGAAAAAATACGCACTTTATCTAGTATTTGTGCGCTTTATCCAATAAATATGCATTTCATGTGTTAAAAAAAAATAACAAAAAAGATTGTTTTTCATAATAAATTATATAGATTTGCTAAACCCAGATTAACTTAAAAGCCTAAAAATGAAAACAAAATCTACTTTATTAATCCTAACTTTTTTCTTGATGACCTGTATGGGTTTTGCTCAAAACAAGTCTAAAAAAAAGGATCAATCAATGAACATCATTAGTGGTAAGGTAAATATTTCTAAATACCATAACCATGATGAGTTAGACAGAATGTCTAAAGGTGAATTACTTGGTTTATATACTGAACGTATAAAAGTTATTGTAAATATATTGCCTAATATTGCTTTTGCTACAAAACCAGGTATCACAATGTCTGATCTTGGTATACCTGATACCAAAGAAAATAAAAAGGCTTTAGAAAATAATATTGACGCTTCTGTTAACTATTTTGATAGCACAATAGAATTTCAAAAAACTATTTTACCGTATTCAGATACAAGAGATTTAATTGCTGCTATACTTTTTTACGAAGAAACTTTAAAATCACTACATACATACAACGATTATAAATCTGATTAGTCTCAATTTTAAGTGTTAGTTTTAATTGATTAAAAACCTCAACAATTTTCTGTTGAGGTTTTTTTATTTACGTAGTATTTTTCTGGTATTTAGCTTAGATTTTTAAAGTACAGTTCATTATTCTATAATAACATCTATTATTTGTAAGAATTTTCTCTTTCAAATATTGAAAAAGTGTATTTCATCGATATTTTTTGCATTTCATAAGTATTAACCCTATGTTTGATACATATATTTAAGTACCCACTTATCTAAACTAAATGAATTTAACCACTATGAAAAAAATTACTCAAATTGCACTTGTATTCTTGCTTATTTCTAGCAGTGTATCTGCGCAACAAGAAAAAGGAATAATAGGCTATGATAATTGGCTAAATCCTTGGACAGAATTTAAACCTAATAAGGTTGATTACGGTAAACCAACTCAAATTTTAAGTGGCAACATTACAAGAGACACGAAACTTTATAAAGGTGATATTTATTTGCTTTTAGGTGATGTGTTTGTAACCGATAGTACAACACTAACAATCGAACCAGGAACTGTTATTATTGGTGACTTTGAAACTAAAGGATCACTTACAATAAGCAAAGATTCAAAAATTCTGGCCAATGGAACACATACAGATCCTATTATATTTACTTCTAGTAGAAGCTTAAAAAAACCTGGAGATTGGGGCGGAATTTTTATTCTTGGTGATGCGCCAACTAATAAATTTGGTAGTGAAGATGCCTTAAATTATGGACTAGAACCTTCTAATGCAAACAGCATTAGTTTTGGTGGTAACAACAGTGATAGCTATTCAGGGATTTTAAAATACGTCAGAATTGAGTTTGCAGGAAAACGCACCAAAGACTATGGTTACTTTAATGGTTTAACCTTAGCAGGTGTTGGTCAACAAACCATTATTGAAAACATTATGGTAAGCTATTGCGAAGGCAACTCTTTTAATGTTTTAGGAGGTGATGTTAATTTAGAAAAATTGGTCTCTTATAAATCTAATATTAATGACTATGAATTTAATTATGGTGCGCAATGCAAAATTGTAAATTCATTAGCGATTAGGTCTCCTTATGCTTCAGGTGCTGAGGTATCTAGATGCATCAATGCTTTGGCATATGATAAAAAAGAAGATGTTGATTTTTCAAGAAACAATACCAATATTCAAGCAGAAAACTTAACCTTAGTAAATGTAAGTGATGATCTTGATTACGATATAAAAGTTGGATTGGTAAATGAAGCTATTTATATAGGTGAAGATGTTTCATTTTCAATTGATAAAAGTGTAATCTCAGGATTTAATCCAGCAGTTTACTTAGATAGTAAAATTATTATCAATAGTGAAAATCTAGATAGAATTGGATTTACTCGAACATACTTCAATAACTGTAAAGGCAACATTTTTACAAAATATAAGTCCAACAATGAAGATTTAGAAAACTGGTATGGTAACAGAGCTTTCAATAATGTATACTCTAAAGGACCAGACTCTGAAACATTTATCGATTTAAAAAATTCAAAGCGACCAGATTTTAGGTTAAGAATTAATAGAATCTATGCTGTTACAGATGATAATGACTAAAATCCTACATGCCTAAACAAAAAAAGCTTATAGAATAGAAAATTACAGCCCCAAACTACAATGTACTCTACTAAAATTGCATACAAACTTATATTAGGACTATGCTTTTTTGTTCTTTTTACTCCAGAACAATTAAATGCACAGGTTGTTATTGGAACTCCAAATTTAGGATTTACTCAAGCCTGTGCAAGTGATGTGTTTAACACTTATAGTACTACATTTGTATTTTCTCCTGCTAATGCATTAAACGCATCTAATCAGTTTACTATTGAAATGTCTGATGCAGATGGCGATTTTTCAAATCCAACTGTAATTTATACATCAACTCCAGGAAGTGTAACAACTTCACCTGCTACACTAGATTTTTCATTGCCAAATACTACTGCTGGTGAAAATTATAAAATCAGAATTAAAAGTAGTGCTCCAGCTGCTACCAGTTCAAGCTCTTCTGCTTTTGCAGCATACTATAAAATACAAGATTCTCCATTTACTATAAACAATTTAGTCGCAACTGCTGCGTATTGTTCTGGTGGAAATTACCTTCTTACCATTGATAATCCTGGTACAGGCACTAATGATTCACCTCTTAATTATCCGTCATTAACTTATAACTGGTTTAAAGAAACTGGTCCAACTACATCTGTTTTTATAGCTGAAGGTGAATCTCTAACTGTTAGTGAAGAAGGCACTTATTTTGTAGAAACAAATTACGGAACATGTACTTCAAATTCATTTTCTAATCGAGTTACCATTTCTGAAGTGTCTTCAGGTGAAGCAAATGCAGATATTGCATCAAGTTTAGGAAACCCTTTTTGTCCAGGTTCTGGTATGACAACTTTAACCACATTATCTGGTAATAGTTACCAATGGTTCAAGAATGGGACTGTCATTCAAGGTGCTACTAATCAAATGTATGAAACAAATGAATCTGGAACTTACGCTGTACAAGTTGATTTAGGAAGTTGTTCTGCAATTGGTGCCATAGAATTGGTAAGTGAATTATTTGATGCTACTATAAATGTTTCTGATGTAAATACAATTGAAGAAGGCGAAAGTCTTTCAATAGAACTAACTTCAACAGCTAGTAACCCTCAATTTGAATGGTACTTAGATGATGTTTTAATTACCGAAGCTACTCAAAACACTTATGATGCTACAGCATTTGGAAACTACAAAGTTATTGTTAGTGAAACTTCTGGCTGTATTGCTTCAAGAGAATTTGAATTTGTCATCAATGAAGCCTATGATCCGTTTCCTGAAGTAGATAAAATACCAAATGTTGTAAGTCCAAATGGAGATGGTTTCAATGACACGTGGATTATTCCAACGAAATATGTCAACGGAACTAACACCAATGTTCTTATCATGACCAATCGTGGTAAAGTCGTACTTCAAACAGATAATTATTTAAATAATTGGCCAGAAGACGACCTAAATTTAACAAGTATAAATCAAGTATTCTATTATGTGATAACCTCAGATAATGAAACAAAAAAAGGCTCAATAACCGTCGTAAGATAATATGAAAACAAACCTACTGGTTTTAATATTATGTTTCTGTTCCATACAGATGTTCCACGCTCAAGAAGATGGTGGAGTGGTTTCGCTTAGCCTTCCAATAAGAAACTCATTAACTTTTAATCGCTTTGTTATAAATCCAACATTCAGCTTTGTAAGAGAGCAACATAAATACATAAGTTTATATAATAAACGAGAATGGGTTCAATTTGAAAACGCACCACTCACCTATTTAGCGAGTTACTCAGGACGATTTGGAGAGAATGTTGGTGCTGGACTTGGACTGTTTCAACAGGATTATGGTGTGTTAACAACCTTTGGAGGCACAGCTAATTTTGCATATAATGTAAGATTGGCTAGAGATAGTAACTTAACTTTTGGTATAAATATTGGAGCCTATAAAAGTGGAATTAATACTGGAAATGTGGTCTCCAATGTTGATGATCCTGCTCTTCAAAACGTACCAGATAATTTTTTAATTACTATAAATCCTGGAATTAATTATGGATTGGCTTTTATTGACTTCGGACTTTCTGTTAACAATCTAGCTGTATACAATTTTAAAACATCAGAAATGCTACAAGATAATCCAGAGCAAGGAGTTCAAGCACATTTAATGTACACAGGATATGTAAGCAGTAGAGGTTTTTTTGATGAAACAAAGTTTTCTGGATTATTAAAATCTGAATTCAAAAAAGAGGAAACAATCATCTCTGCTCAAGCTATGCTAACAGTTCCTAAAGGCTTTTGGGCACAAGTAGGATACAACTCTGTATTTGGAGTTTCTGGTGGTGCTGGAATTAATATTACGTCTCAAATTGCGATAGAATATAATTTTGAAAAGGCTGTTGGAGATTTAACCGATTTTGGTTCTTCACATGATGTTACTTTGGCATACAGGTTTAAAAACAGAGACCGTTATGATTACAGTGATGGCGATGAAGTTACAGGATTGATTTCTGGAAATAAAAAGAGTCCAATTTTAGCAGCTAATGCTAAGAAAAGAGCTGAAAAAAATAGAAAGTTAGCCGCAGAAAAAAAGATCAAAGCACAACAAGAAGCAGAAGCGCAAGCGAAACTATTAGCTGAACAAAAAGCGCAACAGGAAGCTAAAGCGCAAGCTAAATTATTAGCAGAGCAAAAGGCACAACAGGAAGCTGAAGCACAAGCTAAACTATTAGCTGAACAAAAGGCACAACAAGAAGCAGCAGCACAAGCGAAGCTATTAGCAGAGCAAAAAGCACAACAGGAAGCTGAAGCACAAGCACAAGCGAAACTATTAGCTGAACAAAAGGCACAACAGGAAGCTGAAGCGCAGGCTAAACTATTAGCAGAGCAAAAAGCACAACAGGAAGCAGCAGCACAAGCGAAACTATTAGCTGAACAAAAAGCGCAACAGGAAGCAGCAGCACAAGCGAAACTATTAGCAGAGCAAAAGGCACAACAGGAAGCTGAAGCGCAGGCTAAACTATTAGCTGAACAAAATGCACAGCAAGAGGCTCAAGAAAAAGCTAAAAATGAGTTAATCACAAATCCTAAAGATGAAGTTGGAAAAGCACTATTAGCGATTACTCAAGAAGCTGAAGAAACTAAAAAATCTCAAACTGATTTATTAAAACAGTTTGATGATATTGTCAGCGTAAAAGATAACGACCTTAAAGATTTAAAAGAAGAGAATGATTTGAGTGAGCAAGGAATTACGGTTAAACCTAAACCATTTAAAAGCATCACTGAAGAAAACAACAGATTAAATGCGATTAAATCTAATCTAGATAATATCATCAAAACTAGAAATGAAAAAATTGAAGAACTACAAGAGTTATATGATGATAATTTTGAAGCAGATACCATTTATAATGATGAAGTGTACTTGCACTACAGAAAAAAATTAAAACAATTAAAAAGCGAACAAACTCAGGCCATTAAAACAAAATCTCAATTAGAGTTAAGGCTTGAAGATATTAGAGTTGCTACCGAATTTGAAAGAAGACGTCGAATTAAGCGTGCTGCTTTTGATAATGAAGAAGAACGTTATACGCAAGACAGAGCTGCCTTACAAAATATTAAGAACACTACTGTTTTAGCTAGTACTCCATTTAATGAAGATGATTTCGATTTTGGAGAAGAACAAAGCAATAACATTCAAATTCTGAAAAATGTAAAGAATGTAGAGAGTGGTTATTACCTCATTATTGCTGTGCATACAGATAAAGAAAAAAGAAATGATTTTGTTACTAAAGTTGTTGCTTCAGGAAGAACGAATGTGGACTTCTTTTATGATGTAAATACTAGTGAATATTACATCTATTATGATAAGTTCAATACAATTGAAGAAGCAAATAGAGCTTTAAAATCAAAAGGAAATAAACCATATAACACAAAAATGTCCCTCGTAAAAATTGAAAATTAAAAATTAATAAGGCCCAATTCCAAATTTACACTGCCCTCTGTAAAAATGGAATTACAAAAATTTAAGTATCATGAAAAGACCTACATTTTCTAGAATCGCCATAATCGTTATGCTATTATGTTTTGGCCTTCAGCTACATTCGCAAAATTATGAGCCATTTACTCCAAGATTTAATCAGGATTTAAAAGGAGATATTGTTCTTATCGGAAATAATATTCTTGGACCAGATAATAATGCATTCAATGACAATTCGGTATACAACCATAATGTTGATATGCAATATATTGACATTGATGGAGATGCTTCTACATTTAGTTCTTCGAGTGCAGATTTAGAAATTCCCAACCCAAATTGTTATAGAATCATTTACGCAGGTTTATATTGGGGAGCAGTAAACCCAGGAAGTGAACCAATTACTGAAGTAAAATTAAAAGGTCCTGTTGGTGGTTATAACGATATACAAGGAACTATAATTTATGATGCAAACGGAACAACAGTTGATGGTGGAGATAGTTTTTCATATGCTTGTTTTGCAGATGTAACAAGCATTGTTGGTAGTTTTGGTTCTGGTACAGATTTAGGAACATATACAGTTGCTAATGTATCTTCGGCAGTTGGTGAAACCTCTACATTTTCACCTTATAATGGTACAGGTCAATCTGCTGGATGGTCATTATTTATAGTATATGAAGATCCAACATTGCCTGGAAAATCTATAACTAGTTTTGACGGATTTAGTGCTATAAGTGTTCCTGGAGGTAATCCAAATTTAGATGTTCCTGTTGATGGATTTAGAACTGTTCCTGCTCCTGCTCCTGTAAGAGCAAATTTTGCTTTTGCAACTTTAGAAGGTGATAGCCCAATTTTAGGAGATCGCTTAAGACTTAATGGTATTAGTTTATCAACTGCAGATCGACCAGCTACAAACTTTTTTAATAGTTCTGTAACGCAATTAAGTGCTACTCCTGTCAACAATAGAGTTCCTAATAGTACTAATACACTCGGATTTGATACTGGTGTGATTGCCATTCCGAATCCTGGAAATTCTGTGATTGCTAATGATGCAACATCTGGAACAATTCGATTAGAAACAAGTGGTGATACTTACTTTCCTTATTTTTTCGCTTTTGCAGTAGAAATTATTGAGCCTAATATTGTCCTCACAAAAATTGTTGAGGATGATGCTGGTAATGATATTGGTGGAGAAATCGTTGATCTTGGAGCGTCTTTAAATTATGTGATTGGTTTTCAAAATACAGGAAACGATAATGCTACAAATTTTCAAATTAGAGATATTCTCCCTGTTAATATTCTTTTTGATTATCCTAGTGATTTAATCCTTCCTCCAGGTGTTACTGTTGCTAGTTACAATCCTACTACTCGTGAACTTATTTTTGATATTGATAACACTTTAGTAGAAGAAAACGATCCTGTATATGAAATACGAATTGAAGCCGAAGTAGTTGATGAATGTAATAAATTGGCAGATGCATGTTCTAATGTTATTAACAATCAAGCTTTTGCTACATATAATGGATTCTTTAATCCTACATTTCAAATTACAGATGATCCTAGTGTAAATAGCAATACAGGTTGTTTATTATCACCTCAAGCTACAAATTTTTTAGCAGATCTTGATTGTGAGTTTACTGAAGAAATTGTTTTATGTGGTGACAGTGTAGATTTAACAGCAGCTAGTGGTTACAATACTTACACTTGGTCTACAAGTCCTACAGGAACTCCTGTTATAGGTACAGGACAAACTATTACAGTGACAGAAATTGGCACGTACTATTCATTTAATAATGCAGTTGCTCCATGCCAATCAATAGAACAAGTGTTTATCGTTGATCTTTTTGGCGGAAGCATTGAAAATCCTGTTATTCCTTATGCAGATGAAGTTGTGATTTGTCCGAACGACGGAAAACAATTACCAAACATATTTTTATGTGGTGCAGACGATTCGAGATTTATTGAAACGAATATAGCTAGTGCAACTTCTATTATTTGGGAACAACTAGATGAATCAAGTTGTGCTGCAGTATCAAATTCTGATTGTGCTAATGAAGATAACGCTTGTACTTGGAATGAAGTAGGAACCGGTTCAAACTTTTTAGCAAATGCTTCAGGACAATTTAGGCTAACCATAAATTATGAAGGTGGATGTTTTGTTCAATTCTATTTTAATGTTTATCAAAACCAATTGCAACCAACAGTTCATGCAACAGATATTATTTGTACTACACCTGGAAGCATAACTGTTAATGATGTGCCTTCTGGTTACGAGTATAGCTTAGACAATATAACCTTTCAATCTAGTAATGTGTTTTCGGTAACTACTGCTGGAAATTATACTGTATATGTAAGACAAATTGGAGTACCAACAAATCCATGCGTATTTACAGTACCAGATGTACTTATTAGAGATAGAGATTTTACAGGGGAAACGACAATACTACAACCGCTTTGTAATGGCGACTTAGGAAGTATACAATTAGCAGCTAATGATGTCGACCCTCAATATTCGTACACATTGTATCAAGGCGCTACATTAATAAACAGTGTTGGTCCGATTTTAGAAAACACATACATATTTGAAAATCTTAACTCAGGAACTTACACTGCAACAGTAGAAACTGAAAATGGCTGTTTATTTTCTGAAGATATAGAAATTATTGAGCCAGATTTATTAACTGTTACAGCAGCGATTACTGTTCCGTTAACATGTGCTGATGGTGAAATTACAGTTTATCCTGAAGGCGGAACTCCTCCTTATTTCTATTTTGTAAATGGTTCAACAGACTTTCAAACAGTTCCTGAAATAATTGTAACAACTGCTGGAGTTTATGATATTCTTGTGGTTGATTCTAATAATTGTAGTGCAAATACATCAATTACTGTTGATGCTATTCCAGAACCGCAATTTAATATCGTAACAACCGATATTACATGTGCAGATGCTATAAATTCAGGTGGAATTACTATTGATGTTACTGCTTCTAATGGATTTATTTTAGAATATAGTATTGATAATGGAACAACGTTTACTAACTCAAATGTTTTTACAGGACTTACAGCTGGAGATTATGATGTTGTAATTCAATATTCAACAGGTTCTACACTTTGTACAAGTATTCCACAAACAGTTACTATTGTTGCTGGTGATGCTATTTCTGGCATAGCAGAACTCACTTCAGATATTACCTGTAATTCAAATGCATCAATAACAGTTACTAGTGTAACTGGTGGTGATACACCTTATACTTATAGTATTGATGGTGTAAACTTTCAATCTAACAATATTTTTAATGATTTAACAGCTGGAACATATACCATTACTATTCAAGATGCTAATACCTGTACTTCGGTAACTAACGACATTGTAATTGAACCATTAAATCCTCCAACCGATTTAACATTTGACAACTCTCCTATTACCTGTCCGACAAACACAAGTGATGTATCAATTACAGGGACAACTGGAGGAACAGGAGTTTTAGAATATCAAATCATTGCTCCAGCAGCGAATACAACTCCATATCAAACATCTAATCTGTTTGCAGGATTAGAGCCTGGAACTTATACATTTCAAGTAAGAGATGAAAATGATTGTATTTATGCAGAATCTTATACTATTGATCCAATCCCTAATCCAACAGTTAATGTTGTTATAGCAAATGATTTAAATTGTACAACTTCACCTGACGCAGTAATTACAGGAACTATTTCTGGTCCATCACCTTACACGTATGCTGTTTCAATCGATGGAAGTGCTTACGCTTCTTTAGGTGCTGTAGGTACAACATTTAATTACTCAACTGCTACTGCAGGAACTTACCAATTTGAAATTACGGATGCCAATGGTTGTATTGCAGAATCTAATATAATTACTGTAAATCCGATTTCGTTACCAGATTTGAGTCTTGTAGTTCTTACGCAGAATATACAATGTAGTGGTGATGCTACTGGAGCTTTAGAAATTACAATTGATACTTCTGTTGGAACACCTCCTTTTGTAATCAATGTGAATAATGATACCACAAGTACAGATTATGGAACTCAAACTTCTGGTTTACCAGCAGGAACTTATACCATTACAGTTACTGATGCTAAATCGTGTACTGCTACTGAAACTATAATCATTAATGAACCAGATCCAATTGTTTTAGATTACACAACTATAGATATCACTTGTAGCGCTGGAGGAGTATCACAAGGCTCTGTAATAATCAATTCTGTAATTGGTGGAACTGCTCCATACAATTATTTTGTAACTGGCACCAATGGCTATTCAAATTCAGAATTAAATAATACAGGATCTACATCTGTTAGTTTTGATGTGGTTGATTTTGGATTATATGAAATTAATATTGTAGATGCTAATGGATGCGCTGTATTAACTCAAGATGTATTGGTTGCTTCGCCTCCTACAGATTTAGATATTAATGTAACATCTACTGTAGATTGTCTTACTGGAGGAGAAGCCGTTGTTAGTATAGGATCTTCATTAAGCAGTTCTGGACCTTTTTATTTTGATATTTATCAAGGTACCATTCCTCCTCCACCTCCTGGTGGAACATGGATTCCAGAAGATGCTCCTAATAGTGAATCAGCAACATTTACTGGTTTAACTCCAGGCATTACATATACTTTTATTGTTTATGATGCTTCAACAAACTGTACGTATTATGAGCCAGCTACTACTCCAATACCAACAAACTCAACACTTACTTTAAGTGCTGTAAGTTCTAATAATATAACCTGTACAGGTAGTGCTGATGGTAATGTGTCATTTACAATCAATAGTGTTTATGGAGCTCCTGCTAATGTGGATTATGAAATATTCGATTCATTAACGCTTAACTCTACTGGTGTTACTGGTTCTGGCATTGTTCCTGCAAATAGTACACTTTCTATAACTGATTTAGGACCATTGCCATTTGGAAACTATTTTGTATCTATTACTGAAACCTCTGGACCAAATTCAGGTTGTGGTATTATAACAGCTCCTTTTAATATTACAGAATCTGCATTTTTATTAGACTTAGTGGTTTCTATAGATCAAAATGCGAATTGTAGTACAAATTCTGGTGTTATTAGTGCAGTAGCTCAAAATGGTACTGCTCCATACCAATATCAAATTACAACAACACCTACTTCACCTTTAGCTTCAGATGTATCTTGGGCTTCAGCAAGTGTGTTTAACTTAGATGCAGGTAATTATTATGTGCATGTCATTGATGCTAATAATTGTATTCAAAGTAGTCCAGTTATTGTATTACCAATGGATCCAACACCAGTAATTTCTGCTTCAGCTACTAACCTATGTACTGTTTCAGAAGGGAATTTTGAAATTGATGTCACTTTAGATACAGCAGGAATCGGTCCTTATAGTTTTAGTATTAATGGTGGAGCTTTTCAAACGCAAACAGCTCCTTTTACACTAAGTAATTTATTTTCTGGAACGCATACTATAGAAATACAAGATGTTAATGGTTGTGGTAATTTAGTTTCAGTAGATATTCCTGCTCCAATTGAGATTTCTGCTACTATAACTTCAATGACAACTTGTAGTGACGATGATGGTGAAATTACTGTTACTGGTACAAATGGTTCAGGAACGTATAGTTATAGTATCAGTCCGAATCCTGCTTCAGTAAACTTAACTGGAAATGTGTTTTCTGGAGTACCTTCGGGAATATATACCATTACTATTACTGATGATATTACTTTATGTACTGAAGAAATTACACTAGCGCTTTCAGAAGCCATACCTCCAACGGTTACTTTAGCTTCGACAGCATTAGCTTGTTTTGGAGATAATTCTGGATCGATAGACATTACTGTTACTAATTATTCTGGAAATTATACTTATGAAGTTTTTGATACTTCAGGAGCTTCAATGACAGGAATTGTTAATGCTAACACGAGCACAAATCCTATCACTGTTCCAAATTTACCTGCTGGAAACTTTTCAGTAGTGATTACCGAAACTGAAAGTCCGTTTTGTACTGTAAGTTCAAATGTAGTGATAACTTCACCTTCAGAAAATTTATTGCTTAATGTTTCAGAAACCTCAAATGTAACTTGTGATAATAATCAAGGTACAATTACCGCAATCGCTTCAGGTGGTTATGGGTCGTATGAATATGAATTAACTGGAACTGCTTCAGTAGCCTACTCTTCAAATGGAACATTTACTGGATTGTCTGCTGGAAACTACACTGTAAATGTTAGAGATGTTGAAGGTTGTATTGTTTCAGAGAATATTGTTTTAATTGCACCAAATCCGATAAATGCAACATTCCTTCCTAGTGCAACAGTATTAGCTTGTTTTGAAGACCAAAATGCATCAATTACAGTAAGTAATGTTACAGGTGGACAAGGTACAGATTATTTATATACATTAAATACCTTAGCTCCTACTACAAGTACTTCTGGTCCTCAAACCTCAAATGTTTTTAACAATTTAGGTGCTGGAACCTACTCTATAACCATTACAGATAGTCTTGGTTGCGAATTAACCTCTACAGACATTACCATTTCTGAACCTACTCCTATTCAAGCAAGTTTAGTAGTCGATACTACGCAAACTTGTTTAACAGATACGCAATTAACATTAAGTGCTTCAGGTGGAACAGGAACATATTCGTATAGTACAGACAGTTCTTTTTCGACAATACTAGGAACATTTACATCGTCTACGACTTTTACAGTTTCTGATGGTACTTACCAATATTACGTGAGAGATGTTAATGGTTGTATTGCTAATGTATCTAACGAAATAACTATAGATCCATTACCAAGTCTTACTCTTAATTTAGAATCTAATAATCCGACAATTAATTGTAATGGTGATAATACAGGAAATATTATTGCGACTGCTCAAGGCGGATTAGGAAACTATATTTATACTTTAGAAGATACTGCTGGTAATGCTATTCCTGCAACACAAAATACACCTGGTGTTTTCACTGAATTGATTGCAGGAACTTATATTGTTAATGTTGAAAGTGGTGATTGTGAAACGCAATCTGCTCCAATAACAATAACACAACCAACTGCGCCTTTAGAAGTAGAGTTTACCGTAAATAATATCACATGTAGTGGCAATAATGATGGCATGTTGGTGATTGATGCTACAGGTGGAACTGGAGCGATTCAATATGCAATATCGCCTCAATTGAATCAATTTTTTAATACGAATACCTTTGAAAACTTAGCAGCTGGAACTTACGATGTTATTGTTCAAGATAGCTTAGGATGTTATGTCACTTTTGATTTTACAATTACAGATCCTGAGCAAGTGATTTTAAGTATTGTTCCTAATTCTTTGTTTGAAGAAACTTGTGATGGTGAAAATGATGGTGAATTTAGTATTGATATTTCAGGAGGTACTTTGCCTTATAGTGTTAGTCTAGATAACTATGATGGTCCTTATACTACTGGAGCTACAAATCAAACTGTTTTTGATTTTACTGGTTTAGCTGGTGGTGATCATATTGTATACGTTCGTGATGCTGAAGGTTGTGAATCTGAATGGAACATTACATTTCCAGAACCAGTGGTTATTGTTCCTTCTATTGAAATCGAAAATTTATGCGAAAACAATGTGCTTACCAACGTAGTAACAGTTTCAATTGAAAATAGTGATACTATAGACCTTACTCAATTAGATTACTCACTAGATGGTGGTTCATATCAATTAAGCAATGTTTTTAACAATGTCGCTTCTGGTACAGGTCATTATATAGATGTAAGACATACGAATGGTTGTATTGTAAGAACAGAATTATTTGATATTGAATCGTATCAACCATTATCACTTCTATTGTCAGAAGGAGATAGTCCTGGTGAAATTATTGCTGAAGTAACAGGCGGAACAGGTGATTATCAATTTTATCTAAATGGTCAAGATTATGGCAGTACTAATGTTTTTGTAGTAGATGAAGAAGGTACTTATAATGTAAGAGTTGTAGATAGTGCTGGTTGTGAAGCTAGTGAAAGTATTGAGATTTATATAATAGGACCTTGTATTCCAAATTATTTTACACCTAATGGAGATGGTACAGGAGATACTTGGGCACCAGGTTGTGTAGAAGACTTCCCTAACCTAACCTTCGATATTTTTGACAGATATGGTCGTAAAGTTGCTACTTACAATGTAGGTGAATACTGGGATGGAAGGTATAATGGAACAGAATTGCCAACTGGTGATTACTGGTATGTAGTTAACCCAAATAGTTCGATAGCTGATAAGCAATATGTTGGGCATTTTACACTGTACAGATGATATTGTCTAAAGACTAATAAACACAAATGAAATGAAAAAAATTACACTATATATACTTTTTTTGGTCTTTACTTCTAGTTATGGACAAGAATTAAATTTGCCTGTATGGACACAGTATTTAGCAGACAATAGTTTTGTGATTTCTCCAACTTATGCAGGAATTGGAGATAATTTAAAAATAAGAGCTAATGGATTAACCCAGTGGGTTGGTATTAAAAATGCACCTGATAATCAATCAGTATATGCCGATTTTAGAATTGCTAGTCGATCTGGTGTTGGAATTTCAGCTTATAATGATAGAAATGGAAACACACGTCAAAAAGGAGTTAAATTTTCTTATGCACATCATTTAATATTAGATTACACGTCTAAACAGTTTTTATCGTTTGGATTGTCATATAATATCAATAGTTTTAGAATAGCCATTGAAGATTTTGACAATGGAGACGACACTCCAATAGTAGATCCTAGTGTTACTGGAGACAGAGCCATTTCAAATAACAACTTTGATGTAGGTTTTTTATATCGCTACAAAGACTTTTATTTCAGCTTTAATGCGAATAACTTTTTAAATAAAGATTTAGACGATTTTATTGGTCGTGAACCAAGTCAGCTTTTAAATTACCAACTGTATTCTGGTTATATATTTTCACCTAAAAGAAATAATACAGTAGAATTTGAACCTTCAGTCTTTGTGCAAATGTTTGATAGTGACAACCGTTCTAGTACTGATATCAATTTAAAATACAGAAAGTTTAATAGAGATGGTGACTACTATTGGGTTGGTGGTTCATATCGTTTTCTAAACGACCAATTTTTCAAGCCTTTAAATGTTGGTCCAATGGCTGGAATTATGTACAATGGCTTGTATTTTGCTTATGCTTATCAAATTACAATGAATGATTTGTCTACATTTAATACTGGTACTCATGTAGTGACCATTGGTATCAATTTACTGCAAGGTATTAGTGCATGTGCTTGTACTCGAGGAACAAGTTATAGAAAGCATAGATACAACGGAACGAATAGGAATTAAATTGCTATTTATTAGATAGCATATAATTGTATAAAAAAAATCAGTTACCATTTTTAGTAACTGATTTTTTTTGATAACGTTAAACTAACAGATTAATTTTTATAACCACGTCCAGGAGTATAAGGTGCTCCAGAATTGATTAGCTTTTGCTCAAGTTGTTTAATATCTACATTATAGATTGTTTCAACTCGTTTCTTAATAGCAGAAATTTGTCTTTTAGCTATAGCAAAACTACTCTTGTGTGTTTCTGTTGGTGCAGAGGTTGAATACTTTTGCTCATAGCTTATAGTTCCTATTCGGTTAGCTGGAGTTTGTGGCTGACTTATGTCTAACCTTCTCTTAACGGAGTCTCCATATAAATCAATATTTATTGCATCAAGTTTGTCTTCAATTGACATTACTAAAGCAGTCAATACTTCATAAGGTTGCTCTGAACGCTTAATTGCCGATTTTATATAACGTAACTTATTATTTGTTTCATTCATTATGGTTTGAGTTGCTGCATAATCAGCTTCTAATTGCGCAACTTCTTTTTGGAATACTACTTTAGCAGCTCTGTCTTCTGCAGGCATAACGGTATTTTTAAGCGCTTTAACTTCAAACGATTTTGGACCAACTAAAGCAGTCATACTTCCATTTTCAAATAAATCCATTTGAACAGTATAGGTTCCTGGTTCAACAAGCGTACCTTCATCAATTGCTGCCCAAGGATTATAGAATGAAGACTTGCTTAAGTCAATTGGGTTTGGAAGCGTGTATCTCAAATCCCAGTGAAAACGTTGCACACCTTGTTTTGGAGATTTAAACTCTTTCTTTACAACAGTTCCTGCACTATTTTTTATAGTAAATACCAATTGAGGCTTTGCTTCATCGTATTCTGCTTTTAATTCATTATAACTAGGATAAGGCGTGTCTTTTTCATCTTTAATCAATGCCTTTTCTTTTTTAGTTCTTTGGTCTTTTAAAGATTTATAATCTTCATTATAATAATAAGTAATCATCGCTTCAGGACCTAAATTCTCAGACGTATAAAAATTATCACCTTGAAATGCCTTCCCAGGTAATCCTAAAGGTGAACTTCGCTCCCAACTTAAGGCTTCACGAATTGGATATAATATGGCTTTTTCTGAAGGCTTGCTATTTTCAATTGAACGCAAAGCCGAATAGTCATCAAGTACATAGAAACCTCTTCCGAAGGTTCCTAAAACCAAATCACTTTCACGTTCTTGAATAGCGATATCTCTTACTGCAATTGTTGGTAATCCAGCAGACAATTCCTTCCAACGTTGTCCTTGATTTGGAGAGAAAAATGCTCCATATTCTGTTCCGCAGAAAATTAAGTTTTTATCAACATGATCTTCTTCAATAGAGTACACACTTCCTTTTGGTAAGTTTCCACTAATGTTTGTCCAAGTAGCTCCTTTATCTGAAGACTTAAAAATATACGGTTTAAAATCACCATATTTATGATGGTTAAAAGCCACATACACAACATTGGCATCATGCTTAGATAAGTACACAGAATTGACATACGATTGTTTAGGAGCTCCAGGAATATTTGAAATTTTTCTCCAAGAAGTTCCACCATTTTCAGTAATATGAATTAATCCATCATCAGTTCCTACAGCGATTAAATTTGCATCAATTGGAGATTCTGATAAAGCGACAACAGCGCCAAAAAGTGATGTAGAACCATTTTTCATAACAGCATCTACACTTACAACACGATCATATACTTTTAGAGTATTTCTATTGATTTGTTGTGATAAATCTTCACTAATTACGTTCCAACTATTTCCATAATCGTCAGATCGAAACACTTTATTTCCAGCAAAATATAAGCGTCCAGACTTATGACGACTCACAGCTAAAGGCGAATCCCAATTAAAACGATATGCATCTTCTCCATCTCGTTCAGCAGGTTGAATACCTACAATTTCACCACTTAATTTATCAAATCGTACTAGATATCCATTTTGCGATTGCGCATAAACAATGTTTGGATTTTCAGGATCAATTTGCGATTCAAATCCGTCGCCTCCATTAGTGATGAACCAATCAAAATTTGTAATGCCATGATTGGTTAACACTCGTGATGGTCCACCAATACTGAAGTTATCTTGTGTTCCTCCATAAACATTATAGAATGGATAATCGTTATCTACAGCGACTTTATAAAATTGAGTCACAGGAATATTTTCTTTAAAATCCCAAGTTTTGGCAGCATCAAATGTTTCGTACATTCCACCATCACAACCAACTAACCAGTGTTGGTTATTGTTTGGGTCAATCCACATACAATGGTTATCGACATGCTTAAATACTTCGCCTACCATTTCAAAATTTCGTCCACCATCATGGCTTACAGACATCCATGTGTCCATAGAATAAACAGTATCTGGATCTACAGGATCTGCAATAATCTCTTGATAATAATTTCCACTAGTTACATGAGAGCTACGTTTTTCCCAACTTGCTCCTCTATTGGTAGAAGCGAAAAAACCACTTTTACCATCAGCAGCTTCCACAATGGCATAAATAATTTCTGGGTTTGCAGGAGAAATTGATAATCCAATTCTACCTAATTCTACTGAAGGTAAACCAACTTGACTTTTGGTCCACGTTTGTCCACCATCAACACTTTTATGTAATCCAGAACCTGGTCCACCACCAACATACGTATACACGTGACGTCTACGCTGTAAAGTTGATGCATAAAGCACATCTGGATTTCTAGGATCCATTACAACATCATTAACTCCAGTATGTTCGTCAACTGTTAAAACAGCTTCCCAAGTTTTTCCTCCATCAGTTGTTTTATATAAACCACGATCACCTCCTTTACTCCACAAAGGACCTATAGCTGCCACAAAAACGATATTAGAATCGTCTGGATGCACAATAATTTTACCAACATGCTCAGACATTTTTAAACCCATGTGCTTCCAAGTAGCACCACCATCGATAGATTTATATACACCATCACCATAAGATACCGAACGTTGGTTATTATTTTCACCTGTACCAACCCAAATCACATTGGAATTATTTGGATCTATGGTAATACAACCAATAGAATACGAACCTTCATTATCAAAAATAGGTTCAAAAGTGACTCCGGAATTTACAGTTTTCCATACACCACCAGCAGAAGCTGCAACGTAATACTCAAATGGATTATTAGGATTTACAGCTACATCTGAAATACGTCCTGAGGTTAATGATGGACCAATACTTCGCCATTTTAGTCCGTTGATTTTTATGTCATCTAAAGGCTGTTTGTCTTCTTTTTTTGATTTTTGCGCAATTGAAAAATGCAAGCAAAACAACGTACAAATAAAGAAAATGAGGGTTGATTTTTTCATGTTTAAATTAGTTTTTAATATAGCAGTTAAAGGTAAGAAAGTAATTTGTTTTAAAAGAAAAAAAGGTAACGTCTAAATGAGGTTACCTTTTATACTTTAACATTATGCAGATTACATTTTTACCTCTTCAGGTTTTTCGTAATTGAATAAATAATCAATATCCATTTCTTGAACTTCTCCTAATTTACTAAGAGATTTAAAATCAATATCTTTTTTATTTCCGATAACCATAACATTGTAGTTTTCTCCACTAATATTAGTGTTGAAGAAATTACGTAAATCATCCATAGTCATATTTTTAATGGTGTTATACATTTCTTCTCTATTATCGTTTTCTATACCACGCTTTTTTAAACTCTCATAGGTCCAGAAAATATTTGATTTTGTAATACGTTGCGCAGCCAATTTTTTAAGTGTAGCTTCTTTGGCAGCATTAAACTGTTCTTCAGCTTCAGGCATGTTTGTCATTAAATTCATCATCGCTTCAACTGCTTCAGGCATTTTATTAGCTTGTGTTCCAATATAAGCCATTACATAGTTAGAGTCGTCTTTTTTAGACGCATTTGAATAACTAGACCAAGCCGAATACGCTAAAGACTTAGATTCTCTAATTTCTTGAAATACGATAGATGATAATCCGCTTCCAAAATACGTGTTAAACAATGTAGAAGCAGCCATATTTTCAGCTTTAAAAGGTTCGCCTTTAGCTAAGAATAACATTTCAGATTGTACCATATCGTAATCTACAAAGTATACATTTCCGCCAGTTTCTTTTTCAACATAAACCATTGGCTCTGAATAGTCTTTAAGCTCTGAAGGTACAACATGATTGGTGTTTAATGCGGTTAATGCAGCATCTACATCTTTTCCGTAATAAAAGATTCGTTGCTTATAATTCTTTAAATCTTTAACAATATCAACTAGTGATTGTGGATTAATATCTTTTAACTCATTAGCTTGTAAAATGTTTCTTAAACGAGAATTCTCTCCATATTTGCCATAGTTCATTAAACCTCCATAAAGGATATTTCCTTTTTGTGATTTTCCATCTTGTCGTCCTTTAAGGATTTGATCAACATAGCTATTATATGCATCTTCATCTGGAATTGCATTAGCCCATAAATGTTCTAACAATTCAAGACCTTTAGGTAAGTTTTCTTTTAAACCGTTAAGACCAACATACGACTTATCGGCTGTTGAGTTTACATAATAGCTAATTCCAAGTTTGTAAAATTCTTTTTTAATCTCTTCGGCTGAATATTTATCAGTTCCAAGATATTCCATATAACCAACAGCAAGAGATAGTTTTTTATCATTATCACTTCCCATATCAAAAATGATATTCATATCGAATAAATCGTTTAATTCATTTTCAATATAAGACACCTTAATTCCATTATCCATTGACGTTTCTTTGATTGCTTTTTTGTAATCGACAAACTTAGGTTGTAATGGTTTAGATTCTATTTTGTTAAAATCTTGCATGTATTTAGAACTCTTATCTCTATTTACATTAACAGGAGTAATTCCTGGATTTGCAACTTTTACAATAGAGTTATCTTCACCTTGACGCTTATAGGTTACTACATAATTATCTTTATAGAATCGATTCGCAAAATCCATCACTTCTTGTTTAGTCACCTTTTTAAGATCGTCTAAAAACTTCACTTTTCTAGACCAATCTTCGTGATGAATAAAGGCATTATAATACATTGATGCCAAAGCTGTACTGTTTTCATACTGTTGAGTTTGGCTTAATTTTAAATCGTTTACTACAGCATCAATCATCCAATCTTCAAACTCACCCTTTTTAAGTTTTTCAATTTGAGCTAATAATAAATCTTTTACTTCATCAAGTGTTTGACCTTCTTTAGGAGCACCACTAAATGAGTGATAACCATAATCGTTTAAAAATGTTGGAGAACAACCAGCATATTGAACAGCTTGTTTTTGATTTAAGTTTAAATCAATTAAACCAGCATTTCCGTTAGCTAAAATCATATCAGCAACCGTCATTAGCTTTTCTTCTTCGGTATTAACACCTTTAGATCTAAATGCTATTGAAACACTTTCAGCCGTTGGGCCAAATACCTCTTTAATTACAGGAGATGTGATTGGTTCTTCTTTAGGAAGTGTTGGATGAACCACTTCTTTTTTCTCTAATTTTCCGAAGCTTTCATTTACTTTTTTAATGGTTGCATCAAAATCAAAATCACCTACTAAGACCATAGCCATATTGTTAGGTACATAATATTTATCGAAATAATTATTAATATCAACTAAAGAAGGATTTTTTAAGTGTTCTGCAATACCAATAGTAGATTGCTGTCCGTAAGGATGGTTAGGGAATAAACCTTCAAGCATTGCAGCATAACGCTTTCTTCCATCATTATCTTGACCTCTATTAAATTCTTCAAAAACAGCTTCAAGTTCTGTGTGGAATAAACGTAGAACTAACTCTGAAAAACGCTCACTTTCTAAGCTTAACCATTTATCAAGTTCGTTAGCAGGTATTTTGTTTTTATAAACTGTTTCTTCAAACCAAGTATGTGCATTGGTTCCAGTAGCTCCAAGAGAGCTTGTCATTTTATCGTACTCATTAGCAACACTGTAATTTGAAGCTTCTAAAGATACTTCATCAATCTTTTTATAGATTTCTAGTTTTTTTGCAGGATCAGATTCTGCTCTGTGTTGCTCATACAAGTCTGAAATTTGATCTAGGTATACCTTTTCTTTTTCCCAATCTAAAGTCCCAATTTTACTTGTGCCTTTAAAAACCATATGCTCTAGATAGTGAGCTAAACCTGTTGACTCTTTTGGATCGTAATTAGAACCAGCTCTTACAGCGATATAGGTTTGAATTTTAGGTTCATCGTTATTTTGACTTAAATAGACTTTTAGTCCGTTGTCTAAAGTATATAGACGTAAGCCAGTTGGATCGTTAGCTACAGTTTCGTAAGAAAAACCATTAGCATCTTTATGAGTTTCGACAGTATATGCCAACTCTTTGTTGCTGTTTTCGGTTTTACAACTGAAAGCAAATGTTACAAATGCAACTAAGGCAAATAATTTAATGTACTTCATGTGATTGTAATAGTGTTTTGTTAGTTTAAAAAAAATTCCGCTAGCTAAAATAAAGCTAACGGAATGATAACGTATTGTTTTTATATATATTTTAACAGTAGCTTAACTAATCACTTCTGCTACTTTTTTTCCAATTTCGGCTGGAGAATCAACAACGTGAATTCCACACTCTCTCATAATAGCCTTTTTAGCTTGAGCAGTATCATCACTACCTCCAACAATTGCACCAGCATGTCCCATAGTACGTCCAGCAGGAGCAGTTTCACCAGCAATAAATCCTACAACTGGTTTTTTGCTGCCACTTTCTTGATACCATTTAGCAGCATCAGCTTCTAACTGACCACCAATTTCACCAATCATAACGACGCATTCAGTTTCAGAATCATTGATTAATAATTCAACAGCTTCTTTAGTTGTAGTTCCGATAATAGGATCTCCTCCAATACCAATGGCAGTTGTAATTCCTAAACCTTGTTTTACAACTTGATCGGCAGCTTCGTAAGTTAAGGTACCAGATTTAGATACGATTCCTACTTTTCCTTTTTTGAAAACAAATCCAGGCATAATACCAACTTTAGCTTCTTCAGGTGTGATGACACCAGGACAATTTGGACCAACTAATCGGCAATCTTTTCCTTTGATGTAATCTGCTGCTTTAATCATATCGGCAACTGGAATACCTTCGGTAATAGTAATAATGACTTTAATACCAGCTTCAGCAGCTTCCATAATAGCATCTGCAGCAAATGCAGGTGGAACAAAAATTATAGTAGTGTCTGCTCCAACTTGATCTACAGCTTCTTGTACTGTGTTAAAAACAGGCTTGTCAAGATGAGTTTGACCTCCTTTTCCTGGAGTTACACCTCCAACAACATTGGTACCATAATCTATCATTTGCCCAGCGTGAAAAGTTCCTTCACTACCAGTAAAACCTTGAACTATAATTTTTGAATCTTTATTAACTAAAACGCTCATTTGTGTTTGTTTTTATTTTTTGAATTTGATATTTTTAATTCGCATTGCAAAAATAAGTTTTTGCAACTGATTTATAAATCTTTTTAAACTTTTATTTCAGTATAAGAATTTAAACTTTCTGCACTTGTATCTGCTAACTGACTTATTTCAAAACCTTTATATAGTTTACCATCTTTAACTTCCCAAATTGAAATGAAATGTGCTAGTGCATCTTCTTTTTCAGGACGTTCAATAGTAGTAGCATAAACTGTATATCTAGCCGTTACTGTGTTGTCTTCTTCTAAAAGATGGCTTACTCTATACTTAAATGAATGATATGATTTTTGAATTCCGTGAAGCATCTCTTCCATTCCTTGAAAATCGATGGCTTTGTACCCTTTGCTACTATTCCACTTCAACTCACAATTTTCATGGAAAAAATCCATAAGATTTACATCTTTAGCAATGTCTGATTCATAAAATCGCTTAACTACTTGCTTTGCTTTCATTTTAGTTTTTTTAATTCGTCTAATATTCTAGGAATTTCTTTTATAGAAGCCAAACGTTTTAATTCTGCTCTAAATTCTTGGATTGGCGTTCCCCAATATGCTTTACCACCTTCGATAGATTTAGTCACTCCAGCTTGTGCTTGAACCACAGCTCCTTTTCCTATAGTGATTCCGCTAGCAGTACCAACTTGTCCCCAAATAGTGACATTATCTTCGATAACCACACAACCAGCAATTCCTGTTTGAGAAGCAATTAAGCACCTCTTCCCAATTACAGTATCGTGTCCTACTTGTATTTGATTATCTAACTTTGAGCCTTCACCAATGGTTGTATCTCCAGTAACACCTTTATCGATCGTACAACAAGCTCCAATGTCTACATGATTACCAATAACTACGCGTCCACCAGATAATAATTGATCGTAACCTTCTGGACGCTTTTTATAGTAAAATCCGTTAGCACCTAAAACAGCACCAGAATGAATTGTAACATGATTTCCAATAATAGTATCATCATAAATACTTACATTAGAATGAATGATACAATTATCTCCAATAACAACATTATTACCAACAAATGCATTGGGTTGTATTACTGTATTTTTACCAATTTTTGCTGATGGAGAAATAGCAGTATTTGAATTTTGAAACGGTTTAAAATGAAGCGTAAGTTTATTGAAATCTCTGAAGGGATCGTCACTAATTAACAATGCTTTTCCTTTAGGACACTCTACTTCTTTATTAATTAAAACAATAGTTGCTTTAGATTCTAGAGCTTTGTCGTAATACTTAGGATGATCAACAAAAACGATGTCTCCAGATTCAACCACATGAATTTCATTCATACCAAGAACAGGGAAATCATCAGCTCCTACATATTTGGTAGAAATAATTGTAGCAATGTCTTTAAGCGTATACGGTTTAGGAAACTTCATTATTCCTTTATACGTTCTTTGTACGTTCCTTTTTCTGTCTCGACTTTAATTTTATCACCTTCATTTATAAACAAAGGCACATTAACTGTAGCTCCTGTTTCAACAGTAGCTGGTTTGGTAGCGTTGGTAGCTGTATTTCCTTTTACTCCAGGTTCTGTATGTGTTACTTCTAAAATGACACTTGCAGGCATGTCGACCGAAAGAGGCATATTATCTTCAGAATTAATCTGAATTGTTACAATCTCTCCTTCTTTCATTAAATCTGGTCGGTCTAAAGCACCTTCAGTAAGTTGAATTTGAGAGTAATCGGCTTCGTTCATAAAATGATAATACTCACCATCGTTATATAAATATTGAAATTTATGAGTTTCAACACGAACATCATCAATCTTATGTCCAGCAGAAAATGTATTATCAATAACTTTTCCAGTTGTTACACTTTTAAGTTTTGTTCTTACAAAAGCAGGACCTTTACCAGGTTTAACATGTAAAAACTCTATAATTTTATAAATATCATGATTGTATCTAATGCACAATCCGTTTCGTATATCTGAAGTACTTGCCATAATTTTTTATTTTTCAAACAATTGATTTCAAGATGTTTGAATTTATTTATTTTAACTATTAATTTAATTTGATTTAAAATAGCCTTTCATGATTCCACGATGTGAGTTCTTGATAAACTGAAGAATTTCATCACGTTCAGTAGTGGCTTCCATTTCAGCTTCAATTAAATCTGAAGCCTGAGTATTATTATAATTCTTTTGATAGAGGATTCTATAAATATCTTGAATTTCTCTAATTTTTTCAGTAGAAAATCCGCGTCTACGCAATCCTACAGAATTAATTCCAACATACGATAAAGGTTCACGAGCAGCTTTAACATAAGGCGGAACATCTTTTCTCACCAATGAACCTCCAGTAACAAAAGCATGGTTTCCGATAGAGCAAAACTGATGTACAGCAGTCATACCAGCTAAAACCACATAATCGCCAACAGTTATATGACCTGCTAAGGTACTATTATTTGAAAAAATACAGTTGTTACCCACAATACAGTCGTGAGCCACATGGCAATATGCCATAATCAAACAATTATCACCAATAACGGTTTTCATTCGGTCTGTAGTACCTCTGTTGATGGTAACACATTCTCTAATGGTGACATTATCACCAATAATTGTTAATGTATCTTCATCATTATATTTTAAATCTTGTGGTACTGCAGAAATAACCGAACCAGGAAATATGTTACAATTTTTACCTATACGAGCACCTTCCATGATAGTCACATTACTTCCAATCCATGTGCCTTCACCAATGGTAACGTTACTGTATATAGTAGTAAAAGGTTCGATAACTACATTCTTGGCAATTTTTGCCCCAGGATGTACATATGCTAAAGGTTGATTCATTTGATTGTTTTATTTTACTTTAGAAATTTGCGCCATTAACTCTGCCTCTGCACAAAGTTTACCGTTAGCATAAGCATAACCTTGCATGTGACAAATACCTCTTCTTATAGGAGCTATTAAATCGCATTTAAAAATGAGTGTGTCGCCAGGTACAACTTTTTGTTTGAATTTTACTTTATCAATTTTCATGAAAAAAGTAAGGTAATTTTCAGGGTCTGGAACTGTACTAAGCACCAAAATACCTCCAGTTTGAGCCATTGCTTCAACTATAAGAACACCAGGCATTACTGGAGCTCCAGGAAAATGACCTTTAAAAAACTCTTCGTTCATCGTCACATTTTTCATTCCTATCACACTAGAGTCGGTAAGTTCAAATACTTTATCTATTAATAAGAATGGCTGTCTGTGAGGTAACATATCCATGATTTGATTGACATCCATCAATGGTTGCTGATTCAAATCTATTTGAGGAACATTGTTACGACGTTCATTTTTTATAATCTTAGATATTTTTTTTGCGAATTGCGTATTGACAAAATGACCAGGTTTGTTAGCAATAACTTTTCCTTTAATTCTTGTTCTTACAAGTGCTAAGTCACCAATTACATCTAATAATTTATGTCGAGCTGCTTCATTAGGATGATGCAAAGTAAGGTTGTCTAAAATTCCATTAGACTTTACAGCTATTGTATCTTTTTTAAATGCTACTTTTAGTTTTTCCATGGTGTTAGGAGATAACTCCTTATCAACATACACTATAGCATTATTAAGATCACCACCTTTTATCAATCCATTTTCGAGTAAAGTTTCAAGTTCATGTAAAAAACTAAATGTTCTTGAATCTGAAATATTCTTTTTAAAATCTGTTATATGATTAAGTGTTGCATTTTGAGTTCCTAGAACTTTAGTTCCAAAATCTACCATTGCAGTTATTTGGTATTCTTTGGCAGGCATTACGATAATTTCGCTTCCAGATTCCTCATCAGCATAAGATATGACGTCTGAAACAACATATTCTTCTCTAAAATCATTTTGCTCAGTAATTCCAGCTTTTTCAAGAGCTTCAACAAAGAATTTTGAAGAACCATCCATAATTGGAGGCTCAGAAGCATTCAATTCGATAATAGCATTATCAATATCTAAACCGACAAGAGCTGCTAAAACATGCTCTGATGTTTGAATTGTTACACCATTTTTTTCTAAGCATGTACCACGTTGCGTATTGGTTACATAGTTTGCATCTGCTTCAATGACAGGTGAGCCTTCAAGATCTACTCGTTTAAAAGAAAAGCCATTATTAACTGGAGCAGGACAAAATGTTAGTGTAACTTCTTTTCCTGTATGCAACCCAACGCCTTTTAGAGACACTTCTTTTTCTATTGTTCGTTGTTTAACGTCTGTTTTAATTATTGCCATTTACTTTCTTTTCAATATCATTTATTGTTTTAACAATCTTAGGTAAATTTTTAAAATACACATAGGATTTGTTCCAATCTCCATAATTAAATGATGGTGAACCTTGTAGAACTTCATTATCCTTCACATGGCGTCCAATACCAGATTGCGCTTGAATTTTGACATTATTTCCAATAGTAATATGTCCTGCAATACCTACTTGGCCACCTATTTGGCAGTTTTCTCCAATTTTTGAAGAACCTGCAACACCTGTTTGAGCTGCGATAACTGTATTTTTACCAATCTCTACGTTATGAGCTATTTGAATTTGATTATCGAGCTTTACTCCTCTTCTTATAATTGTAGAGCCCAAGGTTGCTCTATCAATTGTAGTTGCTGCACCTATATCTACATAATCTTCAATAATCACATTTCCTATTTGAGGAACTTTGCTGTACTCTCCTTTTTCATCTGGTGCAAATCCAAAACCATCAGCTCCAATAATAGCTCCAGAATTAATTACACAATGATTACCAATGTTAGATTCTGAATAGATTTTTGCTCCAGAAAACACGATTGTATTATTTCCTATTGAAACATTGTCTCCAATATAAGTATTTGGAAATATTTTAACATTATTTCCTATTTGTACGTTATCTCCTAAATAGGTAAAAGCACCAATATATACATCTTCTCCCAATGTGACAGATTCAGACATAAATATAGGTTGTTCTATACCTTGTTTATTAAGTTTTACTTGATTATAATATTCTAAAAGCTTAGAAAACGATTTATAGGCATCATCAACTTTAATTAAAGTTGTATTGATATCATGCTCTGGTTTAAAAGTTTTATTTACAATGGTAATCGAAGCTTTAGTCGTGTAAATATAAGATGTATACTTAGGATTAGCCAAAAAGGTTAATGACCCTTTTGTACCTTCTTCGATTTTTGAAAGCTTAGAAACTTCAATATCAGGATTACCTTCAATGTCACCTTCTAAGATTCCAGCTATTTGTTGTGCTGTAAACTTCATTCACGCAAAAATAGAAAAAATGTAGCACATATTAATAGTAGATTTTTGAGTTGTTAATATTTTAGAATCTGAAGATACAACGTTATCCACTTCTGCTGTATTGATATTGCTAACAAACTTTAATAATACTATGGTTTTGGATAGCAAATATAAAACTTAGTTACTGGCTTTGATAAGGCTTTAATACTAAATTGATCTGAAGCTTTCGTTATATCGACAACCTTTCCAGATTTTTGAAGAATCTTAATAGTTTGCATTTTAGTTTGATATGCTTGATTAGAAATGGTATCTATAAACACAAAATACTTTGCTTCTTCTTCAGTAATATTATATGTTTTCATTAATTCCTGAAGATGACTAGTTAAAACTTTTTGCTTAATTGGTTTGTTCTTTAATTTGATTTTTAAAAGATTACGATTAATAATCATTTCACACAAATTGCTGAGAACAAAATCATCATGATATTGCCAGGTTTTCATTGCCGAAATAATATCTATATCGTCCAATTTAGAAAAGGTTTCAAGCGTGTTGTTATCAAAATTAGTTGATGACACCTCATTATTTAAAAAATAATTTAATGCTTGACTTGAAGGCAATTCAACGCCATTATTAGTCAATTCTTTTGCACGTTTTAAAACACGAGTTAATAACTGTTCAGCAACTAAACCTGTTTTATGAAGATACACTTGCCAATACATAAAACGTCTAGCAACTAAGAATTTTTCAACACTATAAATTCCTTTTTCTTCAACAACAAGTCTGTCGTTTTCAACATTTAGCATTGTGATTAAGCGCTCGCTATTTACATTTCCTTCGGCAACTCCAGTATAAAAACTATCACGTTTTAAATAATCTGCTCGATCCATATCTAACTGACTCGAAATCAGCTCACATAAAAATGGTCGCTCATAATCACCTTTAAATATTTTAATTGCAAGCGTTAAACTTCCGTTAAATTCTTTATTCAGTTTTTCCATAAATAGCAACGAAATTTCTTCATGAGAAACACCATTTACGATGCTGTGTTCCATAGCGTGAGAAAAAGGTCCATGGCCAATATCATGTAATAAAATAGCTGTGTATAAAGCATGTTCTTCTTCTTTAGAAATTGTAACTCCTTTAAAACGAAGCACATTCACTGCTTTTTGCATTAAATGCATGCAGCCTATAGCATGATGAAATCGCGTGTGATTTGCTCCAGGATAAACCAAATACGATAAACCCATTTGAGTAATTCTTCTTAATCTTTGAAAGTATTTATGTTCTATTAAATCGAAAATTTCAGAACTCGGAATAGTAATAAATCCGTAAATTGGGTCGTTAAAGATTTTAAGTTTGTTGCTTGTCATCAAACATTAAAGTTTACATTAATATTAAACAAATATACATGAACACTATAAATATTCTTTGGGTTGACGATGAAATCGATCTATTAAAACCTCACATTCTTTTTCTAGAACAAAAACAATACAAGGTAACCACCTGTCAAAGTGGTACCGAAGCGCTTGAAACCATTGATGACGCCAACTTTGATATTGTGTTTTTAGATGAAAACATGCCTGGATTAACAGGATTAGAAACCCTTAATGAAATAAAAGAAAAGCGTGCCAATCTTCCTGTGGTTATGATAACTAAAAGTGAGGAGGAATATATTATGGAGGAAGCCATTGGTAATAAAATTGCAGATTACCTGATAAAGCCTGTTAATCCGAACCAAATTTTATTGAGTTTAAAAAAGAATTTAGATCATTCTAGATTGGTTTCTGAAAAGACCACATCAAACTATCAGCAAGAATTTAGAAAAATTGCAATGGATTTGTCTATGGTAAATTCCTTTGAAGAATGGAGTGAGCTCTATCAAAAACTAATTTATTGGGAATTGCGTCTGGAAGATATTGAAGATGTTGGTATGACCGAAATATTAGAATCTCAAAAAACCGAAGCTAATCATCAGTTTGGGAAATTCATTGAAAAAAACTACAAAGACTGGTTTGACCACAGAAACGATGCACCAACCTTATCACACACTTTATTTAAAGACAAAGTGGTTCCAGAGTTAAGTGATAATCAGCCAACACTACTTGTTGTTATTGATAATTTAAGATACGATCAATGGAAAGCATTTGAACCTATTGTAAATAATTATTATAAAAAATCGTCTGAAACTCCTTTTTATAGTATTCTACCAACGGCTACTCAATATGCTAGAAATGCAATTTTTTCAGGTTTAATGCCTAGTGATATGGAACGATTGCATCCAAACCTATGGAAAAATGATACAGATGAAGGCGGAAAAAACCTTCATGAAGATGAATTTTTACAAGGACAATTAAAGCGCTTAGGTTTACAAAATCTTAAAACGGAATATCATAAAATCACCAATCTAAAATCTGGGAAGCGATTAGTTGAAAATTTTAAAACTTTAAAAGACAACGACCTATCAGTAATAGTATATAATTTTGTAGATATGCTATCACATTCAAAAACCGAAATGGATGTTGTTAAAGAACTTGCATCAAATGATAAAGCCTATCGTTCTCTTACTGTGAGCTGGTTTAAAAATTCGCCTCTTTTAGAAATGATTCAACTAGCACAGCAACTCGGCTTTAAATTAATCTTAACCACAGATCATGGCACGATTAACGTCAAGAACCCTTCAAAAGTTATTGGAGATCGTGATACTAGCTTAAACTTGAGATACAAAACTGGTCGCAGTTTAACTTATGAAGACCGAGAAGTTTTGGTTGCTAAGGATCCTAAAAGTATTTATTTGCCAAGTATTACTATGAGTAGTTCATTTATTTTTGCTAAAAGTGACTACTTTTTAGCGTATCCTAACAACTACAATCACTATGTGAGTTATTACAGAAACACATATCAACATGGAGGTGTATCTTTAGAGGAAATGATTATACCATTTGTGGTCATGAATCCTAAGTAAAACATCTATGTAATGCAAAAAAATCCGTTGAAATACACTTTTTTCTAGGATTTTCCATTTATTATATGTATTATTGCCTAATAATTGAACTTAGTAGTAAGTACTTTAAGTTCTTTATTCTATTGAATAAATTGTGGAAATAGATTATAACATAAATGAGTTAGAACTAGTAGCTACAAGGCTTTTAGAGCAAATTAATTCTAGAACTATAGCCTTTCATGGCAATATGGGAGTTGGTAAAACGACACTTATAAAAGCGATGGTAAAAGCGTTAGGAAGTAATGATGATGTTACAAGTCCAACGTTTTCAATAGTAAATGAATATGAATCTTTAAATGGATCTATTTTTCACTTCGATATGTATCGTATAGAGGATGAAGCTGAAGCCTTAAATTTTGGTTTTGAAGACTATTTAAATTTAGACAATGCTTGGCTGTTTATTGAATGGCCAGAAAACATATCAAGCTTACTTCCTAGTGATATATGTAAAATAACAATAGGATTAAAAGATAAGACCTCAAGAACCCTCAAATTGAGCCAAAACGAATTATTAACCCAAAACCCTGCTTATGAGTACTGCAAACGCGTAAATAAATAAACCACCTTATACCGCATAAATACTGGCAATTACGGAAAAACCGTAACGATAAGACGATTAATGGAGTTGTTTTTAACACTCGTTTAACTGTTCAAAACTGCTATCTCGAAGTATATTTGGACTATTAATTAATTAATCCCTTATATTATGAAAACAAAAAAGTATGTATTAGCCATTGCGATTATTGGTGGAATTGCGTTCACAGCACAAGCAACTGATTTAATCAACCTAGATGGACAAATTAAAACAGAAATTGACAAAAGAAAACTTAAAGTCCGTACACACGGATAGTAAATTCAGCAATAGAAGTATTTTATTAGGGAGTATAATAGCTACATTTATAGCTGCTACTCCCTTTTTCTTTTATTTATACGAATATGTACCAGAATCTGAAACATGGAACACTTGGTTGTTTGACTATAAAAGTAGTTTTTACGGTGATGCTAGGATAGGAATTTGGTCTATATTAATGAAATTGATTCCTTTGTGTCTACTTTTTACTTGGTTTTTTACTTGTAGGCATTGGTGGTACCATGCTTTATTAGTACCAATTGCAATGTATTCTTATCAAATTTTTGGAGCCATAAATGAAGATATGGTTTTTTTTGATGAGTTTCAGCTCTTGTATTTAGTTCCTCTCATGGCGATAATAATTCCTTCTATCTATTTAATAAGAGCAAAAATGTTTAATAAGCTAAATGAAGTTGATAAAACCATGCAAGAGCTTGAAGAAGAATTTATGTACAAACCAAAATCTTTTTTAGGAAAAGTAAAGCAGTACTTCTAAGCATATACAACCCATAATAAAAACACAGCTGATAATTAGCTGTGCATTACTGACTAAATTCAGCTAGACACTTATAATAGTTATAAGCCAAAGATAAACTAACTATTAGTTATATATTAATCCTCATAACAACGTAAAACTAAACTACTTTTTTGTAATTCATTTTTAGAATTAACAATGTTAATATAGAAAATAATCTACTAAATACGATATATTAGATAAAAAAAATTACATTTGTATAAATTATAACTTATAATTTACTCTAATTTAATCCCTAATATAACATGAGTAAAGCAGTACATCGTATTATTCAGCTTATTTCAGAATTGAATATAAGTGCTCGTCAATTTGACATTTCCATTGGTACAGCCAATGGATATATTTTAAGAATGCAAAAAAACAATGCTTCTGTAGGAAGTGATGTTATTGAACGTATTGTCAAAAAATACCCGCAAGTAAATCTTGTCTGGCTTATTACAGGTAAAGGAGACATGTTTATTGATGAGCATGTAAAACCTAAGGTGAGGTCTAAGGACGAAATAGAAGACTATATCAATAAGCGTCTAAAATCGCAATGGTCTGAAGAAAAGAAAGCTTTGTTAAATGAAATATTAAAAGAAATTGAAGATTCAAAAAAATGATGTTTTAAATCATTAAACGATCTCTTATTCTTATTAAAGCAATCAAATATTCTTTTTTGTCCATTGTTAGCTTTTGTTTTTTCAATAATTTAAGTTCTTTATTAATCAGTTTATAATCTTTATAATCAAATTTAGATACTGCATATAGCTGTTGGTTTATTTCTTCATTAATTTTTTCTCTGTTAATGCTATTTATATTATTATAATTCATACGAATAGATATAAAAATTAAGATAAAAGTATACGGAACAAAAACAAGCATTATTTTCCAAAATAAAATACCAGAAACTAAGGACATAAATGAAAAAGGGACATTAACTCCATTGTTAGCAAAATCAACAATAGAGAGAATCTTATGAATTTCTAAAAATATTGGAAAAAGTAAAATATATTTCCACAAATGCTTACAAGTTACAAACCAAATAGATAAAATTCCTATAGTTAAGATTTTTACAAAAAGGAGCCAAAGATAATAATCTACATAATCATAATAACCTGGACTAATAGTTAAAAAACCAATATCAAAATAGGACGCATTTGTAGGTACAATAGTATATAAATAAAACGTAAATGGCAACAATATTATAATGATGAGTACTACTAAATCTCTTTTTAACTCTTTATTATTAACTAATGGATTTTTCATATCATTACTGCCTATTATAAAATTTATCTCTTATCAAAATCAATTGCTTTTTATAAGTGTCTTTGTTCTTATTCACCTTAGCTTTCTTATAGCTTTTTTCTAAAAAATCTAATTGAGTTTTATCCATATTTTGAAGTTCAAAAAATACGTTGTCAATTTCGGTATCAATCTTTGAACACAACTTTTTAGACCCACTATAGGTGTTGATTTTCTTTGACACGAATATCAAGACCAAAATAATCGGAATTGTTATTGGTAAGCTTGTTATATAGTCAATTTCATCAAAATATTCAGAATTGACATTTAAAGCTGTTATCAGCTTTAATAGTTCAATCGTAATAATTACAAGAATAGCTGATTTCCACCAATGTTGACAAGTTAAATACCAAGTCATTGAAAAGAAAATAATCAAAAATTTCATTTTTGAATAGTAAACAAAATGCTCTGTATCTGGAAAACCAAAAACATTGATTGTTTTTGAATCTATTGGAACTAATTTGTCTACAAAAAAATATAAAAGCGCAACAGAGACAATCAGAATAGAAATGATATAATCTTTTAATTTAAAATGTCTCATAGTTGTAAAATACAGAAAATTATCTACGTCTAATATATGAACTTTTATATAAATAATTCAAATAATTATTTGTAATTTGAGGCTTCAATTTTAGCTAAATGAGTAAATCTAAATCTCCTTTTACCAAAGCACAATTACTTCCGCAGGAAGAAACTTTAGAAATTTTAAAACAAAAAGGAAACTTGTTTATTGGTATCCCTAAAGAAACACACTTTCAAGAAAAACGAGTTTGCCTTACTCCTGATGCTGTTTCTGCACTTGTAACTAATGGTCATCGTGTGATGATCGAGTCTGGTGCTGGTGAAGGCGCAAATTTTAAAGATAAGAATTACAGCGAAGCTGGAGCTGAAGTCACAAAAGATACGGCTAAAGTATTTTCATGTCCAATTATACTCAAGGTTGAACCTCCTTCTTTAGATGAAATAAAACTCATTAATCCGCAAACTATTTTAATTTCTGCACTACAACTAAAAACGCAACACAAAAAATACTTTGAGGCTTTAGCTTCTAAACGTATTACTGCTCTAGCTTTTGAGTTTATAAAAGATGATGATGGTGCTTATCCTGCAGTTCGCTCGCTTAGTGAAATTGCTGGAACAGCCTCAATACTAATTGCTTCAGAATTGCTTTCGAACGTAAACAATGGTAACGGTTTAATGTTTGGTAACATCAGTGGTGTACCTCCTGTTGAAGTTGTTATTATTGGTGCAGGAACTGTTGGCGAATTTGCAGCACGATCTGCAATAGGCTTAGGAGCAAATGTAAAAGTCTTTGATAATTCTATCACCAAGCTACGTTGTATTCAATCTAATTTAGGTCGTACGCTTTACACTTCAACTTTACAACCAAAAAACTTGATTAAAGCTTTAAAGCGTTGTGATGTTGCTATAGGAGCTGTAAGAGGGAAAAACCGATCTCCAGTTATTGTCACTGAAGCTATGGTTGACACTATGAAAACTGGTGCAGTAGTTATTGATGTGAGTATTGATATGGGAGGATGCTTTGAAACTAGCGAAGTGACCAACCACGACAAGCCAACATTTGAGTACAACGGTGTTACTCATTATTGTGTCCCAAATATTCCTGCACGATATTCTCGTTCGGCTTCGGTATCTATCAGTAATATCTTTACTCCATATTTACTAAAAATTGCAGAAGATGGAGGTATTGAAAATGCCATACGTTTTGATCGTGGTTTAAAAAATGGGTTGTATTTTTACCACGGAATTTTAACTAACAAATCGGTTGCTAATTGGTTTGATTTAGACTGTAGTGACGTCAACTTGTTAATATTCTAGCTAACACCAAATACTGAAACTTTAGTTATGAAATTAATACATCGAATAGGCTACTACTTAGGTGGCTTTTCAATTGGACTAATCGTTCTTGCTTTTTTTTTAAGCGGAAAAAAAACATCTTGTGATTATAGTCCTAACGCTCGAACCATCAAAAATATTTCCATTAAAAAGAAGATGTATTCTGATGTTGCAATGACTACAATGAATAGACACAACATCGATACATTAATAGTTTCTGAACTTATAAAAACTGGTGATGTAAATTTTTCTGAAAGTGACACCAAATCTGAGGGTTGTAAAACCTACCTCATAGAAAATACTTATAAAGACGAAAATTTAGAATTACAAATTAAAAATTGCGATTCTACAGCAACAATTCTATCTCTTAAATTCTTAAACGATATCGAATAAAAAATGTTAATATATGCTTTCGAGTATATTAGCATTAGACTATCACTTAAATAATGATTTATCTTATAGGGATTTTTTTCAGTATTTCGGTATCATCATACATAAGTCGAATAACATACACACCTCTCGAAAATTGAGAACTATCAATTTCTTTATCTAGTGATTGTATGCCTTGGTTTGGCTTTAATTGTTCTCTGAAAACAACTTTTCCAGAAAGGTCATACATTACAATTTTATCGACATCTACTCTATCCATTCCAGAGATTTGAATCTTTAAAACATCTGCATTTACATCTTGATAAATTAAAAAATCAAATTCTTCATTAACCACTGGAGGATCTGTAGGACTGCAATCAGTAACATAAACCATAACTGATGTTTCATCTGAAGATAATTCGTTGTAAACCAAAACTGAATATTCTGTATCTGTTCCAGGAGCAACTTCAATACTTTGAGTTGTTTCTCCATTGTTCCATAAATATTGAACATTTCCATTAACTCCTCCATCAGCAGTTAATGTAACCATTTCTAAAGCACATGTAGTAACATCTTCACCTGCATAAGCTTCAACCGTTTCTACTACGTTTACTGCAACCGATTTTTGATCAGCACAATTATTAATATAACCTGTTACTGTATAAGTTCTAGATTCTGAAGGACTAACTGCTATATTTGGTTGTGTTGCTCCGTTGTCCCATTCATATGTATTTGCACCATTTGCTGAAAGTGTCACAAATTCACCTTCTAAAATAGTTACTTCATCACCATTCAAAATCACCACATTCGGATTTAAGTTCACGTGAACTGTTACATCGTCTTGAGCTTGTTCATTTCCTTCAAAAACAGTTACTGTATAAGTTTCAGTCGTCCAAGGATTCACATTAATACTTTGAGTTGTCTCACCTGTACTCCACAAGTAAGCATCTCCTTCTGAAGCGGTTAAGGTAGTGAATGTACCTTCACAAATAGACTGATCTTCACCAGCACTCGCTGTAAAAACTATTGGCTCAACAATTACTGTAATATCATCTGAAGCTTCACAACCATTTAAGAATCCAGTAACCGAATAAGTCGTTGTACTTGTTGGATTCACTGCTATACTTTGTGTTACTGCTCCATTGCTCCACTGATAAGTATCTGCTCCATTTGCTGTTAATGTAATGCTTTCTCCTTCTGTGATTGTCACATCAATTCCTGCATCTACATTTGGTAAAGCATTAACAATTATTGTAACATCATCACTATCTGAACTTGTTCCTAGTGCATTAAACACAGTTACTGTATATGTTGTGGTTGTACTTGGATTCACTTCTATACTTGAAGTTGTTGCTCCTGTACTCCATTGGTAAGTAGATCCTCCTGAAGCAATAAGTGTTACTGTTTCTCCTTCACAAATCGTTTGATCTAATCCAGCATCTGCAACTACTGTTTCTGTTTGAACAGTTACTGTAATATCATCTGAAGCTTCACATCCATTTAAGAACCCAGTAACTGAATAAGTCGTTGTACTTGTTGGATTCACTGCTATACTTTGTGTTACTGCTCCATTGCTCCACTGATAAGTATCTGCTCCATTTGCTGTTAATGTAATGCTTTCTCCTTCTGTGATTGTTACATCGATTCCTGCATCTACATTTGGTAAAGCATTAACAGTTACTGTAACATCATCACTATCTGAATTTGTTCCAAGTGTATTAAATACAGTTACTGTATATGTTGTGGTTGTACTTGGATTCACTTCTATACTTGAAGTTGTTGCTCCTGTATTCCATTGGTAAGTAGATCCTCCTGAAGCAGTAAGGGTTACAGTTTCTCCTTCACAAATCGTTTGATCTAATCCAGCATCAGCAACTACTGTTTCTGTTTGAACAGTTACTGTAATATCATCTGAAGCTTCACAACCATTTAAGAATCCTGTAACTGAATAAGTCGTTGTGCTTGTTGGACTCACTGCTATACTTTGTGTTGTAGCTCCATTGCTCCACTGATAAGTATCTGCTCCATTTGCTGTTAATGTAATGCTCTCTCCTTCTGTAATTGTAACATCGATTCCTGCATCTACATTTGGTAAAGCATTAACAGTTACTGTAACATCATCATTATCTGAATTTGTTCCTAGTGCATTAAATACAGTTACTGTATATGTTGTGGTTGTACTTGGATTCACTTCTATACTTGAAGTTGTTGCTCCTGTATTCCACTGGTAAGTAGATCCTCCTGAAGCAGTAAGGGTTACAGTTTCTCCTTCACAAATCGTTTGATCTAATCCAGCATCTGCAACTACTGTTTCTGTTTGAACAGTTACTGTAATATCATCTGAAGCTTCACAGCCATTTAAGAATCCAGTAACCGAATAAGTTGTTGTACTTGTTGGACTCAC
Organism: Psychroserpens sp. S379A; assembly: GCF_049800755.1. Taxonomy (NCBI): domain Bacteria; kingdom Pseudomonadati; phylum Bacteroidota; class Flavobacteriia; order Flavobacteriales; family Flavobacteriaceae; genus Psychroserpens; species Psychroserpens sp. S379A. The sequence continues at coordinate 327,810 of NZ_JBNAFQ010000001.1, read as the reverse complement.
TGCTATACTTTGTGTTGTAGCTCCATTGCTCCACTGATAAGTATCTGCTCCATTTGCTGTTAATGTAGTACTTTCTCCTTCTGTAATTGTAACATCGATTCCTGCATCTACATTTGGTACAGCATTAACAATTATTGTAACATCATCATTATCTGAATTTGTTCCTAGTGCATTAAATACAGTTACTGTATATGTTGTGGTTGTACTTGGATTCACTTCTATACTTGAAGTTGTTGCTCCTGTATTCCATTGGTAAGTAGATCCTCCTGAAGCAGTAAGGGTTACAGTTTCTCCTTCACAAATCGTTTGATCTAATCCAGCATCAGCAACTACTGTTTCTGTTTGAACAGTTACTGTAATATCATCTGAAGCTTCACAACCATTTAAGAATCCTGTAACTGAATAAGTTGTTGTACTTGTTGGACTCACTGCTATACTTTGTGTTGTAGCTCCATTGCTCCACTGATAAGTATCTGCTCCATTTGCTGTTAATGTAGTACTTTCTCCTTCTGTGATTGTGACATCGATTCCTGCATCTATATTTGGTAAAGCATTAACAGTTACTGTTACATCATCACTATCTGAAACGGTTCCTGTACTATCAAAAGCAGTAACAGTATATGTTGTTGTACTTGTTGGATTCACATCAATACTTGCAGTCGTTTGTCCAGTATTCCAAACATAAGCAGCTCCTCCTGTAGCGGTTAACGTAGTTTGTGAGCCATTGCATATGGTTTGATCCTCTCCTGCATTGGCAACGACTTCGCTGCCTACGAGAAAAACCGTGACCGAATCTGTATTTTGACAAGTTCCTGTGGTTCCAGTAACAGTATAAGTTGTTTCAACTGTAGGACTTACTGTTATACTTTGTGTTGTTTCTCCGTTGCTCCATTCGTAAGCATCTGCTCCATTAGCAGTTAATACAATTGATTCTCCAAAATTAACCGAAACATCCAATCCAGCATCTACATTTGGAAGCGGATTTACTGTTACAGTAACTTCATCAGGATTACTTAAACATCCATTTTGAGTTACTTCAACTGAATACGTTGTTGTTGAATTCGGATTTACTGAAATACTTTGAGTTGTAGCTCCTGTATTCCATAAAAATCCTGTTCCTCCATTCGCTGTTAAAGTAACAGCTGTGCCTTGGCATGTTTCAACATCTTCACCAGCATCAGCAACAGGAATTGGGTTAACAGTAACAAGAACATTGTCTGTTGAAGTACTTCCGTCAGAATGTGTTCCAGTTACAGTATATGTTGTAGTTTCAGTTGGGCTTACATCAATTGAAGCCTCACTTATTCCTCCTGGATTCCATACATATGAATCAGCTCCAGAAGCAGTTAATGTAATTGTATCTCCTTCGCAAATAATAATATCTTGACCTGCATCAACTTGATTTGGAGCAGTTCCTAATGACATAAAATTTATGTAATATTCTAAACTTGTATAACCTTCAGCATGCACAATATTTCTGTCTGAAGCATCATTACTATTTAATCCATTTTCGGCTTCCCAAAAATCTGGCATACCATCATTATCAGTATCATTTGGAGCTACTCCATTTGATATTGTTGGATAAGTTCCAGATGATGAAATGCTTCCATTACCTGAAGTATAGTGATTAATTATTCTACTATCCACATTATCTCTAGAAGGATAGCTACAGCCTACAAAATCTAATATAGCTGTTTCTACCGAAGATGCTGCTATTGGTGTGATAGTTAATGGTATAAAAGGCGTTGTTTCTACATAAGAATTAAAACCAGTGTCTAATGTATTTATTGATCCAGTAACTAAATTATCATCTTCATAAGCATAAGTTTCAGATACAATACCTTGATCTGTACTTGAGGCATCTATAACAAAACTATCATAAGGATTTACTTGCGAAGATAATTTATAGTGGTTGCCCACTACGCTAAATTTAGTTCCATAACTAGGTTTTGTAGCACTTCTAAATCCATATACTAAATTGTTTATCATTTCATATTCAAGCTGTCCAGAAACGGGTTCATTACTTCTTATACTTCGTTCAGAATTTAAAGCGAATAAATTTCTATATACACTAATATTATAGCAACCTGTACTGGTTAAAAAACCATAAGTATTTTCAGAAACAATGCTATTTTGAACCGTTACATTTCTAACGATTCCACCATTAACACCACGAATATTAAAGTTTTCATCATCTGCCCAACTAAACGAACAATGGTCAAATATCACATCTTCTACAATAGAACCAGACCAAGCTGTAATACTAACCGCATCTGAACCTGAAGGCGCTGAAGGACCTGGTCTAAATCTCATGTATCTAACAATAACATTTGAAGATTCAAATTGAATCATTCCACCTCTGATTAAAATACCATCGCCTGGAGCAGTTTGTCCTGCTATGGTTAAATTACCATTGTCTACATATATGTTTGAGTTGAGATTGATTGTTCCTCCAACTTCAAAAACAATTGTTCTTGTACCAGAAGCATCTAAAGCAGCTCTTAAACTACCACTTCCAGAGTTGTTAAGGTTTGTGACTTTAATAACTTGTCCTCCTCTTCCTCCACTAGCATATTTCCCAAAGCCTTCAGCAGAAGGGAATGCTAATTGTTGTGAAAAAGAATAATTACTAATACAAAGTAAAAATATGCTTAATAAAAAGTAAACACTATAATGTTTACTGCCAATAAATTGGCATTGGGGATTTAGGGCTTTCATTTGCTATTAACGTTTGGGGCATTAATTATTTGACCAATCTATAAAAACGTTATCTATTTTAACGATTAAAGTATTAATTATTCGATAAAGTGATACAAAAAAGAAAGTTTATTCCTACATATGTAGGATTTTTAATAAGAAATTAAACTTAAATTCAATAAAATAATCGATAATCAATGCAATAAATACGACCAAAAGCACGAAATGGATTTTTTAACACTATATTTTAACATTTTATTCACATAACAATTAAATGTCTTAAAAATTGAACAGAAGAAAAATGAATGCAATAAACTTGTATTTCACACCAATTTATTATCATTTAGTCTAATCAGATAAGCATATAGGCATTGGAAAAGAAAAAAAAATTATTTTCGCAATGCAAAGTATTATAGGGCAAGCTTTATAAACTTCCTTTTATTTTTAAAAAATAATAGTACCCATTGATTTCAAAGTTTAACATCATTGAGTTTTTAAAAAAGAGTTTAAAGAATCCAACAATTACAAATATTATAATTGTTGGCGTAGTAACGTTATGCGTTAAAGTTCTTGGCTTTTTAAAAGAAGCTGTTATAGCTGATAGCTTTGGTTTATCTGAACTTGTAGATACTTTTTATATAGCCATACTCATACCTAGTTTTATGAGTAATGTCTTTTTAGGTGGTTTTAAAAGTGTATTCATACCTAATTATGTTATAGAACTCAATAGCGGTAAAAATATTAGAGCATTTCAAACCACATGTTTTTTAGTTACTATTGCGGTTGCTTTAGTCTTTTGTTTAATTGCTATTTTATTTACAGATGTATATCTCGAAACTTTTTTTTCGGGACATTCTGAAAGTTACTATGCGTTGATTAAAGCACAGTTTTATTACGTAATTCCCTGTATCATATTTTGGGGATTATCTTCAATGCTAAATGGAATATTAACCATATATGATGAATTCACGTTTTCTTCGATGAATTCTGTATTCACACCTATAAGCATAATGATATGCCTTTTCTTTTTTAAAGAAGAGTTGGGTAATTTAGTTTTAGCGAAAGGAACCTTAATAGGAAGCGTTCTCAATTTTTTATTTTTATTAATTGTATCTCTTAAAAAGAAAACAATAAAACTTGGAGTTCCTGATTTTGTCTCAAAGAATATTAAAGAGTTATTTGTTCAACTACCAGCAAAACTTTCTGCAAATATTTTAACAGGAATCAACCCTATAATTGATCAATATTTTGCTGCTCAACTTATTATAGGTTCTATTGCTGCTCTTAATTATGGTGTAAAAATTCCAATGTTCTCTATAGGATTAGTCACTTTAGCTCTTGGCAATGTTTTATTGCCTTATTTTTCAAAAAAAGTAATTGAAAATCGTGAGAAAGCATATTCGGAACTAAAGCGAATTTTAAAATTCTTACTCATTGGTAGTAGCATTATTGCAGTCATCTTAATTGTATTATCGTCACCTTTAATCTCTTTAATATTTGAAAGAAATGCTTTTACAAGTGACGATACAGTAATCGTTTCTAGGATACAACAGTTATATTTACTTCAAATACCAGCGTACATTACTACAATTATTATGGTACGCTTTTTAGAATCTATTAATAAAAATGGATTTATGGTTTTAGCTGCTGTAATTTGTTTAGTGTTAAACGTCACTTTTAATTATTTCTTAATACAACATATTGGAGTTTACGGATTAGCTTTAGCAACATCTGCAGTTGCAATTATTAATAGTTTAATTTTATACGTTTATATTAGTCATATAAATAAAGAACAAAAAGCAAACGTAACTAGTTAAGAAAATTGTTTACCATTACATGAAAATACTTCGTTACATCATTTCAATTCTATTAGTTTGTAATATACCTGGAGTTATATTGCTCAACTTTGGAGATAGTATGGGAAGTCTTTTTAGTTATTTAACACTTTCATTATTACTCTTTTTTTATGCAATAAATACAAAACATGCTTTATTATGGCCTTTTATAATATTTGCAGTTTTGTATTATGTTATATCTGGTTTAGTGTATGTTCCTGATGAAAAATACTATTATATAGATTTTATAAAATACTTGATTATAATTGTTTGTGGTACAGAATTAGCTAGAAGAACTAATGTAAAAGAATTGTTTATTTTATTCATTATAGCGTGTTCTAGTATCTTTATTAATGCTTTCTTTTTTCCTATGGATTACGGAAGGTATAGTGGATTCTTTTTAGATCCTAATGCTGCTGGATTTGCTTGCCTTATTGGAGTTATATTAACATTTTCCATTAAAAAAGATAAATGGAAATATATATCGTTATTATTTTTTACGTTTTGTGGAGCACTAACCTTTTCACGAACATTTATATTATTATGGGTAATTATAATTCTAATTTCTACATTTCAAAACCGTAAAAATGTGAGCATATTTGTTGCAGGTTTTTTAGCGATATTCCTTTTATTAAGCATTTCAAGTACCTTAAGTCTTAATACAGACAGGCTCAATTTATTAGACAGTGCTTTTGGAGAAGGAAAAATTAATAGTTCTGTAAATAATGATTCTAGAACAGAAACATGGTCAAATTACTACGACTTAATCTTTGATTCTCCTATAGTTGGAAATGGTTACGAATCCTTTAAAAGTGATAACATCTATGAAGTTGGAGTACATAACAACTACCTTAGAGTTATTGGAGAAAGCGGAATAATTCCTTTTTTAATCTTTGTTGGTATTTACCTCTATATGTTATTTAAAAGTTTTAAAACCTTCAAAATAAAACCTTACGAATGTTTATTGGCTATTGGATTGGTTATTGTAGGATTAACAAATCATAATTTTGACACCATACATCATGTGACCTTTGTTTCTATATGGCTATATCTTAGAGTTATTGAAAATGAAAATGAAGAAGCTGATGACATAAAAAATCTAGACTAAATGCTGCTATTGTAGTTCAACCAAAAAAATGCCTACCAACTCTTCATCAAGGATAAAAATTGGCGTTTTATCGAATTTTCAGCAATAAAACTCTTGTTTTATTTTTATGTCATACATTTATCTTTCAAACCAATAGAACATTAAATGAGTTTTCAATTTTTCAAACAACATTTTAGCATTCCTAAAGCAAGTAGATTGCTTAAGATATTATTAAGTATTGATGTGTTGTTTGTATTGTTACATGCTTTGTTTGTGTTTTTAGTATTTAAAAGAATAGAACTCGGTTGGTCTATTGCTCCTTTTTATTTAAATAATGATGATGGTTATCCTGAAATGTTTCAGTATTTACAATTTGTAATAGGAATCATCATACTTATTAAATTACTTATTAAAACTAAAAAAATGGGTTATGTGTCATGGCTTATATTATTTGTTTTAATGCTATTAGATGACTCATTGAAATTTCATGAACGCTTTGGAGCTTGGGTTACTGAAAAATTTAATTATACACCAATGTTTGGTTTGAGAGCTCAAGATTTAGGTGAGCTAACTTATGTAGCCCTTTTTGGGTCTATACTGCTCTTTTTTTTAGTAGGAGGTTATTATTATGGAGATAAAAAATACAGAAAAACAGCTATTGATTTAGGATTATTATTTGCTGTGTTTTTGTTTTTTGGAATTGGTGTAGATATGATTCATGAATTTATAAATCATAATCGTTATACCTTACTTTTTATAGTGTTGTTAGAAGATGGTGGCGAAATGGTCGTACTGAGTTGCTTTGTATGGTACTTATATTTTATACTATTGAAACCTGAAAATCATGATACGTACTTATTTCAATATGTTTATAAACGTAAATTAAAGTAAGTACATTTTGTGAAACTATTTGATTTCAGATACAGAAAATAAAATGACTAAACATAAATTAAGAATTGGGTTACTTGTAGAAAGTAATAACTTATCCTCTTGGTCATTCAATTGTATTGAATCGTTAATACATTCTAAATATGCTGAAATTGTATTGGTTATCAAGACTAAATATCCTTCAGAAAAAAAAGCCACTTTTATTTCTAAGATAAATCAGATTTCTTATGCTGTGTTTAAAGCAATAGAAAACAAAATTCATAAGCCTTATCCTGATGCTTTAGCTCAAAAAAACCTAAAATCGATTTTAGGTAATTGCAAGGAAAGCTCAGTGAATACTGTTGAAATAGAAGATTTAAAACAGCTCGATTTAATTATTCAATTAGACAAAAATTCAATTCCAGAGCAACTTCTAAAACATGTTAAGTTTGGCGTATGGTCATACTATTTTGGTGATTGCAGTAAAAAAAGAAAAGGTCCTTTTGGAATATGGGAACTCTTTGAAAATCAAATAGACACTAAGGTTTCGATACTATTAAAAGGACATCCAGTTGAGCAAGATTCAATACTTTATGAAACTTCATTTTCAAACGATAAATTGTATAGCAATAGACATGCTCATACGATATATTGGAAAGCTGCAAATATGCTTCCTAGAATGCTTGAAGAATTATATAAATCTAAACCTGATGAGTTTTTTAAAAAATGGTTAGATAAATATGATCAATCTAAAATTCAAAAGCATCAAGACTATAAAATTCCTAGTAATTTTCAAACGATAAAAGCAGTTTCAAAGTTGTACTTTAAAGCATTTAAAGGTGTTATTGAAAGACGTTCGTATTTTGAACAATGGATACTGCTTTTTCAAATGCATTCAAATAAAAAGCGTCCCAAATCTTTTGAAAATTTTAAAAGAATATTACCACCAAAAGACCGAATTTGGGCAGATCCATTTGTTATTGAGCGTAACGACACCTACTACATTTTTATTGAAGAACTATTGTTTAACGAACCTTTCGGAAAAATTGCAGTAATTGAAATGGATAAAGATGGAAATTATAAATCTCCAAAAACCATTATAGAGCAACCTTATCACCTCTCCTATCCTTTTCTAATTGAAGATGATGGCAAATTGTATATGCTACCAGAAACTATGGGCAATAATACGATAGAGTTATATAAATGCATAGCGTTTCCTTATAAATGGGAATTAGAAAAAGTAATAATGAATAACATTAAAGCTGTTGATTCCACAATTTTTAAACATGATAACAAGTACTGGTTATTTACAAATATTGAAGAATTAAATGGCACTAAAATGCAAAGTGAGTTGCACCTATTTTATTCCGATAGTTTATTAAATGATCATTGGATTGCTCATAAACAAAATCCGATTGTTACAGATAAAAGTTCTTCGAGACCTGCAGGTGAGCTTTATATGTCCGAAAATTGTATTTTTAGACCAGCTCAAAACTGTACAAAACATTATGGTTATGCCATGAATATTAATAAGATAACAACCTTAAATACTAATAGTTATAAAGAATGTTTAGAACAATCTATATATCCAAATTGGAGCAAAGACATGTTCTCAACGCACACTATAAATGCATCTGAAACTCTAACAGTTATTGATGCAAAAATTAAAAGAAAGCGCTAAAGAAGTTGCAAAAAATTATAATGCAAAAACCAATTACAATAGTACATATATCGAGTAGTTTAGGTGGTGGTGGTGCCGAACAAATGGTGTTTCAACTCGCTAAGCAAAGTAATCCAAATACCAAAACTATTGTGATTTCAATTTCTGAATTAAACACACTTGAAGAAAAATTTATTCAGGAAAACATTGAAGTTCACTTTTTAAATATTACTTCATTTAGAAATTCTACCTTAACAAAAGGTTTAAATCAACTTCACCAAATAATAAAGGATTACGAAAATGTTGTGTTTCATTGTCACCAATATCATGGTGGTCTTCTTGGCATTATCTATAGATTAAAGTATAAAAAGATACCTATTGCATATACAATGCATACTAACAAAGTCGCATCAATTGGCAGAAGATGGCTCTTGTTTTTAACCAAACCTTTCAGAAAAAAAGACATTATTTTTAGTGAGAATTCAAAAAAATGGTATTTAAAAAATAGTGTTGTTATTCCTAATGGTGTAGATTTTAATACTTTTAATTCTGAAAAAGAGAGGGTTTTCAACAGCTCTAAACCTTTTGTGTTTCTATTTTTAGGACGATTAAATACGCCTAAAAACCCATTGTCTTTAATTACATTTGCAAATCAATTAAAAGAAAAAGAGCTTCATAATTTTGTCATTCATGTTGTTGGTGATGGTTATATGAGACAAGAGTTAGAAGAGGCTATTGCAGCAAATCAATTAGAAAACAATTTTATTCTTTTTGGTTTTAAAAATGATATCAAATCAGTCATAGACAATGCACACTGTTTAATACTACCTTCCTTATGGGAAGGAATGCCTGTAGCTATTATTGAAGCTGCAGCATCTAAACTACCTGTAATTGCAACACCTGTTGGTAGTATTCCTGATTTTTTAAATCAGTCAAATGCTATAGTTTGTGATGTAAATTCATTCTCTAAACAAATGATTTCTGTTATTGAAAATTACGATATTGCTAAAGAAAAATCTCAAACATTATATCAAGAAATTAAATCCATTTTTAACATCGATAGTGTTTATATAGAACACTTGAAAGTATACCAATCAATACTATAATGCTACCTGTATGTGTGGAATTTACGGAACCAATATAAACTATAATGAATCTCAAATTAAGGATAAGCTTAAACGTACATCCTTTAGAGGTCCAGATCAAACAGGCTTTGAGTTTTATAATTCAAAAACTTCAAGAATTGCTTTTGGTCACAATAGATTATCTATTATAGATTTAGATCCAAGATCAAATCAACCCTTTAATTATAATCACGTTCATATCGCATTCAATGGTGAAATTTATAATTTCAAAGCCATACGTAAAACACTTCAAAGTAAAGGCTACACTTTTAATACAACTAGTGATACTGAAGTCGTTTGTGCAGCATATATTGAATATGGCAAAGCTTGTGTTACCCATTTTAATGGCATGTTTGGTTTTGTTATTTATGATGAAAAAAAGCAGCTATTTTTTGGAGCTAGAGATCGATTAGGTCAAAAGCCCTTTTACTATTATCACAATGGTAAAGAATTTGAATTTTCTAGTCAGGTTTCTTCTATTCAAACACACCATAATAATTTAACTATTTCAGAAAAAGCCATTACATATTATTTGGTTTGGGGAAATATTCCAGATCCACAATCGATTTTTAATGAAGTAAAAAAGTTAAAAGCTGGACATTCGTTTACTTTTGATTTAGCTACTGGAAAGTTTGAAGATTATCAATATTGGGATATTGATTATAAAAACACAAATCCGTTTTCAGGCACTTATGACGATGCAAAACAAGAATTAAATGCCATTCTAAAAGATGCAGTTTCCACGCGATTATATGCAGATGTTCCTGTTGGTGTATTTTTATCTGGAGGTGTCGATTCTTCACTTGTTGCTGCATTGGCTACAGAATCCACTGATTCAAAAATTAAAACCTTTTCTGTAAAATTTAATGAAAAAGGATTCGACGAAAGCATCTATGCTCAACAAGTTGCAGATCATTTAAATACAAATCATCACACTATAGAATGTAATTATGAAGAAGGTATCGATTTAATAAAAGATTTTTGTCATTATTATGACGAGCCTTTTTCAGATTCGTCTGCAATACCTTCAATGTTACTTTCAAAATATACGAGACAGCATGTTACTGTTGCACTTTCTGGTGATGCTGGAGATGAAAGTTTCCTTGGTTATCATCGTTACAATTGGGCAAAAAAAATAAATAGTATTTATCAAATCCCTTTGGGTTCTAGAAAAGTTTTGGCTAAGGTTTTAAATGCAATGCCAAATTATAAACTCAAAGTAATTTCTCAATCACTAGGTTTTAAAAATCCAGATGATTTTTATCTGAATTTAATGACCTCTTTAGATCCTTCATGGATTACATCAAATCACGATTTTAACGATGTAGAAGAAGTAAAATATTTGCAACATAATTATAAAAACCTGCTTGAACGTATCTCAGATTTTGATACTAAAACGTATCTCAATTGGGATATTAATACAAAAGTAGATAGAGCTTCAATGGCATATTCATTAGAAGCTAGAGCGCCTTTTTTAGATTATCGTGTTGTAGATTTTGCAAATTCGCTTCCAACACATTTTAAATATGATAAAAAGAACCAAAAACGAATCTTAAAAGATTTAGTGTATCAAAAAGTTCCTAAATCTATATTTGACAGACCTAAATCTGGATTTACAATGCCTTTTTCTCGCTGGTTTAGAGAAGATTTAAAAGATTTTGTTTTAGAAGAACTCAACGATGATGCCTTAAAATCTATACCATGTATTAATGTAGAAAAAGTAAAATTGATGATTAGCCAACATATGGATGGAAGCTGGAATAAGTATCCATTAATTTGGAAACTATTGGTATTAAAACAATGGCTTAATACAAACGGAAAAGGACTTTCTATTAGATAAGTACTACATGGACAAAAAAATTAAAATCACATTTGTTTTACCAACTCTAAAACCGCATGGAGCAGAAAAAATAATGTCGTTTGTGGCTCAAAATTTAGATAAAGATAAATTTGAAGCGACGCTCTTAATTATTGGTTATAAAAAAGATGCTGGCTATAAAGTTGAAGGCATCCATTTAAAGTTTTTAAACAAGTCTAGAGTATTAAACGCCATTCCTTCGTTGTTTTTGTATTTAAAACAGAACAAACAACATGTTGTTATTAGTTCAATATCGCATTTAAACTTGGTTATGGCTTTTATTTCTCTCTTTTTTAGGAAAACAAAATTTATTGGCAGAGAAGCAAGTGTTAATTCGGTAATGCGACTGTATTCAGGCAATTCAGATAACAGTTCGAACTACTATAGTAAACTAATTAAAAATGGCTATAATTGGTTAGATGCCATAGTTTGTCAGTCTAATGACATGGTTAACGATTTGTCAAATAACTTTAAAGTGAAAAGACAAAAGTTAGTTTTAATTAATAATCCTATTACTCAGCATATTAAGATAAAAAGTAAAAATGATTCAACTGAAATTAAAAAATTAATAACTGTAGGAAGGCTTAGTAAAGAGAAAGGTTACGAAAGAATACTGAAACAATTAGCAACATTAAATTTTCCATTTCAATACACAATTATTGGTGATAGTGATGAACGTTCAGAATTTTTACAACTTATTGACGATTATAAATTAACCGACAACATAATACACATTCCTAAAACAGATAAAGTAGATGATTATCTTTCGGCTTCAGATTTATATTTGCAAGGCTCGTATGTTGAAGGGTTTCCTAATGCACTATTAGAAAGTTGCGTTGTAGGCACTCCAGTTATTGCATTTGATGCTCCTGGAGGTACTAAAGAAATAATACAAAATGATATAAATGGTTATTTAGTTGTTTCTGAAGAAGATTATTCAGAAAAAATAAAGCATAGTCTTTTCAATAAAGAATGGAATCCAAAAGACATCAGTGAATCTGTTCAACGACGATTCAGAAAAGAAAAGATTCTAAATCAATATGAAGCGCTGTTTAACCAAATAATTAATGAGTAATACAATAAGTTGCTTTGAAAACACAAAAATATGCCTGCTAAATATATTATAAGATTAGATGATGCCTGTCCAACTATGAATTTGGCTAAATGGCAACAATTAGAAGATATTTTTGATCTTTATAATATAAAGCCAATTATGGCAGTCATACCACATAACGAAGACCAATCTTTAGTGGTAGATAAGCCCAATGCTAATTTTTGGAAAAAAGTAAAAGCATGGCAAAACAAAAATTACAAAATAGCATTACATGGTTATAATCATGTTTATATTTCGTCTAATGGTGGATTAATTCCTAAGAACAACGATTCTGAATTTGCTGGATTACCCTTAAAAATACAATTAGAAAAAATAAAAAAAGGCATTGAGATTTTTAAGAACCATAATATTGAAACAAATATTTGGGTTGCTCCTTCTCATACGTTCGACTTAAATACTTTAAAAGCTTTAAAAACAGAAAGCAGCATTAATATTATAAGTGACGGAATTGCTTTAGGCACATATAAATTATATGATTTTAACTGGATTCCTCAGCAAATTAGCAGTCCATACAAAATGCCTTTCGGATTGTGGACAATTTGCTTACATCCAAATAACATGTCTGAAAATGATATTGAAAACATAAAATTGTTCATACAAAAAAACACGTCCCATTTTATAGATATTGATACCTTACAATACGGTAAACGAACACTTTTAGATAAAACTTTTAACTATTTATATTGGCTGTTTTTTAAATGTAGAAACTGGCTTAAAAACTGAAAAATGCACAACGTTTCAATGAGGAAGCTTACTTTTGTAATTGAGCAAAATAGTAATATCCACTAGTTGTTAAGTCTTTATCATCAAGGTGTTTAAACTTGTCATCTAAATCTTTTCTTTCAAATTCATTTTTGCTAGAATCTCGTACATCATTAAGAATTTTGAAATCATTAGCCTCCAATAATTTTAAATGAGATGATAAAGGTTCTCTATTTATTACAAATGACTGACCTGTAACAAAATCCCATTCCGATTCACTAAGTGTCCAATGCTCATTCCATATTTTTGTACGATTCATAGACTTAAAATCAATTTTATGAGAAACAAAACCTCCATTTTTTAGCCATCGATGCATAGATTCGTATGCAAATGGCAAGTTATCTATATGTTGTAAAACAGTAAGTGAAACAATATAATCTACTGTATTCTCTTGTATTACGTCTGTTTTTTCCCAAGGAATTAAAGACACTATATACGTATTGTTTGGATTAAATGGATCAAAAAGCTCTTTACGAATACTCTGTATTCTATCAGCTTTTAAACTATTTGATAAATGTGTGTTGTTTAAAATTTTTGAAGGAAAATCTAATGGTTTATTAGATGTGTTTTCAAATGTCGCATTTATACTTTCTGTTTTAGTTTCTGCTTTAAACAGTTCTACTAATTCATCAAAAACTTTGACATTGTCTTCTATATTCCAATATTGGTTTTTTTCTAAAGCAAACAGCTTTTCTGAACCAGATATTAATGCAGACAGACCTACTCCTAAAGATTTTCCTGGTCCAAATTCGACAACTACTTTTGGAACTTCGTCATTAACAAGTGACCAATATTTTAAATGCTTCATCCAAACTCTATAACAATAAAGACTATTACCTCCAACCCTCTCATGATTTATCAAATACCTTCTAGCTATAGAGGAGTTTTTAGTTAAAAACAAAAACACTTTTCTCAATTTTCCTTTTATGTAACCTTTTAAAAAGTATTTTATTTTCATATTCAAAATCTTTAAATTATGGCTGGTACAAATTATTTATGCAACAAAAGTTACAAATTAGTTATGGTTCAATTTTACTTTTTGCTATATATTTTATTGAAATAACAATCTTATAATTAAGAATCAATAGCATTTCTTTTAAATAACCATTTGAAATATAAAAAAAATGATAACTTGTAATGTTTTAAATCATATATAGATTCACAACTCAAGACATTGAAAGCAAACATCTTACACATTAAATACGTTGCCTTTTCTTTATGAAAAATCTAAATTCTAAATGTCAAACTCATATTATTTACTTCCTTTAAAATAAAATTTAATTAGAACCTTATGGCTAATAAAGATGATATAGATTGGCTTTTTGTACTTCCAGATGATTTAATTGGTGGTGGAGCACAACAAGTTTTATTTACCATCATCAATCATTTTATAAAACAAGGAAAAACATGTACTGTAATATTTACGGTTAGAAAAAAGCATCATGGTTGGGAATCTTTAGAAAGCAAATGTAATATTGTATATCTTGATTATAACTCAGTATATAAAGGCTATTTTGGTGCATTTAAGTATATAAAAAGACTATCAAAAACGCATCGTATTAAGCATGCCATAAGTTCTCAAGCTCTAATTAACGGACTTCTAGGTTTTTTGAAAAAAGTAAAGGTTTTAAAGCACACTAAGCTTGTGTTGAGAGAATCGACTTCAATTTTTTTACGCTTTAGCGGATTTAAATTAAAGCTTTACAAAACGGCCTATAAAATGGGTTATCGATATGCTGATGTCATCATTTGTCAAACTGAGTTAATGAAACAACAACTACTTGAAGCCTTACCTTGGTTGTCAAAAGAAAATAAAGTAGTTGTGATTCCTAATCCAGTAAATTTAGATGAAATTGCTTTTAAAGCTAATCAAAACACAGATTTCAATATTGATAATTTTATTGTAGCAGCTGGTCGATTAATACCAGAAAAAGGTTTTGACATTCTTATTGATGCGTTTCATCTTTTAGATGATAAGTCCTTGAAATTAGTCATTTTAGGAAATGGTTCTGATGAAGAGCAACAAAAACTAATTGATCAAATTGACGCTCTTGACTTACAAGATCGTGTTATTTTATATGGTTACACTAATAACGTATATCCAATTTTTCAAAAAGCGAAACTTTGTGTAGTATCTTCTAGAATTGAAGGGTTTCCAAATGTGCTTTTGCAGATGATGTCACAGAATAATAATGTTGTAAGCTCATTATGTGCTGGAGAAATTGCAAACATTAAAGGCATTGAAACTTGTGAAACTCATAATAGTGAAGCCTTAAAAGATGCCATGAAAAAAGGATTAGCAAATACTACAGATAACAAAACATTATATTTTAAAGATTACATTAAGTCTAGGTCAATTGATAACTTCGTAGAAGCAATGCTAAACCAAATCAATTAACAAATCCATGAAAAAACTTATTCGTATTACAACGGTTCCTTCCTCTTTAAGAACACTTTTAAGAGGACAACATCGCTTTATGAATAAGCATTACGATGTTATTGGTATTGCAACTGAAGGCGATCCTCTTAGAGAAGTTAGAGAAAACGAAGGCATTAAAACACATGCTGTAGAAATGACTAGAACCATTACTCCTATCAAAGATTTAAAAGCTGTTTTTCAACTATATAAATTTTTAAAAAAAGAAAAGCCTTTTATCGTGCATACACATACACCAAAAGCTGGAACTGTAGGCATGTTAGCAGCTAAATTGGCTGGTGTACCACATCGATTACATACTATTGCTGGAATGCCATTGCTTGAAGCTTCAGGATTCAAGCGAAAAATTCTAAATGCTGTTGAAAAATTCACCTACAGTTGTGCTACAGGTATTCTTCCGAATTCTTTCGGATTAGAACGTATTATTCTAGATGAAAAATTCACTAAAGCTTCAAAGCTTAAAGTAATTGGAAATGGAAGCTCCAACGGAATTGACACAACACATTATGATGCAGCTTTGGTTTCAGAAACACAAAAACAAAATTTAAGAGCAGAACTCAAGATCTCCGAAAAAGACATTGTTTTTATTTTTATTGGCAGAATAGTAAAAGACAAAGGTATTAACGAATTGGTTTCAGCATTTAATTCGCTGTCAAAAAAGCATTTAAATTCGAAACTCTTATTAGTTGGACCTAGAGAAAATCATTTAGATCCTTTACAGCCAGAAACCGAACAATTAATTAAAGAGAATCCGCAAATTATTGCTACAGGAGTTCAAAAAGATATCAGACCTTATGTAGCCATTTCTCACGCACTTACTTTCCCTAGTTACCGTGAAGGATTTCCTAATGTAGTGCTTCAGTGTAGCTGTATGGAATTACCTTGTATTGTAAGTAATATTAACGGTTGTAATGAAATTATTGAGCATGATGTTAACGGATTAATTATTCCTGTTAAAAATACAAATGCTATTGAAGATGCTATGCAATTTATGATTGATCATCCCGAAAAGCGTCAGGCCATGATAACACATTCGAGATCAAGAATTATGAAGCGCTACAAACAAGAGTTTGTATGGAACGAAATTTTAAAATTATATCAAACTTTAGAATCATGAAGATCTATAAAAACTTCATAAAACGTCTTTTAGATTTAGTCGCAGCAACAATTGGTTTCCTACTAGCCTCTCCTATTTTTACTGTGGTTTGGATTGTATTGCTTGTAAAGAATAATGGAAGTGCTTTTTTCTTTCAAGAACGACCAGGAAAAAATGAACGCATCTTTAAAATTATTAAGTTCAAAACCATGAACGATAAAACTGATGCTAATGGAGAACTTTTACCACCTTCAGAACGACTTACAAAAGCTGGTATTTTTGTTCGAAAGTATTCCTTAGATGAGATTCCGCAATTACTAAACGTTATTAAAGGCGACATGAGTTTAATTGGTCCTAGACCTTTATTAGTAAAATATTTACCACGATATAACGCTTTTCAAAAACAACGACATAATATCAGACCTGGCATTACAGGTTGGGCTCAAGTTAATGGTAGAAATGCTATTAGTTGGGAGCAAAAGTTTGAATACGACGTATGGTATGTAAAACATTTGTCTTTTATGTTAGATTTAAAAATTCTATTTTTAACCGTCTATAAAGTCTTTAAAAAAGACGGAATTTATAGTGTAGAAAATGATATTGTCCCAGATTTTATGGGTACTCAAACCAATCAAGATAATTAAATGGCATTACACTTACTTTTTACTTGTGCAGGACGCAGAAACTACTTAATCAATTACTTTAAAGAAGCTATAAAAGGGCAAGGACAAATTTTTGCTGCAGATATGAGTGATACTGCTCCTGCAATGGTTGATGCAGATGTGGCATTAATTGTTCCGAGCATTTATGATTCTAATTATATCGATGCTTTAAAAACGATTGTAAAAGCGCATCAAATTAATGCTATTATTTCTTTAAACGATTTAGAATTACCTATTCTATCAAAACACAAATCAGAGTTAGAGTCTACAGGTGTGAAAGTTATTGTATCTAATGAAAATGTAATAGACATTGCCTTTGATAAAATAAAGACCTTCAATTTTATTCAAAAAATAGGTTTACAAACACCTTTAACTTATACTAACCTAATTACAGCCAAAAGCGCTATAGCTGAAGAAAAACTAAGTTATCCTCTTGTTGTTAAACCACGTTGGGGAAGCGCGTCAATAGGAATTGATTTTCCTGAAACTGAAGAAGAATTAGATTTAGCATTTAAGCTTCAGCATATAAAACTGAAGAAATCTATTTTAAATACGGCAAGCGAACAGGATTTAGACAATGCTATTCTTATTCAAGAAAAAATGAACGGTCAGGAATATGGTTTAGATATTGTTAATGATTTTGAAGGCAATTACTTCGGAACCTTTGTTAGAAAAAAATTAAATATGCGCTCTGGAGAAACCGATAAAGCCATCTCTGTTATTGATGAACGATTTGAAACTTTAGGTCGTATAGTTTCTGAAAATTTAAAGCATATAGGAAATCTTGATTGTGATGTTTTTGTTGCTAATAATCAGCTTTATCTTTTAGAGTTAAATCCAAGATTTGGAGGAGGTTATCCGTTTTCACATGAAGCAGGAGTTGACACGTGTGCTTTATACATTGAATGGTTAAAAGGAAACAAAAACGTTGAAGCTTATAATCAATATAAAGCTGGAAAATTATTTTCTAAATGCGATAGAATGCTGGAAATAAAATAGACTAAGCAAAAGTGATTTTTTGAGCTTTTTTTGAACCAGAAATTATAATTTCTTTATCATTTTTAACCAATTTAAATACTTTTATATGTTCAATAGGTTCAGGATTAGCAAATGCAAATGTATACACATATTGAAGTAAAAAATCATCAGATTCTTCTTGATAATTAACTTCAATAACATCTTTTGAAGAAGAATCAAACGCTTCAATTTTTTCAAATTTTATAGCCTGAGGTGCTGTGGTTGAAGCTTCAGAGTTACCAGCCAACATAAACTTATACTTCCTATATAACTCATTAACTTTTTTTCGTCGTAAATATAATTTCAACTTAAAATAAGTTTCAACATACTTGGCTTTCAATATAGAAACCAAAGATTTTGAATCATATAGTACATGATAATCAAAATTATAAATAACATTACTCCATTTGTGCTTGTAGTCAAAATCTCCTTTAGAAAAATCTGAAATGCGATACTTATTTTCAAAACACCATTCTAAAAGTTTTATAATTGAAGTTTTCCCTATACTAAATTTGTAATAATCAGAATCAAAAACCGTAATGGTTTCAAAAAGCACATCTTCAGCGTGAAAATTTAACGTGATTCCTATAGGTGTATTTTCATTATAAATAACTAGCAATGATGCTTTTTTTTCTTGTAGCATCTTAAAAACCAACTCTTTGTAATAATTCCATTTTTTCGGACTTAAATGATGGTAGTTGGTTTGTTTTCCAGCAAATCGTTTGCTTAATAAAGTATAAAATTGCTCGAAAAGGATTTCAAAATCAGAAGCTTCCATTGCCTCGTGAATAAATTCATAACGAACATTAAAACATTGCTCAAGACGTCTCATGTTAGATCTAAATTCTCTTCTGTTTTTAGAACTAAACTGAGCATTAATATAGTCGTCTTGATTTTCAAAGTTGGAAACATCCATCAAAAATCCTTGATATTGAAATATCTTTTTAAGCTTTAAAGAAGAACTTGAAGGTGGATTAAATTCCGCTACCTTAAAATACTCTGGAACATCATAAAGCAAAAACGTTTTTCCTTTATAATCTGATTTTGTGTGATCTAACTCATAGAAAATTCCTTTAGTTAAATTTCTTGCTGCATTTACATAAACACCATCTTTTGAGTTCTTTACAAACTTAACTCCATTGATAAACTCAAAATGCTCAAGCGTTTTGCCTTCGTTGAAGTGCTTTGACCAAATGGACTCATAAATAGATGTTGTAAACGGGTTGGATCTCATCAAAATGAAACATTTGTTAGAGTAT
Organism: Psychroserpens sp. S379A; assembly: GCF_049800755.1. Classification (NCBI taxonomy): domain Bacteria; kingdom Pseudomonadati; phylum Bacteroidota; class Flavobacteriia; order Flavobacteriales; family Flavobacteriaceae; genus Psychroserpens; species Psychroserpens sp. S379A. The sequence continues at coordinate 308,335 of NZ_JBNAFQ010000001.1, read as the reverse complement.
GATAGTGCAAAAGTAACATTTTTGATTACTTATAATCAATTAATAGAATTAAAATAAACTGTTAATTTTAATTACTTTTGAGGCAATTATTTGCAAAGCTATGAATGGACATTTTGTTATTTCATTAGATTACGAGATACATTGGGGCGTTTTTGATAAAAGATCTGTTGAAGATTATAAACAAAACCTTCAAAATGTAGGTCTTGTAATTGATAGACTTCTTGAACTTAGTAAAAAATACAATGTAAAGCTTACATTCGCTACTGTAGGTTTTTTGTTTGCTAAAGATAAAGACGAATTGAAAGCATTTAGTCCAAAAAATAAACCAACTTATAACGATAAGAAATTTTCACCATATCCTATGTTAGATTCTATAGGACATGATGAAAACGACGATCCTTTTCATTATGCACTTTCAGGTATTAATAAGATAAAAGCAGATGGCAACCATGAAATAGGGACACATACATTTTGCCATTACTATTGTCATATTCCTGGTCAAAACATAGCGCAATTTGATGATGATTTAAATTCTGCCATAAAAATTGCAGAAAAAAGAGAGGTACCAATTAAGAGTCTCGTATTTCCAAGAAATATGATTGATCCTCATAAAGCTGTAGATCAGCCAATTTTAGATGTTTTAAAAAAACATGGCATTGCTTCATTTAGAGGAAAAGAAAATTCATTCATTTATAACATACACATCACAAAATTTTACAAAAACTGGTTAATTTTTAAAGTCTTAAAGTTTTTAGATGCTTATGTAAATATTACAGGTTCAAACACGTACGATGTATTTAAAATTAACAACGACAAATCTTTAATTAATTTACCATCAAGTCGTATGCTTAGAGCCTATAGCAACAAGTTTAAAAAGTTTGAATCTTTAAAACTAAAGCGCATTAAAAAAGGCATGACTAAAGCAGCAAAAAAGAACGAGATGTTTCATTTGTGGTGGCATCCTCATAACTTTGGTGCTCAAACTGAACAAAATTTTGCTAATCTTGAAGAAATCTTTAAGACTTACAAATCTTTAAATAAAGACTATAATTTTGAAAGTTCAACAATGACTGAACTAACCAATAAAATCAAAGCTTCACTTTAAAAAAGTAGTTTTTATTTATTAGAAAGTCAATTAATCAACGTAAAAAACTGTTTTTTATCGTGTTTATTTGGTGAGTTTTATGCTATTAATGCATATTTAACCAAGAATTTGATGTCTTAAAGCATCATTATTTTAAATCTTACGCCCAAATCCCTCAATAGGCACAACACTGTTGAATAGTAATAAACTTACTTAGCAATTTTGATTATGGAATCTAAAATATGGTTGTCGTCACCACATATGAGTGGTCGTGAGCAAAATTATGTTCAAAATGCTTTTGAAACAAATTGGATTGCTCCACTTGGACCTCACGTGAATGGATTTGAAGAAGATATTCAAAACTACCTTAACGACAACAATTTAGTTGCAGCACTCAGTTCTGGAACTGCAGCACTACATTTAGCTTTAATTTTACTTAATGTAAAACAAGGAGATGAAGTCATTTGTCAGAGCAAGACATTTTCTGCATCTGCAAACCCAATCGTATATCAAGGTGCAACTCCAGTATTTGTTGATAGTGAAGCTGAAACATGGAACATGTCACCAGAACTTTTGGAGCATGCCATTCAAGATCGTATTAAAAAAGGAAAAAAACCAAAAGCAATTGTAGCTGTACACCTATATGGAATGCCATACAAGGTTGAAGAAATTCATAGTATTGCAAACGCTTATAACATTCCTATCATAGAAGATAGTGCTGAATCATTAGGAAGTTCATATAAAAACAAAAAGTGTGGTACCTTTGGCGATATTGCAATTTTATCTTTCAACGGAAACAAAATCATTACAACTTCTGGTGGTGGAGCATTAATTACTAAAAATCCCGAATGGAAAAACAGAGCTGTATTCTTAGCAACACAAGCTAGAGAAAATGCAGTCGAGTACCATCATAAATCAATAGGTTATAATTACAGACTTTCAAATGTTCTGGCTGGCATTGGTAGAGGACAAATGGAAGTTTTAAATGATCGTGTTTTGGCTAGACGCAAGGTTTATAAATCTTACACGCAACATTTAGAAGATATAAATGAAATTACTTTTTTAGATGAACCAGAAGGATTTTATTCTAATCGATGGTTGAGTTGCATTTTGACGCCTTCGGAAACCATTAGAGAAGGTTTAAGGTTAAAGCTTCTAGAGCACAACATTGAGTCGAGACCACTTTGGAAACCAATGCATCAACAACCAGTATTTAGTGCTGCTCCTTGTTATTTAAACGGTGTTTCAGATGATTTATTTAAAAAAGGGTTATGTTTGCCTAGCGGTTCAAACTTAACTGAAAATGAATTGAATAGGGTGATTTCTGCAATAAAAGCGTATTTTAGAGCATGATTAAACGTAAACTTCAAAACATATCGCAAAAATATGCCTCCAAATGGCTGGTAATGTTATTCGATTTATGCGTTGTAGCATTTACGTTTATCATTGCTTATATTATTCGATTTAACTTTCAAATAAACTTTGATGTTGTTGTCATGTTTAAACAAATACCATTTGTTTTCTTGGCTGCATTCATAAGTTTTCTTCTTGTTGGTTCTTATAAAGGCGTTGTTAGATTTACTGGATTTAAAGACGTCGTAAACATTATAATTGGTGTCAATATACTAGCAACCATTTTAATTGTTACAACATTTTTTAGTAGAAAATTCAATTACGATAGTATTTTTAATATTTCTGGATCAGTGATTTACATTCATTTGATGCTTAATATTTTATTTCTAATTGGATTAAAACTATTTGTAAAATCTGTGTATAATCATGTTATGCAAGATTTTAAAAACAAAAAACGAGTCATGATTTATGGCGCAGGAAGTTCTGGTATGTTAACTTATGATGCCATTACTAATGATCCTAAAAATAGTCATGAAGTTATTGGTTTTATTGATGATAATGAGCGAAAAATTAGCAAAAAAATAAACACACTATATGTTTATAGTTTAAAAAAAATAACTCCAGATTTAATCAATAAGCAAAACATTGAAGAAGTTATTATCTCAATTCAAAATATTGAACCATCAAGGCTTCTTGAAATTTCTAGTATTCTCTTTGAGTTAGGCTTAAAAGTTAAAATTGTTCCTCCTGTTCAAACTTGGATTGATGGTGATTTAAGTGTAGGACAAATTAAAGATGTAAACATTGAAGATCTTTTAGGAAGAGAACCAATAATGATAACTAATCCTGCTTTAGTGCATGAATATGAAAATCAAATTATATTTATTACAGGTGCAGCTGGTTCTATTGGAAGTGAAATTGCTAGAAAAACAACAAAATATGCCTATAAAAAATTAATTCTGATAGATACTGCAGAATCTGCGTTATATGAGCTTCAGCAAGAATTTATACGTGATGGTATAAAAAACTTTACTGCCATTGTAGCCGATGTACGAGACAAGAAGCGCATGGAAAGTCTTTTCAATATTTATCGTCCTAAAATTGTATTTCATGCTGCAGCATACAAGCATGTACCTTTAATGGAAAACAATCCTTATGAAGCTGTAAGTGTTAATATTGGTGGTACAAGAAATATGGCTAGCCTATCTGTAAAGCATAGTGTGAATAAATTTATACTTATTTCTACAGATAAGGCAGTTAACCCAACCAATGTTATGGGAGCAACCAAGCGTATTGCAGAGCTTTATGTGAATTGTTTACAAGGCAAAGGACAAACTAAATTTATTACTACAAGATTTGGAAATGTATTAGGATCTAACGGATCTGTAATTCCTTTATTTAAAAAACAAATTGAAAATGGTGGACCTTTAACCGTTACACATCAAGATATTACAAGATACTTTATGACAATTTCTGAAGCTTGTCAACTAGTCCTTGAAGCAGCTACAATGGGTAATGGTGGTGAGATTTTTGTGTTTGATATGGGTGAATCTGTTAAGATATTTGACTTAGCTAAAAACATGATTATACTTTCTGGCTTAAGGTATCCTGAAGATATTGATATTAAAATAACTGGTCTACGTCCAGGTGAAAAAATTTATGAAGAACTCTTAGCAGATGGTGAAAATACTAGACCAACCTATCATGAAAAAATAATGATTGCCAAAACAAAACCACTAGATGTGAATGATGTTTCAGAGAAAATTGCCAACTTATGTATGGTAAACTCAAAAGTGCAAAACCTAGAGGTTGTATCTTTAATCAAACAAGTTTTACCAGAATATATTTCAAATAATTCTAAATTTGAAGTCTTAGATTCTAAAAAATAATTGCTCCTAAACCAATAAACGATGCATACAACATTCAGCCTAAAAAACACAATCAAAGTTTTATCAATTCTATTAATAGCAGTGTTAACTTCATGTGCTTCAAGAAAAGATATTATTTATTTTCAAGATGAACCAGTTTCTGATGAAACTCATTTAGAAAACAACTATGAACTTTCATATAAACCAAACGATATCTTAACTATCGATGTTTCTGCATTAGATCCAGACGCAGTAAGACCATTTAACTTGTCGTCTGTAATGTATTCTAATAATGGTGGAAATTTAAATAATGCAGGCTTAAATGCTAATGGTAGTGTATTAAGACAAACCTATCTTGTAGATCCAAATGGAAATATTGAATTTCCAGTACTAGGAACTTTAAACATTGGTGGAAAAACACGAGCAGAGGTTACAGAGATGCTGAAAGAAAAACTAACAGTTTATGTAAAAGATCCTATTGTAAATATCAGACTTATCAACTTTACAGTTACTGTTTTAGGCGAAGTCAATAGACCTGGTACGTATACTATACAAGATGAACGTATTTCTCTTACTGAAGCATTAGGTTTGGCTGGCGATTTAACCATTTACGGAAAAAGAAATAATGTCTTTTTAATACGAGAAGTTAATGGCCAAAAGAAATACGCAAAATTAGACCTTACCTCTATTAATGTAGTTAATTCTCCTGTGTATTACCTGTCTCAAAATGATGTTATCTATGTAGAGCCAAACAATTCTAGAGTTCGTCAATCAACATACAACCAAACTACTGGAGTTATTATTTCTGCAGTTGCAACTTTAGCAACTATTACAGCTATAATCATCAACTCAAATAAATAAGTTTCTAAGATTATGAATACTAGTAAAACGAACAGTTTACAAAACGAACTGAGAGACAAAGTAGACTTATTTTTGTCGCATTGGAAATTTATTTCAGCATGCTTAATACTAGCACTAGGTATTGCCTTTTTGTTTTTAAGATATGCCAATTACCAATATCAAGCTACAGCTATTATAAAAATTAATAGTGATAAACAGCAAAAACAATTACCTGAAATTTCAGCACTACAAGATTATGGACTATTCTCTTCAGATTATACTAATGTTACTGACGAAATAGAAATTATTAAGTCTAGAGCTTTAGTACGTCAAGTTGTTGAAGACTTAAAGCTTAACATAAAATATTACGTTAAAGGCAAAATTAAAGAACAAGAAGTTTATAAAAATCCTCCAGTAATTTTAAACTTTTTTGAAAGTGATTCTATCATAAATTCAGTTGATACCACACTGTTTTTAAAAATGAAATCAATTAATAAGTTTACATTATCTAATGAAGAAGGCAGTGAGATTTTTAATTATGAAGGCGATAATGCTAAAGAATATGCTTTTGGTGATCGAATAACTTCTGGTTTTGGCGACTTCATCATTACGCCAAATACTGGAAAATATGATATAACACCTGGTACTAGTTTAAAGATTCAATTATCTGACATTACACGTGTAGTTGAGCAATATCAGGGAAAAGTAAAGACTTCTAATGAAAAAGGTTCAAATATTATTAAAATTAGTCTTAATGAAAATATTAAATACAAGGCTGCTCTTGTTCTCGACAAACTCGTAGAAAAATATAATAATGACGTCATTGAAGATAAAGAAAAAGTGGTAGAAGCTACTTCCAACTTTATAAACAATCGTTTAAACGTAGTGTCAAATGAATTAGAACAAGTAGATTTTACTGCTGAAACCCTTCAAAAAAATAACAGATTAACTGCCTTAGGTTCTCAAGCTGATATTTTTCTTCAGAGTGAAAAAGCAAATGATGCTAAAATTATAAATACCACGAACCAGATTCAGTTAATTGACTACATGAAAGATCATTTAAACAACAATGATTCTGATAGTGATCTTTTACCAGCAGATGTTGGTATTGCTGATAATTCTGTAATGCAAATCACTAAAAGTCATAACGAATTAGTGCTTCAGCGAGATCGTATCTTAAAAAATTCAACCGATAAAAATCCAACAGTAATTAACTTAAATGAGCAAATTGCTGCGCTCAAACAAAACTTAAATCAGAGTTTAGACAATATCAAATCGGCTAATTCAATTACTTTAAATGCCTTAAACAGAGAAGATGCTAGAATTAGTTCGCAACTCTACTCTGCTCCTACTAAAGCAAGACAGTTTAGAGATGTTAAGCGTCAACAAGACATTAAAGAGTCCTTATATTTATATTTATTACAAAAGCGTGAAGAAACTGCGATTTCTCAAGGCATGTCTTCGCCTAATGCAAAAATTGTAGATAAAGCGTATACTACAATGAATCCTGTAAGTCCTAAAAAAATGGTAGTGTACTTAGCAGCTTTTATTTTAGGATTAGCACTACCAATAGGACTTATTTATACTAAAGATTTATTAAACACCACTATTGAGTCTAAAGCAGATTTAGAAAAAGTTGTAAGTATTCCGTATTTAGGAGATATTCCTAAATCTAATAAGAAAAACTTAATGATAAAACGAGTAGATTATTCTCCTAAAGCTGAAGCTTTTAGAATCATTAGATCTAATATCAACTTCCTTCTTCAAAAACACAAAAGTGATTGTAAAACAATTTTTGTGACCTCTACAAAAGCACAAGAAGGAAAATCGCATACTTCAACGAATCTTGCTAAGTCATTTTCTTTTTCAGAAAAGAAAGTACTGTTAATTGAAACCGATATTAGAGTTCCAAGAGTTAATGATTATTTAGACATTACACCAGACAAAGGCTTAACCAATTATATTTCAGATGCTTCATTAAGTGTTTCTGATGTTACTTTTACGATAAAAGACAATCCGTTTTTAGATGTTATTCCTTCTGGAGCAATTCCTCCAAATCCAGCCGAACTTTTAATGAGTGAACGTGTAGCTGAATTATTTGATATCGCTAAAAAAAGTTACGATTACATTGTTGTTGATACAGCTGCTGTTGGCTTAGTTACTGATACTTTACTTATAAGTGATCATGCAGATATTTTTGTGTATGTGGTAAGTGCTAACAATATTGACAAGCGTGAATTGCATATTGCACAGACGCTTTACGAAGAAAAACGATTACCAAATATGGCAGTTCTTTTAAATGGTACTTTAAAACGAAAAGGCTATGGTTATGGCTACGGAAATAATCCGCAACGGAAAAAGAAGAAATTTGGAATTATATAAAATAAAAAAGCCACAACTTAAACATTGTGGCTTTTTTTTATAGTTTTCTTCGAGCTTTTTCTTGTTTCAATAAATTAAGCTCTCTATTGGTTTGTCCTGCTACTGAAGTATTTTCTTCTGCTCGCCTTATTAAATAAGGCATCACATCTTTTACTGGACCAAAAGGCACATACTTAGCAACATTATAACCTTGTTTTGCTAAATTAAAACTAATATGATCACTCATACCATACAATTGTCCAAACCATACATTATTATCGGTTTTATCGATGCCTTTTTCTTTCATTAAGTCCATAGCGAGATAACAACTGTATTCATTATGAGTTCCTATAAACAATGATATGGCATCTAGATGATTCAATATGTAGGTCATACAAGTATTGAAATTTTCATCAGTATCTTGCTTTGTTTTACAAATAGGCGATTTATAATTTTGATCATTAGCTCGCTCTCTTTCTTTTTCCATATAAGCACCTCTAACAATCTTAAAACCGACTTTAAAACTTTGAGCTTTTGCTCTTTCGTGGATTCCTTTTAAATATTCAAATCTATCCCAACGATAGGTTTGCAATGTATTATAAACAATAGGTTTGTCTTGATTATATTTTTGCATCATTGCTTCACAAAGTTCATCTGCTGCATCTTGCATCCAACTTTCTTCAGCATCTATCAACACCTCTACATCTTTTGCTTTGGCTAACTTACAAACTGCATCAAAACGAGCTACTACTCTATCCCATTCACTTTGCTCTTCAGTAGTAAAGGGCTTTCCTTCTCCCTTTTTTTGATACAAGTAAAAACGTCCAAAACCTGTAGGCTTAAATACAACTATTGGCATGGCTTCCTTTTCATCTGCAAATTGAATGATTTTTAAAATCTTATCTCTTGCTTCATCAAAAGTGGCTTCTTCTTCTTTACCTTCAACAGAATAATCTAAAACAGAACTCACACCTTTAGTAAACATTTTGTCTATTACTGGCAGACAATCTTCTTCATTAATCCCTCCACAAAAATGATCAAATACTGTGGATCTAATTAAGCCTTCAACTGGTAAGTTTGCTTTTAAAGCAAAATTTGTAGCTGCGGTTCCTATTCTAACTAAAGGTTGATGAGAAATCATTTTAAACAAAAAGTAAGCGCGTTCTAACTGAGCATCGTTTTTTAGAGCAAAAGCGACTTCAGTATTATTGAAAAGTGTATTTGTTTTCATTTAAAAAAAATATACATCAAAAATAATTATTTGGTTGCTATTATTTTACTAAAAACCGCTAATTTTCCACATTCATATAAAGCGACAAAATGACTATGAATTCCATAGAAACTAAAACATATACCGTTCATTTTAATTCTACTGGCTATAAAGCACTAAATCAATATATTGATAAGCATTATTTTTCTAAAGTGTTTGTTCTTGTCGATACTAACACTCATGAGTTTTGCCTTGCTACTTTCATGTCACATCTAAAAACACATATAGATATTGAAATTATTGAGATTGAAGCTGGCGAGCAATACAAAACAATTGAAACTTGTGTTGGTGTTTGGAATGCTCTATCTGAATTAAATGCCGACCGAAAAAGCCTTTTGCTCAATCTTGGAGGTGGTGTGGTTACAGATCTTGGTGGTTTTGTTGCAAGTACCTTTAAACGTGGTATCAAATATATTAACATTCCAACATCTCTTTTAGCAATGGTTGATGCTTCTGTAGGTGGAAAAAATGGTGTTGATCTTGGTGCTGTTAAAAATCAAATTGGTGTAATTAATTCTGGTGACATGGTTTTAATTGATACATCATTTTTAGATACATTACCACAAAATCATTTAAAGTCTGGCTTGGCTGAAATGCTAAAACACGGACTCATTAAAGACCGTGTTTATTTTGAAACCTTGACCGATTTGTCGAAGCTTACACTAAATGATTTAGATGCATTAATATATGATTCTGTTATTATAAAAAAGAATATTGTTTTAGAAGACCCAAAGGAACAAGGTGTTAGAAAACATCTTAATTTTGGGCATACTCTTGGTCATGCTATTGAATCTTATTTTTTAGAATCTGAAAGCAAGCAAGAGCTACTACATGGTGAAGCGATTGCTATTGGTATGATTTTAGAATGCTATTTATCTGCGGAATTATTAGGGTTTTCAAAAAATGATCTAGAAAGCATTTCTAAAGCCATCAATTCAATATATAAACCTGTACAATTTAAAGATGAAGATTACGCTCCTATTATTGAACTTTTAAAGTATGATAAAAAAAATGAGCATGGCAATGTCAATTTTGTCCTTTTGGAAGCCATTGGCCAACCTAAAATTGATTGTTTAGTGTCTAACGAACTAATTATTGAAGCCTTTAAATACTATAACAGTTTAGTTGTTTAATTACAAAACAAATTGCGTATCTTGATGCTTATAAACGAGTCATGGAAAACGTAATCACAAGATTTTATAAAGCTTTTAATAATCTAGATGCCGAAACTATGGTGTCATGCTATCATGACGACATTGTGTTTGAAGATCCAGCGTTTGGTGTTCTAAAAGGAAATCGCGCAAAGAACATGTGGAGAATGCTTTGTGAATCGCAAAAAGATAAAGATTTTCATATTATATATTCAAAAATTAAAACTTCAGAAGATAAAGGGTTTGCATCTTGGGAAGCTTTCTATACTTTTAGTAAAACAGGAAGAAAAGTGCATAATGTTATTGAAGCAAACTTTGAATTTAAAGATGGAAAGGTCATCAAACATATAGACACCTTCAATCTTTATAAATGGTCTAAGCAAGCCTTAGGTTTAAAAGGATATCTTTTAGGACATACGTCATTTTTTAAAAACAAGCTTCAAATACAAACCAATAGCTTGTTAAACAAGTTTGAAAAGAAAAAAAGTAAAGCCAATACTTTTTAAGTTAGTGTAGCTTATAGGTTAAGCTTGTTTTTAAGAAACATTAAATCGAGTGATTATAAGACACAAAAGGTTATAAAATATAACCAATACCTAAAAGCAAGGAGAATAAAAATGTGGTTAATGCTAATACTTTTAACTGAGAATCAAAGTCATTTGGTGACTTAGCATTTTTAATCTTAAAAATATGAATACCCAAAGGAATATATGCTATAAAAAACAAGACATTATAAAAGGATGAAAAGTATAGTATTCCAAAAAGCATTGATACAATGATTGCCGATATTATCAAAAAAAAGTGGTATCGCTTAGCTTTTGATTTTCCTAGTTTTACTGCTAAAGTTATTTTATTTGAAACTTTATCAGACTCTATATCTCTCATGTTATTGAGGTTTAAAACACCTGCACTTAATAAGCCTAATGAAATTGCTGGTAAGAAAATATGATGGTCTATTTGCTTTACAAATAAGATGTAGCTACCTCCTACACTTACCAATCCAAAAAATATAAACACAAAAACATCTCCTAATCCTCTGTAACCATAAGCCGAATCTCCAACAGTATATGTTATTGCAGCATAAATGGAAAGTCCTGCCAATAAGAAAAATAAAAGTGATAATAATAAATGACTTACACCAAAAGACATATAAATTAAAGCTACAGCCAAAGCAACAACAATTAAGATATTGTTTTTGATGCCCAACATCATTTCATCTTCACTAATAGCTCCACTTTGAATAGCTCGTTCTGGACCTACTCTATTTTCGTTATCGGTTCCTTTTACTCCATCACCATAATCGTTGGCTAGATTTGAAAGAATTTGCAAACTAATAGTCAATAATATAGCAGTAACAAAAATGAAAATATTAAAAGCACCATTATGTGCTGCCAAGCAAGCACCAATAATAATTCCTGAAACTGATAAAGGCAAGGTTCGCAATCGAAATGCAGAAATCCAAGGTTTAATTTTTTTAAACATACAGTAGATTTCTATTTATGGAATCCATTTTTTATCGAAGTTAGGTTTGCGTTTCTCTAAAAACGCGTCTCGACCTTCTTTAGCTTCATCTGTCATGTATGCCAGACGTGTAGCTTCACCAGCAAACACTTGTTGCCCAACCATACCATCATCGGTTAAGTTCATAGCAAACTTAAGCATCTTAATCGATGTTGGCGACTTAGCCAATATTTCTTGAGCCCATTCATAAGCTGTTGCTTCTAAATCATCATGAGGAATTACAGCATTTACCATTCCCATGTCGTAAGCTTCTTGTGCAGAATAATTTCTTCCGAGGAAAAATATTTCACGAGCCTTTTTTTGTCCGACCATTTTAGCCAAATATGCAGATCCATAACCACCATCAAAACTCGTCACATCTGCATCAGTCTGCTTAAAAATAGCATGTTCTTTACTCGCTAAAGTTAAATCACAAACCACATGCAAACTATGACCTCCACCAACAGCCCAACCAGGAACCACTGCAATTACTGCTTTAGGCATAAATCGAATTAAACGCTGCACTTCTAGAATATTTAATCTGTGATATCCATCATCGCCTACATAACCTTGATGTCCTCTGGCTTTTTGATCTCCTCCAGAGCAAAAACTCCAAATACCATCTTTAGTAGAAGGACCTTCTGCAGACAGTAATACGACTCCAATATTCACATCTTCATTTGCATCATAAAATGCATCATATAATTCACTTGTTGTTTTTGGTCGAAACGCATTTCTAACATTAGGTCTGTTAAATGCTATTCTAGCAACACCATTACATTTTTGATAAGTAATGTCTTCATAGGTTTTTGCAGTAACCCATTTTGCTGTACTCATAGTTTAGTTGTTTTGTAGCAAAAATACTGCTTTTAAAATAATATGTAAACTCAAAAACGTTATAAACATGATAAAATATTTAGTCATTCATTTACACTTTTTCTAGTCTTTTAGAGGGCTTCTTCTAGAATCCTTCGAGGATTGTTCGGGTTTCCTTTGTAAAATGGGGCTTTTCTCGAAGAACTCTCGAAGGATTGTCGAACCATTCTCGAACAAGAGCAAACCCTAACATTGTATTTTACCGATAAAATAACACCTTTTAACGATTTAAAAATGAATTACATCATTACTATGTGACCAATTTATATTAAAAAGTGTCTAATGTGCTGATACTGTTTTAAGTATCATAAAATTAGTTTAACAATAAATATATTTAGGGATATGAAAATTACAGATTCAAATGTAGCTTCACAAATTGTAAAGCAAGAACAATCTGAAGCTGGGATGCTTCACTTTTTTAACCATATTGCTGTGGTGGAGTTTTATGAAGGTATTCATGTTGATTTAAATTCGGCTAAGAAAACCATTGAAGATTTAATGAAGTATTTTGGAAATCAAAAACCTTTTGGGTTAGTTGCAAACAGAGTAAATTCCTACTCTATTTCTTTATTAGAAACTGCCGAAGTAAGATCCATTTTCCCAAACTTAGTTTCTTATGGTGTTGTTAGTCATAATGAAGCTGGTCGTATGAATGCACTTGTAGAAAATAGTTTTTGCCTAAGTGAAAATATTAGCTATGATAATTTGTATGAAGCTTTAGATACGGTTTACAAAAATGTAACAAACAAGCTTAATTTTACATTAAACTAGTCTGATACCATCTGCATCAATGGTAATTAGTCGTTGTTTGTAAAGTGATCCAATAGCTTTTTTAAAGCTTTTCTTACTCATTTCTAATTCGTCTTTTATGAGTTCTGGGCTAGACTTATCGGTTAATGGAATAAAACCTTCACTGTCTTCAAGATGATGAAGGATTTTTTCGGCATTAGGTTCAATATTTCTATAACCTATTTGACCTAAAGTTATGTCTAATTTATTGTCGTGACGTACTTTTTTAACGATGCCCTTAAGTCTATCACCAACACTCAACTCTTTATAGATGTCATCTTTGTAAATTAAGCCATGATGATGTTCATTAACAATAACATTCATTCCAAGTTCTGATGGATGAGATACAATTAAATCGACTTCATCAAACTGCTTAACGGTAAGTTTGCTATTATCTAAAAAACTATTGGTTTTGCTAGAAGCGACTAACCTATTGGTTTCTTCATCTAGATAGCAATAAATCAAATACCATCCACCAGCTTTCATTTTAAATGCCTGTTCTTTAAAAGGACAAAACAGTTCTTTTACCATTCCCCAATCTAAAAATGCACCATGACGTGTTACTTGATTACAACGTAAAACAGCAAAATTATTGACTGTTACATAAGGTTGATCTGTGACAGCAACTGGTCGTTCTTCGTTGTCTAAATAGACAAAAACATCTATTGATTCCCAAATTTTAAACGACTCAGGAACATATCTGTTAGGTAAGAGCACTTCATTTCCATCTGCATCAGCTAAATAAATACCTTGCTCGCTTTCTCTAATTATATCTAAGGTGTTGTATTCTCCAATTTTTATCATGCCGCAAAGATACAGATATTACATGTTAGAACTAAAAAAAGCGTTGCAATTCTGTTTAAATCACAACGCTTTTAATTTTTGCTATAAGCAAGTAATTAATATACCGACTCTTTTTTGAAGTGCTTTGTCAATAAATAATAAACGACTGCTCTGTATTTATTTCTATTAGATTTTCCGTAGGTTTCCATAACTGCATCAATACCTTTGTCTAAATCTGCACCATCACTTAATCCTAGTTTTTTGATCAAGAAATTGTTTTTCACAGTTTCTAATTCAGACTCGTCAGATCCTGAAACAGTAGCTGAATCTGCATTATAAATTGCTGGTCCGCAACCAATAGTTACTTTAGTTAATAAATCCATATCAGGATTTACACCACATTTATCTTTTAAATCTGCAGCATACTTTGTAATTAATTCGTCTCTTTTGCTCATATGTAAATACGTTTATTGTTAAAAATACTATCTAAAGATAGCTAATTATTTAGACACTAAAATTATTAAAAAGTCACAAATAACAATTACTTAATACTATTAAAATACTCTAAAAGCACCTCGTCATTAATGGTTCTAGGTGTAAACACCTCTAATAGTTTAGGAGTTTCAGAAGCATTAAAGAAACCATTTAAACACTCTACTAATTCTGCTTCGGTTGAAGCTTTACTATATTGAAATTTGTACATCTCACAAAGCTGCTGAGCTGTCAAATCATGTATGGTTTCAAAATAATTATCGAAGTTATCAGTATTTTTATGTCCTGGTAGAATTCTAAAAATACCTCCTCCTTGATTATTAATGACTATAATTCTGAAGTTTTTAGGAATGTAATTATTCCACAAGGCATTACTATCGTAAAAGAAACTTAAATCTCCAGTAACAAAAACTGTTTGTTTATTAGAAACAGATGCACAACCAATAGCTGTAGATGTACTGCCATCAATACCACTTGTTCCTCGATTACAAAATACCTCTAAGGAAGCATTTAAATTAAACAATTGAGCATAGCGCACTGTAGAGCTATTTCCTAATTGAAGAATTGATTTGTTTGGAATGGCTTTTAACACATGATGAAATACTTTAAAGTCTGAAAACGGAATCTCTTTTATGTATTCCAAATGTTTTTTACTTCTATGCTTTTTAACTGCTGTCCAAGTATCAAAATAAGTACTCTTTGCTAGATGTGTAATTTTGGGTATAAACGCTGAAAAAAATTGATTGGGAGAGGCTTCAATATGCTTTGTTAAACAGAAAAACGTATCGTTAGCTTTTTTCTCATCAATATGCCAATGCTGTTTTGGTTGATATTGTCGTAAAAAGGCTTTAATTTTTTTAGAGACAATCATGCCTCCAAAGGTGATTAAAATATCTGGTTGAAGTGCTTTTAAGTCTTCTTCAGATAAAGGTGCAATCATCTTATCTATACTTGGAAAAAAGTTAGGATGATGTAAATTTGATGTTGTTTCAGTAAATACCAACACACCATCATCATCTGCTAAATCTTCTAACAGTTTTTGCTCAACAGAATTGGGTTTTAAAACACCAACCAATATTATTTTTCGTTTGGCTACATACCATTCGTCAAGACAATCATCTAATTCAGCATCATCAATTTTATGAGGTTTTAGCTCTAAAGATTTAACTTTAGGTTTTACAGTTAAAGTTTTAGAAAACTCATACAATGGCTCATCAAAAGGAACATTTATATGAACTGGTCCATTTTTAAACTGAGCTAAGTTTAAGGCTGTATTAATTTCAGATTCATTATAAGTTTGAATACTTTCTTGAAGTCCAAGCATACGTTCCAATTTATTTTCTAAATTTTTAAAAATTGGAAGCTCTTCTTTTTTTGATAAGTAGTTTTCGTTTTTAATATCGAGCTTTAAATTGGCAGAATATAAGATATGATTGCTATATACATTTTTCTGATTAATGGTTTGCCCATCACCTATATTAATCAAATGCTTTGGTCGATCTGCAGAAAGTACAACTAAAGGAATATCGCTATAAAACGCTTCAGAAATTGCTGGATAATAGTTTAATAACGCACTACCAGAGGTACAAACCATTGCTGTTGGTTCTTGTAATTGTTGTGCAATACCTAGCGCAAAAAACGCAGCACAACGTTCATCTACAATACTATAACACTTAAAAAAATCATCATTAGTAAAACCAATTGTAAGTGGTGCATTTCTACTTCCTGGAGAAATAACAATATGTTTTATGTTTTTAAGCTTGCACAACTGAACAACAGTTTGTGCTAGTGGAATTTTTGAATGCATCATGAACACAAATGTAATAAAAATAGATAGTTTACTGTATTAAAACACGTTTCATAATTGCAGATTTTGAAACTGTTTCTTCCCATTCTAATTGCGAATTAGAATCCTTTGTAATTCCACCTCCAACATAAATTAATGCGTGTTGGTTTTTAATTTGCATACAACGTAAATTGACAAATAAATGACTTACAGTTTTTATGGCACTGTAGGCATTATTTTCAACATTACGTCTGTTGGTATTTCTAGATGTAGATTCTTTTAAATTGAGCTCTCCTAAAAAGCCTGTATAATATTCTCTATTGTATGGTTCATGCTGTATAATAAAGGCTTGAGCTGCTTTAACAGGCAAACCACAAACAGCTGGAGTTGGATGTAATCGGTTTAAAATCGTTTGCAATTCAGCATTTAAAATGCCACTAATATTTGACTGTAAGTGTAAAAGACTTCCTGCTTTAATAGTTTTTGCTTCAGAAACTATTAAATGACTTACTGATGTATTTAGAGCTTCAACAATAAAATCGGTTACAAATTGTTGCTCTTCTTTTTCCTTTTGTTGCCATGTGACATTTAAAGTATCTTGATACAATTGTGTTCCTGCCAAAGCCATGGTTTCAAAGCGCTTACCATTTACTTTAATAAGGGTTTCTGGTGTTGCACCAAGCCAAAGTCCGATTTTAGGATGGTACCAACAATACACAAATGCCTTAGGATAATTGTCTATTAATTGCTTAAAAATAGAGAACGGATTTTTATCTGAAATGTTTAAGGTTTCACATCTTGATAACACTACTTTTTGCAACGGTGTTTCGTGAATGGCATTAACACCTTGTTGCACTAAATTTAAATGAATGGCTTTACCTTCAGTGTTTGGTTCAATATTGCTTTTTGATAACTCGTTTTTTGGTTCAGATTCTATCTTACAAGTTAACATTTTTGAATGTTCTAACGGAATTAACACTGTTTGCGAAGCACTATCAAAAGGCGCAAACACAAATCCGCTTGCTTTAAAATCTTTAGTGGTAAATAACTCTTCGGTATTTTGAAGAAAAGCATTGATTGATGAAACCTTTGGTTTTCTATAAATAACAAAAGGTAAGTTTTTAGAATAGTGATGTTCTATATGCGAAAAGAAATCCTTCTGAAGCATTCTTATTTTTGTTTAGGAAGCGATATGGTAGATAGTTTACAAACAGACACCAAATTATCATTATCATCTGTAATTTTTATATCAAAAAGTTGTGTTGTTCTTCCTTTATGTATAAATGTAGCCTTTGCATACACAAAACCTTCAGTAACACTTTTTAAATGGTTGGCAGTAATTTCTATACCACGAACAAAAAACTGTTCAGTATCAATAAAAATATGTGCAGCAAAGCTTCCGACACTTTCAGCTAAAGCAGCAGTTGCTCCACCATGCAACACACCATCTGGTTGGTAAACTTTTGGAGTGACTGGCATTCGTGCGACAAGGAAATCGTCACCACAATCAACAATTTCAATAGAAAGTGTTTCCATTAATGTGTTTTTACACACTTTATTTGCTTGAACCAATATTTCTTCTTTAGATAATTGCATAGAATTACTGTATTTTTAAAGTCGCTAACAAAAGTACAAAATGAATTCAACAGAAAAGGAAATAAATTACAGCATTACTAACAGTTATTCAACTTTAAATACGCTTAGTCAAAACACAAAAAACGTTTGGTTTGTTTGTCATGGTATGGGATTTTTAAGTCGTTATTTTATACAATATTTTAAAGGTTTACATCCTGAAGAAAACTATATAATTGCTCCACAAGCACAAAGTAAATACTATCAAACGCCAAAATTTAAACATGTTGGAGCAAGCTGGCTAACAAAGGAAAATACATTGATTGAAACTGAAAATGTAATGAATTATTTTGATGCTGTGTTTGAAAAAGAAACCATTCCGAAGGATAAACATTTAATTGTACTTGGCTATTCACAAGGTGTGAGTGTGGCTATGCGTTATCTAGCAAAGCGGAAATTGCAATGCAATCAGCTTGTCTTACATTCTGGAGGCATTCCAAAAGAATTAACACCAGAACATTTTGAATTTTTAAATGCTAAAGTGAGTCTAATTTATGGAACTCAAGATGAATTTTTAAATGAAGAGCGTATTACTTACGAAACAGAAAGAGCTCAATCTCTATTTGGAAATAATTTAACGATTCTTCCGTTTGAAGGAAAACATGTTGTTAATGTAGAACTCATTAATAGCTTAGTGT
The DNA here is from genome assembly GCF_049800755.1 of Psychroserpens sp. S379A. Classification (NCBI taxonomy): domain Bacteria; kingdom Pseudomonadati; phylum Bacteroidota; class Flavobacteriia; order Flavobacteriales; family Flavobacteriaceae; genus Psychroserpens; species Psychroserpens sp. S379A. The sequence goes on along the minus strand of NZ_JBNAFQ010000001.1, from coordinate 289,912 downwards.
AATTGATATGACCATACCAACTCTAGAAAACGAACGTGTAAAACTATCACCTTTAACTCTTGATAATTATCATAATCTTATTGATATAGCTAAAGAACCAAACCTTATCTATTATTCGCCAAGTACTATTTCAACTCCAGAATCATTACGACATTATGTAGAAGTTGCTCTTGAAGGATTTCAAACTAAAACCGTTTTGCCTTTTATTATATATGATAAGCAACATGAGCAATTTGCTGGAAGCACACGGTTTGGACTGATAAATTGGAAAAACAAAGTGCTTCACATAGGATGGACATGGCTTGGTCATCAATTTCAAGGCACTGGTTTAAATGCACATATAAAGTTTTTGATGTTACAATATGCATTTGAAACCTTAGCTTTTGAAAAAGTAGAGTTTAGAATAGATGAACGCAACCAAAAGTCTAGAAAAGCCGTTGAAAAATTGGGTGCAACATTAGAAGGTATTTTACGACAAGACACCTTAATGACTGATGGTTTTAGGCGAAGTACCTGTTGTTATGGTATTCTAAAAAAAGAGTGGTCTCATATAAAGACCACTATCTTTAAAAATTTTTAGCTTGTTTGCTGTAATGTTTTATTCTTTTCCTTGAGAATTGCTAACTGTTTTTCTAGAAATGTAATCGCTTGTTCTGTTTTGTAGCTTGACTTAGAGGCAAATTCTTTTAAGTCGTCTTTAAACTTATCTTTACCAGATTTAGCGGCTTTAGACAAGTCGTCTTTAACTTCTTTAAAATCTTCAGTAATTTGATTTTTAAGATCTTTACCTTCTTTCTTCAATTTTGCTCTAGTGTTTTTTCCTGAATCTGGAGCTAATAAAACTCCAACTGCTGCTCCAGCTAAAACACCTAATACAATTGCTCCTTTATGTATCATAACAATTTTATGTTTTTAATTATACTTGTTTAATAGATAGGTATCAAAACGTTATGAATTGTTACAAATAATCTATAAATCAATAATTTATAGGGCTAAAATTTTATTGAAAGATGAAAAATCTCTTTTAAGAATTGCGCAAGTTTGGAAAAGTACTTCTCTTTATCTTGATGTATTTTTGAAGCATCAATATTAAGGAAATGAATTTAGAAAAAAATAACAAAGCTTTTTATGAAGAGCGACTCAATGTCATTATAGAGTACATCCATAATAATCTAGATGGTAAGATTGACATAAAAATGCTAGCCGAAATTTCACATTTTTCAACATTTCATTTTCATCGTATTAGTAGAGCTATGTTAGGTGAACCTATTGGAGCATATATTTCTAGAACGCGTATAGAAACTGCTGCAAAAATGATTCGTTATACAAGCTTAGATATTGAAAGTATTGCCTACAGCGTAGGTTTTGAAACACCTTCCTCTTTATCTAAAAAGTTTAAGCATCATTTTGGAATTTCACCAACTGAGTATCGCAAAAAGAAATTATTCATAATCAAAACACACAACAGTATGGAAGTACAATTAAACATCAAAAAACCAAAAATCATTAACGTCGAAGACAAACAGTGTTTGTATTATAGAATGCAAGGAAATTATCAAACTTTAGATTATTCTGGAGCTTGGGAAAAACTTTGGCAGCAAATTAAATCTCAAAAACTATTTACCAAAGGCATAGAAATGTTAGGCTTGCCACATGATGATCCTAAAGTTACAGATAAAGACAACGTAAGTTATGATGCTTGTTTAGTGATACATAAAGACGCCAAACCATCAGGTGATATTGGTGTTAAAACACTTAAAGGTGGAACATTTGCAGTATTCTTGTATCAAGGAAGTTATAAATATTTCGAACAAGTTTACGACTATATGTTTAATGAATGGCTACTAAATACAGACTATGAGCTACGTGAAGCTCCTGTTAGAGAAAAGTACATTAGCAATCCTGAACGTGTTGCAGAAGACAAGCTAAAAACTGAATTTTATATTCCTATTAAGTAGCAATAAAAAGGGATTAATTATAAATTAATCCCTTTTATCTTTTTAAATGCTAAAAACTTATTCTTCAATTCTTTTGCCTGTAAGTTCTCGTCCTCCTTGCAATAAAGTAACGCTATCAACAACACCTTTTGAGTTTTTATTAAAGGTTAACTGTGCTTTAACGACCTTTAAATAAAATACATTCTCAGACTTAGGAAAAATATCAAAGACTGGTTGTCCTGTGGCTTGTGCTTTTAATTGATTACCATCTTTTGTAATCGTGATTATAAATTCTGGCATCAACTCATATTTACCTAAATATAATGCTAAAGTTTCATCAGACACCACAACATCATTTACATACATACTAACATCTGCTCCTAACTTTTTTAAAGTAGCAATCCCATTGTGATTGTTAGGATTTAGCTCAACAGACGTTTTATAATTTTCAATGGCTAAATCATTCTTTCCTAATTTCATTAAAGCCTCACCATAACTATCATATACATTTGAAGACTTAGGAAAAGCATCAACATTAAGTTTAAACACTTTTGCTGCTGCTTCTACTCTATCAGAACTCAAAAGTTGATAACCAATACTATTCATTTCAGATTCTATGAGTTCATAATTTTCAGAATCCTTAATCGATTCATAATGAGCTATTGATTTTTGTATGCCTTTTTCGTCAATTACTGAAAACAATTCATATGCAACCGATTTTTTTGGCATATCAAATTCCTTGTTATGCATAATTCCTCGTATAGCACGAGTCATTGAATTAAGTGGAGCTCTACCAGTATTACTTAATAAGACAATCACAGATTTATCGGAAGGTGCTCTAGAAATATTTGTATTAAATCCATGAATACCTCCTCCATGTCCAATAGTATATATGCTATCTGTTGATTTACCAATTTGCTGTTTACCAACTCCCCAACCATAAGCATAATGACTATTTCCAAATGCAGAAACGTAAGGCTTAAAAAACAGTTTCATATATTTTTCTGACACTAATGTATTTGTATACAATGCTTGATCCCATTTATATAAATCTTCAACTGTTGAATATAGTGATCCAGCAGCATAAGGGATAGACATATCTATATATCCAGAATTTCTATACGTCATTCCATTTTTATCATAACCAGTTGCTCTATTTTTAAGAATATCTGCATGATTATCATAGCCAGAATCATTCATGTTTAAAGGTGAAAATATATTATCTTGAAGCGCTTGCTCATACGATTTTCCTGATAGCTTTTCTATAATGACTCCTAATAGGAAATAACCAGAATTACTATAACTAAATCTTTCTCCTGGAGTAAAATCTAATTCTTTATCAGAAAACTCTTTTACAAATTCTTCTGGTGTATACGAATTACGAGCTTTGTCTCTAAAAAAATCAGGAAATGCTGTGTAATTTGGTATTCCAGATGTATGTGTTAATAAATGATGTGTGGTAATTATATGTCCTGTGTTTTTAGGATAATCTGTAAGATAGGTTGATATGGGCTCATGCAAATCTAATTTCCCTTCTGCTACTAATTGTAAAATAAGCATTGCAGTAAACTGTTTTGTGATAGAACCTAAGCGATGTTTTGTATTTGGCTGATTTTGAATTTCCCATTCCATATTCGCCATACCAAAGCCTTTTTTATAAATAACTTTTCCTTGTTCTGATACTAATACCGAACCATTAAACTTGCCATATTCAGCATAAGTGCTAATTAGTTCGTCGATTTTATCAATTTTAGTTTGCGAAAAACTTAATTGACCTAATAGCAAAAATGCCGAGAGTACAGCTACACTTTTTTTTAATAATTGATTCCTTAGATTTTGTTTCATGATTGATTTGATTGATTTTTTATTACTATAAATATAAGACGAAGCATTGCTCTTTTGGTTACACAATACTAAAAAAATCAATAATCAAGAATTATTCAATCAAATTAGCAACGATATCTTTTGTAGGTAAAATGGCCTTTGTATGTTCTATGCTAGGACCAGCAACCCAAACCGTTTTATACGTCGCTTTTTTGGCCGCATTTTCTGTTGCCTTCATACCAATAGAAAAACGAATCATCTTAACCCACTTTTTGAGTTTACGGTTTTTATTCAATAGGTTTTCAATCCAAGTAGATTTTGTTCCAATTTTCTGAACATAAGGTGTATTGATTACAGTACAAGGTGTACCAGAAATTCGTTCGGTCATAACAATATCTTTAGCTCCATAATCGACACAAGCTTGTTTGTATTCATTGGTAACTCCTGCTTCAACTGAAGCAATAAACGGACTTCCAACGGAGACACCTTCAGCTCCATAGCCAAGCATTTTGTCAATATCTGCTTTGCAACCTACTCCTCCTGCTGAAATTACTGGAATGGACAAATTGTCTTTTAATTCTTTAATTAATGCCTCTGGAGATAAATTTCCTCGATGACCTCCAGCTTCATTGTTAACAGCAATAGCTGCATCTGCTCCTAAAGATTCAACTTTTTTAGCAAATTTTAAATCGGTAACATCACAAAACACTTTAATACCAACAGCATGTGCTTGATTGATTGTTTCTTCAGGACTGCCTAAAGACGTGATTATAAAATCGCATCCTTCTTCGCATAACACCTCTAACTGACCTTTGTATTTTATGTTAGATTTATTAACAATTAAATTAAATCCAAAAGAACCTCCTTCAACTTTAGCAGCTTTCAATGCTTTAATCGCAGTTCGTAATTCGTCTAATGTTCTATAATTTAAAGCTGGAATACAACCTGCAATACCAGCATTCATGGCTTCTTTCACCATAGCAACATTAGATACCAAAAACATTGGTGCTTGAATGATTGGATACTTAATTTTAAGTAGTTCTGTTAGTTTTGTTGGTGTCATACTAAGTTTTTTGTAAAGATATAAAAAATACTATGCATGCATAATTAAATACATCTATTATAATAACCAATGAACTAGATAAATTTTAGTTTATCTTTTGAGAATGATATATTAGCATTCTTAACTCTAGCTCATGATTAAAAACATCTTTAGTATTTTCTTATGTTTGACACTATCTCTTTCGGCTTTTTCACAAAAACGAATTGAACCAACTACAGAAGATATCACACTCGCAAACAGCCTAAAAGAACAATTTCCTGACGACAATGTAGCGTTAATAAGCAGTAAAGACAAAGTGACGTTTGGCTTTAATAAGCGTGATAAAAAAGTAACAGTATTACATCATGTAAGTGAAAACATGATAAATATTGATTCTCGTGCTGATATTCAAGTGTATCATTTTTACGATGGAGAATCTACTATTGAAGAGTTTGAAATTAAATATAGAAATCAAAAGCAAGCCAATTTCCATGTTAAAGATGATGCTTATACTAGTGATGATTTATTCCATAATGATAGTCGTGTTAAATATGCAACAATCGATTTTCCTCTAAAAGGTTATCGCTATTTAACGTCTATTAAAAAGCACTATAAAGACATCAAATATTTTACTAAACTTTACTTTAATGGCGACTATCCTACTGCTAAAAAAACCATTCGTATTGAAGTTCCTAATTGGTTAGATATGGAGTTAAAAGAACTAAATTTTGAAGGTTACGACATTGATAAAACGATAAGTCCGAACCAAAATGGCAATGGTAAAATTTACACTTACACACTAAATGACATATCAGGAATGTATAAAGAGGAAGCTACTCCTGGACCAACTTATATCTATCCTCATATTTTAATTTTGGCAAAATCGTATACCAATAATAATGAAACTGTAAATATTTTTAAAGAGACTCAAGATCTTTATAATTGGTATAAATCTTTGGTTAATAGCTTAGAAAATGATGTGACTCCTATAAAAGCTAAGGTTAAAGAACTTACAGAGAATGCAACTTCAGATGATGAGAAAATAAAAAACATTTATTACTGGGTTCAAGATAACATTCGTTATATCGCTTTTGAAGATGGAATTGCTGGCTTTAAACCAGATGAAGCTGCTAATGTATTTACAAAGCGTTATGGCGATTGCAAAGGCATGGCAAACCTAACCAAGCAAATGCTCATTGAAGCTGGTTTTGATGCACGTTTAACATGGATTGGCACAAAACGAATAGCTTACGACTACTCTACGCCTAGCCTATCTGTTGATAATCATATGATATGTACTTTATTTAAAGATGGAAAAACCATTTTCTTAGATGGAACAGAAAAGTTTAATGCTTTTGGTGAATATGCAGACCGCATTCAAGGGAAACAAGTATTGATAGAAAATGGAGACGATTATATTTTAGAATATGTGCCAAGTGCTGAAGCAGCATTTAATAAAGAGCAATTTGATTTCAGTTTAAAGCTTTCAGAAGATAATATTATTGGCCAAGTAAATAAAACCTTTAATGGAGAAAGCAGGTCAAGTCTACTCTATTACTTCAACAGTTTAAAAAATGATAAAAAAGACGAATTTTTAGAGTATTACCTCAATAAAGGAAATAGCAATATAAAAGTGTCTAATATAGAAACTTCCGATTTACAAAACCGAGATAAAAACATCAATATTGCCTACAATGTTGATGTTAAAAATGCAGTATCATCATTTGATAATCAAGTGTATGTCGATCTTGATTTTGATAAAGAATTATCAAATTTTGTTTTAGAAGAACGCAAAACAGATTACATTTTTAGCTCTAAAAAAGATTTAGAATCTACGACACGACTAGAAATACCTCAAGGTTATAACATCTCGCATTTGCCTGAAAATATTTCGGTTACCAATGACAATTTTGATATGAGTGTTAATTTTTCAAAAGAGAATAATGTTATTATTTACAAAAAGCAATTCCGTATCAAACATGCTAAAATTGAAACAGCAGATTTTGAAAAATGGAATGGTTTTATCAAAAAACTCGATGCCTTATATAACGAACAAATTATCTTAACTAAAGACTAACTATGACTTCAAAATATTTACTTCTGTTCATGCTTGTAATATCAACAAGTGTTTATTCTCAATCTAAAGAAGAATTAGCTGCTAAAGAGTTTTTTTGGGGAGCAAATGATGCCTATAAAAATGCCAATGATATTCCAGCAGAATGGTCTAACGAATCTGCAGTAGTCATTTATAAAAATGCCAATTACGACTTTCACAAATTTGGCAAAAATGTAACCTATACCACTTCTGTTAGAAAACGTATTAAGTTATTAGATAAAGCTGCCGTTGAAGAATTCTCTGAGTTTTCTTTTGTAAAACGTTTTAGATCATCAAAAGGCCGTTTTTCATGGAGAAAAAAAGGAGATACTTATGTTGGTGTGAAAGTAATTAAACCAGATGGTAGTGTCACTGAAATAGATGTCGAAAATGATGCTGTAGAAGTCGATGGCGAAACAAAATTAGCCATTTCTAACCTAGAGGTTGGAGATATTATTGATTATTACTATTACAAAAATGAGCCTTTTAAAAGTACGTATGCTTTTGGTTTTGATCCTGTTGAAACGAGTTTAAATGAAGAATATCCAATCATGGATTTTAAATTGTTTTTTGAAACTGAAAACGACTTCTTTATCAATTTCAAGTCCTTTAATGGCGCTCCAGATTTAAAAGAAATTCCTACAGAGAAAAAGAACATGAGACGTTATGAATTAACTGAAACTAACATTCCTAAGCGAGAATACACACGTTGGTTTTATCCTTTGGTTGAGTTACCTTCTTATAAATTTCAAGTCTATTTTGCACGTTCTGGAAAATTTGAAGATCGCGCTTTAGCGTTTTTACCAGAGAAAGAAGATATTATTAAGACTAGTGTTTCAGACGAAGAAGTTTTAGATCTTTATGATAGTAGATTTAAGCCTAATGGAGACGTAGGTGATGTAAAATCTTTTTTTAAAGGAAAGACATTTAATTCTGATGCAGAAAAAGTAACAGCAGCTTACTATTACATGAGGCATTATTATTTAACACGTTATTTAGAAGCGTTTTATGCTCGAGAAGCTAGTATTTCGACTTATCCTTTTATGGTTTACGGCAATGATGCTGTCTTCATTCAAAACCAAAAACAATTCATCAGACATTTTACAGAATTTCTTAAGAGACAAGACATCAATTACAATATCGTCGTTGGAAAAAAACGATACGATGGTAATATTGATGAATTACTTATTGAGCGTAATGTAAACGTCATGGTAAAAGTAAATACAACTCAGCCAATGTATGCAGAGTTTTTTAGTCCGCATACTAACATTAATGAGTTCTCTCCTCTTATGGAAGGTACAGATGTATTTTTATTGTCTTCAAAAAAGACAAAACGTATCATAGACAAAATTGATCGTGGCACATTACCAACATCAAGCTATGAAGATAATGAAACTAAAAAGGTAGTAACGGTTAGCTTAAATGATGATTTTTCAACATTAACATTATCATCTGTTAATAGTTTTAAAGGACATCAAAAATCTGATGAACAATACGACAGATTACTATTTAGTGATTATGTATTTGAAGATTATGAAAAATATGGAACTGAATCTTGGATTGAAATGACTCGAGGAAAAAAGAATAAAATCAAGTTTCAAAAAGAAATGGATGCTTTAATCGATAAACTAAAAACCAAACAAAAGGAACGTTTTGAAAGCAGTGCAAAAAGCGAATATGGTATTGAAAATATCGAAGATTATTCCTTTGTTATTAATGATAATGGTCGATATGCATTTGATAGTTATTTTACATTTACCGAAGGGTTTTCAGCAAACAATGCATTGCTTAAAAAAGCTGGTCCGAATTATATTTTTGAAATCGGAAAACTTATTGGTGGTCAAATAGATTTAGAAGACAAAGAGCGTAAACGAACTGAAAATATATACTTAGCTCACCCAAGAGTTTATAATTATAAAATTGTTTTTAATATTCCTGAAGGTTTTACAGTAGCTGGTTTAGACAAGCTAAACAAAAATGTAGATAATTCTACTGGAGCTTTTATTAGTACTGCAAAAATTGAAGGTGACCAATTAATAGTTACAACTTCTAAACGCTATAAAAACTATTATGAATCTAACAGTGATTGGTCAAAAATGATTGTGTTTTTAGACGAAGCTAATCAATTTACTAACGAAAAAGTGTTACTAAAGAAACTATAAAAAATTATCTGTATTTACTTAGTTTGTAGGGTTTTGACATAAAATTAGCAACCATAATATTAGGTACCCAACACAACCAAGCTACAATTCTATACACAGTGATATGATTATCAAAAAAGGATGATATTATTGGCATCCAAAATCGTAAAGTTACTGCCGAAAAACAAGCTGCATAACTATAAATCATAAAAATTTGAAACTTTCTTTTACTCCCATTTTTTATTTCTAGAAAAGCTCTAGATGTAGAATACAGCCAAATAATTGCTAAGATTGAAAACCCGATTGTAGATATCATTCCACCAGTAGCAAAATAGGCAATGTACAAACCTGAAAAACTACTAAACAATACAGAAATGAGATACACCGTAAATAAGTTACCATGTAAATTTCTATTATTTTTTCTAAGTTTTTCTATAAATTGAGTCCAACCAATAAGCAGTGCAAGTCCTCCAAGTGAAATATGTGCATAAAAAGCAATATTCCAAAGTCCATTACCTAGCAATAAATTACTTTTAGTTTTCAAGATGCCAAACTTTGATTCAATCAAAAAATATAAAGCTGGATATAAACCAATTACAATACATAAGGCAACAAAAATAATATAACCGAGTTTTTTAGTCATTGCATTAAACTTATAGAGCGTTATCAATAATATGTTGTACAACTTCAGGATTTAAAAGTGTACTTGTATCTCCCAAATTACTAGTGTCTTTTTCTGCGATTTTACGTAAAATACGACGCATAATTTTACCACTACGTGTTTTTGGTAATCCGTTAGTAAATTGAATCTTATCTAATTTTGCAATTGGACCAATTTGTTCTGTAATAATTTGATTGATTTCCTGTCGCAAATTATCCTGATTTCTACTTTCTCCAATATCTTTAAGCGTCACATATCCATACAATGCGTTTCCTTTAATATCATGAGGAAAACCAACAATGGCACTTTCTGCTACAGCTGGATGCTCATTAATAGCATCTTCAATAGGAGCTGTTCCTAAATTATGTCCTGAAACTATAATAACATCATCTACGCGACCTGTAATTCTGTAATAACCTACTTCATCACGTAAAGCGCCATCACCTGTAAAATACATGTTATTATAAGCAGAAAAATAGGTATGCTTATAACGTTGATGATTTCCCCAAATAGTTCGTGCTATACTTGGCCATGGAAATTTTATGCACAAGCGACCATTTACTTGATTACCTTTAATTTCTTGTCCGTTTTCATCCATTAAAGCTGGCTGAATACCAATAAAAGGCAATGTAGCATAGGTTGGTTTTGTTGGTGTAGCAAACGCAATTGGAGTAATCATAATGCCTCCTGTTTCAGTTTGCCACCAAGTATCAACTATTGGTGCTTTTTTCTTTCCGACATTATCATCATACCAATGCCAAGCTTCTTCATTAATTGGTTCGCCAACAGTTCCTAAAACTTTAAGAGATGATAAATCGTATTTATCTAAGTGTTCTACGCCTTCTTTTGCTAAAGCTCTTATTGCAGTTGGCGCAGTATAAAATTGGTTTACCTTATGTTTTTCAACAATATCCCAAAAACGTCCAAAATCTGGATAATTTGGCACACCTTCAAACATCACTGTTGTAGCTCCATTACATAGTGGTCCGTAAACAATATAACTATGACCAGTAATCCAGCCTATATCTGCAGTACACCAATACACATCCTCTTCTCTGTATTGAAATACATTTTTAAACGTATAGGCTGTATACACCATATAACCAGCTGTAGTATGAACCATTCCTTTTGGTTGTCCTGTAGAACCAGAAGTATATAAAATGAATAACGGATCTTCGGCATGCATTGTTTCGGCTAGACAATTAGAATCGGCTTTATCAAGTAAAGGTTGTAACCAATAATCTCGGCCTTCTTTCATGCTTATATCAGAATCAATTCGTTTGGCAACTAATACAGACTCTACACACGAACAATCTTTAAGCGCTTCGTCAACAATACTTTTTAAATCGATGGTTTTTGTTCCTCTAAACGAACCATCACTAGTAATAACCATTTTACAATCAGAATCATTGATTCTAGTTGCTAATGCGTTTGAAGAAAATCCAGCGAACACAACAGAATGTATTGCTCCAATCCTTGCGCATGCTAAAACTGAAATGGCTAATTCTGGAATCATTGGTAGATAAATACAAACACGATCACCCTTTTTGATTCCGTTTTGCTTCAGGACATTAGCAAACTTACAAACTTTTTCATGTAATTGATTGTATGTAATGTGCTGTGCCTCTTCATTAGGATTGTTAGGTTCAAAAATAATGGCTGTTTTATTACCACGAGTTGGTAAATGTCTATCGATACAATTTTCTGTGATGTTTAACTGAGCACCTTCAAACCATTTTATTTCGGGTTTGGTAAAATCCCAATTTAAAACACGATCCCATTTTTTTCGCCACATAAAATGCTCTTCGGCAATTTCTTCCCAAAAGACTTCAGGATTTCTAACCGATTTACGATATACTTGGTAGTATTCTTCAAGATGTTTTATATGATAATTACTCATAAATAGTTGATTAGAACGTCAATTTAATAATTATTAGAAAAAAAATGATATTAATTTACGATTTAATACGAGTTCTATAGGCTTTTATCTCTTTTACAACCTTTGGAGCCAATATAATTGTGGCCAACATTGTAGGAATAGCCATGAATGCAAATATGCCATCAATAAAATTTATCATGGTACTAAACGAGGTTGTAGCTGCTAGAATAATACTCAAAATATACAAGTAATTGTAATAGTGCTTCTTATCTGCTCCAAATACAAAAGACATACATTTTGTTCCATAATACGCGTATGAAAACAGTGATGATATACTAAAAACAAACACACAAATCATAAGTAAGTATTGTCCGTATTTTGGTATTGCATTTTGAAACGCTGAAGCTGTTAAGCTCACACCATTATTAGATGTTGTTTCCCAAACTCCAGTCACTAAAATAGCCAAAGCTGTTAATGTACACACTATTAGTGTATCTATTACTGGACCAAGCATGGCAACGAGTCCTTCACGAACAGGCTCATCTGTTTTTGCAGCACCATGAGCCATAGGAGCAGTTCCTATACCTGCTTCATTTGAAAAAGCACCTCGTTTTACACCTAAGAGAATTAAAGCACCTAACATGCCTCCAAATACTTTTTCTCCCTTAATAAAATCTGCTGAAAACGCATCTGTAAAAATCATTATAAAGTACTTTGGGACTTCGCTGTAATTGATTACAAGAATGATAAGTACTAAAACAAAGTATAGGATCACCATTGATGGAACTAGCTTAGATGCAATTGTACTAATTCGGTTTAAGCCTCCTAAAATGACTATGGAAGTGAGTAAAACTAGAATTGCGGCTATGATCAAATTAGAGCTTAGTGATACTTCTACTCCATTCGGAATTAAAACGATATCATTAATGGCTTGTTTTAACTGATTAACATTAACGACTGGTAATGCGCCAAACATTCCAAAAACCGAAAACATAATGGCGAGAAATGTCCAGTTTTTCCCTAAACCTTGTTTAATAAAATACATTGGTCCACCTTGCAATTCTCCATTGCTATCTTTTCCTCTATACATAATTGCCAACGTAGATGTAAAAAACTTTGTACTCATACCAACAATAGCACTAATCCACATCCAAAACATAGCTCCAGGACCACCAACTGAAATGGCAAGAGCAACACCAGCAATGTTTCCCATACCAATTGTAGAAGATAATGCTGTTGTTAAAGCTTTAAAGTGACTAATTTCACCTAAGTCATTCGGGTTGTCATATTTACCACGAAGCACTTGAATGGCATGACCAAAAAATCGAAAAGGCAAAAAACGTGAGATTATAAGTAGATACAAACCTCCACCAATGAGCAATACAAGCAATGGAATTCCCCAAGCTAGTGAAGAAAACTTTTCAGAAATCACATTAAGTTGCTCCATTATCAGAATTTAAAAATATAGCTCTAAGATATTATTTTAGTTTTATCCATTCACAAAAATTAAAGTATCTTTCGGCTTTTAAAATTATTTCTTTTTGAATAAAGCAACTACTCTAATCGTTATATTTTTTACTTTTTTCAGTTTTAGTCAAGAGTCTAACACAACATCTTTGTCTAATGATTTTATTATAACTCCAGAATTGCTAATTGGAATCACTGGAGAGTCTAACTCAGAATTTCCAGACCGATCGTTGCAAAAACAGTTTCTAGTTAGTTTTGGCTGGAATCATTTTAATAGTGACCAAGAATGGGCAAAACGACTTAAGCATCCAAGAACAGGTTTAAGTTTAGGATATACCAATTTTGGAAATAATGACAAACTAGGCTATGCTTTTTCTGTTTTGCCTTTTATTGAATTTAATGGTTTTAAACAAGAGCGCTTTAAAGTTCATATTGGTACTGGAGTGTCTTATTTTAATACACAATATGATTTTAAACACAACTTCTTCAACAGAGCTGTGTCTACCGATTTAACTTGGTCGTTTAGATTGTTTTCGTATTATAATTTGTTTCCAACTGAAACTATAGACTGGAGAATTGGTCTTGGTTACGCGCATCATTCAAATGGTCATACACGTTTACCAAATCAAGGTTATAATTCATTTTTATTTAGTCTTTCTGCCGATATTAAATCGGTGTCTTCACCTTCAAAAAATAAGACATCAACGCTTAAGTCATTCAATAAAAGTATTTCAGATTATTATATTGTAAATTTTGGTTTAGGAATCAATGCGTTATCAGAAACCTTCGGAAGCAAAAAAGCTGTGTACAACCTCTCTGGTGAATATGGTAAGCTAATCAATAATACGTTTAAATTAGGCATCGGTTTTTATTACAGATTTTATCAGAATTACTACGATTACATAAAAAATAACGAATCTTTAGTTCAAGATGGTAGAGCGTTTGATTATTTAAAGAGCAGTCCGTTTTGGAATGCTACCAATTTTGGATTAACTCTTAATGGTGAAATTTTAATGAATCATTTTGGTATTGATGTACAGTTTGGGTTTAACATTCATAAACCAGCCTACAGAATAGATTGGACACTTAATCAAGGTTATGGTATTGTTCCTAGAGAGATTCCAGAAGATCATGGCACTGAATATGCACTTGGAGAATTAGACTCTTATTACCAATTAAAACGCTTGATTTCTGGTCGATTCGGACTTAAATACTACCTTATTGGTACTGAGAAAAAATCAAATCATGATTTTTATTTTGGCACTTTTATCAATTCAAATTTTGGTCAAGCCGATTTTACCGAATTTAGTGTTGGTTACATTCGAAAATTCAATTTTAAGGAACGTTGATGCCATTCATCTTTACAGTGTAAAGCTTACCTGTATTCCCATAAAATCATAATTCCTTCAGTAAACCCATATCCATATCCTCCTCCTCCACTTTGAAAGTCACCAAAATTAACATTAAATCGTCCAGATTGAATACCTTCTATTTGCTTAACAGACCAACCTTTTTTATTCATCTCATCTATCAACTCGTTAAGTTCAGTCATGTCTTTAACCTCTATTCTTTCATGCAAATCAGTATCAGAAACTCTTTTTTTAGATTCTTCATAACTCTCATAATGATTATTATAATTTTTCTGTGAAATCAATTCTTTTAAGTCATCTAAATTAAATTCAGATAGCACTTTAGTATGAAAGCGCTCCTTTACAGAGTTATTATTTAATTCTGGCTTCAATAAACGTTCTTCAATATTATAAGCGTCTAATAAGGTTTGATCTTTGTATGATAAACCTGCTTTAAAATCTTTCTTTAATTCATTAAGTTTATGTAACGCTGTTAAATCACTATCATTTAACTTTTTATAACTCCTGTTTGGATTGTCTTTTAAATAGTTTTTATGTGCTTCAAGTGTATTTTGTTCATCAATTTGTTTTTCTTTTAATTCATAATCAAAAGAAGATTTTGAATTTGAAAACCTAAAAAATGTAATCTTATTTGTCATTTGGGACTTCGACTTGTAAAAGTTAATTATGCGTATTTATAGTTTGGTTAAAGTTTCTCCATCTAGTGTTAATTGATTTCCAGATACTGAAAAGTTTTGTACTCCTATATTGTTATCGTCAAACTCAGCTGTTCCGTTTCCTTGTGAATAAACATAGATAAAGTCATACGTTTGAATAATATTCGTACCAGCAGAATTTGTTTCAGCTTCTAAATATCCAGTATCAAATGTTTCGAAAACCAAATAAAAATCAATTTCTATTGTTTGTCCAGATTGAGTTGTTGTTTCTTGACGATACCAAGTAGTTCCTTCTATATCTGTTAGAAAACTTTGCTCATTATTATCGTCGTCACTATTGCTACAATTTAAAATGAAGATTGATAAAAATGTTACAACTATAAATTTTGATAAACTATTTTTCATTATTACAAGTATTAATTTCGTTCAAATGTTTCGGTTAAAGTTCCTTCTCCACTAATTTCAGTTTCCCATTTTAGTGAATTTTCAGTCAATTCAATAATTTGTAGCGTGTAAGTTTCATTTCCTGAATCTGCTTCATCCCAATTTAGAATCAATGTATTACCATTTCTGGACCAATCTCCAAATTCTGATATGTCTTCTCCATTATTACCAAAGCCTTCATAAATAAACTCAGCGCGATTATTTGAAGTGAATTTTACAATATTGTTATCAGGTATACCAGCATTGTTTCCATTAAATGTACTTGATACACCCAACCAAGTTCCTATTAGTGTTATATTGGTGTCACTTTCATTACTGCTATCGTCACTTGAGCAGTTGGTAATGGATAAAAAACTAATAATAGCTCCAATTCCGTAGGTTAAGATTCTTTTCTTCATTATAAAGTCTATGTAGTATTGCATTTGATAGAACTAAATTAATAAAAGAAAGTAAACTTAAAAGCTACATATCGATATTTTCTAAATAGTTGTTACTTGTAATAATAGGTTTTATAAGCTATTTTTTATTCGTTCCAGTTGTTAAGCCTATCAATGTATAGGTAACTTTCAACAAATTTTCTATGCTCTAAACTTGTCATTTTTTCTAACAAATTAAGAGCAGATATATAACTTGTTAAGTTTCCGTTTGACGAACTAAATTTTCCATCTTCTACAAAGGTTACTAAACTGTCATTTTGAACTTTTAAATTTGGGTAATCTTCTTGAAGTTGTTTTCCTCCTCCAATATAGGTTACAATTTTATGTCCATCTGCAATTCCAGAAGCACCAATAAGCTGTGCACCAGCACAATTACTTACAATATACTTAGTCTCTTTATTTTTTTGTTTTATAAAGTCTATCATTTTTTTATTTCGTACTTGAGCATACATATCGTAACCACTCGGAACAAATAAAGCAGTTAGTTTAGGGCAATCGTTAAATGTGTAATCTGGAATAAAGTGCATGCCTTCTTCAGTTGTAATTGGTTGTTTAGTTTCAGCGATAGTAATCACGTTAAAGAGCTGCTCAAAATCTTGATTTGGTTTAGCAAAAACATCTGATGTTGCTATTACTTCACCTTGTAAAACACCATCAAACATTAAAAGACCTATTGTAGGCAATTCTGATTTAAACGGCTTTAAGTGTTTTGCTTGTTTATTAACTGTTTTAACTTCTTGTTGCGTTAAATTAGTTTTTGATACTTGCTCTTTTTTGTTGGAATTACAACTCGTTAGAAAAGCGACTATGGCTACTAATGTGACTATTGTTTTCATTTGTGGAATTTTTAGTTGGTTTTAAATTGGTTTATCTTGTAATTTCCAGGTGTAAATCTAAAGACTTTCATTAAACGGTTCCATGTGTTACTTTGTGAGATTGCCAGAGTTAAGTAACAAATTTCTTCCTTAGTGAAGTGATTTAATAAGGTATTAAATGTTTCATCATTTATAGGTTGATGACTCAGTTTAGTAAGTGTTTCAGTTAGCATAAGTACGACTCTTTCTTCTTCTGAAAAATAATGTGTTTCTTCCCATACGCAAAGCGATGATAATCGCAATTCGGTTTCTCCTAAATGTTTTAATTCTTTGTAGTGCATATCTACACAGTAAGCACAACCATTTAATTGAGCAGTTCGCAATCTGATAAGTTCTAATAGTGTAATACTTAATGATGTGTTTTCAATAGAGGTTTCAATTGCTCGTAAATTTTCAAACATTCCGCTAGGAATATCTTGGTACATAATTCGTTCCATTAGTTTTAATTTATATGTTTAAAACAAAACTATTGTAGAAACCTTTAAAATTACTTAAGCTGGTTTAAGAAAGTAGTTTTCTTTTAATTTCACTTAAATATTCTGGCGTTAAACCAAGAAAGCTAGCAAGAAGATATTGTGGTACACGTTGAACAAACTCTGGGAAATGATCTCTAAACTGAATGTACATTTCTTCTTTAGAAAGACTATTTATGTATTTTAAACGTAGTAATGCTGAACCATAAGCAGTTTCATAAATAGATCTGAAATATTTTTCCATTTTAGGAAACTTATCTAATAACTCTTGATAATTTGAAAACGTTATGGATGACACTTTTGAGTTTTCGACGGTCTCAATATAGAAATCTGATGGCATTTGGTTTTGAAACGCTAAAAAATCTGATAACCACCAATTCTCTATAGCAAACTGAGAGGTTTTCTTGGTTCCAAAATCATCAATAAAATACAGTTGTAAGCATCCTTTTTCAACAAAAAACAACTTGTCACATCGTTTTTTTGCATGTACTAGTGTTTCCTTTTTATTGTACGAATGCAAATCGAAATAATGTAAAATTCCATCTATTTCTTCTTTTGAAATAGTTAAGTAGTTTTTTATATGGCTAATTAAAACACTTTCACTCATTTGCTTGTATTAGAATATAATTAAGCTTTGTATATGGATTTTCTATGTTGTGACATTCTATTCTTATTTAATATTGAAAACTTGGAACGTCTAATAAAATGTTATGGTTTTTGAAAAGATCTACTACTGATTGAAGTTGATCATTAATTTGAAGTTTTCTAAACGGCTCATTTAATAAAGTTTCAACATTAGATTTCATTTCATCACTGTGATATTCTATTAAAAATTCATTATCATTTAAAGTTATCAAACAATCATTTTCATTAAAATCAATCAAAACCAAAGGGTTTATTCTAAGAATACTATTAGTGTTTGGATAACCTTTTTTAAGAACTTTAAACAATGCTTCAATAACTCTATCAACAGTTATAGATGTCAGACATATTCTATGGTCACAATTGAGAATAACATCATAATTACATTTTAAATTGCAAACTCCCTTTTTTCCCCAAATGAGTTCATTATGTTCTGCAAAACTTCCCCAACTTCCTGGACCTGTTGGACCATAAATACCAACAGTGGGAATATTAAAACTTCCAGCAACATGAGTGATTCCAGCATCATTACCAATGTGAAACAAAGCACCAGACATAATTTTCCCAACCTCTGTCATACCTCCTGTTATTAATTCAACATGTTGCATTTCTTTTGAAAAATGTTGTGTTATATTTGGATCTTCAGGTCCTTGAATAATCTTACAACCTAAATTTGGAAAAAGATTACTAAGCCTTTCAATAAGCTCTGCAAATTTTTGTGTTGGCCAAATTTTTAAAAGGAAACCAGCACCATGATGCACCACAAAATATGGCTTATTAGGATTTTTTGACTGTTGAAAAAATGGATATCTATCTAAATGATTTTCGATTGAAATATGTAATTTTGAAACCGTATCAATATAATGCTGAATTGCGTGTTGCTTAACTTTTTTATGAGTAGGATAGATTAATGCATGAGGCAAATCATAACCTCTAAATGCAGGATAATTACCAAGTTCGTAAACCTTATCGTAGTTTGCTTCATTTTTTCTAGCGTCTTCTTCATTAACAATAGTTACCGTTTTAAAATAAATAGTGAAAAATTCAACCAAACGTGGAGCGACAGCAAAATGAAGTTCAGTGGATACTTTAGATAATTTTAAAATGGCAGGAAGACAAAAGAAAATATCGCCTAAACCACCATAACTTTTGTAAACCAAAACTTTACCTAGTGACTGAGGATGCGTATTAGAATGTTCTGTAATAATTTTATCGATTTCACGAAAGAAGTTGTGAGGTGCCAACCTCATTTCTTCTATTGCGCTTTCTTTATCATTAGGATAAAAATCGAATGAAAATGTACCAATTCTATCATTAGATATAATTTCACAACCAGACAAAAAAGCTTCAGCTACCAATCTTCCTGATGGTTCTGGCCATACAGGTTTACAGAAAAACGTTTTGGTTTTACCCAAAATCTTAAGTACATCTGTATTACTTATTGGCTCATGAAATGTAATATTAGTAGGCAGCTCTCTTTTTAATGTATTTCTGCCATAAACTGGAAAAGTTTTATTTGGATGTTCCTTAGCATAATCAACATAGTCATTTCCTCCTTTCAAATAGTTTAAATTACCAAAAAACGGAATCGATTGATCTTCTTTTATTTCTGATGGTTTCAAATTATTGATATCAACCATAGGTGGCATAATAAGGTAATTATTAAGTGCTTCACCATAAAATTCGAAATGAGCTTGATAGTGTTTTGGAGATTGAAAAACATTGAGTTTTGCTTTTGCAAATAAAGATCTAAACAGGTGAAATTTTTCTGTATCACAACAATTTCTTATTGCTTTATCAACAGTACATAATATATTTCTTCTAATGCAAAAATTGTAATCGTACTCAACTTTAATATATAAAAGTTGTTTTGATAGAATATAAGTGATTAAATCTTTCTCGTATGTACATCGAGAAGTACTGTTAATAATGACAAGATCAGCAAGTTCTATATGAGTTTTTGTAGCATCAAAACTTTTTAGAGCATCATGCATTATTTCATAACCTTTTTCTTTTCCAAAAACCATTAATTCTTTAATGGTTAATTCTGCACCTCTAGGCGTATCTAAAGTTGTGTCATGTAAAAATAATATGCATTTCAAGTCTAAAAAGCATTTAACGATTAAAATAGAATTTTTGAATAAGCTTATTTAAAACATTTTAATCTCTTAATAACCGTCATCGTAGTAACCATCATCGTAATAACCGTCATTAAAAAAATCATCGCCATCATCATCATCAGAACTACAAGATGAAGCCAATGACGCAGTAATAGTAACTGCTGACAATGCTAACAAAGCTTTCCCTGAATTCTTAATAAAGTTTCTTCTATTCATAATTGAACGGTTTTAATGCTGTATTTGTTTAGTTGGATTGGTTAGGTCTAAGTTAGTAAAATAAAATGAATCAGAGGGAAATCGGTTATAATTTTCTGAGTACACAAACTGAGTTTTCGATTATATCTATTATGAACAACTGTTTATTACTTTTCTTCACGTAAAATTTTATCCATTTTACGACCTCTTGCCAACTCATCAATGAGTTTTTCCATACGTCTGCATTGTTTATATAATTCAAATTCGTCTTCTATTTCTTCAATTCGATAACCACAAACGACTCCTTTAATTAAGTGTGCATTAGGATGTATTTTAGCTTTTTGAAAAAAAGTACCAAAAGTTACTTTCTCTTTTATAAGTGTTTGTAAAGCATCTTCATCAAAACCAGTAAACCATTCAATTACTTGGTTGAGTTCTTCTTTTGTTCTACCATTTTTCTCTAACCTATTCAAGTATAGTGGATAAATAGATGCAAATATCATATTGGCAACCTGTTCATTTTTTTTGGCTGTAACTTTCATTTTTAATGGATTTTGAATTAATTGAAGCCCACATTTTTATGTTATTGTTCGTTAAGTTTGACTTGCCTAAAGATAGTAAACTCTCTCACAATTAGCTAGGATTCTATGAGTGGACAAAGAACAAGTAATGAATTATTAGACTGTTGACGTAATAGTTTTTTACTTTACAATTTCAGGAAAAGCATATAATAATTGCCTTTTAATTACTCTTCCAGTAGCTTGTCTTGTTCCTGAAAATCCATTAAACTCACTTGGAGCGCCTTTTTCCCATTCAGATTCAAATACATTTTCTTTAGTTAAAAGATGGATTACTTTGAGTTTAACTCTTCTCTTTGTAATCATATATTTTGTAGCTTGAATTTCAATTGCAAAATCTGCATCTTCGATTGAGTTTACAATTTTGCAACTTGCCAAATTATTTATTTCTCTTCTCAAGATATTTAATGCATCAATTTTTTTTACATTTTTTTTCTTTTTTGTAGTTAAATATTGCAGATATATCTTTGAATTCTCAATTAAACTTTTACTTTCTTGGCGTGTATTTTTTTTTGTAAAAGTTTGAGTATCTCCATTTTTAAAATTAATTTTATCAACTTCATCTTTATTAATTATAAATAAAGCTCCATCTTGATAATTGAATTTTTTATATTTTATTTCGGAAGAGTTGATTTCTATAATTTTTGAAATAATAGGTTCTTTTTCACTTTTTAAGTATATCGTATCTTGACTATATATGTTTAATAATCCAAATAAAAAGAAGACGAAAAATAGTGTTTTGTTCATTTATTTATTTTTTTAGAATGTTGTATTTCTATTACGTCAATGTGTTTGTTTATGGCATGCTGCGTTGCTTTGTTAACAAATTTAATAAATAAAAACTGTCATTAGTTTTGCATGATGAAAATGAGACGTAATAAATTATATAAGGTATTATAAAACGTACTTTTTATTCCGATTTATTGTTTTCATTCCATTCAGAATATTCATTATTCCATTTGGGTTTAATTATTATTCCGTCCAGTTTATTTTTAGAGTTTGTATACACTCTAATTTCTGCAATTTCTTTGGTTTTAGAAAAAGTAGCTTTATATCTAAAATATTTATAACCCGTTTTGTCAGATAAAATTTCTGATAAATTTAGTTTTGTTAACTTTCCGTAAGTAGCATTATAGTTGTCGCAAGTTTCAACCACTTTTGGTTTTTCAGTTTCCCACAACTTGACTAATCTTTCCGTAGCGTGTTCGGTTATTAGCTTTGGAAAATCGTAAGAATCGCAATTTATAAAGGTTTGATATGCAAAATTATATGCTGATGTTTTTTCAGATTCTGCCACTGTATCCATTGCCAGTTTGTTCTTTTTTAAATCGTCACGTTTTAATTTAGCTTCATTAGTAGTATTTTGAGCTTTACAACTCATTGTAAAAATGAAAACCAATTGTACTATTATGAATATCGTTTTTCTCATATGTTTGCTAACACATTTATGTATCAGGCA
Source organism: Psychroserpens sp. S379A (assembly GCF_049800755.1). Taxonomy (NCBI): domain Bacteria; kingdom Pseudomonadati; phylum Bacteroidota; class Flavobacteriia; order Flavobacteriales; family Flavobacteriaceae; genus Psychroserpens; species Psychroserpens sp. S379A. The sequence continues at coordinate 267,617 of NZ_JBNAFQ010000001.1, read as the reverse complement.
GTTACTGTTATCTTTTAATAATCTTAATTTGTCGTTGCTTATCTTTAGAATTTAATTGAATAAAGTAGACTCCTGAAGGTTGGTTTAATTTTAACTGATATAAAGCTTCAGTAATATTTCTTTTTTGATAAACGATATCACCTAAAACATTAAATACTTTAAGGTCTATATTTTTTAGATCTCCAAAATTCAAATTTATGACATCTTGAGTTGGATTTGGATATATAGAAATTTTTTCATCAAGAGCATTTTCTGATACACTTAACACAGGTATTGAAAAATCTAATTCATCAATCATTAAAAGTGATATAGAGCCTGTAGGAGTACCTCCAGTAAAACGAATTTCATCTATATTCTCCCAAGCGGAAGAAAAAGTTAAAGTGCCACCATTTGCAGCAGGATTAGAATCTTTAGTATATGTTACAGAATTACTTGTGTCACTTGTTGTAAAATCTATATTATCACTAATAATACTTGTTCCATCTCGATATCCTGTAATAGTTGCGGTAAAGACATAACCATTTGCAGAAGGCTTAGCAGACATATCAGCTTCCATAGATACAATTTTAAATTCTGAACCATCAGCACTTCCTAGTCTATAATCAAATACTCCTATATTTGGACCATTTACTGTTCCAGAATTATCAATGTTAAATAATAAACCTAAATCATTAGCAAATGGTGTAATGATAAAATCAGAACTTTCAGAGAGAGAAGCCATTTGACTAATAGAATTTGGAGATATCTGCTGGAATCTAATTCCGTTTGTAGTAAAGTCAAGACCTCTTAAAGCTGGAGCTAAGGCATCAAAGTTTTCGTCATTTACTTGTGCAAAAAGTGAAGTTGATATTAAGGCTAATAAAATTGTAAATCCATTAAATTTAAAAGTGTAATTTTTATTCATGTTTTATTGTTTCTGATTGTTGTTTTTAATGTTTGCTAACGTATTTTAATAAGCCATAAATATACTTCATCTAAAATGAAAACACTAGTTATTTGTAGCTCTTTTTTTACATTTTAAAAGGCTTTTCTAAGATGCTTCAAGATGTGTTCGGGATTGCTCCTAAAACATCGAATTTTTAAAATATGCATACAAGCTTTTCTCGAACAAGTCTCGAACAACACTCGAAGAAAACCCATCAAAAAACGCTTTTTGGGCGAAAAATTGTGTCAATCTGTGTCAATTTGTATCAATCTGTGTCAATTTGTATCAAATTGTATCAACTATTTGTTTTTAATATATTTTGCATATACATTGTGTCATTATTAATCTCTAACTATTATGGCATATGTAAAACAAGTAACTTAGGTGGTTTTCTACATTTTTTGGTACAGGTTGCATCATGGTATCTTCTCCTGTTTTAAAGTATTCTTTTGGTTGTACTTTATATTAATTACTAATGCAACTCAAAATTAGATTATTAAATAAAGACAGATGCATTTTAATTACCAATACAATTTCACTATCTATTTACATGATTTTTTAACCATGTTTTAGGCGTAACACCTTCCATTTTTTTAAAATAAGTATTGAACACTGTTTTTGAATTAAATCCACAATCGTAAGCTAAGGCGATTAATGTTAAATTTTGATTTTCTGGCAAAACAACTTTTTCCTTAAACTCTGCCAAACGGTATTGATTGAGATATTCTTTGAAGTTTTTTTGATAGTATGTATTTAGTAACCAAGACAGTTTATTAGAAGATATTTGTAAGTGTTGGGCAAGTGTTTTTAAATTGAGTTGAGCATCTGTAAACAAAACCTTTTGACGCATTAAACGGTCTAGTTTTTTGCTAAGTGCCTCTACTTCATTTGGAGTTAATAGAATATTTGAATTAGGTTTATCTATCATCAATTGCTCTATGTTATTACATTTACTGTAAATTTTATTTAGAGCTTCTTGCCATTGTTTAAAACTATGTAAAGGTTTTAATAAAGGGTCTATTTTAATTAATGTTATTAGCGGCTCTTGGTAATTTATACCATTGCTAATATGTTTAAATGCTTTTTCAAAATTGCCCAATAAAGTTTCGACATATATTAAAAAGAAACGTATACGTTCTCTATTTTTACCATTAAGTTCCTTTTCTAGGTCAGCAATAAAAGGCTGAGCCATGTTTTTATCTAATCGTGATGCATAAGCAATAGCCATCATTTGTGAACGCTCTAAATGAGCGCCTTCAATTTCAGGAATATTTTTAGCCAATTTAATTATACTTTCACAATTATTTTGATGAGCTGAAGCTAAAGCATTAATAGAGTAACCAACTAAAAAAGAAGCATCTAACTCAAATGTTCTTTTAAAAAGAGCATTTGTAACTTCAAAATTTCCCTTAATATAATTATGATAGGCAGAAAAATAATTGTTAAGTGGTAAAAGAGGATCTAGTTCTAAAGCCTTTTGTATTTGTTTTTCTGCTAACACATGACAGCCTGCCAATTCTAAGGTAATGTAAAGTTTGTTATAAGCGTCTGCATAACCTGGACGCAAATCTATTGCTTTTCTTAAATAGTTTACGGCCGAATTAAAATCCCAATGGTAATTTAAAGCATGCCAACCCAACGAATGGTATGCTTCTGGTAAGTTAGGATTTAGTTTTAAGGCTAAATTGAGGTAGTTTTCGCCTTTGTTTAAGGATTCACCAACAGGAGCTAATCCGCCAGCGGCTAAAATATTATAAGCATAATGTAAGCTAACATAAGCTTCAGCAAAATTAGGGTCTAGTTTTATAACTTCTTCTAAAATACTAATTGCTCTATTAACATGTTCTACATTAAATTTATGAAGCTCATATTTTGCTTTTAAATATAAATCGTAAGTAGAGTATTGTTGTTGTGAAACTGTACCAAGCATCTCTGCAACTTCAAAATGACCAAAGTTTTCACGAATTTTTTCAGCTATTAATAAGCTAATTTCATCTTGAATAGTAAAAATATCATCTAAGTCTCGATCATAATTTTTAGACCAGAAATGGCTTCCGTCTTCTGCATTAATAAACTGTACAGTGATACGAATTCTATTGACCGAACGTCTTACACTTCCTTCTAAAACAGTATTTACATTAAGTTGATTGGCAATATTTCGAACATCTAAATTTTTTCCTTTAAATGAAAATGCCGAGGTACGAGCTATGACTCTTAAGTCTGGAATTGCAGTAAGCGCATTAATAATTTCTTCAGTTATTCCATCAGAAAAATACTCAGCTTCCTCATCGCTACTCATGTTTACAAATGGGAGGACTACTATAGATTTATTTTGGTCAGTCATTTCAATTTCTTGAATGCTAAAATATAAAAAATGTTCTGAATTACATTTCAGAACTTATTGAATAACTAACAGAACTTTTGATGTAATAAATGCTAGCATATTTGCATCATATAAATCGAAAACTATTCATTATGAAAACATTACAAACAATTTCATTTTTTATTATTCTAAGTATTTTTCTTGGGTGCTCATCTGATGATGATAATAATTTAGCAACAACCAATTACACCAACGTTGAAACTCTTTTAACTGAAACTAATTTTCAAGGTTATGCCATTGTAACTAAAGATGGCAATGATTTAGTTCGCCAAGGCTTTGGGTTAGCAAACAAAAGCACAGCTCTGCCGCAAGATTTTGACCTAGCTTATCGTATTGGTTCTGTATCTAAAACGCTAACAGCTGCTGCAATTGTACAATTAAAGCGTGACGGTATGATTAGTAGTTTTAGTCAAACGTTAAATGAATTTGATGATGCATTTCCAAATGGAAATCAAATTACTATAGCGCATTTATTATCACATCAATCTGGTATTCCAGATTATCAATTTGTAGTTGAAGAAGCTTATGAGCAAGGTGAAACTTTTGATGAAGAAGATATTTATGAGCTAATTACTGATATGATTTCAGAAAACGGCCTCAATTTTACACCAGGTAATAATAAACAGTATAGCAATTCTAATTTTCTTATTGCTGCTTTGTTAATTCAAGAATTATCTCAAATGTCTTACCATGATTATGTTCAGCAAAACATATTAACTCCTCTAGGAATGATTAACACCTACAAAGGCAACAATATAATTGATCAAAACACTCATGCAGAAGGTTATCATATAGGCAATAGTAATAGTACTTACCCAATGACTATTGCATTTGGTGCTGGCGATTTTAGTAGTACACCTGAAGATATGGAAATTTGGGCCAATGCTGTAAAAACAAATTGGTTTACCGAATCTGAAAAAGAAGAAATATTTATTGAAAATGTTCCTAGTGGTTTTGTTGATTTTGGCTTAGGTTGGTTTACTACACAAGAAGGTAATACTACAATGTTTTGGCATGGAGGCGATATTAATGGTTATTGGAGTATGATTGGCTTTTTGCCACAATATAATGCAACAATTGTATTGTTAAGTAATGAACAAGATGATACAGGTTCACAGCGTAATACGATAATTCAGGGATTGTTAATGAATGAATTTAATTAATATAATTAGAACAATCAAAAAATGAGAACAGTATTTTTAACAATTGCCTTAATATTAGTAAGCTTTATATTAGAAGCACAAGAAAAGGAAGTTGCTAATCGGAAAGGTTTTGTTATTGGTTTATCTTCAGGTTATGAACTATATAAAAAGGACAATTTTGCTTTAGATTTTCAACTTCAAACTACTTTAGGCAGAACTTTTTTAAAAGGAGATGGATATAGAGATGCTGCAACAATATTTATAGGAGTAGGTTTTAACTGGTATTAAGATAACAAGCACAATAAAGGTGTAGTGTATTTGCCTTTATTGTGCTCTTTAGAACTCTTTTCTATGAGTTTGGGCTTTATACTCTTGTTTTATATGTCTAAACTGCTATTTTCCTTTTAGGTCGTTAATAATCCATTGCATCATATTATCTTTTCCTTTAGAATAGCTTTCCCAATCATATTCAATTAAAACATCGGGTTGAACTCCTTGGGTTATTTTTTCTTGAAATCTGAAAAGGCGTTTTGAGTATGTAACTATCATTCCTGAATTTGGAAGTTTAAATTGTCCCATATCTTGATATCCTGTCGGATTAGAACCTGTTGGTTCTCCAACAATTTTTGCATTTAGCATTTGCCTAAATTGTGAAGCATTACTAGTGGCTGCAGAAAAAGTTACTTTATCTGTTAGTACATAAACTCCCGATTTCCAATCAATACTATCTGCTAAGTTTAGATAATATGCTAAAAATGTGCCTACAAAAAAATCTCCACCACGATTATTTCTTAAATCAATGACAATTTGTTTGATGTTATTTTTATTGATATAGTTTAAAACAGATTCTCCAAACATATCCATGTCCTCAAACGAAGGATAACTTTCAAATTTTATATAAATCGCTTCCGTAGTTTTTATAGGGCTAAACCAAAGATAATCTTGTTTTAGGTCGATTGGTTTTTCTATTTCAGGAATTACAATTTCAAGTGTCTTGAACTCAACATTTTCATAATAATCGTTACTATTTATTGCTTTTAATGTTAACTCTGTTCTCTTTTTGTTGTCATCTAAAAATGAGAAAACTGCATCAAATTTGTTATTTGTTAAATTTAATCCATAAAGTAATTCAGATATCATTGAATATTGAGCTACTCTAATAACTTTGGATTGTTCATTTCAACATATTGAGCAACTTTACCAATTTCATTTTCGATTTGCATCATTGTTTTTCCGTCAATTGCTATCAATTCTTTGCCCAAAAGATGCTCATGCGCATTGGTCGTTTTAATAACTCTCCATTGTTCTTCTATTTTGGAAATTTCAATGGGATATAAATGAGTTTCTATTCCTCTTAAAGAAAATGCAGTATGTCCATCTCCAATTTTTCGTGTTAGCCGCATTAAACTAATGATGATATCAGTATCTGTTTTTTTGTTTAAGTTTGATTTTATCTGCTCTAATTCTTGTTCAAACTCGACCTTACTGATATTCTTATATAATTCAATATGATACTTTTCAAGATTGGTTCTATACAATTCAAGGTCTTCAATCCAAAGCTTAGAATCTGTAGGTTGAGCACAAGCAGTTGAAAAAATGAATAAAATGGAAATAGCAATTAAAAATCTAATCATATATAGTTGATTTTTACGCAGTATCTATTGCCCCAAATATTGCAAAACATTAGCTTCTATCCTACTCTGTATATTAGATACGTCTGCTTTTACAAAAGGTTCTCCCATGATATTTTCATAAAGCTCGATATAACGTTCACTAACCGTTTCAATATAATCGTCACTCATTTCTGGAACGGTTTGTCCTTCAAGTCCTTGAAATTCATTAGCAATAAGCCATTGCCTTACAAATTCTTTTGATAGTTGCTTTTGTGGTTCGTTTTTATCTTGACGTTCTTGGTAACCATCTGCATAAAAGTAACGTGATGAGTCTGGCGTATGAATTTCATCAATTAAGACAATCTTACCTTCTTTTGTTTTACCAAATTCGTATTTGGTATCTACCAAAATCAAACCTCTTGATGCTGCAATTTCGGTTCCTCGTTGAAATAACTTTCGGGTATAATCTTCTAAAACAAGATAGTCGTCTTCTGAAACAATGCCTTTTTTGAGAATGTCTTCTCGAGAAATGTCTTCGTCGTGATCTCCCATTTCGGCTTTAGTGGCTGGTGTGATGATTGGTTCTGGAAACTTATCGTTTTCTTTCATGCCATCTGGCATTTCAACACCACAAAGTAAGCGTCTACCTGCTTTATACTCACGTGCTGCATGACCAGAGAGATAACCACGAATGACCATTTCTACTTTAAAGGGTTCGCATAAATGACCGACTGCTACATTAGGATCTGGTGTTGCGGTTAACCAATTAGGTACTAAATCTTCAGTAGCTTTCATCATGCTGGTTGCTATTTGATTTAAGATTTGACCTTTATACGGAATTCCTTTTGGCATCACTACATCAAAAGCCGATAAGCGATCGGTTGCAATCATGACGAGTGCTTCGTCATTAATATTATAGACTTCTCGTACTTTTCCTTTATAAACACTTTTTTGGTTTGGAAAATTAAAATTTGATTCTGTTATCGTTTGATTTTGATTTGCCACGAATGAACAATTTGTAAGGTTATTAAAATGTCCTAGCCCAGATTGAAGCATTTGTTGGAGCTCCTTGAAAAGAGCGACTGCTGAAAGCTGGAATAAGCTCCTAAAAAAATTAATCTCTATTTTCGATACTCTTGTATGCTGAAATGACTTTCTTTACTAATTTATGACGAATAACATCTTTATCATCAAGATAAATCATGCCAATGCCTTCAATATTTTTGAGCACTAAAAGCGCTTCTTTTAAACCCGAAATGGTACGCCTTGGCAAATCGACCTGACCAGGATCTCCTGTGAGTAAGAATTTTGCGTTTTTTCCCATACGCGTTAAAAACATTTTCATTTGCGCATGTGTTGTATTTTGACCTTCATCTAAAATTACAAAGGCATTATCTAAAGTTCGTCCACGCATAAATGCCAAAGGTGCTATTTGAATGGTTCCGTTTTCGATAAATGCTGCTAATTTTTCTGCTGGTATCATATCACGAAGTGCATCATACAAAGGCTGCATGTAAGGATCGAGTTTTTCTTTTAAATCTCCAGGAAGAAATCCTAAATTCTCTCCAGCTTCTACTGCTGGTCGTGTTAGTATGATTCGTTTTACTTCTTTGTTTTTTAATGCTCTAACGGCTAAGGCAACTCCTGTGTAGGTTTTTCCAGTTCCTGCTGGTCCAATAGCAAACACCATATCGTTTTTACGCATGCTTTCAACAAGCTTACGTTGGTTTACGGTTTGCGCTTTAATGAGTCGTCCATTAACACCATGAACAATTACTTCGCCACTTTGGTCTGAAGTTGTATAGTCATCACTACTTTGACTGGTTAGCACACGTTCAATAACATTTTCATCTATTTTGTTATACTTACCAAAATGCACCATAAGCATTTCCATACGACGGTCGAATTCTTCTAATAAGTTTTCATCGCCATAGGCTTTAATTTTGTTTCCTCTGGCAACAATTTTGAGTTTTGGGAAGTATTGTTTTAAGATTTTAATATTAGCGTTTTGAGCTCCGAAAAATTCTTTAGGAGTAATTTCTTCCAGTTCTAAAATAAGTTCATTCAAAAGCTATCTGATTTATAAATTAATCTGTTTTCTTTTATTAGTTTTGTGATGAGAGAAAATGAAGCTCATTTTATCATCTTAACCAAAAATAATTAAACTATTTAATTCACATGCTTACCATTGAATTAAAATATTGATTAGTTTTTAACAGTTTTATTTGATAATTATATTGAGCTTTTATATGTAACCTATTTATGGTAATCTATTTATGGCAATCATCACATTAACAACCGATTTTGGCGAAAAAGACCACTTTGCTGGTGCCATAAAAGGTGCTATTTATAGCGAATTGCCTGATGTGAGAATTGTTGATATCTCACATTCTGTTGCACCTTTTAATGTACCTGAAGCTGCTTATATTATTCAAAATGCGTATAGTAGTTTTCCAAAAGGAACGATTCACATGATCGGAATCGATTCTGAGCTTAATCCTGAAAATAAACATATTGCTGTGCAATTAGACGATCACTATTTTATTTGTGCCAATAATGGTATTATGAGCATGATTTGTAAAGATATTGCGCCACAAAAAATAGTAGAAATTAACATTCACGATCGTGTGGCTACAAGTTTTCCTGTGCTCGATGTATTTGTCAATGTGGCTTGCCATATTGCTCGAGGAGGTACACTTGAAGTTATTGGTAAAATAATTCATACTATTAAGCCTATCAAGAATTTGAATCCGTTTGTAAATGATGAAAAAAATCAAATTATTGGTAGCGTGATCTATATCGATAACTATGGTAATGTCGTTACTAATATAAAACGTGTTTTTTTTGAATCGGTTCAAAAGACACGTCATTATGAAATTTCGGCTCGAAATTATAAGTTCAAGCATATTTATGATAAGTATAGCGATGCCATTAATTTTGATATTCCTGAAGAAAAACGCTACGATGCTGGTAAAGGTTTAGTGGTTTTTAATTCGGCAGGTTATTTAGAAATTGCAGTTTATAAAAGCGATTGTAATACTGTAGGCAGTGCCACAAGTTTAATGGGATTAAAATTAAGAGATACGGTTACAGTAAACTTTGTAGCCACACCTGTTATGCCTAAAGGAAAAGAACTGTTAGAACGATAATATATGTTTGTAAGAATTGTAAAAATGGAATTTGATCCACTAAAGATTGATGAGTTTTTATCTAATTTTGAAGTTGTCAAAGATAAGATTAGAGCTTTTGAAGGTTGTCAGTTTTTAGAACTGTATCGCGATAAACACAATACAAACGTTTTTTTTACGTATAGTTATTGGACGTCTGAAACCGATTTAGAAAATTACAGACATTCTAAATTATTTAAAGGTGTTTGGGCAAATACAAAACCTTTATTTAACGCTAAACCTGAAGCTTGGAGTGTGGATAAAGTTGCTTCGCTGAAGTAATAGAGTTTGAAAGTTGTAAGGTTATAACGTTGAATGTAAAATTATTAATTAATGACAGAAAACGACATAAAGCAAAGCTGGAATAATCTTTTTAAACCATTTATAATTGGATTGTTAATTCTTATAATATCACAACTAATTTATCGTTTTGGTAGTCGATCGATTTATATGTTTGGATTCTATGGTTCTATTCTTGGTCTTACCTTTATGGTCTATACAAGTATTCAAATGTTTAAATTCAAAAAAAATCTTAAAAGAAAACCACAAGTAAAAATTCATGATTAACTCATAAACGTTTAACTTTCCAACTTAAAAATTTTTAACTAAAATTAATGTACGCCATTCTAAAAAAAGAAATCAATACCTTTTTTACTTCACCAATTGGTTATTTGGTGATTGCTGTTTTTCTTTTGCTTAACGGTTTATTCCTTTGGTTGTTTAAAGGGCAGTTTAACATTCTAGATAATGGCTTTGCAGATTTGTCAAGTTTCTTTCTTTTAGCGCCTTGGATTCTCATTTTTTTAGTACCTGCTGTAACCATGAGAAGTTTTGCAGATGAAAAAAAACAAGGCACTCTTGAGTTATTACTTACCAAACCTATTAGCCATTTGCAGATCGTTTTAGGAAAATATTTTGGTGCATTGGTATTAATTATCATCGCTTTAATACCGACTTTGTTATATGCTTATACCATTTCAAAACTAGGAAATCCTGAAGGCAATTTAGATGTTGGTAGTGTGATGGGTTCGTACTTTGGGTTATTATTTTTAATTGCTGCTTATACTGCTATTGGTATCTTTGCTTCTAGTCTTTCAGACAATCAAATTGTAGCATTTATCATTGCGGTTTTTATATGCTTCTTTTTCTATTTCGGATTTGAAGGTCTCTCTAACTACAACTTATTTGGTGATGCATTTTATATTGAAACATTAGGTATGGAATCGCATTTTAAAAGTATGAGTCGTGGTATTTTAGATACTCGTGACATTATTTATTTTTTGAGCATTACAGCATTATTTGTTGTACTAACCAAATTAAACATATCAAGAACTCATAACGCTTAATGGTAGCTAATAAAAAATACATCACAACTTTAGTGATTACCTTAGTGGTAATTTTTATTGTTAATTTAATTTCTAGTAATGTCTATAAACGTTTTGATTTAACAAAGGATAAACGTTACACACTTTCTGAAGCAGCGAAACAAACCTTAGTTTCAGTTGATGCTCCAATAATTATTGATGTGTTTTTAGAAGGTGATTTTCCTTCAGAATTTAGACGACTTCGTGATGAAACTCGTCAAATACTAGAAGAATTTGCAGTTTCAAATTCCAACTTGGTATTTAATTTTATCAATCCGATTGAAGAAGAAGCTACTCGCCAAAGAAACCTTCAGCAATTGGCACAAAGAGGTATGCAACCCTTTCAGATTACAGTTCAAGAAAACGGAAAAACCTCTCAAGAAGTTGTGATTCCTTGGGCTTTGGCAAGTTATAACGAACAAACTGTCATTGTTCCGCTAATTAAAAATAAAATTGGTGCTTCAGACCAAGAATTGGTTAATGGCTCTATACAGAACTTAGAGTATGTGTTTGCCGAAGCTTTTAAAAAACTAGTCACTCCTAAAGAAAAAAAGATTGCAGTCTTAAGAGGTAATCAACAACTCGCAGATGCTTATGTTGCCGATTTTCTTCAGAAACTAGGTGAGCATTATTTTTTAGCACCTTTTACCTTAGATAGTGTAGCTAGCCATCCTCAAAAAACTTTAAAAGACCTTAGTAATTACGATTTGATTATTTCGGCTAAACCTATGCAACCTTTTACAGAGGAAGAAAAATATGTCCTTGATCAGTATACCATGCAAGGCGGAAAAAGTCTTTGGCTGACTGAAGCTGTTGTGATGGACAAAGACAGTTTGTATAACAATTCTGGAAAAGCAGTTGCTATTATGAAAGATTTGAATCTTACCGATTTTTTCTTCAAATATGGTGTACGTATAAATCCTGTAATGGTAAACGACCTCTACTCTGCTCCAATAACTTTAGCTATTGGAGAAGGAAACAACGCTCAATTTCAACCTGTGCAATGGCCTTATTCGCCTTTGGCTGCTAATAATCCTAATCATCCAATCACCACAAATATAAATCCTGTTCGTTTTGATTTTGCAAGTCAAATAGATACCTTAAAAAATTCGGTAGATAAAACCATTTTATTACGAAGCTCACAATTAACAAAGCTTGTTGGTGTTCCAAATGAAGTAGATTTAGATATCGTAACTCAAGAACCAGATCCTAAAACATATACAAATCCGCATCAAACCTTAGCGGTTCTATTAGAAGGCGAATTTGCATCTGTTTATAAAAACAGAGTAAAACCATTTCAACTCAATGACGATAAAACCCAAAGTGAATCTACTAAAATGATTGTCATTGCAGATGGTGATGTTATTAAAAATGACGTTATAAAAGGCAAACCACAAGAACTTGGATTTGATCGTATGACTGGTCGTCGATTTGGAAATACAGAGTTTCTTCAGAATGCAGTGAATTATTTATTAAATGATGACGGACTCATAAACTTAAGAACTAAAGAGGTTGCGCTTCAGTTTTTAGATCCTCAAAAAATAGAGAAAGAAAAAGCCAAATGGCAAATTGTTAATATCGCTTTACCTTTAATTATTTTAGTCTTATTCGGGTTTGTGTTTAACTTCTTTCGAAAAAGAAAATATGCTTAATACTCTTGTGTGTTGAAGACTTTTACATAATTTAAAACGCTAATACATATCCCAATATTAAGTGTTAATAAAAATGTATAAATAAGGCTTTATATTACCAGTTAATAAAATATATTTGTTGTTCAATTCTATTATTTAAATCACAGATGAAATTTATAGTATCCAGTACATATTTACTTAAACAATTACAAGTATTAGGTGGTGTCATTAATAATTCGAATACACTTCCAATTTTAGATAATTTTCTTTTTGAATTAAAAGATTCAAAACTTACTGTATCTGCAAGTGATCTCGAAACCACAATGGCTTCTACTTTAGATGTAGAAAGTGATGAAGACGGAAGCATTGCCTTACCTGCTCGTTTACTTTTAGATACCTTAAAAACATTTCCAGAACAGCCTTTAACTTTTGTTGTTGAAGATAATAACACTGTTGAAATTAGTTCTAATCATGGTAAATATGCACTTGCTTATGCTGATGGTAATGAGTTTCCAAAGGCTGTAGAACTTGATAATCCGAGTACTACAACCATTGCTGGAGATATTTTAGCAACTGCAATTAGCAAAACTATTTTTGCTGCTGGAAACGACGATTTACGTCCAGTGATGAGTGGTGTCTTTTTTCAGTTTTCTACCGAAGGTTTAACCTTTGTTGCAACAGATGCTCATAAACTGGTAAAATATACTCGTGAAGATGTTAAAGCAGATCAGGTTGCAGAATTTATAATGCCTAAAAAACCTTTAAACCTTTTAAAAGGAATTTTAGCAACTAGCGATGATGCGCTAACTATTGAATACAATAATTCTAATGCTAAATTTATTTTTGATAATTCTGTATTGGTTTGCCGCTTAATTGATGGAAAATATCCGAACTACGAAGCTGTGATTCCAAAAGAGAATCCTAATAAATTAACTATAGACAGAACACAGTTTTTAAATTCAGTACGTCGTGTGAGCATTTTCTCAAATAAAACAACACATCAAATCCGATTGAAAATTGCTGGATCAGAATTGAACATTTCTGCTGAGGATATTGACTACTCTAACAAAGCTGAAGAGCGTTTAACGTGCGATTATCAAGGCGACGATATGCAAATTGGATTCAACTCTCGCTTCTTAACTGAAATGCTAAACAATCTTAATGCTGACGAAGTTCAACTAGAAATGAGCTTACCAAACAGAGCTGGTATTCTTACACCAATTGATGGTTTAGACGAAGGTGAACAAGTAACAATGCTTGTTATGCCTGTAATGCTTAATAGCTAGGCTAATAATATTGCTATTTCAATAATTACTTATTAAAAGGCTCACTGTAATGGTGAGTCTTTTTTTTATAAAAAAGGTTCATCATTATAATTTTGATGAACCTTTATTTTTTGTACTAAAAACGGTTTATTCGTCCACCGAAGTTATATATAAGAATCCGCCTTCGTAAGTTCCTGTAATTTCTGTTCCATCTCCTCTGGTAAAAGAAAACGATAAACTAATTGAATCTACCGTATAATCTATAATAGTAATACTACCAGAAGTAACTTCTAAATCAGCGTTAGTCCCACTTTTATAAAATTGACTAAAACCGTTTTCAAATTCAGAATTAATGACATCTCCATTAACAACAAATTCTAAACTAGAAATATCTGACAAATTATAAGTTTCACCTGATGAAAGATCAAAATGATTGATTCTTGCTGAAAAATAATCTACATTATTAAGCGTAGTTCCTTCAAATGAAGCGGTTGTTTCTGCCTCTGTACTATTGGTTAAACTTAAAAATACTGAATTTAAAGTAGGTTCTATAATTGCTGCTCTCATCTCATAAGAAGACTCACCCACGCTTATAAAATTATTTTCGGAAGCGTTTGAACTATCATCTGAAGCGCATGATGATACTATTATTGCAAGTAATACAATTGTAAAATGTTTTAAGTGTTTCATAATAAATTTGTTTTTGAAAAATTTGGTAAAAAAAGCGCTCACAGTTGTGAGCGCTAGATTAAGTTGACATCATATCAACTTAGTTCCTAAGGAACTTCTTGTTAATAGAATTTTTAGATGTTTTTATTTGAATGATATATAAGCCAGTGTTTAAATTAGATACATCAATGCCTCTATTTATTGTATTAGCTTGTTTTACTAATTGCCCATTAATATTATAAATAGCTACGCTTTCAATTTGCGCTGTAGATTTAATAAATAATCTATCACTAACTGGGTTTGGGAATAGTTTTACTGAATTCTCATTCAAAACAACATCGCCAACACCTAATGTAGAATTATATTCATAAGTACCTAAATCTATGGTAGTATTAACTATTCTATCATTACCTGATAAATCTAAATCACCAAATAAAGCTTCATCGTAGTAAGCGTTATCTCCTTGATCAACAATATAATTTGAAGCTGATGTTGGTTTATATTCAGTATCTAAATTTAAATTATCTGTTGCTGGATCTAAAGTGGTTACATTTGTCGCACTAAATGTCCCGTAAGTTCCAGCGTTTGATGATACATTTGCAATAGAATTTCTAATAAACACATCGTAAGTAGAATTCATTCCGTCGGAAATATCTCTTGTTGCTGTTGTACCATTGACTGTATTCTGCCAAAAGATAGAATTATTAACATTTAGGTTAACACTACCATTACCTGATGCCGTTATAGAATTGCCATAAGTACCATTATAATCATTATTAACAAACGTACTATTATTAATTACAACATCTAAAGTGCTTCCGTTATTCCAATCTGATCTGAAAATATGTAATGCCGAAAGATTAATATCGTTATCGGCTACCAAAACATTTGCCCAACGTGTAAAAATATAACCGTTTGTACTATCAGATTGCACATAAACCAATCCCATATTAACAATGGTGTTATTGATAAACTTGGTGTTTTCAATAAGTAATCCTTGATTAAATTTTCTAATTTTTAGTAAATAGCCATTAGAATAGTTATTTCTAAATACCGAATTTTTAATTTTTAAGTTATTAGCATTTAAATTATTTGGTATAAATATAACACCGTTTTCATGTACTCCACCAGATTGCGAGGTGTCGTAAATGTTTTCAAAAATAATACCATCAAAAGTGACGTTGCTTGTTCTTAATTCAAATAAACGCTCTGCATTATCGGTTTTATTCGAAGAGAAATCTCCATCAATATCATCACCATTAATATCACCAGTAAAAATGGTAGCATTTGTAGCATGAATAGCTGTTAAGTCTCTATCTGCTAGAGTCGTTTCGGTTCCTGCAAAACCTCCAATAATATCTACTTCGTTTGTACTAACAGCTATTGGTATGTTTTTATCTGCTAATGTATAGGTTCCTTTTGCTACCCAAACAGCATCATTTAAATTGGTAAGTGCTAAAGCGTCTGTTACGTTTGTAAAAGCATCTGTCCATGAACTACCATCGTTGGCGCCTGTTGCATTTGCATCTACATAATACACTGCTGGTATACAATTTTCGCTATAACTTGTTTGATTATCTTTAGTCCAACCTGCCACATACAAACCACTGTTTGCTGGTGGCGAAAAGCCAGTATCTACTTGAATACAAGTTAAACTTGGATTACCATAAGCTTTCATCCAGTTTATATTGCTGTTATTACCATTAGCTATATTTAATTCGTATAAAACAACGTTGTTATGACATTGTATGTCTGTAATTAGCGTATTGGCACTAATATCTAAAGTTTCAATTTGATTATCAGCACAATGTAAACGCGTTAAGGCTAAGTTATTACTAACATCTATAGTCGTTAAATTATTTGTGTAACAATCTAAACGTGTTAAATTGGTAAAGGCTTCAATACCTGTTAAATCTGAAATTGACAAACCATTGATAAGTAGCTCTGTTGTAGCTTGTGCTTCAGCCACTGTAATTTCAGTATCACCATTTAAATTGATGCTATTATTGTTTACTAAATAACTTTTAAAATTAGCATCTGGAATGTTTACTATTTGATTTAATGCAGCACAGTCTTCACTATAAAATGCTGAGCTACCTTTTGTCCAACCTAGACTGTAAATTCCAGCATCTGTAGGTGGCGCATAACCTGCATCTATTTGAATGCATGATAAACTATTACCATAGGCTTTCATATAGCTAAAGTTACTGTTATTACCATTAGCAATGTTTAATTCATATAAAACACCATTGTTATGACATTGTATATCTGTAATTGATGTGTTCGCACTAATATCCAACGTTTCAATTTGATTATCAGCACAGTGCAAACGTGTTAATGCTAGATTATTGCTTACATCGATAGACGTTAGATTATTACTGTAACAATCTAAGCGCGTAATATTAACAAAAGCTTCAATACCTGTTAGATCTGAAATAGATAATCCATTTACCAATAATTCACCTGAAAAAGCTTGCGCTTCTGCAACAGAAATTTCGCTATCGCTATTGGTATTAATTGCTGCATCACCAACAAGATACGCTTTAAAATTAGCATCGGGTATGTTTACATTTTGAGCAAAAAATGCCGACACACCCAAACATAGGTAGGTCGTTAATAAGAGTAATGTTTTTTTCATTGTAGTTGAGATTAATATTAATTTTCAACTACAAAACAACAATCCTATAGAATAAATTTAAGTGGGATTTTTCTGAAAAGCCCTATTTTTTTTCTGAATAAAAATTACATAAACGTTTCCTTAATCACTTCTAAAAACTGATCGCGTTTAGATTTTGAAATTGGAATGCGTTTTTGATTGTTCATTAGTAAATAATCGCCATCATCTTTAACCAATTCGTCTACATATTTTAAGTTGATTAAATACGAACGATGACATTTAAAAAACATCGCATTACGTTCTAACTGCTCTACAAAATGCTTCAACGGTTTGCAAATGGTTTTTTGTTTGCCATCCATAAGTTGTACGTTGGTGTACATGCCATCAGCTTCAAAATACACGATATCATTATGCGATGCAAACATGATCCCTTTAGGTATCTCTAAAGCAATTTTATCCATTGAGAGCTGCTTTAACGAGTCGCGTAACTTGTTTAGCTGGTCGTTTAAATTGTTGGTCTTTATGGCTTCTTCAGCTTTTGCAACCGCTTCTTTTAACTCGGTTGTGTCCACTGGTTTTAACAAATAATCTACAGCCGACAGTTTGAAAGCTTCAATGGCATATTGATTGTATGCCGTCACGAAAATGATTTTAAAATCGATCTGATTTGGAAAATATTCTAAAATATCTAATCCTGACTGATTTGGCATTTCAATATCTAAAAAAACAACATCTGGTTTACTGGTTTTAATCAAATCTACACCAGATGCTAAATCTTGCGCTTCTTCAATGCTAGTAATACTTGCACAATGTTCGGTTAACAAGTTTGATAGTAAATGTCTGGCGCGTTTTTCGTCGTCTATAATTATCGCTTTCATATCTTAATGTATTGACATGGTGATGACCACTTTTGTACCTGCAGCAGCGTCGTTTTCGTCATACAAATCGTTGGTCGTTATGGCTATATCACGTTTTAATTTATTTTTATAAAGATGCACACGTTCTTCGTTTGCTTTGGTAGCAAAGGGTTTGTGCTGTTGGTTTGGTCGTTTTAATTTTTCGGATTGTGCGCGACCAATTCCGTTGTCTTCAACGGTAATTTCTAATTTATTTTGCTGAATAATTTTTGCTTCAATATGCAATTTTCGGTCACTTAATTTGTGTAATAATCCGTGTTTTAAAGCATTTTCAACATAGGGTTGAATGAATAATGATGGTACTTTTATCTGTTTTGTCTTCAATTGATTATCAACAGAAATAGTATATTCCAATTCATCTTCAAAACGGACTTTTTCTAATTCTAAATACAGTTTTAAAGCGTTTAATTCTTCTTCTAAAGTAATTTCGTTTTGCTGACTGTAATCTAAATACATACGGATTAATCGGCTAAACTTCACTAAATACGAGCTTGCCAATTCTTTTTCATTCGAAATAATATAATCTTGAATGGAATTTAAAGCATTAAAAATAAAATGCGGATTCATTTGAGAGCGCAAATTTTCCAACCTTAAATTCGTGATTTTTTTATCGATTAAAATTTTATCAATCTCGGCAATACGTTGTTGTTCTTTTTGTTGTAATCGCCATCTAAAATACAACCAAACTAAACCTATAATTGACACTAAGACTAGACCATAAAACCAATAGGTTTCCCAAAAGGGCTTGGCAATTATAAAGGTTATTGGTGCTGCAAAAACAGGATTTTTAGCACTGATGTTTTTCGCTTTTAATTCAAAAGTATAGGTTCCGCTAGACAAACTATTAAAGTTAACAAAATGCGTATTTAAAGGAATGTTTTGCCAACTGGTATCTAGCTGTTTTACACGATAATGATAGTTGACATGTTTGTTAGATTGAAAACCGTTGGAATTAAAAGTCAGTTCTATTTTATTAAAATCGTGTGGCAATTTGTAGTTGCTCGCAACTAAAGTGTCCCGATCGTTTATCGAAACCCCTTCTACCCTAACCTTTGCTGTTTTAAAGGTTTTAAACAAACCGTTTGCCTTAGGAAGTGTATAAAACGTTTTTGGTAAGCTTACAATAATTTGATTTTGAAGTACCAAAAAATCATTAACCGCTGTGTTTAAACCATCTTGCGCGTTTAGCGATTGAAGTTGCTGTGTTTTTGTATGATATTGAAACAAACCAGAATCGGTTGAAATCCATAATACAAGTCCATCTGAATGTATTCTATTTATTTGAAGGTTCTCTGGAAGTTTAATTCCTGAAGGTTTTAAAATATGGTTCTCGTATTTTAACAATCCGTTGTGCTGTGTGGCTAACCAAATAATTCCGTTAGTATTTGCAATTGAATTAACCATTAGACCGTTTGAATTGAACGTAATTTCTTCGGAAGCAAATGTTTTGGTGTTGTATTTATAAAGTCCATCTATATAAGATACAAACAAAGTGTTTCCTGAAACAACAGAAGCTTTTACACGACTTTCTTTAAGAATTTGTTGTTCAGGATTACTAAACGGGTTTTTATACACAATACCTTGACGATAATTACCATAAAACAAGGTCTTATCATCTATTTTAGAAAAGGTTTTTGCAACCGAAAATCGGTTATTTACGTCGGTTATTTTATCCGTTTTTAAATCGACCACAAACGATTCTGAAGCATTAATACTTACAATTAATTTTGCTTTTAACGCATCAAAATACAATTTACCTATGATCTTTTTTCCTGGTAACTGTAGTGTTTTTGTTAGTTGATTTTGATGATAAAACAGTAGTTTTCCGTCATTGGTTCCAAATACAAAATGATTGTTTTGTAATGCAGCAGAAGCTGTGATTTTTGCTTCAATATGAGATAACTCTACACGACGAATATTAAGATTTGGCGATACAAATACACCATTGTCTAAAGTTGTAAACCAATAATTATTATTGAAATCTTTTTGAACATCTGTAATAGATTCAGCTTTAAAAAGTTGCTCTTTAAACGTAAACAATTCACTTTTAAAAGTATAAATAAACACACCAGAACTGGTTAAAAACCAATACTCGTCGCTAAAATTTAGAAGACTATAAATAGTTTCATGTTGTATTTGCGTTGGTGTTTTTAGTTTGGTTACATCATTATTTGTTTTATTCACAGAATACAAAACATTACCATTAACGCTTTTGTGCGTAAAGAATATAGTAGTATTAAAAGCAAATAGTTTTGGAGATTGTATTCTTTTTGTGCTTGTTATTTCAAATATTTTTGTGGATTTACTTTTATTAAATGTATAAATGCGATGACGCTCTAAATTGTCTTCAAAACTAATAGCAAAGGTGTAATCGGCATCATTAATGGTTGAGTTACTAATACACATGCCATCAAAAAGCTTATTGATTTTTTTTGTTGTTAAATCAATATCATAAACACCAGTTACGGTAAATAATCGGATATAATCTTTGTGTATTGCATAAGGTGCTAGTTGTCCTTTTACTAATTTACTCGCATCATAAAACAAGTTTAAACTATCATTTTCTACATAAAATAACTGGCCGTAAATATTGTTACACCACAGTTTGTTATCAGTATCAAATTTTAATTGAAAAAGGGAATTCGATTTTTGTTCAGGATGAACAAATCGCTTGTAATCTTTTCCACTATAACGGTATAAACCTTTATTTGCGGCTAACCATATGTAATTTTGGTGGTCTTGGGCAATGTCATAAAATTCTACATCTGGAAGATTTGAAACTTTAGACATATGCTGTGTTACCGGATTTTGAGCAATTGCAAAAGCTGGTAAGAGTAAAAATAATATGTATTTTAAATAACGCCACATAAATATCAATCAACAAACTTAATATTTATGTTCACAATGCTTGTCTTATTTTTCTGTAACTGTCATTTTTTTTTCTGAATATAAAAAACGCGCACTATACAAGTGCGCGTTCTTATTTATCTCTATATAAAATAACTAACTAATAAAATTAAGAGATAAAGGATATCTTGGTGTTTCACCATGACTAGCTTTTATAGCATTTATTATTGGATAAATGAATGATACTATACACAAGATTATGAGTCCTAAAACACCTAATCCGAGAGCTAATATTAGTGGAATACAGATTAAACTATATATTAACATACTAATCTGAAAGTTTACAATATGCTTTCCTTGTTCATCCATTTTATACACATTATCCCTTTGTGTACTCCAAATTATTAACGGAACTATTAATCCGCCAAAACCTGTAATGAAGGTTAGTAACTGACTTAAATGTGTTAAAACGATAAGTTGATTATCTTGTCTCATTTTTTTATTGCGATTGTTTTGATTGAATTCATTTGTTTGACGCAACAATTTTTAAAATGTTACAATTTTTATCTAACAATCAACTTTTTAGTGATTCCTTTTTCTCCAGAAATAATTTTAACAAGATACAATCCAGAGTTTAGATCAAGGTGAAGTGCTTTAGTATTGTTGATAGCTCCTTTAAATTTAATTAGACCTAAAATATTATAGATTTCAATACTACTATTTGGTTTAAGTCCTTTAAAATTTAAAACCTCTTGCGTAGGATTTGGATACATTTTAATTGTATTAGCTTCAACTTCTGAAATATCTAAAGTCCCTTCTGCAGTAAAGGTAGCTGTTGCAACTGAAGAATTTCCACAATCATCGGTTAACTCAAAATTTACTATAACCGAATCAGGACAAGATATAGTTGCTGGTCCATCATGTAATACTATTGCTGTACCACATGCATCAGTTCCCGAAAAACTATCCAACCAATTCTCATAAGCAGTTTGATAAGCTTCACTACAATTGACTATAACATCTTCTGGTACATCATCCCAAACTGGACTTGTCGCATCTTCAACTGTGATGGTTTGCACATGAATCGTTTCATTACCACAATCGTCTGTAGCTGTCCACGTTCTGGTTATCGTATAATCTCCTAAGCATACTCCTGAAGTGGTAGTCTCATCAAAATCTACGGAAGCTGTTCCACAAGTATCGCTTGCAGTTAAAGTTTCTGCTGAAGGAATTGCATCACAAACGACTGTTGTATCTGTTGGAAGCGACTCATTAAAACTTGGACCTTCGTTATCTTCAACTGTGATGGTTTGTATATGAATGGTTTCATTACCACAATCGTCTGTAGCTGTCCATGTTCTTGTAATCGTATAATCTCCAGCACATACTCCTGAAGTGGTAGTCTCATTAAAATCTACTGAAGCTGTACCACAAACATCACTTGCTGTTAGTGTTTCTGCTGAAGGAATGTTGTCACAATTAACTGTTGCATTTGTTGGAAGCGATTCATTAAAACTTGGACCTTCATTATCTTCAACTGTAATGGTTTGCACATGAACGGTTTCATTACCACAATCGTCTATAGCTATCCATGTTCTGGTTATCGTATAATCTCCTAAGCATACTCCTGAAGTGGTAGTCTCATCAAAATCCACTGAAGCGGTTCCACAAGTATCGCTTGCAGTTAAAGTTTCTGCTGAAGGAATTGCATCACAAACGACTGTTGTATCTGTTGGAAGCGACTCATTAAAACTTGGACCTTCGTTATCTTCAACTGTGATGGTTTGTATATGAATGGTTTCATTACCACAATCGTCTGTAGCTGTCCATGTTCTTGTAATCGTATAATCTCCAGCACATACTCCTGAAGTGGTAGTCTCATTAAAATCTACTGAAGCGGTTCCACAAGCATCACTTGCAGTTAAAGTTGCTGCTGAAGAAATTTCATCACAATCTACTGTTGTATCTGTTGGAAGCGACTCATTAAAACTTGGACCTTCATTATCTTCAACTGTGATGGTTTGCACATGAATGGTTTCATTACCACAATCGTCTGTGGCAGTCCATGTTCTTGTAATCATATAATCTCCAGCACATACTCCTGAAGTTGTAGTTTCATTAAAATCAACTGAAGCGGTTTCACAAGCATCACTTGCAGTTAAAGTTGCTGCTGAAGAAATTTCATCACAATTTACTGTTGTATCTGTTGGAAGCGACTCATTAAATGTTGGTCCTTCATTATCTTCAACTGTGATGGTTTGCACATGAATCGTTTCATTGCCACAATCGTCTGTAGCTGTCCATGTTCTTATAATCGTATAATCTCCAGCACATACTCCTGAAGTGGTAGACTCATCAAAATCTACTGAAGCGGTTCCACAAGCATCACTTGCTGTTAAAGTTTCTGCTGAAGGAATCTCATCACAATCTACTGTTGTATCTGTTGGAAGCGACTCATTAAATGTTGGTCCTTCATTATCTTCAACTGTAATGGTTTGCACATGAACGGTTTCATTACCACAATCGTCTGTAGCTATCCATGTTCTAGTTATCGTATAATCTCCAGCACATAATCCTGAAGTGATAGTCTCATCAAAATCTACTGAAGCGGTTCCACAAGCATCATTTGCTGTTAAGGTTGCTGCTGAAGGAATTGCATCACAAACGACTGTTGTATCTGTTGGAAGCGACTCATTAAAACTTGGTCCTTCATTATCTTCAACTGTGATGGTTTGTATATGAATGGTTTCATTACCACAATCGTCTGTAGCAGTCCATGTTCTGGTAATTGTATAATCTCCTAAGCACAATCCTGAAGTTGTAGTTTCATCAAAATCTACGGAAGCGGTTCCACAAGCATCATTTGCTGTTAAGGTTGCTGCTGAAGGAATTGCATCACAAACGACTGTTGTATCTGTTGGAAGCGACTCATTAAAACTTGGACCTTCATTATCTTCAACTGTAATGGTTTGCACATGAACGGTTTCATTACCACAATCGTCTATAGCTATCCATGTTCTGGTTATCGTATAATCTCCTAAGCATACTCCTGAAGTGGTAGTCTCATTAAAACCTACTGAAGCGGTTCCACAAACATCACTTGCTGTTAGTGTTTCTGCTGAAGGAATGTTGTCACAATTAACTGTTGCATTTGTTGGAAGCGATTCATTAAAACTTGGTCCTTCGTTGTCTTCAATAGTGAACGTAGCAGATTTAGTAATTTCATTTCCACAATCGTCAGCCAAAGTAAATGTTACTGTTTCAGAAGTTGAAGAACCACACGAAAAATTCAATCCAGTATTATCGTTGGTAAGTGTTGCATTACCACAGAGTACACTTCCTGAAACATTAGACAACCAATTATTGAACTCATCTGTAGGATTTGAAATCGCATCACACTGCAAGGTCAAATTTGAAGGCTCATTAGTCCATGTTGGACCAACAAAAGAAATACGAAAGAGTGTTCCGTCAAAAATATTCACATAATAGATAAAACCATCTAATGGGTTTTGCATCATATGCACAATTCCATCTCCAAAGTTTAAAGGTGCCAATTCAGAAATATCACTAATCCAATTTAGCGTTCCATCGGTAAGAGTAGCAACGTTTATCCAATTTCTAACATAATCTGTAAAAAGATATTTTCCGTTCATATTACTTCCTAAGGCATCACCTTGAATATAAACACCAGCAATAGCAGTGTTTCCTCTAAATTCTATTCCAGTAGTAGGCGAACCATTTGAGCCAACTCTTGGATTTGTTGGTGTTGTCCCATTAAACCAAGGCACACGTGCTTCATTTTGTCCACCATGTCTCCAAGCGACTTCTGGTCTATCATGTACAAAACGTCTTAACGCTGGATTTGTATGATCTGCAAACGATGTTGGCTGCGGACAATTATCTACAAAAAGCGCATTGCCTTCATCAGGATTTGTAGTTCCACTATTATAATAGCCATTGTGTTGTGTTAACCCTTCATATAAAGGCCAACCTCCATTTAAACCAGCTTTATCAAAAATGTGTAAATCTTCCCAAGTTCCCCAACCTACATCTGCAACATGAATGATTCCAGGATTACCATCTGCTGGATTGGTACTTCCGCTTCCTGGTTGAATTGACATTCGAAAAGGATGACGTAATCCCATTGCCCACATTCTAGATTCTGGTGCTCTTGGATTTGATGCATTATAGAATGGATTAGAAGGAATACCATCTCCTGTATCTGGATCTAAACGTAGTACTTTACCGCAAAGTGATGTAATCATCTGACTTCTGAAAGCACCTACGTTTTCTTCAGGACGCATAATTCCATCATTAATTGCTTGTTGCCAATAGGTTTCATTTGCACTTCCTGTATCGACAGAATTATAACTCGCATTATCTCCTGTAGACACTAATAAAGTGCCATCATTTGCAAAAATAACAGTTCCTCCTGCATGTGACTCATGGGTTAAAGGTACTCCTGTGGAAACAGACTCACCCAAAAGCACTGTTCGTGAAGCATAATTAGTCGTTAGTGGACTGCTCCCAATATTTAATTGATAACGAGTTAATCGACTAATAGTCGCTTCATAATAATCATTATCATTAGGATTATAACTTGGTGTTCCGTAATTCATTAAATGCTCACGATCAACCATATAATACATATAAACTAAACCATTGGTTTCAAAATCTGGATCCAAACAAAAACTAGCAAATCCGAAATCTCTCCAATCGCCAACTTCATCTGAAATATCAAGAACTGGAGTCGTTTGTTTTACATATGTGGTTCCGTTCCAATTTGAGACATATACATGGCCACGTTTTTCCCAAACAAACATTTTTGTTCCATCATTATTAAATACAACACCCATAATAGTATTGTAACCATTTTGAACTTCGGAAGCTGTAAAACCTGTTGGTAATTGTGCAAATACATTTGAAAATAAGAAACAGAACACACCAATAAAAAATAGTGTCTGTATTTTTGGAATACGATTATAGCTAAACATAATTAAGTATTTTTGGTTGGGAGAAGTGTATGTTGCTATTAATCAGTATAAAAATACAGAGATTGCTATCAATCTAAAAATAAATGATTTAAACGGATAATAAAATCGATAATTGACTAAAAGTTGAGAGAAATAATTCTGAAAACTAAAAACTATTGCTTTTTAGTATCCTTTTTACCTCTATCACTTGTGGTCATAAATTTTACCAAAAACCCAATAAGTGTTAAACAAACCAGTCCAAAAATAGCAATCATAATAACGCCATTAGTCCAGTTATATAAGGCAATGCTTTGAGATATCATAATATATAGTGTTTGTTATTGCACCAAAGTTAATATTGCAAAATGACAGCAACTATGATAATTGTCAGTATTCAAAAAAAATTATGAATTCAAACAAATAAGATCCTCATTCTTTAAAATAAAAAACAATTCTCTATCCTTTCTAGCTGGATGAGAGTTATAAGCAGTTTCCATTATTAATACTTTAAAATACTTATCAAAAAGTGCAATATATTCTGCCTTCGAACCACCAAAAGGAGGATGATCTTTATAGAGAGGAACATCAAACAGAAGTCCAACTAGTTTCCCTTCTGTATTTAAAAGATTCTGCATTTTATGTACATACTTAGGTCTTAGATTAGGATGCAATGCACAAAAAAAAGTCTGTTCAATAATTAAATCAAACGTGTTATCTAATTCAAAAAAATCTAAATGCAATAATTGTTTCTTAGGAAACTTAGGTATTCTCGCTTTTATATTTTGCAATGCTGTTTCAGAAATATCTACAACAAATACATTTTTAAATCCGTTATTAAAAAGATATTCCGCTTCATAAGAGTTACCACCTCCAGGAATTAAAATCTTCAAAGATTTATCTGTAAGCTGATCTATGTATGTTTTAAGCGGAGTTGATATTTCTCCAAGATCCCAACCAGTAGCGTTGGTTTTATAGCGATTGTCCCAATACGTTTCGTCAAGTGTTTCCATATTACGATAATTCTTTCCAAATAATATATATAGCCATTACAAGCACAAACCAGCCAAAGCCTTTTTTTAGTTGCTTTCCGTCAATAAATTTTGAAAAATAAATTCCTAAAAAAATACCACAAACTGAAACAGCTGTAAAAGTGAGTAAAAACTGCCAATCGATAGTCAAATTTTCAACATCGCCAATAAAACCGATTAAAGATTTAATAGCAATGATTAGTAGTGAAGTCGCTACGGCTTTTTTCATAGGAAGCTTAGCCAATAACACCAATGCTGGAATAATTAAAAATCCTCCTCCTGCTCCTACAATTCCAGTTAAAACACCAACAACCAATCCTTCAGCAATTATTAAGGGATAATTATAAGCAACTTGAGTATTCGTTTCAAGAACGTTATTTTTATTACGTATCATAGACACCGAAGCCAAAAGCATAATAATAGCAAAAAAGAGCATGATAGCAATATCTTTAGTAACTACAAAAGTTGCTATTGAAAATAATTCCTCAGGAATAGCTGGCACTAAATATTTTCGCGTTAAGTACACAGCAATAAAAGCAGGAATTGCAAATACAATGGCAGTTTTAAAATCGACCAAGCCTTTTTGAATATTTCTAATGGCACCAACCAAAGCAGAAATACCAACAACAAACAATGAATATGCAGTAGCAGTTACAGGATTAACATAAAGTAAATACACTAAAATAGGAACCGTTAGAATAGAGCCACCTCCACCAATGAGTCCTAAAACAACGCCTATGAGCAAAGCTCCAAAATAACCTAATAACTGCTCAATGTTCATGTTTGTTTTATGTCAATCAAAAGTGCACTCAATTTAATATTTCTAACAACCTTAAGGATTTGAAATTGTAAAGGCAATATTGTCTGCACAAAGTATAACAAAAACTATAAAAAGCAAAGCAATTTACGAGATTCAAAAATAAATATGAAATACAAGATGAACCATTAGATAATATTAATTAATAACTCCTTAAGCCTCAGTTAAAGTGATTTTGAAGAACGAAAAATCGTATTGAAAACCTGTTCTCTTAGGTTAGAACAACTATTTTAATACTTGTTTAAAAACAGACATTGGAATATCACCATACTGCAATAGTTTTTTATGAAATGCTAAAAACTCAAATTTATCATGCTTTTTTTCTTCATCAAGAAGTTGTAAAAAAATGTCAGATCCATATTTATAGGTAACAACTTGAGCTGGCCAACGCTTCATACGAGCAATCTCTCTCCATCCAATATCATCAAGATTTGCTATGTGTGTTTTCCAAAAGCTAATTGCTTTGTCATCAGACCAACCATAATAATTTATACCAACATCTAAAGCAACTCTTACAGATCTAATTAAATCCCATTCCCATTTTCCATATTCATCATATATGGTTTTATACACTCCTAAATCTTTACCAAGATATTCAACGTAAGCTCCCCAACCTTCAACAAATCCTGAGTACCAAAATAGATTTTGAATTTCTGTTCTCTTTATGATATTATTTATCATTATTTGGTAATGATGTCCTGGTATTCCTTCATGAATGTAAATCCAATCGATTTGCCTTTTATTAAAAGGTTTGTCAAAATAGTTAAAGTAAAATGTTCCGTTGTTATAATGAGCTGGTACTTGTGCTAATGAAGGATTAGAACCTTGTGCAATCTCTACATCTGAAATGTCTTTTATATATGGAAAAATGTGTGCTGATATTTTAGCAACTTCAATTTTAATATCATTAAATGCTTGTTCAACATCGTTGACATTGTAATAAAAGAAAGACGAATCATTTAAATGCCTCTTAAAGGTTTCTTCTGAAAGCTTTGACTGAATTTGTATCTTTTTCATTTCAGCTTTTACCTTCTTAATTTCTTCAAGTCCGAATTGAAATATATCGTCTGGTTTAACTTGAGCATTTACCCAACGCTTTAACAAATAGGCATACCAATTTTTACCTTTTTCAATAGCATAAATACTTTTAGAATCATCTAGTTGCGTGTCATAATTCCATTGCTTTTCTAAAGCGATGCGCTCTAAGTTCAATTCAACTTCATAGGTCATGATATAATAATCTAAACGCTCATATTCTTCTAAATTTAACGTATTGACACGTGCTAATTGTTCCTTAATCGCTTTAAAAAAAACTTCTTGATTGTTTACATCTTCAACAGATTTAATAGCCATTAAGTTCTGTACATAATTGACTTGTAAATTAGGAATATCTAATGCAGTGTAGCCTTCTAGAAATTGCTTTCTAAGCATCTCAAAACTTGTGTTTTGGGAAAATATTATTTGAAATGCAAATAAAAGTATTACTACTATATTTCTTTTTCTATACATTATCATTTCTATTTACTATATGTTTCTAGATTAACTATTTTGAGGTGCATCCATAAAAGCAGTAAAATCTACTTTCCATTCTCCTTCTTCTTTTATAAAAATGCCAATAAACCGAATATCTCTAGAAAGCTGCTTCTCTTCTGTATTGACTAAATCAAAACGCTCTATTTGTTTATGCAAGTACATGACCTTGTTTTTGGCTATTGGAATAAATGCAACAGATTGCACTTCGCTATCATTAGCTCTATTACCTGCATCATACCATTGTTTTACAAGAGAAAGATACTCGTCTCTATGACGAACTTGATCTCCAAGCATGTGCCAATTTTTATAATTCTTAGAAAAAGTTTTCTCGTATGCTTCCCATCCTTCATTAGCGAGAATTAAAGGGATATTTTTTTTAAGCGCTTCGATTTCTTTTTTATCTGCTTCTGTAATTGTATAATCTACTTCGCTTTCAGAACATCCTAAAAATAGGGTTATCATAAACATAAGTGTAAAAATCTGTAATCTCATATTATTGAATTTTTAAAACCATTTGATTCCAATGCAACGACTGCAATGTCACCTCATTTAAATTAGTTGTAGTATAGTTTAAAGTAACACCTTCAATATCTGTAGAAAGTACGCCTTCAGATTGAAAATGAAGTTCAGTATGAATTTCAAAAAAGCTTTTCATTTTTCGATTCATCATTAAAAGTAATCTACCATTTTTATCTGCTATGGTAACTTTTCTTCCATTTATTTTATAGGTTCCTAATAGTTTATTCTTCAAATCATTCGGAACAGGTATTTGGGATTCTCTAACCTTATAATTACCAACTGCATTTAGCCAAGGATCGATTCCTTTAACTTTATCAGAATAATTAAACGTAACCTGTTCATCTGGTAACAAAAATGTGCTAGTATCATTTTTCCAACTTGTTGGCCAAAGTGTATGCGTTAATGATACGATTAAACCGGAATTTGGTAGTGTAACATACTTTATATCTCCTACTGTATTAGCTCCTTCTGCTGTAGGTTCACCAACAATAACTGCCTTAGTATTTAACTTTAATATTGAAGCAAGCTCAAGTAAAGTTCCTCTAGTGGCTTTGCTCGTTAGTACAAACAAATGGCCTTTTTTATTAATAACTTTTGAATCTCTTAACATGTCTGTTAGTGGTTTTAGTTTAAAACCATTTCCACCTCCTCCATATCTTAAATCAATAATGAGTTTATTGGCTTTGTTGTTCTCAATAATATTTTCAATATTATCCACAAATCCTGAAAACGAATCACCATTTTCATTATTAGATATTTGTTGCAACTGTATAAATAGTGATTTGGTATTCGGCAAAAACTCAAACCAATAGTTTTTATTCTTATAACTTGTATTTGAAGCACTGAAAAATTCATCATTAGGTAATAACCTTGATAACTTTGAGTACTCTTGAATTGTACTTCCTTTAATTTGTATTGACTCACCTGAAGCAAATTCTACTAACACTTCATCATTATTGTTTTCTACACCAAGAAACTTTAACATTGATGGCATAAAACCGTAAATCTGAAACAAGTATTTTTTATAATAATCATTATCTGCATTCAATAACGGTTTTAGCTTTTTAAAAGCTTCTTCTATGGTTGTATTATTAATTTTTACAACTTGTTTACCAATCACATCTTTATAGTTATCACTTGCATCAAGAATATATAAACCATCATTAAACCAATAGGTTTTTATAGGTGATACTGGTAATGCCACACCTTTTTGAAACAATGGCACATTACAACCTTCATCATTTAAGGTATTTAACAATCGTTGTAAGGCAAAAACCACATCTTCTTTATTATTACCAACTTCTGAATCACTTATTATATCGTACACAGCATCAAAACTAGTTTTGTACATTTTATTTTGATATTGAGGTACTATTTTTTCTACTTTCTTTTTTAAAAACTGAAAGTCTTCCTCCCAAGATTTTTGATCAATATTAAAATTAACTTCTTGAGAGCTTGTTGTATACGATAAAAGGATAAAACCTAATACGACTAAAATCTTAACATTCATTTATTGTTTGATTTTTGAAGACATCCAACGTGCACTTTCCTTACCTAACATTACACTGTAATTATCACGTGCATGAGTCATATAACTACCATTACCCAAGGTTTCTACATTATGCTGCATAGACTTAAAACTTACAAAACCATGATCAGTATTTTTAATTAATATAAAATCTCCTTTACCTCCATTTTTATTAACGATCTCAGCAATTTTTTTTGCGCCTTTTGAGTTTATTGCCTGAATATCAAATTCACCATGCATAGCAAACACATTGGTTTTAACTTTAGACCAAGCATTAGGAATATTAACATCTGCCAAATTTTGCCAAAACTTAAAATGACGTCCTATATACTGGTTTCTTTCAAAATCTGCTGCGTTAAAAAACGCAACATAAGCATCATTTTCAAGCATTTCCTCTCCAGAAAGTTTATTAATTAAGAAATCATCATTAAACTTTAAATTCACCTTATTATCCTCTTTTATTTGAGCGTCAGATACTCCAAAATGTTTTGGTTGTACAGTGTATAAGTCCACCATATAATCGTACCAGTTTTTGCCAACAGTTCCGTAAACCATAATGCCTTTTGGTGCTTTTACCTCATTTAAAAGAGGTGCAATTACGCCTCCCATTGAATGTCCGAACATGAAAATATTATTTGCATCTATTGCTTCTTGTTTAAGCAAGTCTTTATAACCTTCTTTAAACGCAGTAAGCTCTTCATCAAAACTTATTTCAGAACAATGCTTTTTACTTTGGCTATCACCTACACCTGGCTTCTCCACTCTATACACAGCAAAACCTGCATCTAACCAATCTTTCATTAGTTTTTTCATTGGGTTGTCGTTAGAAACTGTTTCAATAGAGCCACATGTGTAACCTTGCAAAAAATATACGACTGGTGCTTTTTGAACATGCTTAGGCGTTACTAAAATACTTCTTAACATATTATCTTTATATACAACTTCACCATAAGTAACATTTCCATTTTCAAAAGTTTCAATAGGTCTACCTTTTAAAGTAGTAGAGTTCGTTAGTTTTTTATTATTAGAATAATACTCTACCTCTATTGCATCTCCTTCACGAAGTTGATTAGTTAGTGTAAGCACATCTTGAATAGTGTTTACAGGTGTACCATTAAGCTTTGTAAGTACATCATTTTGTTTTATACCTAAATTTGAAAACGTTGTGCTTGGCATTACTGTAGTAATATGCACTCCAGTTTTGATATTAAGATTATTCTGGATTGCTATACTATCGGTTAATGTTTGCATCATAATACCTAACAAACCCTTTCTTTTAAGTGTTTGTGCTTCAAAAGTTTGTTGAACAAACAGCAAGACAAAAACTATAATTATATATTTTAATTGCTTCATTTGTTTTGTATTTATAATTTATATGTACCCGTTTCTACTTCTGTAATAATTTCGTTAAGTCTATTATGAAATCGCTCAGGAGCAGATTCTTTTACTTTTTTAATATCTTTTACTGATGCCTTTATATTTCCTAAAAAATATTGACTTAAACCTCTATTTAATTGTAAAGACCAAGCTTCTGGATATTTTTTGAAATTTGTATTATTATAATCATAGGCATCTTGATAAAAACCGTTGCGCAATAAGAAAATTCCAAATTCATTGGCATCATAAGATGTTGCATAAAGTGCTTTAGCGTCTTTGAGTGTCGCTTGCAATTCAGTTTTTTTATTCAGTGTTTCAAGAAGCTTTATTTTAGTTCCTAAATTTCTAAGATTTTTATCTGCTGCAAAACCGTTATAACCACCATTTATGGATCGATTTACCCATTCTAAAGCTTCTTCTAAATTGGTATTATGATTTAAGCACCAATTTGCAGCATCATTCCATGCTTGCCAATGATAGGTGTTTATTCCTCTTAATTCACTTCTAAAACTTGCGACAGTTGTAGCGTTTAGATCTACTTCAACCTTAAAAGGAATACGTTTATTTTCCCATTCTAATCCAATAATTAGTGAGTTTTCTGTGCGCTCTAAGAACTCATAATCTAATTGTTCTGAAAAGGAAGACGCTACAGCTTCAACCTCAACACGTAAGGTTACGTCTTTATCAATATCTAAATAGTAACTTCCCCATTGATCATTATTATGAGCAAACAATAAGGTATATGTATTTCCCTTTGGAATGATATGAAACCCATATTTTCCTGCTTTTAAAAGTTGTCCTTCGATTTTTACATCTGTACTAAAAGTAATTGTGGTGTTCATATTGGCTCCTGCTCTCCAGGCAATAGGATTTCCTTCTTGAGGAATAATATTAGAATTGTTCCAGACATCTCTTCCTCTTACTGAAGGACTACTATAATCTATTGTGATATTGGTAACACCTAGTTTTTGAGTTTCTTGAACTTTAGGACTTGATTGCGGAATGTTTAATGTATGAAATTGCGCAAAGGCAATTACTGAAACTAATAATAAGATTGAAGTTGCGTAGTACTTTTTTAACATGTTATGGTTTTTATTGTTTATACACACAAAACTAGTGTCTTATCTTCTCTAAAATCTCCTAATTCTTGAAATATGGAGATAGATTTAAGAGCATTTTAACAAAAGTGAAACTGCTTTAACTATTATATTTGTATAAATCAAAAAAAATGAATCCATCCACAGCGCTTATTGTTTTTTCAAGTATTGCAGTAACTTCTTGCGGATTTTTAGCTAGCTACTTTTTATTTATAAAAAAAGAAGATAGACTAAAAGATATGTCTCTTGGGTTATTATTTATTGCTATTGCTTTTAGAATTGCAAAATCTATTTTTTATTATGCGCTTCCTGAAATATCATCTATAGGAGTTGGTTTAGGCTTTTTTGGTTTTTCATGTATTGGTCCATTGGCATTAACGTATTTCAACATCAATCACAATAAACTTACTAATTTAAAACCTACAACCTTTTTGCATCTAGCTTTTCCTATTATTGGGTTTATAATTATACTAATTAATAGTAATGCCTATGCTTACAATATGTATTTATTAGCAAACATAAGTTTGGCTGCTTATCTTGGATTTATAGCAAATCAGTTTATAATAAAATCAAAAGCTACAGAATTATCAAAATGGAATAACGTACTTTTTTATGCTTTAGTTGTATTAGCTGTCATACTAATTTACCAATTGCTAGGAGAAAATATTAATGCTTATGCTATTGGTATCGGATTATCATCTTTAGTAATCTATTTCTTATTCTTTTACGCATTACAATCGCCAGTTGTAACAAAAAAAGTAAATACTAAAGCTTTGTCACCAATTTTATTGCAAAAAATAAAAACGGCAATAGAAGACGATCAAATTTTTAAGCAACCAGCTATTTCTTTAGCTCAATTTTCTGAAGCAATAGACACACCAACCTATTTAGTATCTAAAGCCACAAAATCAATATACAAAAAGAGTTTCCCTGAAGTTATTAATAGTTTCAGAATACAAACTATTAAACAGAAGCTTTCGCAACCAGAGTTTGCTAACGAAAAAATTGAAGACCTTGCCTACGATGTTGGTTTTAATACAGCCTCAACATTTTACAATGCTTTTAAAAAAGAAACATCTATGTCACCAAGAGCATATCAAAAAGAAATTCAAGAACAAACATTTAAGTAAATTAATAGCTTTATATAGCTATAACATGACATGTAAGTCTAATTACCATGTCAAAATGCTTCAGTTATTGTTTCATTAAATTCAATAAAAAAACCACCCTAAAGAGTGGTTTTTTTATTGAACATTATATTTTTTATTTAATAATCACTTTTTGAGTTATTTCTTGATAGTCGTTTTGTAATTGAACAACATATACTCCTGAACTTAATTCATTTGCCATGATTACATTTCTATTTATAGAAGTATCCATTTTGCTTTGTAGCACTTTTCTACCGTGTATATCATAAACACTAGCTTTTGTTTCACTTTGTAATGCACCTTCTACTAAAATTGTTCGATTGGTTGGATTACTGTAAACATTTAAGTCATTAAGATTATTAAGATTCGTTTCATCTAATGACAACGTATCATCTGTTGCAAAATGTAAAAAGAATCTACCAGTACCACTAATAGATGAAGTTGTAGTAATAGTATAATCCAATGTGTTTAACAATGTAGAGGTACCTGTTAAAGTATCTTCTAAGTAAACTTCTATTTCTTCTGGTAAATACGAATCTTCTAAACTAAAAGTAATTTGCTCTCCTTGACTAGCATTAACTCCCAAAGGAACAGTTACATTATTAGACACATTAGTATTTAATGTTTGTATAGCAAACGGTAAATCTTCATTATTGTCTAATAAATGAGTATATAGACAAAAGTCAGGAACTGAACTTCCATAAATACACGCATCATAACCTACATCTAATCCATTACTACCATTTTCATGAAAGTAAACAGAGGTCGACCAATGATTGGTAGCAGATTGCATTTTTATTTTTGCAAAATCATTTGGTTCATCCTCTTGTCTTCCCAAGATAAAATCATCAGCATTTCCTGCTACTTGCATATCTGGTGTAAACTCAAGACTAGAAATTGGATAACTAGACGATACAAAAAAGCCTTGTCCAGGAGCAATAAGTGTAGAACCTGTAGCTAAGTTTAAAACGGTCCATTTGTTACCTGGATCTACTGTTTCAGCATTATAGCCATAAATAGCAGCTGTTGATTCGTCAAACAACGTCATATTAGGTAATTCAGAAACAGATCCAACATGAGTTAAAAATGCCTCAACATCAATATAAGCTGGATAAGGATTACCAATTAAATTCCATTCAGAATATTGTCCAGATGAATCACTTTGAATTGGAGCAACTACTGGTCCAGTAACAACAGATCCTGTAAAGGTCAAAGTTGCGCCATTACCAGTATTGGTAGCAGCTCTATAACCTCTACCTGTTACCAATACCTCTGTACTATTATCATCATATAATAAATAGTCATCTGTAGCTCCTTTTTCAAAAGGTCCAAAAAGATAAGTAGTGGTTGGTTGCACGCCATTATTAAAAATTACACCTTCATTATAGTTAGCATCACTTGTTAAAAAAGAAGACCATGTTTGACCTGCTAATGGTGGCGCAATTAAATCGTTACCATTAGACTGAGAATTGGTAAATCGATGATATTTTGCTGTACCTGTAATTGCAATTGTTCCATTTACAATTAAACTAGCATAAGAATTTGATTCAGAATACATGTCTAAATCGCCAGTTATGTTTAGTGTCGCTCCAACAGGTATTGTTAAACTTGCGCCACTATTAATAATAACATTTTCAACAGTTTTTACTCCAGTAAATGTAGGAGCATTGCCTGTTATTGGAATAGTAATTTCTGATGTTATAACAGGCACTATATTTGGTGTCCAGTTATTAGGATCATCCCAATCAGAAGATATAGAACCATTCCAAGCAAATGGTTGTAGTTCGGGTTCGCCTTGTGCTATTGCACTAAAATTCACGCCTGCAAAGACGGTTAAAAACAATAATTTTAATCGTAGGTTAAAATGTTTCATAATAAATAATTTAGATTTGG
The DNA here is from genome assembly GCF_049800755.1 of Psychroserpens sp. S379A. Taxonomy (NCBI): domain Bacteria; kingdom Pseudomonadati; phylum Bacteroidota; class Flavobacteriia; order Flavobacteriales; family Flavobacteriaceae; genus Psychroserpens; species Psychroserpens sp. S379A. The sequence goes on along the minus strand of NZ_JBNAFQ010000001.1, from coordinate 231,164 downwards.
GTTATACACGTTTATCTAACGTGCGTTTCGTTTAATTAGAATTGTATTCACTATACCTTATTGGGCTTTAAAAGGCATAGGTGTTGTTATATTTTTAAAAAGTTTCTTAATAGATTATCTTGCTTTGTGTGTTCTAGTAAAAACATATTGGATATTGTAAATTTCTACAGGGTAATTGCTTTCAATTTTAATAGTACCACCATTTGCCTCCCAAGTATCTAATGTATGAACATTAAAAGAGTTCATATAATAGTGCTCTGCACCAATACCTTTTGCAGTTGTAAAGTCGTTGTAACATACTTCACCTACTGGCGAACCAATATCTACAGATACAGTAAGAGTAGTATTGATATTGACAGTTGGTCTTACCATAAATTCTATTTTTACATTAAAACCGTCACCATTTCTTCCTAGTACTTTAGACGTTGTTGAGTTATAAAATGTTGAAATATCTGAAGGGATTTGAGAATCATTAATAGAACTTGCATCATTAGGTAAAGTTACCTTAGTAGAAGCAGCAAGAGAAAAAGGGCTTACTGAAGTATATGTACCATCAGCATACTGTGCCCAACCTGTGAAATTACTAGAACTGTTTTCATCTATAAGTTTATTCCAATTCTCGCCATCGCAAAAATAAAAGGCAATTTCATCTGTATCAAAAACCAGTAATCCGTTAGCTGGATTTATAATAGCTAATCTTTGTACTGATGTCATTCTAGGAGTTAACATCCCTTTTTCTGTTGAGCTAACATCTAGCATAGCAGAATCATCTGGTTCAATACCAATACCTACTTGAGATATGGCTTTGTAATTAAAACTTGTAAAAACCACTAAAGTCAATAGGGCTAATCGTAAATGTAAAGTTTTCATAATTAATAGTTTAAGATTTTTTTGGTTAATTTGAGGTTATTGGTTTCAACTTGCACCAAGTAGATGCCTTTGCTTTTGCTAAAGGGAATTTGTAATCTTTCTTGATGATTTAAGTTTGAACTCAATTGTAAAACTTCTTGTCCTAATACATTAAAAACACTAATGCTCTTAATTTCAAGTCGCTTTAAATTGTTTATAATAATATGCTCATTTCCAGCATAGAAAACATCTATTTGTGAGGTGGTATCATCAGCAATTGATAAAGTCTCCTCAGGTTCAAAAACAATAGAATATCTATTTAAATAATGTCCTGTTGGTAAATTCACATTAAAGTTAGAGTCACTTAGGTTATGTGTGATATTTAATTCATGATCTTTTAAATATATTGGATGTTGAAAATTTTCAACACCATCTAACATGATTTGATGAGTGCCAGTTTCTGAAATTTGAATGCCTAATGGTATTTCTAATGTTTCATCAAAACTCCCTACACCTTGAATTCCATATTTTTTCTCTTCGTCATTTTCAATCACAAAAAACAAATCATCATCTCTATGCTGATTTAAAGTCGCATCATAACCTGCATTGTAATCTATATCTGCATTAGAATTTGATAAAAAGCCTAACAGTAGTTGTCTGTGAAAACCTTCTGGATCTTCATATCCTAAACGAATGTATTGATTTGAAGAAGCTTCATCTTGTCTAGGCTCCATAGCGCTTTCTATAGCAAAGGTTCTTTGAGAGTTGTTAAACGTAATGTTTCCGCTTCCATAAGCATCTACAAAAAAGCCTTGTCCTATTTGTATATACTGTGAAGGCTCTGTAATATTTCCTGCAGTGCCAATTCCGTTAATTAATGGAGACGCAATAGATGGTGTAATTCCACCTGTTAAATTATACAGAGCATATCCTCCCAAATAGTCGGTTAATGCATGTGATGTAGATCCTCCATCTACCCAAAAGTATAAAGTATCAAAGAGTAACAAATTATCATTTATAAATCGGTTAGCATCTATAGCAGAAGGATAAGGATTACCTATTAAGGATTGCTCTCCTGCATTTATTGGTAATAAGTATTCACCATTATTTGGGGCACCAAAGAAGACATAATTCTGCTCTGTCAAAGGAGAATTAGAACCTTTCATGGTATAACCTTGACCTGGATTTAAATTGCTATATTGATCTAGAGCAACCCAATCAGTATACAAACCTGTTCCTTGTAAATATTTGTATATCCATTGCGTATTAATTGTTAATGCAGTAGTAACATTGCCAAATCCATCTAATACAGATGGTATACCATTAAAAGGTGAACTAGAATTAAACAATAATTCTGTAGGCTCAAATGGATTAACACTTGAGTCTGTACCATCAAATTTAGATTCAGAAAGAGAGAATGTTCCATCGCTACTTACAGGTGATGACCAGTAATTGAATTTATAACCTGAAGCATAGCCTTGTTGATCTACCAATAGATTGCCATCAAGTATAAAATTCATATTAGAAGATGAGTTTTGGATTAATTGTGACTCTCCTAATAAACGAAAATCACCATTTATTAAGTGCAATCCTTTCTCAATGATAATTCCTAAATCATCGTCAATCATTACACCTTTAGCATTCACTCCAGTCACATCTACTTCTAAGTTATAGAACTTAATATAATTAGACGAACCAGAAATGGATAATATAGGATGATTAGAACTTTTAAAGTACGTTGTTCCATATGTAGGCATAGGTGTTATACCATGATTAATAAAGCTATGGTTTAAATAAAGATTGCCATTGCTTTTATGAATACCACTTTCTGAATTGGTGTATTCTGTTTTAAAATAAACATCTGTTAAAGAATTAATTTTAAGGTAACCCTCATTTACAATTTGAGAGAAACCACAAATAAAACTTGAAGTTGTTAAAATAATGCATAAGTAAAATTTTATTCTCATAAATAATTAGGTTTAAAGGTTAATAATAGATTTGTATGGGTTTAATAATAATTTGCTATTTCATTTTTTGGATAATGATTTTGAGTTAAAAATGACTGTGATTTACTTATAATTTTGTTGAGTTCTTCAACAGTTAAAGGTTTGCTTATAAAGTCAACACAATGTTTTTCACTTTTTACTTTAATTACATCGTGCATATTTGTTGATGAAGACAGCATAAAAATTTTGATAGGTTTCTCAATTGACTTCTCGAGTTTATTAAACTCACTTAAAAATTGAAAACCACTCATTTCTGGCATGTTGATATCTAATAAAATTATATCTGGAAGAAACACTTCTTGATATTCTAATTTCTTTGTAAAAACTTCTAAAAATTTAATTGCGCTATAAGCCTTTTTAAAGGTTCTAACACGATGATTTACAGAAGATTTTTCTATAATTTTTTTACAAATAAATAAGTCTATTTTATTATCATCAATAATCATAAAGTTAAGTTTCATAAGCAGGTAAAAATTAGTTTAGATTAGGTAATATAATTTTAAAAGTGGTGCCTTTTTTAAGCCTACTTTCTACATGTATTTCTCCATTAAGGTCTTCCACAATATTTTTAACAACATATAAGCCTAGACCATTACCAGTATTATCAAGGTTATTTGCTTTAAAGTATAAATCAAATATTTTTTGCAAATTATCTTTGTGTATGCCTATACCTGTATCACTAATTTCTATTATGGCCTTATTATTTAACGTTTTAACAGCAATAGTGATACATGGCTTTTTTGTTTTTGTTGGTGATTTAGAGTAAATAACTGCGTTATGAATTACATTGTGGAAGATTGTATTTAATAAGTCTGGATTAGTATAAAACTCTAAAGAGGTATCTAGAGTTTTTACTGTATTAATACCTTTTAAATTATGGTTTAATGAAAGTAAGTGTAAAACATCTTCAATAGTTTTCTGAAAATCGATTTTAGTAATCTCCTTTCTATTCACTGTTATTAAGGATGCTTGAGTTAAACTTTCTGACAGCAATTTTCCATTCTTGATTGTAGTATTTAGCAAGTCTAATACTTTTGAATTTTCTGTTGAAGCATCTCTTTCTAATAAATTTAATAAGCCTTCAGCTGTTGAAAAAGGTGCTTTTAAATCATGTGCCGAGCGATATAAGAACAACTCTAAATCTTTGGTTTTTTGCTTTAGTTTATTTTCTAATGTTTTTCGTTTAGATATATCTAGCATCATTGCACAATAGATCTTTTTGCCTTTAAACGTTAGACTACTTAAAGCAAGCTCTACTGGAAATTCTTTTTTACTTTGACTTAAACAATGTAATTCTATGAGTTCAACATCTTGATTGTTATCAATTTTTTCAGTAATATTTAACAACTCTTTTATACTTGTTTTTCTGGATTTTTTTGAGATTAATACTGTAAGCGGTTTTCCTAGTATTTCTGATTCTGTGTATCCAAAGGCAATTTCAGCTCCTTTATTCCATTCTGTAATTTTTCCTTTATCGTCAGTTACTACAATAATACCAACGTTAATAGACTTATAAATTAACCTGCATTTTCTTCCAGCCTCTCTGTCTTTATTTATTGAATGCTTTTTTATATTTTCTTGAATTGTGACAGTCAAAGAAAGTAAGCCTCCAAGCTCATTGAAAACTGGTGCGATTAATATAGAATAGTAGCGACGTTTTTTAGTCGAGTCAAATTCTGTAATTTCAAACTGATTAGAAACTTTTTCTGAAGCTACAAACTCAATGTTATTCTTTATTATTTCAAAAGACTCAAAACTGAAATAATCATAAATATAAGTATCTATAAGTTCTGAAACTGCTATACCATTATAACTCTTATTTGCATTTAAGACTTTACCATGCTTAGATGTTAAAAACACATGAAAAGGCATAACGTTTAGCAAGTTTTTGTCAATGATGCTTTCAGTTTGTAACTCGTTGTTTTGTTGATGAATCTTAGTAACGTTATTATATAATCCTACATATTTTATGCAATTTTCAATTTCATCTTGTATAGGGATTATGGTAGCATCAAGGTGTAAAGTTTTACCACTGTTTAATGTTTCAGATAATATACCATTCCATTTATGACCCATTTTAATAGTTCGCCATAAATCTTTATATAGTACATCTGAATGCAGATGAGATTTTAATAATTTTTGAGGTTCTCCTATAAGTCTATTTCTATTTGTTTCAAAAATTTTGCAATAGTTTTCACTTACATATTCTATTCGACCTAAAGCATCTGATATGGTATATATCGAACTATCTTTAATCAAAGAGGATAAAGTATGATCTAAGTGAGAAGATGTATAGTAATTAATTGCTTCCATAGAAATCATTTTTTGTAAGTCTACAATAGTCTTGCCCTAATTGGTAATCATTAAATAATTGGTAAGGAATAAAATCATCAAAAATTCTTTTATAAGAGAGAATTAATATTTTCATTCTAACAGAATCATAGATAAAAGCTTCAGATATTTTTAGCATTTTGAGTAAAACCGATTTAGCAAATACTTTCATTGCGTCCTGAGTAAAAGTACCTCGAGCTCCTCTTAAATCTATTAAAAATGCTGTAGGCTTGCCTTTACATAATTTTTCTATTGCCCTTATATATAGTCTAGATATAAATTTGTCTAGCCTATAATTAGGGTTTTTATTGCCAAACTTACAGTTAAGTACACCATTTAAATCTAGCCAAAAGGTTGTTGCTCCTATTTTTATGTAATTCTCTTTATTGTGCATTTATATTATATTAGTTGTAAAACTTAAACTAAGTCAATTGTTAACAAACAACTTAATCATTGGTTTTTCTTATGCCAATTCTAGTGCCAAAAAGAGCATTGAAACACAAAAAAAAACACAAACCACTGGATAGCAACGATTTGTGTTTGTTTAAGAAAATAAAGGTGATACTCAAAAAAATCGGTATACCGTGTTTTTTATCTGATAAAATACACGAGTCACGGAATACCGCTAATTATGTTTTGGTTTAACTATGCCAAGTTTAGACATTTTATCTCTCAATGTACTAGGTTTTAAATCTAGCAAATCTGAAGCACTATTTTTTCCACTAATTTTCCATTTACAACTTTCAAGAACTTGAAGGATATGATTACGTAAAATAGAATCAAGAGATAAATCTTTTCCTGCGATAAGTTGTTTGGTTTTTTGATGAGTTGTTTCAAAACCAGGAATAGATAAGGTTTCACTTTTTGATAATATTGAAGCGCGTTCAATTAAGTTTTCCAATTCTCTAATGTTTCCTGGCCAGTTATAAGCCTGTAATTTACTCATTGAATCATCTGGTATATATTTTATATGTTTGTCGTAAGCCTTATTAAACTTATCTACAAAATGCTCAACTAGTAGCGGAATATCATCCTTTCGTTCACGCAAAGCAGGAATATTTATAGGAAAAACATTAAGTCTAAAATATAAGTCTTCCCTAAATCTATTTTTATTAATCTCTTCTAAAAGATTTCGATTAGTCGCTGCAATAACTCTTACATCTAAAGTTTTTGAACCAACACCTCCAACAACCTCTATTTCTCCTTCCTGCAAAAATCTTAAAATTTTAGGTTGCATATCTATAGGCAGTTCTCCTATTTCATCTAAAAACAGTGTTCCACCATCAGCTAATTCAAACTTTCCAACTTTATCACTAAAAGCTCCTGTAAACGATCCTTTTTTATGACCAAATAATTCACTTTCGATTAATTCTCTAGGTATAGCAGAACAATTCACTTTAATTAATGGTTTGTCGTTTCTTAAACTCGTATTGTGAATAGCTCGCGCCAAAAGTTCTTTTCCTGTACCAGACTCTCCTAGTAATAAAACTGTGGCACTTGTTGGCGCAACAGTTTCTACTTCTGTTAATACATTACTAAACTCAACACTTCCATATACCATTTCTTCATAGTTAAATACTAAGTCTAGTTCGTTACGTAAGTAAACATTTTCTTGTTCTAATTGTTCTCTTAATTTATTTAATTCTTCGTTTGCTTCTAAAAGTTTCTCATTTGCTTTTATAATTTTTTCGTCTGCAATTTTTCGTTCATAACTTTCAACCACAGAAGACACTACAGTTGTTATTGCTGCAGCAAATTCTTGTTCATCTGCTGTCCAATTGCGAATATGATCACCAACATGTTCAAAGCAAATAACTCCGTAATAACCATCTGTACCATTTATTAATATATCCATTAAAGATCTCACATTATTAGGCACTAAATAGTCTTGTGCAAACTGCTTAAATATTGGTTCCTTTTCAACATCATTAACAAGAAGAGATTTTTTTGCGTCTAAAATTTTAAAGTATTCTGAACGGTCTACATCTGTTATAATATGTCCTTTCTCAAATCTGTTTTCGTTTAACAAAAACAGTTTTCTGCATTTTAGTTCGGTTTTGTTTTTGTTGAATTTCCAAATACTTACTCGTGAAACATTTAACGTTTCTGAAGCCAATTTTGTGACACTTTTAAAAGCTGTTCTAAGATCACTGCCTACAAAACCAGCTAGTTTCATAATGACATCTTTTTTTTGAGTAGATTTAATAGCCACTTCTTTTAATACTGATTTAGTTTTTTCTTCATCAGATATGTCTTTGATTGTAGCAAATATTGCAACCACTTCATCTTTATCGTTTTTGATATTACCTGCTAAAAAGGAAGCTATAATTTTTTTCTTATCTTTTCTAATAAACTCAAATTGAAACGAAGAGATTTCACCATTTGCAACCTTTTCATTAATCTCTTGCATGGTTTCATAATCCTCTGGTTTCACAAATGGAAGCGGTAATTCAAGTCCTATAAGTTCATCTTCCGAATAACCTAAAATATTACATAATGAATCGTTTACCTTAATCACTTTACCTTGACTATCAAGCATAAGTAATCCTTCTTGCATTGACATTACAAGGTTTTCTGTAAAATCGTTAGCTACTTTTAATTCAATCTCAGCTTTTTTACGATGAGTAATATCTTGGATGGTACCAAAAAAATTAGTTGGTTGTTTATTATTATATAACACTTCACCTATACCATGAATCCATTTTAACTCTTTTGTTTTATTGGTAAATATTCTATACTCGAAATTAAATTTTTCTCCAGACTCAATACTTTTGTCTATCATTTCTAAACATCGAGAAACATCTTTTGGATGCATCATGTCAGTCCATTCATCTAATGTTATTTCACGATCTAAATCTAAATTAGCAATATTGTTAAACGTTATAGATGTTTGAGCTTTACCTGTTTTTAAGTCTAAGTTATAGTTTCCTACCTTAGCTATTTTTTGAGCTTCTAGTAACGTTTTTTCACTTTGTTCTAAACGTATTTGAGATTGTTTACGTTCGGTAATATCCTGAATTGTACCAATCATCTTTATTGGGTTTGCATCGCTATCAAAAATAAACTCTCCTATTCCATGCACCCAAACTTCTTTTTTTGAATTATGCTGTATAATTCTGTACTCTTTGTCAAATCTCAATTTTTTATTAACGCAATTATAAAAATAGCGCAACATCCTTTTTTTGTCTTCAACATGTATTAAATCATTCCAGCTCTTTACGTTTTTTTCAAAGGTCTCATCAATTCCAAAAATCGCATTTAATACTGATGAAGAAGTCCATTCTGAAGTCTTTAAATCAACTGTATAAGATCCAATATTAGCAACTTTTTGAGATTGTCTTAAATAGTATTCATTTTCTAAAAGTTGAGTTTCAATCTGTTTTAATTGAGTTATATCTCTAATAATTCCGACAATAAATTTTTTTCCTTCAGAATCTATAAATCTATTCTTCTTGGTAGAGATTATTTTAGTTCCTTTACCTTTTATTCTAAGTTTTTCAATATTAATATTTTCAACACCTGTAGCTAAGACTTCTTGATCTATTTTCAAAAAGCTTAAACGTTCTTCGGGAGCAACGTCTTGCTCTAAAGTTTGTCCTATAATATCATTTTTAGAGTGATTAAAAGTTTTACAAAATGCATCGTTAACGAATTTTAAACGACTTTTATCATCCTTTACAAATACTGGATCTCCAATATTATTAATGATATTATCAAGATTTTTTTCGCTTTCAATTAAAAGTTTCTCTATTTTTTTTTGTTCGGTAATATCTGTAAAGTATAATGTTAATCCTTCTGCATGAGGATACACTCTATTTTCAAACCAAATATCTAAAGCTTCATAATAGTCATTAAATATTTGTGTTTTTTTAGTTTTGATGGCCTTATTACAAGCTTTATAAGTAGTTTTTCCTACTGCTTCGGGAAACTCAGTCCAAACATGTTTACCTAAAAGGCTACTTGGATTCTTTCCAAGAAGTTCTCCTGCCTTCTTATTTATAAAAGTATAACACCAATTTTTATCAAACGATACTAAACCATCAGAGATTAAATCTAAAGAAGTGTTTAATTGAGATTTTACTTGCTTTTCGTCAATTAAATCTAAATATCCTTTTTTGTAATTTAAAACAGAATATAGTTCTTTGCTAGGAAATGAATTACTTAAAAGACTTTCTTCGTTATTATTTATACTTTGTACCGAAATTAAATAAGCAATAGTTGCTCCCTTTTTGTTTTTAATAGTTGAAGTTTTCATAAAAATAGGAATCCTAAAACTATCTTTACGAAGGTATACAGCTTCAAACTCATACGTTTGTTTCCCATCTAATACCTCTTCATAAATTCTCTTATAATCATTATGAAACTCTGGAGGCCAAAATGGAAAAGGCGCACTAATACCAAGTAATTCTTTTTTGGCATAACCAGTTATACTACAAAAAATGTTGTTAGTAATTACAATATAGCCATTGGTATCAATAATTACTAATCCATCTTTTATTGATTCTATATAACTGTCTGTAAAACCATTTATTTGTTGTAATTCTTCAAGTAAATTCTTTTTAGTGTTACTCATTTAAAATATATTATTCTCCCTCTAATATATTTTGTTGAAATAATAGCTAATCTTTTAAGTTGTAATCAATATTCTAGAACTATAGACCCTAATTTCTTGAATAAGATATACAACTATTAAGATACGCATAAAAATAAAAATTAGCTATAATTCAAACACATACTACATAATAGTTATCAATACACTTATCAACAATTGAAGAAAAAAAACTCTAACAATTTAGAAAATAGTTTATTACTTAGTTTTATGAAGAATCAATAATTGAATGAAGTTATTGAATGGTAGGCTCTACTATTTTTTAATTTCAGCAATTGCATGAGCTTATCCTTTCTATATGGTTAGTAATAACTTACCTTGTACCTGTCCGTTTTCTAACTTCTCATGCGCTTTTCTGGCATGACTTAAAGGCATAGTTTCATATTTAGGTTTAATCTTACCTTCATTAAGCCATTTATAAAGTTGGTTTAATGCATTTTTAACAACAGAATAGTCATTATTATAGGTGGCGTAAATTTCAGAAAATGATATTGTTGGTGCTTTATGGAAATTATTGACTGCCTCTTGCAAAAGATTAAGGTTTCCTAATCCTCCTAAAAGTCCAAACACAACAATATGGCCAAGAGTTGCCAATAAATCTAGATCATTGACAATACTATCTCCTGCAACAGGATTAAACACATAGTTAATTCTATCTTTTCCTATATCATTTATTAGGTTCTTCTTCCAGTCTTTATTACTAGTATTGTAGGCATAATCGGCACCTTGACTCAAGGCTATAGCTAATTTTTCTTCTCTACGCTCTAAAGCAACAACTTTAAGTCCAAGAAGCTTTGCGATCTGAATAAGCGCAGTTCCTACACCACCCGAAGCAGCGTAAATCAATGCTATTTTTCCTGCCTCTGCGTTTACTACATTTTTTAACATATGATATGCCGTAAAATAATTTACAGGTATTACTGCTGCTTCATACAAATTAATATCTTCATTTAAAACTATTAATTTATCGGCATCAATAGCAACATATTCAGCGTAAACAGATGAACCTAATAGGCCTAAAAATGCAACTTTATTTCCTTTTTGTAAGAAGGTTTCGTTTGAATCTTCAATAATTCCAGAGCCTTCAACCCCTAGAATAATAGGTAGTTTAGGCATCATGTTTGGCGGCATATTTCCAGACCGAAGCATTGTGTCACTAAAATTTACTGATGCCGCTTTTATTTTTACTAATACTTGCCCCTTTTTTAATGCTGGCAATGGCACATCTCTGTATTCTAAAACATCAACACTACCATGATCTTGTATTTGAATTGCTTTCATACGATAAAAAATATTAGCTGATTTGTTTTTTTAGTTAAACAGCGCCTCCATTAACTTTAATGTTCTGCCCTGTTACCCAACTGGCTTCATCACTAGCCAAAAAGGAAATAACGTTAACCACTTCATCTACTTTTGCAATTCTGTTCATTGCAGACATAGCAGACACACGATCTTTTAGCTCTTGCGGACGGGTTGCAAACTCGGCTGTATCGGTTGCGCCTGGTGATACCACATTAGCGGTAATGCCTTTGTGCCCAATCTCTTTAGAAAACACTCGGGTAATCTGCTCTACTGCGCCTTTTGTGCCATCGTATAATCCGTAGTTTGGAAAAAACAAGAACGTAGTATGCGAAGATAAGTTAATGATGCGTCCGCCATTATTCATCATTGTGGCACATAGTTGCTGAGCAAAAAATACCGATTTCACATTAACATTAAACATGGCATCAAATTCGGCTTCTGTAACTTCTGCAATTGGTTTTAAAACAGGAAGTACAGCATTATTTATCACAATATCAATACTACCAAATGTGGTTTTAGTAGTTTCAAAAAGCGCTTTAAGCTCATTTAAATTACTGACGTCTGCTTTTACAGCAATAGCCTGACCTCCATTCGATTTTATTTTAGAAATACTCGTTTGGGTATTGGAAATCTGATCATCAGAATAATAGTTAATAACAACATTAGCGCCTTGCCTTCCTAGATGTTCTGCAACAGCTTTGCCTATACCAGATCCTGCACCTGTTACAATTGCGGTTTTGTTTTTAAACTTCATAATAAAAGGATTTAATTAAATGACAGCATTACCACTTACCGTTGTTTCTGGCACATCTGCTGTAACATCCCAATGTTCTACTATTTTATTATTTTCTACTCTAAAAATATCAACCACAACCATACCTAAAGCTTCGGCAGTTGGTTTTGCTAAACTGTGCACTACTACCATTTGGTCGTCTGCAATGACACGCTCAACCTGCCAAGTACCTTCTGGCATCATATTATTAAACAAATGCGGTAGAAAATTTCTTAGGGCTTCAATACCGTTATCTAAATGCGGATTGTGCTGTATAAAGGTTTTAGTAGAAATATAGGTATCTAAATTTGTGGTGTTTCTGTTAACCCATACATCATTCATATAAGCTACTACAAGTTCTTTTGGTGTTTTCATTTTATATTGTGTTTAATTATAATAGCAAATTTCACAATAAACTCGGTGCTTTAATTACCAAAAACAAGGTATTTATGGTAAAAATCAATGTTTTCGATGTCTATAGGTGTTTGGGGTCTCTTGTGTTTCCTTTTTAAAGAACTTAACAAAGTGTGTTGGTTCAGAAAAATTAAGAAAGTGTGCAACCTCTGCAACGGAATAACTGGTATGCAATAAAAGGTTTTTGGCTTCTAAAAGAATACGTTCCATTATAAGTTGTTTAGAGGTTTTTCCGGTGAGTGCTTTAGAAACCTCATTAAGGTAAGTAGGTGAAATGGCTAAAAGATTAGCGTAATAGTCTACCTGTTTGCTTTCGGTATAATGATTACTAATAAGTTGTTTGAACCGCCTAACTAGAACGTTTTTTGCTGAAATGTATTTTGTCTGCGCTTGGTATTGACTAAATAAGATTAAACTTTTTTGAAGAAATGCCATGAGCAACGGTTGTATTACCTCTATAGCTTTTTTTTCTGCAAATAACGCATCTATAATGGTACTAAATTGTGCTAGCTCATCATCGCTTAAATGAAATATATTCTGATTATAAACAGAAAAAAACGGGAAACTCTTTTGAAGATCGGTATTATATGATTTTAAAAAATCTTTACTAAATAGCACTACAAATCCTTCAACATTAGGATCTCTCACAAAGCTAAACACGTGTTCTGGTCCGTGAAATAACAAAGCGTTTTCCATGCCTTTATGGTATTCGGTATTTAACTGAATACGTCCTTGGTTCTGATTTTTAAAAAATATGATGGTATAAAAATTACGACGATGTGGTGCAATTATGCGCTTTACATCATTATTAATACTGGCAAAATCTATAATATCGAACGAAATAGCTTCCGAAGATAAATAATAACCCGTGTCTTTGTAAAAAGAAGTTATGGTTGGATAGGTTTTTAGCAACTGCATATCAAAAAAAAAATCAATGCCTTGAAGATACTATTTTGAATTTTGAAAATAAAAAAAGGTAGCCGAATATTTTCAACTACCTTTTACTTGCTATTAATCAAAATTACTTTGTCGGACTTGTGGCAAAGTAAGTTTCAACATCAATTACACCTGCAAAATCGGCGTAAGCTTTAGAGTTAAAAATTGGTGTAGCTGCCGCTTGAAATTTTTCAGCATTATCCCAAACAATAACTACAGCTTGTGTGTGTTCTGCCAATGTTGGCATACCTTTTTCGTTAAGTTTATATACTTTAAATTCTCTAGCAAACTGATAACCCTCGTAGTTGTTTAACGAATTAAAAAACGTATTTCTTACCTCACCAAAAGCATCGGTTGTCTTTCCTTTTCTTATGGCAAATTCTACAACGGTGCCTTCTTTTTTAATAGTTTTCATATCAAATGGTTTTCCATCAACAGGCTCTAATAAGGCATAAGCTAACGGATTAAAACTTGAAAAATAAGCGACAGCTTCATCTTGTGGTAATAAACGTGCTGCTGCTTCTCCAAAACCTTGCATAGAGTTCCACTCGGTCATTCCTACTAAAATAGTGCTTAAATCAGCATTAGGCATTACTGTAAAAAACGGGTTCCATTTTCCTTCGTTTAATGTCGCATCTTCCTTTCCTAATACCTCTACAAATTTAGCTCTGGTGTCTAAAAAGTTTTGATGCTCTCCGTCTTTAGATTGGTTAATGGCAATTTCAAAAATAGAATTCATGTTAGTGTTGTTTTGTGCAGTTGCTGTAACGACAAACAACATGCTAGTTAATAAAAAGAGTAAATGTTTCATATTTTAAAGTATTGATTATAATACTGTGGCAATAGCCTCATCTAGGCTGCGTTCTGGTTTTCCTAAAATAGCGTAGGTTTCTTGAGCTGAAAATACTTCTTCAAATTGTTCAAAATAACGCAACATATCTCCAAAATGCCCTAAATCGTGCTCTGGTACTGGCACATTAATAACATTAAGGTCTAGTTGTTTTAATGCAACAAATCGTTTTGCAGCCTCTAAATAGCTCATGGCAGTTTCGCCTTGCAAATCAAAATCTTTATTAAAAGTAGCTTCATTACCAATGGCCTTTGTGATATAATCGGCTAAATCGTGCGTGTTGGTCCAATACATTGGTGTTTTGTAAGTTCCAAAAACAAACAATTGGTCTTCTTGTATAAACCAAGGTAAGGCATTTACAAACCACGTGGCATGAAACACAGTATGTGGTACTCCATATTTTCTTATGATATCATGACCGGTTTTACGCAATTTGTTGTCTATAATCATTTCACCCTTAGCATGATATTCTGGATGCAAAGCACCAAGACCGGAAATCTGAATGATTTGCTTCAATTGTGATCCTGCAGCCTCTAAAATATTCTCTACACCTTGTACTTCAGGAATAAAATTGGCATAAGGATCTGGTGCAGACAGGTTAAGATACAAGTATTCTGTACCTTCTAAAGCCGTTTTTAAACTTTCTACGCTCGTTAAATCCCCTTCAACAATCGTTACATTTTCTGGTAATTGTTGTTGTGCGCTTTCTACATTTCTAACTACAGCTTTAACCTGTACGCCGTTTTCTAGTAAACGTTTTACGGTTGGTGTTCCTAACTTTCCTGTAGCGCCTATTACGGTTATATGTTTCATAAGTATTTATTTATTAATTTTATACAAAATTGAATGATATATACTACATTTGCAAGTAGTTATTATTTTATAACATAGTAACAAAAAACGCACTTTTACTGATTACTAAACAGTTATGAAAGAAGAAAATTTAGAAAAATCTGAAAAATTACTTCGGTTTGAAGAAATTTTCAAGAGTTTAAAGCAATGTCCTGTAACATTAACGCTTAATGTTATAGGCGGAAAATGGAAACCTGCTATCTTATATTTGGTAGATATTGGCATTAATCGTTTTGGTGAAATGCACAGACGCTTACCTGGAATTAGTAAACGTATGTTAACCGATCATTTACGCGAATTAGAAAGCGATGGTGTTTTACATCGTGAAGTATTTGCTCAAGTACCGCCAAAAGTGGTTTATACTTTAACTGCAAAAGGCGAAACCTTGACACCTATTTTTAAAGCTATGGAAGAATGGGGAACACAATATGGGCAACTCGTAGAAAAATAGCCTATTGTAAAATACCTGAAAGCTGAAAATTAGCATTACCCTCTGTGGCGATATTTGCAATTCCTGCCACCTGATACGATTTTTCTGCCGCTTTTGTAATGTTAGTGAGTCCTGCAAACTGAAAGCCTTTTGTGTAACTTTTATTTACATTAAAAAGCCCGCCAAATTCAAATGCTTCGTTAGCATTACTTACGCCTCCTAGAAGGTTTACAGATACCTTATTGGTGATTTTATGAGCCTGACTTCCGTTGGTGCTTAAAGGTGGAACAAACGTAAGTTGAAAACTCTTTTTTTCTGTTTCATTAGCTGCATTGGTGTTGTTTTGTGCTTTAGTTTGATGTAAGGACACCAAAAGCATCATTAAAACTAAAGAAAATAACTGTTTCATTTTTTGTGATGTTTTTATATGGGTTTAATAAAAAACAAAACTAAATGACATGGTTTCTAAAAACTTGTAAATACCGACCAGTTTAAGATTTAATAAGACGAACTTAAGCATGAGTAATATCAATAATATAAATTACTATTTAAGTAAAATTTATGCACAAAAAAAGCGACCTTAAGATTGTAAGGTCGCTTTTAGTAAAGAAGATATTCTAGAAATTTATCACTTATTTTTTTTCAACTTGACTTCTATCGCATTTACAATTTCGGTGTAGTTATAACGTTTTGCTAAATCTAAAGGCGTATCGCCTTCATAAGTTTTTAAATCTAATCGTGCTCCTGCATCTATTAGTACCTGTGCAGCTTTTGGATTGTTGTGCCAAATAGCATCATGTAAAGGTGTGTAACCATTATTTAATCCTTGGTCGTCTATATATTTTGAGGCGTCTTTGTGCGCTACCAATAACTCTAAAACTTCAGGATTGCCTTTATAACCACCTTTATGAAAGGCAATTGCATTCATTGGGTAGCCACGTTGACCGATATCTGCACCAGCGTCTAACAGTACTTTTACCAACTTTGGATAATTGTCCCTTGCAGCTACTAATAATGCAGAATGTTTGTCGTTTCCGTTTCCGGTAATGTAAGACTCTGTATTAACAGGCTCGCCTGCTGCTATTAAAGTTGTTACTTTTTCAAGCTTTTGGTCTTCGGTTAGCTCTTTGTCTATCACCACCTGATATATTTTTTGCCCAGCTATGTTTTCTTTTAAACTCACCTCATAATCATCAATTATTTTGCGAAGAGAATCATAGCGTTTTTTGTCATTATCGTTTGGTGACGGATCCCAACCACCAATAATATCTCTAGCCATAGCGCCACCATTAGTACTTTTGGCATAAATATTTATGTCTTTAGCCTTTAAAAGCGCTTTTATATTATTGCCTTTACTGTACCAAGCAGCAACCATTAAAGGGGTATGACCAGCACGTGGTGTCATTTGGTTTACAAATGCACCGTTATCTATTAAAATGTCGATCATTTTAGGATTGTCAGTCTGCGCTGCAATATGTAATGGTGCGTTGCCCATACGGTTATCTAACTGATTTACATCGGCACCATTGACGATTAATTCGCGTACTTTAGTTTCGTTATTATCTATAATGGCTTGGTGCAATTGCGGTAAGCCTGTTGCTGTTTGTTCCATAGTTTTGATTTCTTTTTTTTCTGAAGATGCTGTTTGCTTTTGGGTGCAGTTTAACAGTATTAGGGCAGCAAAAATTATCACAAAAAATTGTTTCTTTTTCATAGCAATTGTTTGTTATTTTACGTGATAGATTAAGCCTGTTTTACCATCTTCTATAGCTTGTTTGTACAATTTGGCAAACTCAATTGCTGGTACACCATAGGTAGAATCCATTCCCATTTGTTCCATGGTTTCTTTAGCAAAAGACGGGCTTACCGCGTTAATATTAAAGTCTTTGCCTTCTACAGCTGCTGCTTTAATAAAAGCTTCTACACCTGCATTGATAACGCTTAAAGACAAGCCACCAACCATTGGTTGTTGTGCCAAAATACCAGAAGACAGCACGAAAGTTGCACCTGGATTGGCATACTTTCTACCTAGCATAACTAAGTTTATTTGTCCCATTAATTTACTTTGCAAACCATCATGAAAATCTTGAATGCTATGTTCGTCTATGCTTCCCCATTTGCCATAACCACTCGTTGCTATTAGGGCGTCAAAACCACCAATGCTTTTAAGCGTAGTATCTACTGATTCTGCATTTGCCATGTCTAATTGATAATCGCCACTTGTACGGTTTATGGTAATAATCTCATAATCTTTACCTAAAACTTCTTGTACTTTTGAACCAATAACGCCTGTTGCGCCTACTATTATTACTTTTTTCATTTTTTTATATTTCGTTTACTAAATATTCTTGAATTTGTATTTGACCATCAGTTGCTAAGGCTAGTTTCCAATGTTCTTTAACATTAAGCTGTAATTCTTCACCAGAAACCTTTTCTGCTTTTAGTTTTATGGTTAAATCCACATTAAAAGCATTGTCTTCTTCCTGAACAGTTATAGACTCTATACGATGTTCATTATTGGGTTTTAAGGTATTTTTAATGTTGGTGTACCAAGTTTCAAATCCTTCAACACCTCTAAATTCACCCTCAACAAATTGAAATTGCGTATCGTTTTTAATGTACGGTGTAAATGAAGATACATCTGCCAAAACATCAAATTTGGCAAACCAATCTTTTACAAACCGTTCGATACGTGCTTCTGGACTAGTATTGATTAGTCCCTCTAAAACCGCAGCCAATTTTTTAATATGATTATCGGCACGTTGTAAAACAATCTCTTTGGTATTATACACACCCGGAACATAAGTTAAACCATGTGTATAAACCGGTTTTAGATAATTCATTTGACTTAAATATGCCGTTTGTTGTAAGGGTTTGATTAGTTCTTCTATGGCAAAATGATTGTAACCTATTGGCGTGTATGCCTCTTCTGGTCCGCCAACGGTAATGCTTAACAAAAAGTTTTTGCCCTTTAATTTATCGCCTTTAGTACCATAGGCAAAGTTGAAACTAAATACCTCATCAAACCATTGTTTTAAAATGGCTGGCATGTTGTACCAAAAAAACGGGAATTGAAAAATAATCGTATCGGCAGCAAGCAGTTTGGCTTGTTCGGCTTCTACATCTATTTTAAAATCGGGATATTGGTTGAAGATATCACTGATTTCAAAATGAGTGAATTGTGCTGCGATTTCTGTTGATATATGTTTATTGGCTACCGAATCTTTAAGATTTGGATGCGCTAAAATCATTAATGTTTTCATTTTGTTGTGTATTAATTTATTTTTTAGTTGTACATACAACTTTGATTGACGTTATAGCATGAATAATACTTAATATTGTTATTCTAAATTATTTAGTTTAGTATTAGCTAAGTGCATATCTGTAGTAAGTTTTACGGCGAATTCTTTGCCTAAAACGTCACAGTAGGCATCGTATAATTCGCCCAAAGCTTTGTCTAAGTCTGGTTTTAATTCTTTTCCTTTTTGGGTTGCTATTATAAAGGTGTTTCTTCCTTCTTGTGTTCGTTCTACAAATTGCATTAGCATCAACTTGTCAATAAAACGGGTCATGGTAGATGCTTTTACGTTGATACGTTTACTAAGTTCGTTTTGACTTAGACCAGGTTCATCTATAATAAGCAACATTAAATGTGCATAAGAAGGCGCTAAACCTGTAGCCTTAAAGGCGTCGTCTGCTAATTTACCAATGTACCTGGATAAGGTATTTGTGGTAAAATACAGGCAGCATTCTTGAAACGATTTTAGTGGCTTTGACATATATAATATCTATTGATAGGACAAAAATACACCTTGTTAGTTGTACATACAACTTTTTAACTTAAAATTAAAACAGCAATTTTTTTAAGTTAAAATTGCTGTTTTTAGCTATTAATCGAAGTTTCTTTTTTTTACATCTTTTTTATAA
Organism: Psychroserpens sp. S379A; assembly: GCF_049800755.1. NCBI lineage: Bacteria > Pseudomonadati > Bacteroidota > Flavobacteriia > Flavobacteriales > Flavobacteriaceae > Psychroserpens > Psychroserpens sp. S379A. Next base: position 211,886 of record NZ_JBNAFQ010000001.1, on the reverse strand, counting down.
ACCAATCACTTGCTTTACTTACCGCTGCGTTCACTTCGGCATCTTGGTCGTAATATGCGAATTGATGAAAGGGTGACTCTAATTCTGTATCCATCCAGTGTAATTCTTTGTCGGTTGCTGCAATGTCATTAAAATAATTTTTGGTGTATTCTGGTAATACCGCTCCGTCTGAATGTATCATTAATACAGGTTTGTGCAATTGCTTTGCAGTTGGCATTGGATCTACTGTTAACCAATCTTCCCAACTTGCTACAGCAAATTTATCGTTGCTCCATTGCTTTACAGCACCACGATCTTTATTTAAATAATAATCGTATGGTCCGTACATTGCTGCAGTTTGGTTTGTTTCTGAAATCGTTGGGATATAAGCCACTTCTCCTGTTTCTCCGTACACTTTTTTAGCTTGTTGTGCAGCCTTAATTTTTGCCTGCACACCTTCTTCACCACCATAGAATAATTTTACAGCTTCTGCATCGTGTAACCAAGATGCTGTAGTGACTACAGATTTAATGCGGTTGTCTTCTGAAGATGCCATTAAGGTGTACATTGCACCTGCGCAAACACCAAAAGCACCGATTTTTGAATTATCTACGTCTTTTAGACTTTCTAAAAATGAGACGGCATTTTTTATATCTTCTTTCTTAAGATTTGGGCTTTCGTAAAAACGTGGTTCACCTTCACTTTCACCATAATTTCTAAAATCAAAAGCTAATGTAATTACCCCTTTTTCCGCTAGTTTTTGAGCATACAATCCTGCCATTTGTTCTTTAACGGTAGTCCAACTTCCTGAAACAATTACTGCAGGATACGTGTGACCTTCTACGTAATTTGCTGGGTAATATAAATGGCCTACTAAGTTTAATCCATCGCTTTTAAATGTTACTTTTTCCATAGTTTTTTGTGTTGTTTTTTCTGTTTTAATGGTATTGTGCGTTTTGTTTTTTGTTGTGTCTTTACAGCTAGTAACTACCATAAATGCTGCAAGTGCTATTGCTAATGCTTTCATAATTATTTGATTTTATCAATTAAGCCAAAACCTCTTGCGGCTACAATTGGGTTAAAAATTTCGACATACTCGGTAATTTTACCTTCTGTGTTAAATTTAAAAGTTGAATAATAGTTGTTACTGTAAAGGCCTGCATTGTTTTTTAGTGTTATGTGTCCTGTATATTTTACATATACCATTGCAGCATTATCCATTGCAAAAATCTCTTCAATATTAAACGTCATACCTTCAAAATTTGGAAAAACAGGTTCCCAATAGGCTTTTATTCCTGCTTGTCCTTGTGCTCCTTTAGGAAAAAGGTCTGAATGGTATGGATTAATTTGCTTACCATCTTCTGCAAAAAGATTGGCTACAGTTCCTGCATTTTCATCTTCAAGTGCTTTAAAGAATGCTTTAACTGTACGGATGTTTTTTTCTGAAGTTGATAATTCTTTTACATGTCCTGTAACATTATTGATAGCTTTTTGCGGTAAGGAAAGGTTACCATCTTGATATTTAAAATTAAATATCATTTTAGTGATTTTCCATTGTTTATTTATTAGTTTTAAGTCTAAATTATAAGTGCCAACTACCGTCCAAACATGTCCTTTGTTGTCTTCTAAATAATGGGTTGCCGTGCCATAAGCAAACACTTTGGCAGTTTCACCATTTATGGTTTCCGTAAGGTTGCTTATTTGATGATGAGTGTAGGTAAAACCTGGTAAAATGGTTTTCCAAGTGCTGGTAATTTCTGATGGTTTTAAGGTCGTTGCTGGACTTCCCATAGAGGAATAATCTAATACAACTTCGGTGTTAAAACAGTCTTCTACTTGAGACCAATCCCTTTCATCAGATGCTTTAAATAACTTTAAAACGATGTCTTTTGGTGATGTCATTGTTTTGCCTTGTATTGTAATTGCCACTAAGAGAGTAGCAATCGTTAATAAATATTTCATAATCTTGTTTTACGGTACAAAGATGCTACGGAACAGCGAAGAAAAATTTATAGAATCAAAGCAAGAGGTAGGAAAATCAAAGATTAGCTATTTTACGGTAGCTAGCTGGTGTTTTTTGAGTTTGTTTTTTAAAGAAACTACTAAAACTGTTTGGTGTATCGAAATGCAAACCATAAGCAATTTCTTTAATACTGGCTTCTGAATGTATTAAACGTGATTTAGCCAAATGCAAGACGTGTTTTTGTATAGTTTGTTTTGCAGTTTGACCAGTAATTAGCTTTACTACAGCATTTAGATGATTAGGATGAATATTTAATAATTCGGCATAAAATCGTGTGGTGTGCGGATTGGTTTTATTAGAAATAATTGAGTTAGGGTAAAAGCTTATTTCAATTTGTGATTGAAAACGAGATAGAATTTTTAAATCGGTTTTACGTATTTCAGCAGCAGCATTTGTATTGCTAATGTTTTTGTGAAAGTACCGTTTTACCACATTTAGTAATAGCAATAAATATGATTCGATAAGTTGAAACTTGTCAACGTTATCGCTGTGGTATTCATTGTAAATAGCATTATATACAGACAGAATTTTAGTCACATCGTCTTTACTTACTTCAAAAGGCATACTTTTTTCAATTTTTAAAAACGAAAAATGACTTAAAATATCTTGAAGAAAATTAGATTTTGCGATAAAATCTTTAGAAAACATCAAATAATAACCGTCCCAATCTGGAACAATATCCCAAGAAATAAGCTGAAACGGCGAGTTAAAAAAAATAACAGAACCGTCTGGAAAATCTTTAAAATGACCTGTAATAGCAATACCTCCTCCTTCTACTTTTATAGCTATAGCATAAAACTCGTGCCTAAACGCGGGCATTTGGCTTACTATTGTAGGCATATTGTCTTTAAAGCTTCTAATATCAAAATCGGGATGCTTTGGTGGCGAAATATTAATGGCCTTACAATAAGCCGCTATGTGTTTAAAGTGATGCATTTATACCTATTAAAGTGAATTAATGCTGAAATTTACAAAATAATACATCAATTTTTTTTTAGGTTAAAATTGCTGTTTAGACTATTAATCTATTCTTCTTTTTCTACATCTTTTTCACAAACCAATCACTTGCTTTTAAAACATGCCGTTAGTGTGCGCTTGTTTTGTAGGTACTTCTTGTATAACATCCCAATGCTCTACAATTTTACCATCTTTTAAGCGGTATAAATCGTAAAAAGCATAAGGTTTTCCACCATTCCACTCGCCTTCACTTTGTGTAAATACAAAGTTGCCTTCACCTAATATTTTATGTACTTTTTTATACACAAACATATTATTTTGTGAAGTTAAATAGGCTATCGCTTCATTTAAACCGTCTAATCCATCTTTTACCGCAGTGTTGTGTTGTTTATAGGTTTCTGTACTGATATAGTCTGTTATTTTTGAAGGATTTTCTCCCATCATAACATCCTTCATAAAGTTTTTGATAATTTTTTTATTGGTTTCGGTTTTATCTAAATCTACAATAACTGTTGGGCCGTCTATTTGAGACCTGCCACTCGCAGTCTCTGTTACTTTTGGGGTAACAGCATCCCAATGTTCGGCTATTTTATTGTTCTCAATTCTGTAAATATCAAAGGTTACCATTTCTTTGGCGCCAAAAGCTTCGGCATTATCATAGGTATTATGAGCTACCACAAGATTACCATCTTGTAGAAGACGATGGGTTTTGTAAGTGGTACCAGCTTCTTTTAATGCTGGTAAAAACTGAATTACAGGTGCTATTCCTGTTGGTGTGTGCGGATTGTGCTGAATGTAATTTTCATCAAAATACGTGCGTATTCCTTCTTCGCTGTAATTTTTAAAGAACGCATCTTGTCCGTTATTGACAATAGTTTTTAAATCTGTCATAGTGGTTTCTGTATTAACGGTGTTTACTGTTTTAGCTTCTGTTGTTTTTGTTTCTGTTTTACAACTTAACACTAAGGCTAAGTAACTTGTTAGAATAATGGCTTTGTGTTTCATTTTAATTGTAATTATTTTTGTTACAGTTTTTGTTAAAAAATTTTAGAATTGATTTTTAAACGTTTCTAACGTTGTATTTTTTAGGGTTTCTTCTATATTATTATCAATGGTTTTATACAAATCGGTTAAGTTTTGGTTTATTTTTTTGCCGATAGGACAATTAGGGTTTGGTTCGTTTTTAGCCAATCCGAGCGTATAATTTTCACCTTTAACCAGCTTAAAAATTTCGGATAAACTAATATTTTTAGCCGACTTAATGAGTCTTACACCACCATGCTTACCTTCTTTACTCTCTATTAGGTGCTGTTTTTTCAATTCGGCCAATTCTTTTCGCACCAAAACCGGGTTTATATTAATACTGCCAGCAATGATGTTAGAAGACAGATATTCACCTTCTACACTTGCTAGCAGTGTTAAAATATGTGTAACAATGGCGAATCTACTTTTAATCATTTTTATCTGTAATATTTTTTATTACAGTACAAAAGTAGAACCTTTATTTTATTTTTCCAAATAGGCCCAAGTAAAATTAGGATGATGTCCATCGCGACGCGCCATTTTTACCCAAAGCAACGTCATATGCTCTAAGTGTAAGGCTTGGTCTAAAGATCCTGTGTCTTTGGTAATATAACCCAAATCGCTAATAAGTTGTGCTACGGTTTCTTTAGCACTGGTATTGTTTCCGGCAATAAGCATTACTGGTTTTGTATTGTAATTGGGAAATTCGGCATTTATGAAATTTTCAAACCCATAAATGGTAAACGATTTTACCACGTTAGCATTTGTAGCCCATGCTTCAATTTGTTCTGAACCAGAAATTTTACTCTCTAATCCGTGAGAAATGCCTTGCCCTACAGGGTTGGTGCAATCTACCAAGGTTTTTCCTTTAAAATCTAAAGGTTTTAAGATAGCTTCGTTAGCAAAAAAAGGTGTTGCTAAAAGGATTACATCTGCCCTATCAATTGCCTCTTGTATGAGTTGTGTGCTAAATGCCGTATTCTTGGCAATAGCTTCTGTTACCGATGTGCTATTAGGATTATTATGTGCTACAATAATGTGATGTCCTTTTTTCTGAAAGTTATTGGCTAAGGCAAAACCAACGTTTCCTATACCGATAAATGCAAGTGTCATAAGCTGTTTTGTTTTTAAATTACTAAAAATGAATAAGGGAACCAAAACTGGCTCCCTTATTACCTGCTATTAATCCAACATGTTCTCTAATTGGGCTACTACTAATTGTGCAGCAGCTGCACCAGAATTTTGTTGCTGGCCTGTTATTAGGTGACCATCTTCTATGGCGTAAGACGCAAATGGTGAGGCAACCTTAAATGTTGTATTTGTTATTTTTTTAGCTTCGTCTTCAATGCGGTATGGTTGAATTTTCATCCCTACAGCATTATCTGCAAAATCTTCTTCGGCATTGGTAAAACCAGTCCATGTTTTTCCGTTTACTAATAATTCACCATTAGTGGTTTTGGCTTCTAATAATAAAGTTACCGAGTGGCAAACGGCTGCACTTGGTTTTTGAGCTTCGTAAAATGACACAAAAAGATTTTGAAGTGCTTCATTACCCTTAAAGGTGTACATTGGTGCTTGTCCGCCAACTAAAAAGATGGCATCGTAATCGTTTGCATTGACATCGGTAAATTTGTTGGTATTGGCTAACATCTGGTTAAACCAATCTTGTTGCATATAGCCCAAAGTAATTACATCGTGAGCTGCATATCCGCTTTCGTCTGTTGGGTTAGAATACCCATCCATTTCTACTTTGCCTCCTTCGGTAGATACCAAATCTACTTGGTAACCTGCTTCTTGAAACACATGTAATGGGTGGGTTAATTCGGCCGCCCAAAAACCAATAGGCCAACCAGTTTGTTCAGATATGGTAGGACTGCTAGCTACCATTAATATTTTTCCTTTATACTCAGCACCATGAAAGTGTACATAGTGTTGTATTTCTTTAACGTTTGTTTTCATAGATCCTTTATTTTACATGTTATTTTGATTCATTTTTCATTTTATGAAATAGGGTTTTACTCATTTCATACCTATTTACTTTTTGACTAAAGTTAATTGGTCCAGGAATGGTTTCGTAGGTTTTAATAAATTCAAAACCTAATTTTCTTAAAGTTTTATTGGGTGCAATATTTTCAGAAAAAGGTTCGCATATCAATTTTTCTAATTGAAAATTTTCAAAATAATAAGGAATAGTCATTTTTAGAAATTGTAATCCCATTCCGCTTTTTCTAGTACTATTTTGCCATAAATGAAGATGCATTGTAGCCGATTCACCAAAAGCAATATGGTTGATGTTTGAATGCCCTATGGCTTCACCATCTAGCAACCAAATTACATAATAATAGCCTTTGGTTTCAAATGTTTTTTTATATTCAGATTGTAGGTTTTTAATCCAATTTGTTCTGCTTGGTAATTTACTTTTATCGGCACCCATCCCTTTCAAAAAGTCAATACTAGAATTATGAAAATAGTCTACAATACTTTCAATATCCGATGGCTTTAATGCTCTTACTTCAATATTCATTTTAAAAACGTTTTATGAATACAAAATTAACATGAAACACAATACATCTTACAAATTCGTATATTTGTTAGTAACTAACATCCATGTAAGTATGCCTGATTTTTTAAAAAATAGTAAACGTTATTACACACCAGTTGAGTACGTTTTTGACCATATTGGCGGATTGTATAAAATGCCTATTCTATGGCGATTAAAAGATAAATCCTGGCGTTTTTCTGAATTAAAAAAAAGTATTGATAGAGCATCAGACCGTATGCTAAGCAAGGCTTTAAAAGAATTAATTTCTAGTGGTTTTGCTACTAAAGAAGTTATCCCTGAAGTGCCTGTAAAAACCATCTACAGTATTACCGAAAAAGGACAACGCGCTATTCCTATCATTATCACTTTACGCGATTACGGCTTTGAGTTGATGAAAGAAGATGGTATTAAAGATACGTAATGAAACCGTTAAATCTTTCCTATTTTAAAACTAAGCAAAGCTACACTCTCAATCCTGAAACTTATTTTTGTTTAGTAGAAACGTTTTAGAGACAACCTTATAATTTACATACATGAAATTATACGACACTTTAATAATTGGAGGTGGACAAGCAGGACTTTCAGTTGCCTATTTTTTTAGACGCCATAACATCGATTATCTTATTTTAGACGCCAATGAAAAACCAGGTGGCTCTTGGTTACATACTTGGGATAGCCTAAAATTGTTTTCGCCAACCACCTACAGCTCGCTCTCTGGATGGCAAATGCCACAAAGTGAAAAGGACTATCCAACCAAAGATGAGTTTATTTCATATTTAGAGCAATACGAAACCCGATATGATTTTCCTGTACAGCGCAACACAAATGTTATTTCGGTAAGTAAAGAACATGATGTTTTTAAGCTTACCACCAATCAAGGTGAGTTTTATAGCAAGACTTTGGTAAGCGCCACAGGAACAGCACAACAACCTTACATACCAAAATATCCAAATCAGCATCTTTTTAAAGGCTTACAGTTACATTCTTTAAACTACCAAAATGCGAATGCGATTGTAGGCAAAAGGGTCTTAATTATTGGTGGCGGAAATTCTGGAGCACAAATATTAGCCGAAGTTTCTAAAGTAGCACACACGCAATGGGTAACCCTAGAACCACCTAATTTTTTACCAGATGATATTGATGGTCGTTACCTCTTTAATGAGGCAACACAAACCTATTTAGGCAAACCACAAGAAACCTCTTCTGGCATAAAAGCCTCATTAAGTAATATTGTAATGGTAGAAAGTGTTAAGGAAGCCAGAGCCAGAGCTGTGTTGCACGCTAAACGTCCATTTACAGCATTTTACGAACAAGGGGTGCTTTGGAACGACAATACTAAAGAACCTTTTGATGCCGTAATTTGGTGTACAGGTTTTAAAGCCAATTTAAAACATCTTGAACCCTTAAATCTTATAGAAAATAACCGTATTGAAACCCAACATACACGCGCTGTAAAAGAACCAAAACTATGGTTAGTAGGTTATGGCAGTTGGACCGGATTTGCTTCAGCAACCATTTATGGTGTTGGTAAAACAGCCCGACAAACGGTTAAGGAAATTATAGAAACACTGTAATAATTATATCGTTAAAGTTTGAGGTTTAAAAGACTTCAAAAAAAACTAAAGAGATTTATTGAAACAATAACAGTCTTGGTCGTTCTAAAAATAAAAACGCAGTATGCTGAGTTTTAACTTCGTTCTTATTTTATTAATTTCGTAAACTCTTGTGTAATTTTTGTTATGATGGCTTCAGAACTTAAAGATATTAGTGCGTTTAATGCATACGTTAATGCCAAACCTCCAAAACACCAATGGATAGATCTTGGGGCATATTCTAAAGACTTTTTGTTGGCATCTCAACCGGTTCGTCCTAATTTTTATCGTATTTCTATTAAGTATGGTTTAGAAAACGAAAAAACCAAAGGATTTATGTATTTCTCAAGTCCCAATCAGCCTATTGAATGGGAAACCGAAACACCATGGACAGGATTTTATATTCAAATGACCGAAGACCTCATTAGCAATCATCAGCACTTAAACCATACGTTTTTAACCTACGGTTTGCACGAACCTTTATACTTAGAAAAAGAAGAAGAAACCATTGTTACCGAACTGTTTAAAGGTGCTATAAAAGAATATGAAAAAGCACACTTTTCGTTAAACATCATCACTGCGTATTGTAATTTGTTGTTTGCGCATATTGCAACGTTTTACGACCGTCAGTTTGGTGAAGATAAAGAGAAACACAATGTGTTGGTTCAAAATTTCTTCAATCTTTTAAACACTTACTACAATCAAACTAAAGACGCTATCACACAACCTTCGGTATCTTATTTTGCACAACAGTTAAATGTTACCCCTAATTATTTAAGCGATTTAATAAAGTTTCATACAGGTCAACCTGTTTTAGATCATATTCATACCACTATTATTGACACTGCAAAAAAGCAGTTGCAAACTACCAATGCAACTATTGCCGAAATAGCCTACAGTCTTGGGTTTGAATATCCTAACTATTTTTCGCGCTTATTTAGAAAACTAACTGGTGTATCGCCATCCGAATTTCGTAAATAAGTAATTTGTATCCACATTGCCCTAATTTGTTTTCATAAAAATGGTCTTTTAATGAAGATATTTGCCGTATTAGTCTCATTTAAAACATATTATAATGGCATTTACAAAAACTTTAGATTACACATTAAACAATACCTTAAACGGAAGAATGGGCGAAGATGCCTATAATCGCGCTTTAGAACAACAGCAAAATATTACAGAAGAACAATATGGCACCATAAAATATTTGGCCGAATTTGCGGTGCGCCCAATGTTTAGAACACCTGTACACAAAACACCAGCAGATCATGGCATGGAACATTGGGAAGATGTCTTTTTTCCGTCTAGCGATGGTACACCGTTAGAAGGCTGGTATATTCCTTCGGTTAAAGGAGAATCGGATAAATTAATTATTATCAATCACCCAATGCCAATGAGTCGTTCTGGATTTACAGGACATTTAGGCGAGCCGTTTTCTGGTGTAGATACGCTTGAAATTGACTTTGTAGCACATATGAAGCATTTATCTAACGCTGGGTACAATATTTTGGCTTACGATTTAAGAAACCACGGAAACAGTGGTGCAGCCAATGGTGGTATTTGCGGTATTGGACGTTACGAATGGCGCGATGTTGTTGGCGCACAAGAGTATGTAAACAAACATCCAAAACTAAGTAAAATGACCGTTGGTCTTTACAACCGTTGTACAGGTGGTAATGCAGCTTATGAAGCTATGTACAGACGACCAGAATTGTTTGAAGATGTAAAATGTTTCTTTGGACCATTAACGGTGTCTATGACGGCTTTAATGACTTCTTTTGCAGGTTTAATGGGATTAGATGCATATATGGATTTAATGGATTTAGAACAAATAAAGTTAGGCGGGTTTACCAATGCCGAAATGCGTCCGCAAAACTATGCCCAAGCTGTAAAAATGCCTTACTTTATGGCGCAAGTATTAGATGACGACTGGACTAATAACCCAACAGACGCTCAAGAGATTTTTGACAATATTAGCGCTGAAGACAAAGAATTATTCTGGATTGAAAATACCAACAGACGATTTGATGGTTACAATTACTTTGGTTTATACCCAGAAAAAATGATTGCGTTTTTTGATAAGTATATGAAGTAAAAACTTTTAAAGATTAATAGCTATAATTCCGTTTTAAGGATTTCTATACATTTGAAATCCTTAAACGGAATTTCTATTTATAAAGAATTTAAGTCTTCAGATTGTTAACAAAACAGACTAAAAACTCTTAAAATAGTCTTAATCCGTAATTTGTTTCATCTTTTCCTTTTTTTGTTTTAGTCCTACCGTACCTTCTTCATGTAATTTTGTACCAACAAATTAAACTAAGTAAAACCAAAATTTAAGATGCAAAAAGAAGTTTTTATTGTTGGCGAAATGACATGTACAGAAGACGCAATTTCTAATGTAGAAGACATTTTAAAAGAACTAAGAGCACAAACTCGAAACGAAAAAGGATGCATTTATTATCAATTTTTTAAGGCTGAAAACAAAACAGGTGTGTTTGCAACTATAGAACATTGGGACAGTGTAGCAGCAGAAGCAGCACATTGGGAAACACCTCATCTTAAAGAAGCAGGCAAAAAACTTCAGCCTTATTTAATTAGCGAAATGCAAATCTCTAGATATAATAGAACTACTGGCGAATCTGGTTGCCAATAAAACCAAAACACCATTAATAATACATTACAACATGAGTAAAACAATTTTAATTACAGGCGCAGGTTCAGGGATAGGAATGTTAACTGCTTTAGGGCTTGCAAAAAACGGCCATAAAGTAATTGCTACAGTTCAAGACTGGCCTCAAGTTACTTTTTTAAAAACGCAAGCACAAAATGCTGGTGTAGAACTAATCGTTGAGAAATTAGAATACACCAAAGATGCAGATCATGATACCATTATTAGGAAATATGCAGAAAAGGTAGATACCGTTGTGCTTAATGCCGCAACTGGCGAAACTGGTCCTGCTGCAGAAATCCCAATAGAACGCTACAAATGGGTTTTTGAAATTAATGTATTTAGAACTGTAGAACTAGCTCAAAAATTTGCAAAAGTCTTTTCAAAAAGAGGATTTGGTAAAATAATGGTAACTTCGTCTACAGCAGGCTTACAAACTTATCCGTTTTTAGCGCCTTACAGTGCATCTAAGCATGCAATTGAAGCTATTTTTCAACTCATGCATCAAGAGCTTGCACCTTTGGGTGTGCAAGTAGCACTTATAAACCCAGGCCCTTTTAATACCGGATTTAACGATCGTATGTTTGATACGGTAGACCAATGGTTTGAAACCGATAAAAATTTCACACCAGAAAAAGGAATAAGAGACATGCAAGGTATGTTTGCCGACCCTGATTTTCAATTAGACCCAAAAATAATGGCAGATGCAATGGTAGACATTATACCTAAAGACACTCACAAATTTAGAAATGTTTGTCCTGCAGAATTTGAAAAAGAGGTTAAAGACTATCAGGATAATTTATGGAACTTAACAACAAAATAAATAATAAATCTTAAACACAAATAAAAATGAATTTAGAAAACAATATTAAAGGAAAAGTAGTAGTCATTACAGGTGCAAGTAGCGGATTAGGTGAAGCAACAGCACGACACTTAGCTAGTAAAGGTGCTAACGTAGTTTTAGGTGCACGTCGTGAAGCGCATTTAGAAAAAATATCTAACGAAATTAATGCAGAAGGCAACGGAAAAGCTGCTTACATAGCTACAGACGTTACTAAAAAAGAAGACGTTAAAGCTTTAGTAGATAAGGCAGTGAATGACTTCGGTAAAATTGACGTTATGGTAAACAACGCTGGTTTAATGTCTATTGCACCAATGAGCGAAACAAAAGTGGACGAATGGGACCGAATGATCGATATTAATATTAAAGGTGTACTATATGGTGTTGCTGCAGCATTACCAGAGTTTCAAAAACAAGAATCAGGACACTTTATTAACTTATCGTCTGTAGCTGGTGTAAAAGTATTTAGCCCAGGCGGAACCGTATATAGCGGAACAAAATTTGCTGTACGTGCCATTTCAGAAGGTTTACGTCACGAAGTTGGTGGAAAAATAAGAACCACGTCTATTGAGCCTGGTGCTATAGATTCTGAATTAAAACACGGTAGTTCTCACAAAGAAAGTTTTGAATCTATCGATGATTTTTATAACAATCTTGCAATCCCTTCAGATTCTATTGCCAGAACCATTGCGTTTGCTATAGAGCAGCCTGCAGATGTAGATGTTAACGAAATCGTTATTCGTCCTACAGCACAAGATTTTTAATCTTCAATATTTTATTGTAATTTAAAACTTCTTTAACTAGAGGCTGTAAAATGAGTCGTAATTTTGCAGCCTCTATTTTATATTCATCATACTATGCATCACTTTAAAACAATTCAAGATTTTAATTCATTTATGGGATACGCTTCGCCTAAAAAAGATCTTATAGACGTTGTAAAGCATGAAGAACATAAAAATCTGCGTTTAAAATGCGATGGTATGCATAGCGATTTTTATTTAATGGCTTATAAGCGACATATGACCGATTTGCATTGGTTTGGTAATACCGAATACGACGATGATTCTGGTTTTTTATACATGATAAAACCCAACCAAATTTACAGCTGGGACACCGACAAACCTTGGGAAGGCTACCATATTATAGTATCGCCTGTTTTGTTGCAAGAATATAATATGGATTTCAACTTTTTTCAATATGAAATTAAAGAAGCGCTATTTTTAACCAACGACGAGCAACAACATATTGAAACCCTTTACGAGCAAATTATAATAGAATATAAAAAAGATCATTACGAGCTAGACTTACTAATGGCTTACAGTAATTTAATTTTTACCTATATTGGCAAATGCTACAAACGTCAATTTGAAACACGCCAACCACTTTACAACAAGGTTGTTGTAGAATTTAAAAAAGCATTATCTAGTTATTATACAGATGTAAAAAACACCATGCCTTCGGTAAATTATTTTGCTGAAAAACTAAACCTTTCTAACAATTATTTTGGCGATTTAATTAAACATCATACAGGTAAAACAGCTTCAGAAATTATTCAAGATAAAATCATAAACGAAGCTAAATTAAGACTTCAAAACTCAGACAAAACCATTGCCGAAATTGGTTACGATTTAGGCTTTGATTATCCTACCTATTTTTCAAGATTGTTTAAAAAACAAACAGGTGTAACACCAACACAGTTTAGAAAGTAAGCGTTTCGCCATCTTCAGGAATAAACACTTTTTCTAAAAGCCCTAATTCTGTAATCTTAGTTTTTAAGGTACTTCGCTTTGTTGGACAGTGGTTAACAGCTTCCATATGGTTGGCGATGACTTTACCTGGTGCGTTTTTAGCAAACTTTAAAATATCATCCATAGTCATTAATAAAGGTTTAAAAATATCAAACTGTGCCGATCCTGCTGCAACAACACTAATCTCTGGTTTATAGTCTCTAAATACTTTATCTACTGCATCTGTATAAATAGTATCACTACTTAAATAAATTGATGGCTGATGAGGTAATTGTATAAAAAATCCCATAACGTTACCTGCTGGTTTGGCTACAAAACCATAACCATGTTGTGCCGGAATTCCTTCTAAGCTACCACCTAAAAACTCAGATTTAGTCCAATATTCTATAGTTTTTACAATGTTTAAACCTTTCTTAGTAAATGTTTTTTCATCTTTTACACTACAAAACACAGGGATATTCTTCGCTTTTAAGAAATCTTCTGCAGGTTTATCAATATGATCTGGATGGTTGTGTGTTATAACACAATGCGTAATTTTATCTAAAAAGGTTTTGCTAATTTCTGGTAATTCTACGATAGGATTTTTAACAGGTTTAAACCTAAAAAATGTAAATGGTGGCAAAGATCCTTTTGGACCTAACATAGGATCTATTAAAATAAAATGATTATTGGCTTCAATAACCATTGTGGCATTTCTAAAGTGATGAATTTTCATAATGCTTACATGTTTTTGCAAAGGTTATAAACGTGTTACACTTAAGCATTGATTCAAATCAAGAAATACGTTTTCGAATGCGACTTAGGGTTTCTGGTGTAACATTTAGGTAAGACGCAATGTGGTATTGTGGAATATTGTCTAGCCAGTTGGGTCTGTAAATAATAAGTTCTTTATATAGTTCGTCTGGTGTTTTGGTAATACGATTATATTCAAAAAGTTCTTTTTGTTTCAATAATCGCTGAAACGAAATTTCTATAAACGATTTTCCACATTCGTACTTATCTAACAACTCTCTAAAGGCATTTTTTTCAACAGCTAATAGTTCTACTTCTGTTATGCATTCTTGGTTTTTGTTAGTTGCCGTATCATTGATAAACGAACTTAAATCTGTAATAAATTGAGGTTCGGCATAAAAATTAATGTTGGTCTCTTTGTCTGGTGTAGCATAATACTCTCGTACTACACCAGAATTGAGAAACCTTAAATAATTTTCGGTGGTATTTGCTACAAGAAGCCTCTCCCCTTTTGCTATTTTTTCAACTTTAAATAAACCGAATAGTTCGTTTAATCCGTTTTGGTTTAAAGGGTATTCGGTTTTAAAAAAGGCTTGTATTTTAGTAAACGATTTCGACATATTTCTTTTAACACTAAAATGACAAGTTACAGTTATTTTATAAAAAAATATGTTGAAATTTTAAGATTTTAATTTACAACTTTCAGCTGCGTAAATTGGCGATGTCCATCTATAGACCCATGAAAACCAAAACCGCTTTGCTTAGCGCCAACCCAAGGACTAGCTCCTGCTGGCTTGTTAATACCAATCATGCCAGCCTCTAATTGTAACGCCACAGCTTCTACATTAGATTTACCATATACCGAAGCACCTAAGCCATAAACACTGTTATTGGCACGTGCAATAACTTTATTTATATCAGTAAACCCTGAAATACTTACTACAGGACCAAAAGTTTCTTCTGTTTCCATGATGGCGGTTTGTGGGACATCTGTTAATACGGTAGGTTTAATAAAATGTTCAGGATGTTCTGTACCTCCTAAAAGAACTTTAGCGCCTTGGTTTATCGCATCTTGAATATGCGCAATAATATTAGTACGTTGCTTTTTATTAATTATAGGAAACACATTTGTATTAGGGTCATTCCATGTACCAATTTGATATTGTGAGGCAAAATTTACGACCTCCTGTTCAAATTTTGCTTTAATACTGTCGTGTACATAAATACGCTCTACTGCAGTACACATTTGTCCGGAATTTTCTAAGCTAGCAGCTACCGCATACCTTGCAGCATGATTAACATTGGCATCTGGCAACACAATCATTGGATCGTTACCACCTAATTCCATAACCAGACGTTTTACTTCAGAAGCAGCACGTCTCATAATATCTTTTCCGGCAGCTTGAGAACCGGTAAACGCTATCATTTGTACATCAGCCTCGACCAATGCTTGTCCTACTTCTTTACGACCATGAATGATTTGCAATACATTTTCCGGAAGTACTTCATTTAGTAATTCTATATAACGTTGCGCAATAAGTGGCGTTTCTTCAGAAGGTTTTAAAACCACAGTATTTCCTGCCACTAATGCAGGAATCATTAAATTATTAAACATGGCAAGTGGATAATTCCACGGTGAAATAACACCAACCACACCTAATGGTGCATAATACACTGTGCTACCAGCATTTTTAACTGGCTGAATGGCTTTTTTCACCTCTAAAGCGGTGTATGATGTGCTACTAACAACACCGTTAACCTCGCCAGAGGATCGACGAAAATCTTTTCCCATTTCTTTACTTAACAACTCTGCAAGTACTTCGGCATGTGGTGCAGCATGGTTTGTTGCTTTTTCTAAATAGGATATGCGTTCATCTACAGATAAATTTTTCCAATGCTTTTGCGCGTTATGCGCATTGCTAACTATAGTTTTAATTTGTGCTATTGGTGTTACAGGTACCTCTCCTTCTAATTGTCCTGTTGCCGGATTGTAAGATTGAATCATTTCCATACTAACCAAATAAAATATCTGTTCTTATAATGTATTTAGTACCTCTTGTAATTGCTTCACTAGAATGCAAACAGTGTAATGGATGTGTGCCATGCGGAAAACACAATACACTACCTTTTGGTGTTCTTACATTTACAAGCTGAATATCGCTTTCGGTTTTTGCAGGTGCAGAAGGGTTAGATTTACTAACCATAAATTGTGTTGCACCACCTTCAAAATCATCACTTAATAGGATTAAGAATGTGTATTGACTGTAAAGACCAGGATAAGCATTTGTGATTAATTTGTCGTCAATTACTCTGCTACCAGGCCAAGCACCGTCCGTGTGAGGTTTAAAGAAATCGCCCTCTTTATATTTGTAAAAACGAAATCTGGCATTAATCCCTTTTGCAGTTTGTCCTTGCCATTCTTCGGTAACTAAATGTTGAGAACGCTCCCAGATGGTTTTATCTATAACTTCACTTACTACCCAATTGAAGTTTTCGTTGTGACGGACTTCGTGAGGTAATGATACTGGTGAATCTTCATCATAACCTAAATTCTCAGATACATCAATCAGTTTTTGAGTTTCCTCATCTGTTAAAACGTTAAGTAGCTGAAATGCGCCAGGAACTTCTGGTACTTCTACACGTTTTACCTTAGAAGTGTCAAAACTTTTAGTAAATACATCTTCTTTTGTTAAATTATCTGTCCATGTAGGTAATGCTGGCGCATGAAAACCAGGCTCATATGTCACTACATTAAATTTATTATTTGTCATAATTATTTGTGTTATTTGACTTCGCCTCTTGCTGGATAACCGCTATTTTTTAAAAAATCCATTAAAGGCACGAAGCTTTGTAAAAATGGTCTACCCCAAGGATTAGAGCTAATATTGGCATAGTATATTTCGTTATCTGGTTTTACTAAAAAAAGTCCTGGCTCACTAAACAAAGGTGTTTCTGAAGCAGAAATAGACTCACTTAAATATAAACCCCATTTTGCAGCAGATTGTGCATCTAAACCATAACCTAGTGTAACATTATCTATGTTCCAATCCATTTTACTTTTTCTTGCGCGCACTTCAGGATCCATACTAACAGCAATAATATCTACGCCTTTAGTATTAAGATCTGAAACAATCTCATTTAATTTTTCTAAGTATTTTTTACATAAAGGACAATGTAACCCTCTGTAAAATACCACCATTGTAAAAAACTCTGGTTTTTGGTTTTTTAAAGACCATTGCTCACCATTTAGCAGGCTAACGTTTAAATCTGGTGCCTGTGTTTTAGGAATTGCTTTTTGTTGTGTATTCATAATGTTAAGATTTAACTCGAAATTAATTGATAATAAAAAATGCTCTCTTTTTCAATTATATTACAAAGTAACAGCACTAACATGTATCTTCAAAACAGATTTTTTAGATTACATATATCGATTTTATAGATTTATTATTAATTTTGAAAAAAAATAATATAGTGAATCTTCAATTTATACGTTATTTTATTACCCTTGCTGAAGACAAGAATTTTACAAAAGCGGCAGAGAAAAACTTTGTAGTACAGTCCACCTTTTCTTCGGGTATAAAAAAATTAGAACAAGAATTAGACTGCAAACTGTTTTACAGAGACAAGCGTAATGTTGCACTTACCAAAGAAGGTGAAGACTTATTACCAAAAGCCAAAGAATTGTTACGCCTTTGGAATGCTATTGAGGTATCGTTTAAAGATAAAGGGACTAAACCTTTAAAGGTAGGATTGTTAGATACCATACATCATACAGATGCTGTTGTACCTGTACTCAAGAAGTTTAAGGAACTTTATCAATCCTATCATTTTGAATTATTTGAAGACCAGCAAAGTCCGCTTTTTGACCGTTTAAAAAAGGAAGAATTAGATATTATTTTTATACAAGATGCGCCTATTGATGAGACCTTATGCTCTAAACGTTTTGTATATGAAGAAAAGCTTGATGTTATGCTATCTAAAACTCACGAGTTGCACACTAAAAAGCAACTGCGATTAGATGAATTAGACAATATTCCGTTTATAGAGCATGGTAACTGTGTACTAAACAAAGAAGTCTCTAATGCTTTTGATAAAAACCAGGTTAATTTAAATGTTGTTTTTAAAGCCAATCATAGCGATATGCTTACCTCATTAGTGGCTTCAAATTTAGGTGTATCCTTAATGGCAAAACCGAAATCGCATTCTGATGCGGTAGTATACATACCACTTGCAGGTCACGAGTTTAAACGCAACATTGTAGCGGTATGGAAAAAAGACAACACCTCTAAGGTCTTAAAAGCGTTTTTAAGTGTGTAATTATATAGTGATATGATCTTCGCCTTTAAATTTCTCATAAAGACTAGGATAATTTGATTTAAATGTGTCCCTTATAAAATCTAATGGCACATCTTCAAAATGACCATAATCTTCAATGTAGGTCATAAATTTATGGTCGTCTTTATTGTATTCTTGCAACACTGCATCTTCGGTACCATTAAAATCTAAAACATCTACATTGTAAATAGCACACAATTCTTTATTAAACGCAGGTGAACATTTAACCCATTTGCCATTATAAAATACATCTACCAAACCATGAGGTGCCAGCTCGTTAGTGCCAATCACTTTTTCTAAGCGCTCAGTAGCAATATGGTTAGATACTTTAGCTAAATGTAATCTTGCAGGAATATTAAAGGCGCGTAAACAAGCAATGTATAAAATGGCTTTATCAATGCAATGTCCATCTGGTTTTTTTGCAATATTACTGGCTTTAAAATGTGCTTTCGTTAAACCAATATTAAAAGGTAGATACCGCCAACCATCTCTAACTTTTAGATACAATTGTTCTATAATATCTTGTTGAGAGCTTAAATGCTCGACGTCTTTTATAATGTCTTTAATGACAGGACTGTCGTAATCGAAATAATAGGTTTTTTCGGTGTAATTCATAAGGAACAACGTAAACTATTTAAAGATAATAAATTATTAAAATTACATTTGAATGTGTTTTTGTTCAGGGATAGGTTCTGGTATTAAGGTTGGGTCATCATTAATCATTTGGCGCATATCAATTTCAATTCCTCTAGCCATAGTTGTAATTGGTACATCGTTGGCAATGCCTTCAAACGGATTTTCAGAAACTTCACCAATACGTTCCATGGTATGAAAAATCCAAGAGACAATAACACTAAATGGTATGGCTAACCAAACAAATGCTTTACCAACCATATTCATTAACGATCCGTTGGTAGTGTCTTTCATGATTTCTAATCCAATTTCATCAAAAACATTAATTAAACCTAATGGTAAACAAAGAATAAAAATCCAAACAAAAAACAGGTTTAAAGTAGCAAATTGTCTAGGATATGGGAAGTTTTTAATACGTTCTAATTTTCCTTGAAGCGTAAATAATTCTACAATTTGATTTTCAATTTCTAAAAACGAAAATTCCCAAATTAATCCTTCTTCTTTTAATCGTTTTATATGATTAGACTGTAATTTTAGGCATGCAGCTTGCTTGTTGGTTTTGCTTAAAACGTAATGTTTTTCTTCTTCAGAGAGATAACCGTCTAACTCTTCGCTTAAGGTATATTTGCGCTCTTTAATTTCAACATCACTCATATACTCAATATCTGAAGAAGTTACATGAGACATTTCCCAAGGTTTAGGTGCACGTAAGGCATGGCGCAAAGCGGTCATCCAAGCCACGTGACGCAATACAAGTTCTTTTCTAATATCAAAAAGCGCTTTTTCAGAGTGTTGCTTTGGGCTGTGCTCATTAGTTATAAAATCATTAAACATTAGGGTTAACGAGCGCGAGGTGTTAACAATGCCACCCCAAACTTGTCTGGCTTCCCACAACCTTCCGTAAGATGCATTATTTTTAAAACTAATAATAAATGCCAATGCACTACCAACTAATGCTATTGGCAGCCAAGGTAAATGAATAAATTTCCAATCGAATACCACGTATAGTATGGTTGGAATAGCAGCAATAGCTATGAACTTGTAGATGCTTCTACGTGTCCAATACACCATTAATCTTACGGAATAATTTCTTTTTGTGTACATATAAAATGATTAGATAGCCTTTAACGTTTCTACCAAAACATCTGGATTTGGTCTTTTTGTGTAATCTACTGAAAATTCGGCATATTTAATAATACCATCAGTACCAATTATAAAACGAGCAGGTACAGGTAAGGTCCAAGATTCGTCACCATTAAAGTCTGGTAATTTTATGCCAAAGCTATCTCTGTAAAGCGATTTTAACGGATCTACCATTTCCCAACGTAGTCCAAATTTGCTAGCAACAGTATTTTCGGTATCGCTTAATAAATCAAAATTTAGGCGTTGTTGTTCTATAATTTGTTTGTTAAATTTTGGTGTCTGTGGCGAAATACTAAGCATACTAGCATTAAGCTCGTTTAATTGCTCTGTGTAGCGTTTTAGGTTGCCTAAATCGGTATTACAATAAGGACACCAAACACCTCTATAAAAGGTAATTACTAATGGCCCGTTTTTTAATAAAGTTTTAGACGACACAAGTTCACCGTTTTGATTTTGTAACTCAAATTCTGCTGCTGCATCTCCGGCTTTTAAAATGTGGTTTTCAATACCAGAATCTTCTAAAGTCTTGGTAGCATCATGCATTATTTTTACCACTTCTGGTGGCATACTGCCTTCTATTTTTGCTTTTAATCGGTCTAAACTGTCTTGTAGCGTCATAAGATTATAGTTTTTGAATTAGTTCTTCATTAATATGTTTTTCAAATCTTGCAAAGTCATTTTCAATATCTGGATTTTTCATCACATCGTAAGCAAAAAATGTTTGTAAAGGTTCTAAACCAAACCATTTAAAGTTAAGGTGCATTGGCAATAACAAGTCGTCTTCACTTTTACCAGCAAAAAAAGCTTCGTCAGGATTATTAAAGGCTTCTTTAGGCGCATTTGCAGTTACAGACATCATGTATTTTCCGTTTAACAAACCACCTAAACCATAATTCTTTTTTGGCGCTTCAGAAGTACGACCATCACCTTGCGATAGTTTTCCCATCATACCTGCAGTAAATACATCATCCATATATTTTTTGAACGACCATGTAATGCCCATCCAATTTAAAGGCGTTTGTAAAAACACCACATCTGCCCAAAGGAATTTTTCTACTTCCTCATCTACATTATAGTCATTTTGAGTTACGGTAGTCTTTATGTTTAAATTAGCTTCTTTTAATTGAGCTGATAGCTTTTCAACAAAAGATTGGTTTAATTTTCCTTCTGCAAAGGGATAATATTGATGACCATTAATGATTAAAATGTTTTTCATTTTTATTTTTTATTAAATTAGTATTGCAAAGAAACTAATAATAGTTTATTTTTGAAACTATAAATAAACAAACCACAAAATTAGTGGTTACAAAATGGTAACTAATGGGAAGAAAGGTAATTGATAACCCAAATGTATGTTCTTTAGTTCACGCTATGAACGTCATTGGAAATAAGTGGAAACCGATTTTAATTTACTTATTAGCAAATGGCAGTTTGCGCTTTGGTAAGCTGTTAGTGTTTACGCCTACGATATCAAAAAAAGTATTGACCCAACAATTAAGAGAGCTTGAAGAAGATGGCATCATCATTAGAAAAAAGTATGCCGAAATACCACCACGAGTAGAATATTCTTTATCTGAAAAAGGTGAAGCTTTACTGCCAATTCTTAAAAGTTTAAGCCAATGGACTCAAGACAGTTTTAAGGACATTGAATTTGAAACTTGTAGAATTGTGACCATATAAAGGCACAACCAAATTTTTCTTACAAGCTTAAATATATTTTTCTCTAATATCTTCTTTATTCAAACTATTTGTTTTTAATAAAAATCTTGAAAGTAAGTATAATGCTAATGAGTGACATGTAATTATTAGTGTTGTAAAAGTGGTGTTGTAATAGAGAAATTCATTAATAATACTTAACAAAATTTGAAATAAACAAAAGAGACCAGAAGCTAGTAACATAGTCCCTGTTTTGTAATAATTACTTAAGTAAATTTTTCCGACTTGAAATAAAAACAATAAAATACTGAACTCACATAAGATGGTGAAATATACTTGAATGCCATACACTTTTTCTAGAATAAGATGAAATACCGAAAAAAGCAAATAAACAACTAATGCTGTACTTAAAAAAACTGAAAAATTAATTGATGATCTAATTTTGCCAAACCTCAAATAGTTCTTCAAAACCAAAGAAGTCAATAATAAGAAGATGATATTTAATATGGTAATCCAAAGCAAATAAGTTTTAAAATCTGAAAACACTAAAATCTCAGAAACAAAGATGCTTAATAAAGCTAGAGTGAATAGAATGTTGATTTTCCTTCTTTTTATCTGAATATACTTACCTATGATACATAATGTGGCTGGTGGTATTGTAAAAATCAAATTTTTCATTTCGGTTACCATGCTAATAACCACAGAGCTAATTAACAGCGTAAAAAAAAGCAAGTCAAAAATATTTAACTTGCTGATTATTAAATTTATTTTTCTTAAAACTGTCATTAATATTTTTTAACTCTACTTAATTATTCAAATGTAGTATTAAAATTAATACAATCATTCTACAATCTCACCACGTTCTTCTGCAACTGTTGTTCCCCAAGCAGCAATAGTCAATAACACAGGTCTTACAGTTTCTCCAAAAGGGGTTAACTCATACTCAACCTTTAAAGGCGGTTTTTTTGTATACACCTTTCTAGCAATTAAGCCATCTTTCTCAAGCTGTTTTAATTGAAGACTTAAAGTACGTTCGGTAATAGTAGAAATCAGTTTGTATAATTCGTTATAACGTTTCTTTCCATTTAATAGGTAAATAAGGATCACACTTTTCCATTTACCTCCTATCAATTCCATAGCTATACTCGTTGAACAAGAAAACTCTTTATCGTTGTACTTGATTAGTCGTTTTTTATACTCAATTTCCATGATTCATAAAATATTTACGCAAAACTATTATACTATCATTAATAAAACAACTATACTTTTTATAGTAAATTTAACATAACGTGAAACCCCTTGATATAACAAGGATTTTTACGATTTATAAAAAGCAAAAGTATACTATCATTTTTAACCGTTATTGCGCAAAACATAAACTACCAATACTTTTGTCACTATACTTTTGATAGTAATATTAATAATCAACTTAAGAAAAACATACAAATGAATTTAAAAGACACCTTAAACTGGAGATACACAACCAAAGAATTTGATCCAACAAAAAAAATATCTAAAGAAGATATGGATCAAGTTAAAAGTCTCTTAAGAATGAGTGCTTCAAGTGTTAATTTACAACCTTGGCATTTTATCATTGCTGAAACTAAAGAAGGTAAAGCACGTATAGCAAAAGGTACACAAGGCTTTTTTCATTTTAACGAACCTAAAGTAACTAATGCCTCAGCTGTTGTTCTTTTTTGCGCTAAAACAGATGCAGATGAAGATTATTACAAACATATTGCAGATGTAGATGATAACAACGGACGATTTCCTAATGAAGACATAAAAAATGGCTATATAGGTGCTGTTAAAACGTTTGCAGATATTCATAAATACGATTTAAAAGATTTAAATCATTGGATGGAAAAGCAAGTATATCTTAATATAGGAAGCTTTTTGTTAGGTGTAGCAAGTTTAGGTATTGATGCCACACCAATGGAAGGTATTGATGTAAAGGCTTTAGATGAAGAATTCGGGTTCAGAGAAAAAGGGTTTACAGCCTTAGTTGCCGTTTCTATAGGCTATAGAGCAGAATCTGACTTTAACTCTACAGATAAAACACCAAAATCTCGATTACCAGAAAGCGAAATTTTTACTGAAATATAATTAGTATTTAAATTTTACCTAATGAAGCAGCATATTTTAACAGCATTAATTTTACTAACAAGTGTTTTTGTAAATGCTCAAACACCAACTACAGATCCTGCAAAATCTAAAAACGAAGTTGTTACTGCAGATAACGTAGAATGGGGTTGGCTCAATCCCTTACGAGGCGATAAAAGTCCAGCTGCAGGAAAACTTTGGGGAGATCGAACAGACACGTTAGCTTCAGGGTTTTTAGTCAAGTTTAAAAAAGGCTTCGCTTCACCTCCACATATTCACAATGTAACTTATCGTGGAGTTGTGATTAAAGGTTTATTACATAATGATGATGACCAAGCTGAAAAACAATGGTTACCTCCTGGATCTTTTTGGATACAACCAGCTGGTGAAGCACATATAACAGCTGCAAATGCTGAAGAGAATTTAGCTTATATTGAAATTCAAGAAGGTCCATACTTAGTAAAACCTACAAACGAAGCTTTTGATAATGGTGAACGACCTGTAAATGTAGATGAAAATAATTTAGTTTGGCTTAACGCTACCGATATTTCATGGCTCACAAATGAAAGTGCAATAGAAACTGCATTTTTATGGGGAACACATCATGAGAATAAATTGCGTGCATCACTAATAAAATTACCTAAAGGGTTTGAAGGTTATATTAAAAATTTAAGTTCAAATTTTAGAGCTGTTGTTATCAAAGGAACTTTAGCACACCAAATTAATGGCAACAAGTTTATTAGCCTTTTAGAGAAAGGAAGCTACTTTGGAGCAAAAAAAGATGCGTTACATAACATAATGGTAAAGGATGATGATGAAGCTATTTTGTACGTACGTAGTAATGGAAATTTTGAAATAGATACTATTAGAAAGCATTGATAAAAATAGTTTTAAGTTAAGTTGGTTGATTAGTAGTAGGAAAAGCCGCCAAATATGAAAATATTAGTGTGGCTTTTCTTTTTTTTGCTTGTAATAATTAAAAAGCTAATCTACTTAAATGCTTAAAACAACATCTTTAAATAACTACTTCTTAGCATAATCACAAAAATTATAAGCTTTAAATACACACTTAACAATACCTTATAATTTCTTAACACAACATTAACTTCGTTTAGTTCGGTTAGTTCCGAACTTACTGTATATTTGTATCATAATTTTTAGAATACCATTATGACTAAAGAAATATGTAGCAAAAAAATGGCACTGGTTGAAAAACTAGGTGTGCATTTAGAAGATCGCGAAAACCTTGCACCAGTTGCTGCGCGTATCATGGCTTACGTGATTTTAACAGGAAAAAGGGGAACAACTTTTGAAGAAATGGTTACGGTACTTCAAGCAAGTAAAAGCACAATTTCTACGCATTTAAACCACTTACAAGATTTAAAAAAAATAGAGTATTTCACTAAAACAGGTGACAGAAAAAAATATTTCATCATTAATAAGGATTCTGTTTTACATCATATTAATGGAATGATTAAAGAATGGGAAGAAGTTGCAACGCTTCATAAAGAGATAAAAGCATACAAAGAAGCCATTAATGAACATATTACAGATGATGAAGAAAAGTTCGATTTAACCTTTCACAATGATTATCTAAAATTTGTTAAAGACGCTTCGGCTTCAATAGAACATTTAAAAGAAAACCTAATCAAAAATAAATTCAACATATAATAACCAATGAAAACAAATAAATTAGTCTCTATATTTTCAATTGCTAGTGTTTTTCTAGTCATTATAGGCTGCGGAAATTCTGAGAATAGTCAAACAGCTGCTCCCAAAAAGCAACAAGCCTTACCATTTCCCGTAACTCAAATTCAATCACAAACTGTTAATGGTTATAATGAATATCCAGTAACTATTGAAGGTATTGTAAACAGTGATGTGCGCGCAAAAACTTCAGGATATATTCAAAAAGTTTTAGTTGATGAAGGCGAAAAAGTAAGAAAAGGCCAAGCATTATTTAGTTTAGAAACACAAGCCTTAAGTCAAGACGCCGAAGCTGCAAAAGCTCAAGTGAACGTTGCACAAGTTGAGGTTGATAAACTTAAACCATTAGTAGAAAAAAATATTATTAGTGCTGTGCAATTAGAAACCGCTAAAGCAAATTTAGCTCGTGCAAAAGCTAGTTATAGCAGTATTGCTGCTAACATAGGGTATGCCACAGTAAAAAGTCCGGTTGATGGTTATGTAGGTGCAATCCATTTTAGAGAAGGAGCGTTAGTAAGTGCAGCAGATGCTAAACCTTTAACAACAGTTAGTGACATTAGTAAGGTCTATGCCTTTTTTACTTTAAACGAAGCGCAATACATCAATTATCTTAAACGAATGAAAGGTAAAACTAAAGCAGAGCGTATTAAAAATTCGCCAGATGTAAGTTTAGTGTTGGCTAATGGTGACCTCTATTCTCAAAAAGGACGTATTCAAACCAGTACTGGTCAGATTAGTGAAACTACTGGAACGATTAAAGTTAGAGCTTCGTTTGACAACCCTAACGAACTGTTAACCAATGGAAATAGTGGTAAAATACGTATTCCTTCAACTTATGAAAATGCTATTGTAGTGCCTCAATCTTCAACTTACGAACAACAAGGTAAAGTCATGATTTTCATTTTAGCTGAAAACAACACTGTTGCGAGTAAAATTATAAAAGTGGAAGCCAAAGTTGATAATCTTTATGTGATTGAATCTGGTATAGATGCTAATACAAAAATTATTTCTTCTGGTGTATCAAAACTTCGTGACGGAATGGCAATTACGCCTCAAGAAATTCCGTTTTCAGAAGCCACTAAAAGAGTAGCAACGTTATTTAAAAACTAAAATCAACTCATAAACATATTTTTAGCTATGTTAAAAACATTTATTGAAAGACCAGTGCTTTCAACAGTAATCTCTATTATCATAGTTATACTGGGTATAATCAGTATAACCTCCTTACCAATAGAGGAATATCCAGATATTGCACCTCCAACTATTAAGGTGACGGCTAACTATACAGGAGCTAATGCAGAGACTGTTTTAGAGAGTGTAATTGTGCCAATTGAAGAGCAAATTAATGGTGTTGAAGGGATGACTTACATTACTTCTACAGCTTCTAATAATGGTACTGCAGAAATTACAGTCTTTTTTGACCAAACCATGAATGCTGACATTGCGGCCGTAAATGTTCAAAACCGTGTCGCAAGAGCCAATCCGTTATTACCTGCAGAGGTTATTCAAACAGGTATTGTTACCCAAAAACAAGAAACCAGTGCTTTAATGTTTGTATCTATGTATTCTGATAGTGAAGATTATGATGCGACCTTTATTCAGAATTATTTAAAGATAAATGTGATACCTGCTATGCAACGTATCAAAGGGGTTGGTGATGTATCGGTATTTTCACAGCAAGATTACGCCATGCGTATTTGGCTAAAGCCTGAAAAATTAGCGGCTTATAATCTAATTCCTTCAGATATCACTTCGGTTTTAAACGAACAAAATTTAGAAGCTGCTGCTGGTGCTTTAGGTGAGAATAATGGCGAGTCCTTCTCATACATTTTAAAGTATAGCGGACGATTTAAACAGGAAAGCCAATATGCAGATATTGTTATCAAAGCTCTAGGAAATGGCGAATACTTGAGATTAAAAGATGTTGCAGATATCGAATTAGATGCACAATCGTATTCCTCTAATGCTGTGAGTTTAGGTCATCCTGCTGTATTTATGGGAATTTTCCAAACCAAAGGATCAAATGCCGCAGAGATTATTGAAAATATTAAAACGACTTTAGCAGAAGTTGAACAAGATTTACCTGATGGCTTAAATATTTTTGTTCCCTATGATACGAGCTTGTTTCTTAATGCGTCTATCGACAAAGTAATTACAACATTAATGGAAGCTTTTTTATTGGTGTTTTTAGTGGTGTTCTTATTTCTTCAAGATTTCCGCTCAACGTTAATTCCTGCTATTGCTGTTCCTGTATCTATTATTGGTACCTTCTTCTTCTTGAATGTTTTTGGCTACTCCATTAACCTATTAACCTTATTTGCCTTAGTCTTAGCCATTGGTATTGTGGTCGATGATGCTATTGTTGTGGTTGAAGCGGTTCATGCCAAAATGGATCAAGGCGAAAAAAAACCAATGAACGCAACACTCAAGGCGATGAATGAAATTTCAGGAGCCATTGTATCTATTACTTTGGTGATGTCTGCCGTGTTCATTCCGGTTACCTTTGTCACTGGACCAACAGGTGTATTTTATGAGCAGTTTGGTGTAACCTTAATTATTGCCATCCTAATTTCAGCAGTAAATGCACTAACCTTAAGTCCTGCATTATGTGCGCTCTTATTAAAAGAACATAAGCACGACGAAGAATTGAAAGGTAAAAATGCACTACAAAGGTTTTATACGTTGTTTAATCGAGGCTTTGATGCAACGGTTAGTAAATATGGAAAATCACTTCAGTTCTTATATAAAAACAAGTTTGTTTCTGTAATGCTATTAATCATTGCTGGTATTGGAATTTACTGGGCTGCAACTACAACTCCAACAGGCTTTGTGCCTAATGAAGATAGAGGAATTATTTTTGTAAATATTGAACTGCCTGCTGGTGCATCTTTAGATAGAACCGATGAAGTGACCAAAAAATTATATGGAAAAATTAAAGATCTTGATGGTGTTACTGCAGTTAGTTTTATTAAAGGTAGAAGTTTAATAAGTGGTGCTGGCAGTAATTTCGGTATTGGCTTTGTGAAATTAGATAACTGGTCTGAGAGAGAATCTGAAGCACTATCTGCTCAAGCTATAACAGGAAAGCTATTTGGTGTTGCTGCTACTATTCCAGAAGCCAAAATAATCTTCTTCTCTCCTCCTAGTATTCGTGGATTTGGAAACTCTGCTGGTTTTGAAGTAAACTTATTAGATAAATTTGGAGGTGAGTTTACCGACTTAGATAAAGCAAACCGAGAGTTCTCTGCAGCTTTAATGAGTCACCCAGAAATTCAGTATGCGCAATCGGCTTTCAATACTAATTATCCGCAATACGAAATGGAAGTTAATGTACCTTTAGCTAAAGAAAAAGGTGTAACTGTTAGTAGTATTTTTGGAACCTTACAAGGTTATATAGGTGGCGTGTATGCTTCTGACTTTAGTAAATTTGGAAAACAGTATCGTGTATACATTCAAGCCTTACCTGAAGACAGAGCAGACGAAAGCGACTTAAACAGTATGTATGTAAGAACTAGTTCTGGTGAAATGACGCCAATTACACAGTTTGTAACCTTAAAACGTGTGTATGGTCCGCAATCGGTAACACGTTTTAACCTCTTTAACTCTACATCTATTACAGGTGCTACTAATCCAGGATTTAGTACTGGTGATGCCATTAGAGTTATTGAAGAAGAAGTCGCTAAGTTACCAAGTAATTATACAGTTGCTTATTCGGGATTAACACGAGAAGAGGTCAATGCAGGAAACCAAACCACCTTTATTTTCATCTTAAGTATTCTGTTTGTGTACTTCTTATTAAGTGCGCAGTACGAGAGTTATATTTTACCATTTTCGGTATTATTATCGCTGCCATTTGGTGTATTTGGAGCCTATATTAGTACGAAATTTTTCGGATTAGAAAACAACATTTACTTCCAAATAGCACTCATCATGCTCGTTGGTCTGTTGGCTAAAAATGCCATACTTATTGTAGAGTTTGCTTTGCAACGACGTAAACAAGGCGAAAGTATTGTAGATGCTGCAATAGATGGTGCTAAAGCACGTTTACGACCAATTTTAATGACTTCATTCGCATTTATACTTGGGTTAATGCCGCTTGTATTGGCCAAAGGTGTTGGTGCCGAAGGAAACAACTCTATTGGTACAGGTGCAGCTGGAGGAATGCTTATAGGTACACTTTTAGGAGTATTTGTTATTCCAATCTTATTCATCTTTTTCCAATGGTTACAAGAAAAAGTATCGCGTAAACCAGAAGTAGAATCAATTGAAGCTTAAAAAAATGAAATTAACTGTAAATAGAAATTTTAGTAAAGGCGCCTTCCTATTAATGTTAGCACTAACACTGCAAAGTTGTTTTGTAGCAAAGGATTATGCACGTCCAGAGTTAGAAGAAACAGAACATTTGTACAGAACCGATAACCTGTCGCAAGATAGTGTGTCTTTAGCCGATGTATCTTGGAAAGATATGTTTAAAGATCAATATTTAGGGCAATATATTGAAGAAGGGCTTCAAAACAACCTGGATATTCGTGTGGCTATTCAGCAAATTGCTGTCGCTAATGCGTATATGAAACAAGGTAAAGCAGGATATTTGCCAACTTTAACTGGTACTGCGCAGGCAACACATCAAGAGCTATCATCAAACAGTCAGTTTGGTGGTTTTTTCTCGTCTGTAGACCAGTATGAGTTATCGGGAAGTTTATCTTGGGAAGCCGATATTTGGGGCAAAATAAGAAGTAATAAACGTGCAGGTGAAGCCAGTTATTTACAAACTGTAGCAGCACACAAAGCTGTAAAAACTGAATTAATTTCGGCAATAGCTTCTACCTATTATCAGTTATTAGCCTTAGATGAACAATTAGAAATTACTGAAAGAACTATTGCTACTAGAGACAGTAGTGTTTACACTATTAAAGCCTTAAAAGATGCCGGAAATGTAACACAAGTTGCGGTAGACCAATACATTGCGCAATTTAATAACGCCAAAGCTTTAAAAGTAGATTTACAAGCTGCTATTTTTAGAACCGAAAACACTTTAAATTTCTTACTAGGAAGACCTGCAGAACCTATAGAACGTAGCAAGTTAACCGAGCAACAGTTAGATGAAAAAATTACACTTGGCGTGCCTGCGACCTTGTTAAGAAATCGTCCGGATGTGATTGCTTCAGAATACAACTTAATCAATGCGTTTGAGTTAACCAATGTGGCAAAAAGTAATTTTTATCCATCCTTAACATTAACGGCAAATGGCGGATTTCAAAGTTTAGAATTGGATAAATTATTGAATGCTAATTCTTTATTTGCAACGGTTATTGGTGGTTTAACACAGCCCATTTTTAATCAGCGTAAAATAAAAACTCAACACGAGGTTGCTAAAGCACAACAAGAACAAGCACTGCTAAATTTTAAGAAAACCTTGTTAACCGCAGGAAACGAAGTGTCTAACGCCTTATACGTTTACAATGCCGAAACCGAAAAATTCGAGTATCGTAAAAATGAAGTGGAAGCGCTACGACAAGCTGAAGCAAACTCTGAAGAGTTGCTTAAAAATGGCTTAGCCAATTATCTTGATTTGTTAACCGCAAGAGAAAGCGCACTTAATGCCGAGTTAAACGTGATTGATAACAAATTACAACAATTACTAAGTGTCGTTACTTTATACGAAGCACTTGGTGGTGGTTGGAAATAAAAGCTATGATTACTAAAGATGAACTTCTAAATTACGCCACCTCTAAGTTTACTCAATTTGGGAGTAAACACGTTACTTTAGATGAGTTGGCCAATGATTTAGGCATCTCTAAAAAAACAATATACACCTACTTTAAAACGAAAGAAGATCTTGTAGTCGCAAGTATAACGTGTTTGCTTGATGCTTACGCAGAAGATATAAATAGGTTGATTAATAGCAATGGTAAAGACCCTATTTTATGTGTTATATTGATTTACCAGAGAGGGTTTGAGTATTTAAAATACTTTAAGCCCTCTTTTCTTTTTGGTTTAGAAAAATACTACCCAAAGGCCTTTCTATTATTTAATGATTTTATAAAAGATTTAGCAAACAACAGGATTAGTCCATTGCTAAAAGAAGCTCAGAAAAATGGCAATATAAAACCCGATGTTAATATTGATTTGCTCATAAAAATATATTTTTTTAGAGTTGACAATTTATTATTTAAAGACAATAATTTATTTGAATCCTATTCTAAAGAAACACTATTAAAGCACTTTGTTATTTTCAATTTGTGTGGTGTTATTACAAATAATTATACTAATGAGTTTATAGAAATTTAAAATAGATTTCCTTTTTATTAAATTCGTAGTATGAAAAAAGTATTGATTCTATTTGCTCATCCTAAATTTGAAAAATCAAGGGCTAATGCCGCCTTAATTGACCGTTTAAAAGATAAAACCCATGTAACGTTTCACGATTTGTATGAACACTACCCTAATTTTCATATCAATGTTCAACGTGAACAAGAGCTTTTGGTTGAACATGAAATAATTATCTGGCATCATCCTTTGTATTGGTATAGTAGTCCTGCTATTTTAAAACAATGGAAAGACATGGTGTTGGAATTTAATTGGGCTTATGGACCCAACGGTAAAGTGCTTCAAAATAAAACAATTTTTAACGTGATTACTACAGGAGGATCACGAGAAGTTTACTGTTCCGAAGGTTATAATACTTATACTATAAACGAATTTTTACGCCCTTTTGAGCAAACTGCAAATCTTTGTGGCATGAACTACTTACCGCCTTTTGCTGTTATGGGTACTCATAACTTGTCTGATCAAGATTTGAGCAATTACGCCAACCAGTATGAACAATTAATTGATATGCTACAATCTGATTTTAATAGTAGTAAAGTTACAAATTACTTTTTCTTAAACGATTTAGAATCTTTAACAGTGTAAGCCTATGTCTGGAAG
Source organism: Psychroserpens sp. S379A (assembly GCF_049800755.1). NCBI lineage: Bacteria > Pseudomonadati > Bacteroidota > Flavobacteriia > Flavobacteriales > Flavobacteriaceae > Psychroserpens > Psychroserpens sp. S379A. The sequence goes on along the minus strand of NZ_JBNAFQ010000001.1, from coordinate 179,271 downwards.
TTTACTATTTGAAGCCATTATTTTTCTTGCTGGTGCAATCATTTGCGTATCTATCGCCAAACGACTAGGATTGAGTTCCGTTTTAGGATACTTATTAGCTGGAATTCTTATCGGACCCTACGTACTGGGATTTGTTGGTGAGGAAGGAGAAGATATTATGCATTTTGCAGAGTTTGGTGTTGTGGTAATGCTGTTCTTAATCGGACTCGAGATTGAACCCAAAAATTTCTGGAGTATGCGAAAATCTATTCTAGGAATGGGCGGAATTCAAGTATCGCTTACCATATTGTTAACCTATGCCCTTTTCTCTATTTTAGGTTATCACTGGGAAGTTGCACTCGTCATCGGTATGGCTGTTGCATTATCTTCAACAGCTATAGCACTGCAAACTATTAAGGAAAAAGGATTAATGGAAACCACTTTCGGAAGTAGTTCGTTTTCTATACTGTTATTTCAAGATATCATTGTTATCTTTATGATTGGTGTCTTGCCACTTTTGAGTAATTCGTCTGAACATAACGATTCAACTTCAGCACATACAACATCCACCCTAATTGAAAGTTTACCTATAGGATTACAAACTTTAGCGATTATCCTTTCGGTTGTTATTATTGTTCTTGCAGGCCGATTTGTTATTGTTCCTATGTTGCGAAAAGTTGCAACTACTGGTGTTAGGGAGTTACTTATTGCTGCAGCATTTTTAATTGTCTTCGGAATCTCATACCTCATGGAATTAGTTGGGTTGAGTCCTGCTCTTGGTGCTTTTTTAGGTGGTGTTGTATTATCTACCAGTGAATTTAAACACGAATTAGAAAGCACCTTAGAACCCTTTAAAAACCTACTTTTAGGTCTCTTTTTTATGGCTGTTGGAGCATCGATTAACTTTATCGTCATTGCTAATAGTCCATTAACCATAGGAGGCATTTTAGTTGCAATCGTTCTTCTAAAAGCGTTGGTATTGTTCATAACAGGAAAAGTATTCAAACTAAAACTTGACCAAAATTTATTACTCACCTTTAGTTTAGCTCAGGTTGGAGAGTTTGCTTTTGTATTGCTCTCATTTGCCTTTCAATTGAATATCTTAGAACAAGATCAAATGGATATGATGTTGGTGATTACAGCCGTTTCAATGTCCTTAACTCCTATTTTAAGTGTAATTAATGAACGTCTTATACTTCCTAAGTTTGGAACTAAGGAGTCTATAAAAAGACCTATGGATCACATTGCTAAATCTCAGAAAGTTATCCTAGTTGGCTTTGGTCACTTTGGAAGCACTGTAGGTCGTTTTTTAAGATCTCATGGTATTGAAGCTACTATTCTTGACTTTGATTCGAATCGTGTGGATTTTCTTCGGAAAATGGGTTTTGAAGTATATTATGGTGATGCAACAAGATTAGACTTATTAGAATCTGCAGGCATTTCTGAAGCTAAACTACTTATTTGTGCTGTAGATAATCCTAGAGTGACCAAAGACATCACAAAACTTGTAAAAACAAATTACCCTAATGTTGAACTCTTAGTTCGAGCTAAAAATAGGTATGATGCCTACGATTTAATAAATATGGGGATTGATAATATTTATCGAGAAACCTTAGACACTTCATTAACATTAGCTAGTGATGCCTTGCATAAATTAGGATTTAGAAAATATACACTCAATAGACAGGTTCAAAATTTCATAAAATATGACGTAGCTAGTTTAAAACGATTAGCAGAACAACCAAAACGAGACGACGACTATATTTTTAAAGCTCGAAAAGAACTTGAGGAGCAAGAAAAATTATTAGAAGAAGACTTTAAAAGAGGGGTTATAAGTTATGATAACCATTGGGATAGCGAACACATACGAAACGTATTGAGTAAGGGAAACACCTCTAATAATTCATAATTATTTTATTGAACAAGAAAATTAAATCTTTAAATCAAATTGCATGAGGTTTTTATTCAAATTAACAAAAAACCTTCGCTAAAATAACGAAGGTTTTGACCATTATGATTTAATAAACACTGATGCTTTAATCTAATCAACAAGGCTATCGTATTTTATAAGTCCTATAAACTTATCCATTACATCGTTACAAATTTCTACCGAGTTGTGTGTGCAGTTTTTTAACGCAATAGGATCAAAGCTTTTTACACTAATTTTTGACGGACTAAATTCTTTACACTGTAAATGTGTGTACATATTTAAAGCAGCTTTAGAGCTAGCATAAGCCGTCATACAGTAATTAGAATAGCAAAACGAATCGTCAGCCATTTTTGTAAGATCTCCCATAGCGCTGGTAACGTTTATAATGCGTGGTGCTTTACTTTGTTCAAGCAACGGTTTTAATGTTTTTATTACACGTATTACCGCAAACACATTCATCTCATAAACCGCTTTTACGTCTTCTATATTAAGTTGTTCTATTTTTTGCCCAAAGCCATTAGCAATTTCGGCATTGTTAATTAGCATATCTAAATGACCAAAGGTATTGCTTATAGTTGCTTTTAACTGAGCTACACTTTCATCTGAAGTAAAATCGGTATTTACAAGTTTATATTGATGCAAATCATCTGTATCTACAGATAAAGTATTATAACTATTTTGGGTAGCAGCTAGAATAACGTCATAGTTATTTTTTAGTAAAATATTGGCAAAAGTTCTTCCTAACCCATTGCCAGAATCTGTAACTACTGCTGTTCTATTTACGTTCATACATTCTAAATTTAATAATCAAATTTAATCATAAATTAACTTTAAAAATAACCACTTTCTTTACTTAAGTGTCCAAAATTGAAAGCTCTATTTTTAAAATTTTGGTAAGTGGCTACATGTTAATTTATAGGCCTTCTTGTCTAAAACGGTTTGGTGTGGTACCACTTAATTTTTTGAAAAACCTGGTAAAATGCGTTGGCTCTTGAAAATTTAAACGATAACCTATTTCTGCAATATCTAAATCTGAAAACTTCAGTAAACTCTTGCTTTCTAGCAATAAGCGATCTTGAATAATATCTTTAGCGCTTTTGCCTGTTTGTTGTTTTATCATAGTGGTTAGGTAGCTTGGTGTAATGCTTAATGCTTCGGCATAATCGCTTACATTTTTAGTATCTACGTACATTTTTTCTACTAAGTTTTCAAACTTCTGTGTAATAATTTGTCCTCTAGATAAATTATTTTCGGAAGACTTGTGTCGTTCGTAAATGGCTTTACAGTAATAGAGTATAGAGACCAACATACCTTCTAGCATTTTTTCTTGATAAGGATGTGGGTTTTCAAATACCGAAACCATTCGTTTTGCATCAAATAATAACGAATTCATTTCGTCTTCAGTCATCATTAATGCGCGATTTTCAGACATTTTTAAAAACGGAAAATCATCGGTTAAATTAGGTATAACTTGCATTAAAAATTCCTTTTTAAACATAATGTTATAGCCCGAAATATCTTCGTCTCTTATCCAAGACACTACCTGTCCTGGAACTGTAAACCATAGTGGATGGTCACCTAACTCTAACCAATCTGTATTAATATTTAATCGACTAGTACCAACATAAGTTAACAAGGCAATTTGAAAAAATTCTTGTCGGTATGGTGGCATACATCGGCTAGAAGATGGTTCGAGTTTAGCAATAGGATGTACATCAAAATTAGGTATGTGACTTCGGTGAGGGAAACCGATAGCCTCATATAAATCATTACTATTTTTAAAAACAGGAACTTGTGTTTTAGACATATTCTTCTGTTGGTTAAATACTTGTTTGGTAACGAAACGACCTTACCTTGGTCGTTTCGTATTGCATTTCATTACTTAATTTAATGCGGTTTCTTTTTGCTTTAACTGCGTCATTTTAGCATCTATATCTGCTTCTGTTATAATATCCCATCCGCCACCTAAAGTTTTATAAATGGCAATTAGGTATGTGGTTGTAGCAATTTCGCTTGTTGCTAATAAATTTTCTGAAACCAACATACTGTTTTCGGCGCTTAAATAATCTATAAAATTGTCTAAGCCTGCCTCGTAACGTTGTTTGGCTATGGTAGCTGCTTTGGCACTAGCTTCTGATGAGGCGCGTAAATTTTCGCGTCGTTGTAGCTCGTTAGCATAATCTGCCAATGCAGTTTTGGTTTCTTCTAACGCTTTTAAAACGGTTTTTTCATACTGATTTAATGCGGCAAGCGTTAACGCATCGTTTTGTTTAATTTGTTGTTTTACACGTCCTAAATTAAAGGCTGCCCAAGATATATTAGGCATAATACTCCATGTAAACGACTCTTTTTGTGCAAAGTTAGAAAAATCTACTGCCGAAAACCCAATAGAACCACCAAATTGTACTTTAGGATACAAATCGGCTACCGAGATATTATATTTTGCAATCTGCATTTGTAAAGCAGCTTCGGCACTTTTAACATCTGGTCTGCGACGCAATAGTTCATTAACATCACCTAAAGCAACCGTTTCTGGCAAGCTTGGTAATGGTTGTTCTGTTAATAAGGTATCATCAATCTCTCCTGGCACTTCACCAATTAGTACATTCAAACTATTTTTTAAGGCTTCAATACGTGCCTTTAAAGGATGAATAGTTGCTCTGGTATTTTCTAATTGTGCTAATGCTCTTGAAACATCTAAATTATTACTTGTACCAGCTTCTAACAATTTCACAGTTAAATCGTAAGTGCTTTGCTGACCTTTTAGATTACGCTCGGCAATACTTAACATGTGTTGTGTACCTCGTAATTCCATATAATTTCGGGCGGTTTCTGCAAATATGCTAATATACACGCTTTGCATATCTGCTAATGCTAACTGACTGTTAGCGTAAGCGCCTTTAATACGGTTAGACACACGACCAAAAACATCGGCTTCCCAAAAGGCATCAAAACTACCGTTAAAATTATTATACGTTGGGTTTGCACCAGGCACAAAAACGTTTTCTCCTAATCGTGTTCTGGTATAATTACCGTTTAAGGTTACCGTTGGAAAACGATCTAATTTTGTACCTTTTAAAAAGGCACGAGATGCTTCAAAATTAGCAACAGCAGTATTAATATCTAAGTTGTGCTGCATAACTTTATTAATTAACGTATCTAAAATAGGATCGTTAAATTCAGTCCACCATTTTTGAGTGGTTTCTGTACTTGCATAAATTTCTTTTTGTAGATTATCTTCAAAAAAATCGCTTGGTACGGTTACGCCAGACTGCACATTAAAATCGCGCTTTGTAATACCACAAGATGTTAGTATTACAGCTAGTGTGACAAGACTTATATAGTTTATTGTTTTCATTGTTATAGTGTTTGTTTTTTGGTTGTCCATTTTCTACCTAAGTAATAAAATACAGGTGTTAAGAAAATACCGAAGATGGTAACACCTAGCATACCGCTAAATACCGCTATACCTAGGGACACTCGCAATTCGGCACCAGCACCTGTAGAAATGGCTAACGGTACTACACCTAAAATAAAAGCCATTGCTGTCATTAAAATAGGTCGTAAACGCAGTTTTGATGCTTGTATAACGGCTGTTTTTAAATCGGTACCTTGATCTTCTAGTTGTTTGGCAAATTCTACAATAAGAATCGCGTTTTTACTAGCTAAACCAACCAATACAATTAAACCGATTTGCACCATGATGTTGTTGTCTAATCCGGCTAAATCGATACCAACAATTGCCGATAGTAATACCATAGGTACAATAAAAATTACCGCTAATGGTAGCACTAAACTTTCAAATTGTGCTGCCAATAATAAGAATACAAATATTACAGCTAATAAAAAGGCGATACCAGCTGTGTTACCTGTTTGCTTTTCTTGATAGGCCATTTCGGTCCATTGGTAAGAAATACCTTGTGGTAAAATATCTTCCGCCAATTCTTCCATACGTGCTAATGCCTGACCAGAACTAAAGCCTGCTGACACATCTCCATTTAATGATGCTGAAGGATACAAGTTAAAACGTGGTATTCTAGATGGACCAGAAATATCTTTTTGAGTGGCGATGGTTCCTAATGGTACCATTTCACCTTTATTGTTACGTACTTTAATACGTGCAATGTCGTCTGGTGTTAAACGGTTTGGTGAATCGGCTTGCGCTGTTACCTGAAACGTTCTACCCAAATAGTTAAAATCGTTTACAAACGCAGATCCCATATAAATTTCTAGTGATTGAAACACGTCATTGACATTAACACCCAATTGCTGAGCTTTGTTTCTATCAATATCTAAATACAGTTGAGGTGTTCTATCATTAAAAAAGGTAAACACGTTACTTAAGATAGGGTCTTGGTTGGCTGCCATCGCAAGGTTATTAGTCGCTTCGATTAAAGCTTCTGTACCCAAGTTGGCACGGTCTTGTACCATCATTCTAAATCCACCTGCATTACCAATACCAGCAACCGATGGCGGCGGAATAATAAATACAACAGCATCATCTACAACCGCAACTTTACCACGTAATGTGTTCAATAAATTGTGGTAATCAATTCCTTTTTTGGTACGTTCGTCAAAATCTTCTAGCGTAATAAATATAGCTGCAGCATTTGATGCATTGGTAAACGATGCGGCATCAAAACCTGTAAAAGAAACCGCTGTTTTTACACCATCGGTATCTAAGGTTAAATCTAATATGTTTTTAACCACTTCGTCCGTTCTGCTTAAAGATGCGCCTGGTGGCAGTTGTACAACTGTTACAAAATACTGTTGGTCCATTGCAGGAACAAATCCTTGTGACACACGGTTAAATTCAAATCCTGTTAAAGCAATTAATCCGCCGTAAACTACCATAACCATGGTGCCTGTTCGTACTAATTTTTGAACACTCTTACCGTATTTTTCAGAAATCTTGTCCATAAAACGGTTAAAGGCATTACCCAAAAACACAAACGGTTTTAATACCAAAGGTGTTTTTTTCGCTTTGCTTTTATCTTCGTGACGCATTAATAATGCTGCCATAGCCGGACTTAAGGTTAACGAGACAAATACCGAAATGGCAGTAGCTACAGCAATGGTAATACCAAATTGTTTATAAAACTGACCTGAGAATCCGTCTAAAAAAGCAGTAGGAATAAATACGGCAATTAACACCAATCCAATAGCAACTAAAGCACCACCAACTTCGTCCATAGTCTTAAAAGCAGCTTCTTTTGGTGAATAGCCTTCTTCTAGGTAACGTTCCATATTTTCTACCACAACAATAGCATCATCTACCACAATACCAATAGCCAATACCAATCCGAATAATGTTAAATTGTTAAGCGAAAACCCAATACCTTGCATAATGGCAAACGTACCTACCAAAGATACCGGAATGGCTAAAATTGGGATAATAGCGGCACGCCACGATTGAAGGAATAATAAGATTACTAAAATTACAAGGATTACCGCTTCAAAAATGGTGCTGTATACTTGATCTACCGATTTTTGAATGAACTCTGTTGGATTATATTCAATTTTATATTCTAGATCTTCAGGAAAGTTTTTAGATAATCTTTCCATAGTTTCTTTAATACTTGCTGAGGTTTCTAATGCATTACCGCCTGGTTGTTGAAAAATAGGCATTGCAATAGCCGGTTTCTTACCCAAATAACCTTTTGTAGCATAGTTTTGTGCGCCCAATTCTACACGACCAACATCCTTAAGTTTTACAATTCTGTTGTCTTCGGCAGATTTAATGATGACGTTTTCAAACTCTTCAGGTGTAATAAGTTTTCCTTGGGTTTGAATATTTACCTCGAAAGCCGATTGTGTTCCAGATGGTAAAGTGTTTAATGTACCACTGGCAATTTGTACGTTTTGTGCGCGTAAGGCAGCTACAACTTCGCCAGCAGTCATATCTAGATTAGAAATTTTATCAGGATCTAACCAAATACGCATAGCATATTCTGCCGCACCAAATATCTGGATGTCACCTATACCTTTTAATCGTGCCAACTCATCCTTAAGCTGTAACGTGGCATAGTTACCCATGTAAATTTGGTCGTATGTGCCGTTAGGTGAAATAAGATTAACCAGAAGTAAAATATCTGGTGATATTTTCTTTGTTGTAATTCCTAAACGTCTAACAGATTCTGGTAAACGCGGTTCTGCGATAGCAACTCGGTTTTGTACCTGTACTTGCGCACGATCTAAATCGGTTCCTAGTTCAAACGCAATTTGTACAGTAACTCTACCATCGGCAGAAGATTGTGAGGTCATATAAATCATACCTTCTACACCATTAATTTCTTTTTCTAAAGGTGCAGCAACAGTTTCAGATAGTGTTTTGGCACTTGCACCAGGATAGGTGGCAACCACTTCTACGGTTGGTGGTGCTACATCTGGAAACTGAGAGACAGGTAATGAAAAATAGGATAAACCACCAACAATAAGTATAAGTACGCTTAGTACTGCTGCAAATATTGGTCTTTTAATAAATGTGTGACTAAATTTCATTGTATTTTGTTAAAATTTAAACATAACTCTGGCTGTTTCATCATTCTTTTTGAGAATAAGAAACTGTAAATGAGTATGTTTTAATATGGGTTAGTTAATAACTTGTTATTGGTTTATGGCAAGTTCTTTTTTGGTATTTATATTAGTTTCTACAGGTGCTACTGCTAAACCAGGTCTAATTTTTTGAATATTATTAAGAATTAATTGGTCAGTTTCTAATAAACCGTCTCTAACAATACGTAAGCCGTTAGAATGTAATGGCCCTAAGGTGATGTTTTTACTGGTTACCGTATTATTTTCGTCTAAAACATAAACATAGCGTAACGATTGATTGGTACCAATAATATCTTCTGGGATCATTATGGCTTTGTGCTCTGCACTACCACTAATTCTGGCTTTACCAAACATTCCAGGCTCTAATAGTAAGTCTTTATTAGGTAAAATGGCTCTGTTTTCTATGGTTCCTGTACTATTATCTATTTGATTGTCTACAAAATCTATTTTAGCTTCGTGAACAAATTCATCTTCATCTTGAAGTTTAATATGCACCGGAAGTCCGTCTGCACGCACTGCCTTTCTTTCGCCATTATTAGCTAAACGCACATAACGTAAGTAATCAGATTCACTACTTGTAAAATAAAAGTGAATAGGACTTGTAGCAACAATAGTCGTTAATAATGTAGAGTTTGAAGAGCCACCATCTATTAGGTTACCTTCGTTAACACGGTCTCTACTTACTAAGCCAGAAATAGGTGCTTTAACACGTGTAAATTCTAAGTTTAATTTTGCATCTGCTACACGAGCTTGTGATAACTGAATACTAGCTTTAGCATATGCTAGAGCTTGTTTTCTTCGGTTGAATTCTTCAATAGACACTGCACCAGTTTCTTTTAAATATTCAACACGGTTAAAGTTATCTTGTGCAATTTCTAAATTGGCTTTTGCTTGTGCCAAATCAGCCTTAGCTTGGTCTAATGCAATAACAAAAGGTCTGTCATCTATAATAAAAAGGACATCACCTTTATTAACAATTTGACCATCTTTAAAATTTACGCGTTCTAAAAACCCACTTACACGTGCACGAACATCTACTTTGTTGCTGGCTTCAAAACGACCAGTGTATTCGTCCCATTCTGTGATGGTTTCTGTAATAGGTAAAGCAGTTTCTACAGGCATGGCTTGGGAAACAGCACTGACTTCATTGTCTTCCTCTTCAGTGTCACCAAAAGCAAAAGCCGAAGTTACTATAACAATCGCTAAAAATCCTGTGATCATAAAAATAGACTTCGAAATTTCTTTTGTGTTTAAATTAATGTATTTCTTCATTTTTTGTGTTTTTATTTTTTGGTTTGTTTTGTGGGTACAAAATTATGGGGCAAACCAAGGTTAGTTGTAACCATAATTTTTGTAGAAATGACCAAAATTTCATTTTATTATTCTATAAATTTGCCAAATGCAAAACCAATACCAACTCTTAAGGCAACATTTTGAAGAAATTGTAACACTTACAGATGAAGAGTGGAATTTTATTGCACCTCATTTTGAACATAAAAAACTAAAAAAGCATCAGTTTTTAATTCAAACTGGACAACCCGTAGATTGCGAATTTTGGATTATCAACGGACTTATAAAATCTTATGCTGTAGATGAAAAAGGTAGTGAGCACATTCTTCAGTTTGCTATGGAAGACTATTGGGTTAGCGACTACTACGCATTTCAGCATCAAATACCTGCCACAATTTTTGTAGATTGTATTGAAGATTCTCAGTTTTTCTGTTTGTCTTTAGAAAGTCGTGAAACCATTTGTGAAGAAATTCCTGCTATGGCAAATTTCTTCCGAATAAAATCTAATTACGGATTTATTGGTTTGCAGCAACGTATCCTGTCTTTATTAACACAAACTGCCGAAGAACGTTACGACGCTTTATTATTTAAACTTCCAAAATTAGTACAGCGTGTACCTAAAAAACTGATTGCAGCCTATTTAGGTGTATCCAGAGAAACCTTAAGCCGCTTTAAAGGTTAAAAAAGTGATATACATCACACTTTTTGTTTGTGATACATCACTTTAAATTAGTGATTTACATCCTCGCATAAGCTTTGCTTTTCATTGAATTTTGTACTAGAATTTTAAACCAAAAACAAAACAATGAAAACAAGATTTTATTTCTCAGCAATCGCTTTGCTTTTTAGCATTGCCTTAATAGCACAAAAAAAACAAGACAAACCAAGCGTATTAATGGTACTTTCTAGTCATCAAGAATTAGGTGACACAGGTAAAGACACTGGTTATTATTTAAGTGAAGTTACTCATGCTTACGAGGTTTTTGAAGCTAATAATTATGAAATCACCTTAGTAAGTCCAGAAGGCGGCAATCCACCAGTAGATGGTTTTGATCTTAAAGATGAAGTGAATAATAAATATTGGAATGATGCAACGTTTCAAAGTAAACTTCAAAACACATTAAAAGTTTCAAAAGTAAAAGCTAAAGATTACGACATTATTTATTATGCAGGTGGTCATGGCACAATGTGGGATTTTCCTAATAACAAAAAGCTAGCAAAAATTGCTGCAAAAATTTACGAAAACGACGGTATTGTAGCAGCTGTTTGTCATGGTCCTTCGGCTTTAGTGAATATTAAATTATCTAATGGTAATTATTTAGTTGATGGTAAAATAGTAAGCGTATTTACTAATGAAGAAGAAACTAATGTAAAATTAGAAAATGTGGTGCCCTTTTTATTAGAAGATAAAATTATTGAACGAGGTGCAACTGTAGATAAAGCAGCTATGTGGCAAGAAAAAGTAAGCGTTGATGAACGTTTAGTAACAGGTCAAAATCCTGCTTCTGCAAAATTAGCAGCAGAAAAAATTGTAGAACTTTTAGAGACTAAACACTAAAAATGGAAACGCAAACAAGAACTTTAAAAGCAAAGTCAAAAAGTAAAAGCCTACCAGCTGCATTATGGGCATTAACCATTAGTGCATTTGGTATTGGTACAACTGAGTTTGTTATTGTTGGCTTATTGTCAACAGTAGCAAACGATTTAAACACCTCAATATCTTCTGCAGGTTTATTAGTAAGCCTGTACGCCGTTGGTGTTGCAATTGGTGCGCCAGTATTAACAGCTTTAACAAGCCAGATCGCAAGAAAACGACTGCTAATTGCAATAATGCTATTGTTTATAATTGGTAACGGATTAGCAGCTATTGCACCTAGTTTTATCTTACTAATTTTAGCTAGAATTTTAACTGGTTTTGCGCATGGAGTTTTCTTTTCAATAGGCTCAACAATTGCAGCTAGTTTAGTACCAGAAGATAAACGTGCTTCTGCCATTTCTATAATGTTTGCAGGTTTAACTGTAGCAATTGTTACTGGTGTACCATTAGGAACCTATATAGGGCAAAATTTTGGATGGCGTGCCACCTTCATAGGTGTTGCTATCTTAGGAATTATTGGTGCGGTAGCAAGTTACTTTTTGGTACCAGCATCAATTAAATCATCAAAACCACTGCGTATTATAGATCAGTTAAAAGTACTTAAAAACCGTTCTATTTTACTGGTGCTTTCTATCACAGCTTTAGGTTATGGTGGTACTTTTGTAACCTTTACTTATTTAGCACCATTATTAGAAGAAGTTACTGGTTTTTCAGCAAATATGACGAGTATTTTATTACTAGTTTACGGTATTGCTATAGCTTTAGGTAATGTAATAGGCGGTAAAGTATCTAATAAAAAACCTGGAAAAGCTTTAATGGTGATGTTTGCCTTACAAGCTATAGTATTATTAATACTTTATTTTACAGCATCTAGCCAAATATGGTCGGTTGTTACACTGTTTTTTATGGGCATATTAGCCTTTTCTAACGTGCCAGCATTACAATTGTATGTGGTAAAAATGTCTGAAAAATATTTACCAGGAACCGAAGATGTTTCATCTGCTTTAAATATTGCAGCCTTTAATGTAGGTATTGCAATTGGCGCATATGTTGGCGGACTTATTATTGAATCTTCACTTGGAGTTGGCGCAACTCCATGGGTAGGTAGTATATTAGTAATAGTCGGCTTTTTAATCACTTTAATTTTATACAAAAAAGAAAAACTTTAAAACAATGAAAACTTTACAATTTAGAAATAACGACGAAATGCCAATCTTAGGTCTTGGTACCTTTAGATCAGAACCTAACGAAGTATACACGTCGGTATACGAAGCTATTAAAATTGGATATAGACATATTGATTGTGCATCAGTATATGGTAACGAAAAAGAAGTAGGAAACGCTATTGCAGATGCCATTAAAGAAGGTATTGTTACACGTGAAGACTTATGGATTACTTCAAAATTATGGAGCGATTCTCATGGAAGAGAAAACGTTATTCCGGCGTTACAAAACACCTTAAACGATTTACAGTTAGAGTATTTAGATTTATACCTTATCCATTGGCCAGTTGCCTTTAAAAAAGGTGTTGATTTTCCTAAAACGGCAGAAGAATTTATTCCGCTTGAAGACCAACCACTTACAGACACTTGGAAAGGTATGGAAGATGCTTTAGAACAAGGCTTAGCTAAGCATATTGGGATGAGTAATTTCAACCAAAATGATTTAACAGACATTATTGATCATGCTAAACATTTACCAGAAATGCTTCAGGTAGAAGTGCATCCGTTTTTACAACAAAACAAACTGTTAGAATTCGCTAAAGCACATCGCATTCACATGACGGCTTATGCGCCAATTGGTTCTGGTGCAAATGAAGATGACGATTTAAATCTGTTGAAAAACAAGACTATTAACGACATCGCAACCGCTAATAACATGACAGCAGCACAAGTACTTCTAGCTTGGGATATACAACGTGGTGTTTCGGTAATACCAAAATCGATTAATCCAAAACGTCTTCAAGAAAACTTTGATACCATTGCTTTTGAATTGAATGATGACGATATGAAACGTATTGAAGCTTTAGATAAACATCATCGTTTTATAGATGGTACATTTTGGGAAGTTGAAAACGGTCCGTATACCGCAGACAGTATTTGGAATGCTTAAAAAAACAACATCAGGTAGCTGTATAGTTACCTGATGTTATTGAATTGAAAAAATTGCTATGAAAAATTTTGATAAACTATATACACCAGGTAAAATGACACTTGGTATTGAGTTTCCTTTAGATAACGATTGGTCTTTAGAAGGCGATAAAAAACGAAAGGAAGACGGTAGACCATTTGGCGTGCCAGATATAAACAAGCATTTACAGTACGTTAAACAAATTGATAAGGCTGGTTTTGCTGCAGTTTGGATAAGAGAAGTGCCCGTTTACGATCCTAATTTTGGTGATGGCGCACAGTTGTTCGACACCTTAAGTTATTTAGGGTATTTATCTGCCGCAACTAAAAATGTGTTGTTAGGTACAGCTGCAATAGTTTCACCATTACATCAACCTATAAAACTAGCAAAAGCAACTGCTACTATAGAACATCTAAGTGATAGCCGGCTTATTTTAGGTTTAGGTTTGGGTGATAGACCTGTTGAGTTTCCTATGTATGGCATAGATTATCAAGAGCGACCAAAATTGTTTAGAGATCATCTTAATATTATGCAAGAGGCTTGGAAAACCAACAGCGATTTATCTACCATATATCCTTTTTTAAATAAAGGTGTTGCTGTGTACCCAAAGCCAAAACATCAAATTCCACTAGTTGTTGCAGGACATTCTGGACAAAGTCTCGAGTGGATTGCCAAAAATGCTAATGGTTGGTTTAATTATCCAAGAACACCAGAAGAAACCTATTTAAACCGTAAACGATGGTGCGAAGCGTTATACGATACAGATCAGGCTTGCAAACCTTATATTTCGGCATTTCATTTAAACCTGTTACAAGATGATAATGCGACTTTTAAACCACATCGATTTGGTGGTGCAGTTGGTATTAATCATTTAACCGAATTATTAAAAGCCTACGAAGATGCAGGTGTAAACCATATGGCATTACATTTACGGAAATCTGATACACCTTTGGATGAGGCAATAGATAAAATTTCCGATATTGTTTTACCAAATTTCAATTCATAATGCAGTTACAGTCCATTCACCATATTGCCATTATCTGTTCAGATTACGAGGTGTCAAAAGCATTTTATACAGATATTCTTGGTTTCAGCATAAAACATGAAGTCTATCGTAAAGACCGAGATTCTTACAAGTTAGATTTGACTTTAAACAATCAATATGCAATAGAATTGTTTTCATTTCCTAATCCGCCAAAACGCGTATCACAACCAGAAGCAGCAGGACTGCGTCATATTGCTTTTGGTGTAAATAATTTAGAGGAAAGTTTACAGTACTTAGATACAAAGAACATCATTCATGAAGGTATTAGAATCGATTCGTTTACTAATAAGAAGTTCACATTCTTTAATGATCCAGACAACCTACCTATTGAATTATATGAGTTATAAAAAAGAAGCAACTAATCACCTATTTTTAAAGACTGTACGTTTCTAATGTTTGATTTCAACCATAAAAATTATTGCTCAAGGTTTAGCTAGAACTTTACAGAAGATCTAACATAAACTTCAAAATAAACGAGATTCAACGTCCACTTGTCCTTTTAAAATCTTCTCAATAGGACATTTTGTGCCAATCTCTTTTAGACGCAAGCGTTGTTTGTCGTTTAAATTACCGAATAGTTCAATATCCTTTTTAAAAGTTACTAAATGCGTGCTAATATTTCGTTTAAAGCTGACGTTTATTTTAGCTTCTGTTAAATCCCAACCTTTTCGATCTGCATACATACGAATAGTCATAGCTGTGCAGCTTGCTAATGAAGCTTCAAGCAATTCTGTTGGTGTAAACCCAAAATCTTGACCAGCAACCTCAATGGGCTCATCCGCAATAAGGATGTGGTTTTTAGCTTGTATTTCAGTTTTATACTTTTGCTGTCTAATAGTTGCCTGTACTGTTTTTTTAGCCATAATTATTTAAATCGTCTTGGTTTTGGTAATGGTACACGAACGGTTTCATTAGGTACTGGCGGGAAAGCATCGTTTTGCCAATCGGTTTTTGCTTTTTCAATCAATGCCTTATCAGAGGACACAAAATTCCATTCTATAAAACGCTCTTCAGGAAAGGCATCACCACCAAAAATATATACCGTAGTATTGGCTTCCATTTCAAAAGCGCAAAGTGTAGCGTCTTTAGCTACTAAAATTTGTTTTGGGCCATAGTTATTATTGTCTGAATTAATACCGCCTTCTAGTATGTATAAGGCACTTTCGCCAAATAAATGTTCGCCAATATTAATGGTTTTAGCCTCGGTAGTTTTAATTTCAATAAGATACAAAGGGCTATAAACTGGTACTGCAGATGTTTTTCCGAAGACTTCGCCAGCAATAAGTTTATAATGCACACCATCCGTTTCCCAAGTTGGTAATTGGTTTGCTGTAATATGTGTAAATGATGGCTCGCATTGCTCTTGATCTTTAGGTAAAGCCACCCAAATTTGCAAACCGTGTAGTGTTTTAGGCTTGTCGCGTAAATAGTCTGGTGTACGTTCGGTATGTACCACACCTTTTCCGGCTGTCATCCAATTAACTGCGCCAGGTTTAATTTCTACTGCTGTACCCAAACTATCTCTGTGAAATACAGAACCTTCAAACAAAAATGTTAAGGTAGATAAGCCAATGTGCGGATGCATATCTACATCCATATTTTGTTGTGCCGTCATATTTGCCGGTCCCATATGATCTATAAAAATGAAAGGTCCTACCATTCGTTTTTGACGAAAAGGCAATAAACGTCCTACCATAAAATTACCAATATCTGCTGCGCGTTCTTCAATAATAAGTTGTGTATTTGACATAGTGTGATTGATTTAATTTTGAAGATTAGTATAAGGGTAAAATTAAGATTTTAAGACATCTTTAATGTCATCTAATTTTTTAAACATTGCATTGGCAAACGGACAAAGTGGTAAAATTTTTAAGTCTTTTTCTCGTGCCATATCTACAATTTTATATAATAATTGTTTACCTACTCCTTTCCCTTTAAATTCAGGGTTAACTTCGGTATGATCGATAATAATAAAATCGCTAGCAGGAATTGAATATGTCATTACACCAGCACGTACATCGTTATCGGTTGCAATAGCAAAGCCTTTGTTGTTTTGTTCTTTAATTTCTACATTCATAATTTTAAAATTTAATTTCTGTGGTAAACACAAAGTGATATAAAGTGTTGTTTAAGTGGCTTTTTCTTAAAAATGCACCTGGAAAAATAATGTTAGATTCTAGTTCTAAACTAATATTATTGTTAAGCTCGTAAGTCAAAATACTTCCAATTTGATTACCAATAAATCGTTCTGTATTTACAGACGGATAATCTAAAATTAAAGGTGCGCCATACACACCATCTGTCGTTGAAAAACGCCAAAAAGCCACATAATCTAACTCTAAGTTAAAGTTACCAATTTTTTTGTTGTAATAAGGATGAATATCTATAAGGTTTGAAGGTCCAATGCGAGCCACACGGCCAAAATAAGCACCTCTTGGATATAAGCCATCAAAAGTATTTAAGCTAGAAGACCCCTCATCATTACCGCTAATAGCTTCTGTTTTTAAACCAAATGTACCGATTGAAAAATCTTTTTCAACATTATAAGACATCGTCCATGCATTAATGTTTTGATTGCCAAAATTCCCGAACTGATACACAAACTCGTTGTTGTATTTAAAACTGTTCCAGTTCCCAAAATGTCGCAATCCTATAGATGCTCTATTATCGTTTGCAGTGCCGCTATTCCAAGTTTTATTTTTTTCAGTTTTGTACAGAACGTATAAATCGGTGTTGGTGTTTTTAGTCCATTGTTGTGTCCAATACAAAGCGCTTAAAGATTCATTATTTTTTAAATAATCGTTATCAAAAACACCTTCTTGCTGCTGTACAGGAATGGCGTAAAAGCCTAAAAGATTTGTATTATGATCTTGATATTGCAATTGTGCCATATCAAAAGATAAGCGCACATTTGGTCCCTCGCGGATATCCACTAATCTGCCACTACCCAATCTCATGTTTTGTCTGCCAATTAAAATATTCCAATTACTATTAAAATGATATCGTAGAAAAAACTGATTAAGGCTTAAAGCATCTTTATCTACCGGAATTAATGCATCTTTATTTGCTGGTAAACTTGAGTTTAATTCGGCAAAAGCTTCAAATTTTTGATCTATTTTTAGGTGAGCATGCAGCATCAATCGGTTTAAAAACCATAGGTTGTCTTGTTGTGCTGTATTTTGAAATTGTTCGTTTATAAACGATTCTGCTTGAAACCGCCAACTACCACCAAGAGATACGGTCGTAGAATTGTTGAGGTTAATTTGTTTTAGCTTGTAGTAAAATTGATTGGGAAGATTTTCAGAATAAATGATTTTATCATTTTGACGTAATAGACTAAAATTTAAAACCTCATCTTGCGCTAATACGATATTAAAGATTAAACTTCCTATGAAAAATAAAAGTTTAGATTTCATAATTTTTAGTTTTTAGTCTGTAATCTAAACTGTAATAACCGCCACCAACATAGGCAATAAAGCCAAAAATAGCAGAATAAATGAGTGGCGTGTCTTGTATTTTTACACCATCTTGTAAGTGAATAAAAACAAGTCCTGTTAATGTTAAGCCTAGGATAAATGCTGCCGAAATACGAGTAAATAAGCCTAGTGCCACAAATAATGCACAAACTACATTAGTAAAAATTGCGTAGAAAGTGCTGAATGTACTGCCAAATCCAAAAGGATCGGGTATATGATTAATAGTCTCTTGCAGATGAAGTAATTTGGGTAAACCATGAGCTCTAATTAAAGCAAAAGCGGCTAAAAGTCTTAAGGCTAATAATCCTTTATCTAGTGATGGCTTTAGTAGAATACGTTTCATAATACTTCTTTTTTTAAAGAATTGGGCTAACGACTTATGGTTGCATTAACCCAATTCACGCTACTAATCAACCAATCTTAGTTTTTTACAAACTGTAGGTCTGCTATAAGTTTTACAGTATCGCTTACTACAATGCTTCCTGCTTCGGTTACAGCACTCCAAGTAAGGTTAAAATCTTTACGGTTAATGCTTCCTGAAGCTTCAAAACCTGCTTTGGTTTGTCCGTAAGGATCAACTGCAACACCGTTAAAATCTACATCTAGGCTTACTTCTTTGGTAATGTCTCTTATGGTTAAATCTCCAACTAAAGTGTTGCCATCAAAAGATTTTGATTCAAATTTTAATTCTGGATAGGTTTCTGCATTGAAAAAATCATCTGATTTTAAATGCGCATCTCTATCTGAATTTTTAGTGTTGATAGAATTTGTTTTTGCTGAAAAATTGAAGTTTGCACCAACAAAGTTTTCACTTTCGGTTTCTACTGAAGCGTTAAAGTCTTCAAAGTGACCAGTTACTGTAGAAATCATCATGTGCTTTACTTTAAAAGCGATTTCTGAATGTGCTGTATCAATGTTCCAATTTGTTTTTACTGCTGTTTCCATGTTTGTTTTATTTATGTATTTAAAAATTATTATTATTTAGTTTTGGTAGCCACCATAATATTTTACAGGTGACCAGTTTGGTATAACTTCTGGTAATTCTGGCGATAAGTTTTTAAACTCATCGTCTCCAAAAACCACGTTACCTCCAACTACGGTTAGTACTGATTTTATAGTATTTATTTCGTTTACTGGTATCGTAAAATAGTCTTCGGAAAGGATGGCGAAATCGGCAAACATGCCATTTTCTAACGTTCCTTTTACGTTTTCTTCTTTAGATACCCAAGCACTTCCTTTGGTGTATAAATACAGTGCTTCTTCGCGTGTTAACAAGTTGCTATCTTCACTTAATTGAAAATCACCGACTGTTTTTCCTGTAATTAACCAATATAAAGCTGGCCAAGGATTGTAGCTTGCTACACGAGTACCATCGGTACCAGCACCAAGCGGAATACCCATATCCATAATCTTTTTAACTGATGGTGCTTGTTTTGCTTTTTCAGCACCATAACGTTCTACAAAAAACTCGCCTGCATAAGCCATTCTAGCTTGTATAGCAATACCTCCATTAAGTGCTTTAATGCGTTTCAGTTCGTTTTCGGTTACGGTTTCGGCATGATCAAACATCCAACGTTCGGCAGCCAATTTTCCGTTAGTTTCCTTATTTACTTCTTCGATTACATCTAGCATATTAGAGATGGTTTCGCCATAAGTAGCGTGGATTCTAAAAGGCCAGCCTTTATCAACGTGTAAGCGGATAATTCGTTTTAGGTCTTCGCGCCATGTTGGTCTATCTTCTAACATAGGTTGTGGTGCTAAAAAGTTTTCAAAATCACCTGCACTCCACGCTAAAAATTCGCCACCACCTTCTAATTCATAACCGTGATCTAGATGAATTTCGCCATTATGACCAACTTCGTTATGCGCCATCCATTCCTGAAATTCGGCATATTCAGCTCCTTTATTTTGAGGGAATAAATAATAGGACAAGCGAATTGGCATTTCTCCAGCATCGGCTAATAGTTTTGTACCTGTATAATCTTTTGGGAACTTGTGTCCGCCACCACCTGCATCAATACCACTTGTAATTCCGAAACGGTTCAATTCTCTGTA
This sequence comes from Psychroserpens sp. S379A, assembly GCF_049800755.1. Taxonomy (NCBI): domain Bacteria; kingdom Pseudomonadati; phylum Bacteroidota; class Flavobacteriia; order Flavobacteriales; family Flavobacteriaceae; genus Psychroserpens; species Psychroserpens sp. S379A. The sequence goes on along the minus strand of NZ_JBNAFQ010000001.1, from coordinate 159,214 downwards.
AAACTGTTTGGTTCCGTTTACCATTGCGGCTTTACTTAAAGGTGGTAAAGCACCAATACGTGCATAAAGTATGGTTGGGTTTGGTTCTGCCAGAAGTACTCCTGTTAGCTTTCCGTTGGCATCTTTTTCAAAAGAGCTACCTTCTGGCGCTTTGGTATTTTCATCTATTCTTAAAGCATCTAATCCGGCTTTATTTAACCAAGCTCTGCTGTATAAAAACAGTACATAAGTTGGTACATCGCCTGTGGCATCGTTAATTTCTTCTGGTGTTGGAAATCGTTTTTCTTCAAATTGAAAAGGACTCCAACCACCAATAACTCTTACCCATTGCCCTTTTGGCGTACGTGCTGCTTGTTCTTTCAACATTTCTAAAGCACGTTTTAAGGTTTTTACTCCATCCCAACGTAATTCGGCATTAAAAAATCGTCCGCCACGAGTTAGATGTAAATGCGAATCGTTTAACCCAGGAATTATGGTTCTACCTTTAGCATCTAAAGTTTTAGTTTGTGCGTTTGCCAATTTTAAAACCTCTGCGGTACTTCCTGTAGCTAATACTTTGCCATCCTTTACAGCGATAGCTTCTGTAATTGTTCTGTTAGCATCCATAACTGCTACTTTAGCATTGGTAACAATAAGGTCTGCTGTTAAAGTTTTAGCGTCTTGAGCTTGTTTTTTATCTTGATTACAAGCCACTAAAACCAAAGTGAAAATTAAAAGTAGTATAAACCGTTTCATTGTATTGAGAGTTTAATAACACTCTTCCTCTATGTTGAAGAAGAGTGTTTTTAGATTGATAATTAGTGCTTTAACATATCGTGAGCGTATTGAATACCAATACCGTAAGCACCACCATATTTTTTAACTAATGTTGTTACAGCGATATATGTTTCTTGTCTTGCCCAATCGCGTTGTAATTCTAATAAATACTGGATAGAAGTGATTGGTTTTGCACCAGCTTGAATCATACGTTGCACAGCCATTTGGTGAGCCTCTCTAGAGACGTCTCCTGATGCATCTGTGATTACATACACATCATAACCATCGTTAATTGCAGATAATACAGGACCTACAACACAAACACTAGTCCATAAACCACCAATAACAATTTTCTTGTCTTTACCTGCTGCTTTTGTTATTGCATTGTAAGCATTTTTATCTTCCCAAGTATTCATTGTTGTACGGTCTATATAAGAACCGTCATTTGGATACGTTTCTGAAATTTCTGGGAACACAGGACCACTAAATGATTTTTCGGCAACAGTAGTAATAATAGTTGGTACATTAAATATTTTTGAAGCACCTATAACAATACCTACATTGTTACGCAATTCGTCTGTAGTGATACTTTTTGTTGCAAAAGCCATCTGACCTTCGTGGTCGATCATCACTAATGCGTGATTGGTTGGGCTTAATAATTCTGGACTTGGTTTTTGAGCAAAAACATTTGCTGTTAACGCTAATAGTAATACGAAAGTTAATTTTATTGTTTTCATTTTTAATTTAATTGTGTCATGTTTTTATGACGGTTATACATATTTATATTTGATTATTATTTACATTGACATTGGTACTTCCATTAGTAACAATTCTGTGTTAGAGTCTGCTGTAATGTCTAGTTCATTAACATCCCAAACCCCAAAACCATCTCTGGTGTTTAAAGCTTGATTATTTATGGTCGCATCGCCCTTAAGCACAAATACATACACACCATTTTTATCTGGATTTTTTAAATTATAAGTCAGTGATTTTCCTTGATCTAAATTGGTCATATTAAACCAAGCATCTTGATGAATCCATACACCAGCATCGTCTGGATTTGGCGATAATACTTGTTCAAATTGGTTGTTTCTGTTTTCTGTATTAAGTGTAATTTGATCGTAACGCGGTTGTACATTTTGCTTATTAGGAAATACCCAAATTTGTAAAAACTTGACTTGCTGATCTTTGTTTTTATTGTATTCTGAATGTGTGATACCTGTTCCGGCACTTAACACCTGAATGTCGCCCGATTTAATTACAGCCACATTATCCATACTATCTTTATGCTCTAAATCACCTTCTAAAGGAATAGAAATGATTTCCATATTTTGATGTGGATGTGTACCAAAACCCATTCCTGCTGCAACGGTATCGTCGTTTAATACACGTAATACACCAAAATGCATACGCTCTGGGTTGTGATAATTTGCAAAACTAAAGGTATGTTTAGATTGTAACCATCCGTGATTAGCATCGCCTCTTGTATCGGCTTTGTGAAGTATTGTATTCATAGTTTTATATTCTTTATTTGGTAAATGATTATAACCAACCTGTTCGTTTTCTTTTGAAGATGTTGTATCTTCACTTTTAGTTTTTGCGATTGCTCTTAATCCTAAAATTGAAAGCGAACTTCCTGCGATTGATTTCTTTATAAATTCTTTACGTTTCATTTTGTTGTTGTTTGGCATATAAAAGGCTATTCTCGTGCCAAAAATTTAAATACCTAACAATCAAGCGATTATGTGTTTGTGTCAAAAATTTTAATTACCATATTTTGAGAAACTTCTAATATTTGAGAAAATATTATGTATTTTTAAGTTCTGAAATTGAAGCAAATGGATACAAATACGCAACATTTAGAAATAAAACAATGGTTAATTGAAACCTTACCCTATGAGGTGATGTGGATGGATGAAGATGGTAAAATTGTATATGCTAATAATAAGTTTTGTAACCGATTAGGTTACCGAAAGTCGGAAATAACAAGGCTTTCCATTTTTGATATTAATCCCACTACCCAACCCAAAAGTTGGAAAAAGCATTGGGATTTAGTTGAAAAAAAACAAATCCATCGTTTTAAAGAAACCCATAAAAATAAAGAAGGTAAGTTTTATGAAGTTGAAGTTTTTGCTCAATTTTTCTCAAATAACAGAAAAAATTTAATCTGTGCGATAACAAATGACATTTCAGAGTCAAGTTTCTACCAAAAATTAATGGATAACACCCAAACCATAGCTAATGTTGGTGGTTGGGAACTCAACCTTCAAGATGGTGCTGTAGTAGCAACTTCCGAAGCGTTAAACATATTTAATACCGAAACTAGTGAGGATTTATCGCCTGCCAACATTATTCATCAGTTTAAAAATACCGAAAGCGTTAAAACCTTAATTAGGGATGCTATGCGAAAAGGTGTAGCTTATGATGAAGTTTTAGAAACCAAAAGCACGCCAACACGATATATTAGATCGGTTACCAAACCTGTTTTAAAAGGTGATAAAATCTATAAACTTTTAGGCATTTATCAGGATGTGACCGAGCAGCAAGAAAAAGAAAATTCGTTACAACTCTTCAAAGAAGTGATTGATAATGCAGAAGATATTATTTATGTCATTAAGGAAAATGGCGAACTACTACATTATAGTGATTCAGCAATAAAACAACTGGGATTTTCAAAACGTCAGTTAGATAACTTTTCTATTTTTGATTTAGATCCGGGAATTACTAAAGATTGGTGGACTAATCATTTTGCAGACATTGTAAAAAAAGGTTCTTTGCGATTTGAATGGCTTACTGTTCGAAAAAATGGTACCAAATTCCCTGTAGATATTACAGCAAACCATATTCATTATAATGGCGAAGATTACAATTGCGCAGTCATTAGAGATATTTCTGAACGTAAAGCACGTGATTTAAAATTATATGAAGCGCTCGAAGAAATCAAATCTTTAAAAGAGCGTTTAGAAAATGAAAATGAATATTTGCAAGAAGAGATTAACAATAAAATAAATTTCAATAATATTATATGTACTAGTGAATCTTATGAGAAAGTCTTACAATTAGTAGACCAAGTTGCACCAACCGATACTACCGTTTTAATTACAGGTGAATCCGGAACAGGTAAAGAATTACTCGCCAGTGCTATCCATAATAACAGTATGCGTAAAGAGCGACCTTTAATAAAAATTAATTGTGCTACTTTACCAAAAGAATTGATAGAAAGCGAGTTGTTTGGTCATAAAAAAGGGGCTTTTACAGGTGCTGTTGCCGATAAGGTTGGTAAATTCTCGTTAGCCGATGGTGGCACCATTTTTTTAGATGAAATAGGCGAAATGCCTATCGACCTTCAACCAAAATTGCTACGTGTATTACAAGAAGGTGAGTTTGACGAATTAGGTGGCAATAAAACTATAAAAGTAAATGTTCGTGTTGTAGCAGCTACCAATAGACATTTGGAAGAGATGATAAAAGAAGGAACGTTTCGTGAAGATTTATATTACCGTCTAAATGTATTTCCTATCCACAATATTCCTTTGCGTGCCAGAAAAGAAGACATCCCAATGTTGGCACAATATTTTTTAGAAAAATATTCGGCAAAAGCTGGCAAAGCCTTTAAACGCTTATCTAAAAAAACGGTTGAAGCCTTAATGGCATATAGCTTTCCGGGTAATATTCGTGAGTTAGAAAATTTAATTGAACGCGCAGTTATTATTGAAAATGGTACAACATTAAATCCTGGTCAATGGATACCAAAAACTGATAATTTTATTTCAACAGAAGATTTTAAATCGTTTGAAACCATGCAACGTGACTACATTATAGATGTCCTAAATTACACCAATTGGCGTGTGAGTGGAAATAAAGGTGCAGCAAGCATTTTAAACATGAATGCCAAAACCTTGTTTGCCAAAATGAAGCGATTAGGAATAGAGAAACAGGTTGGATTGAAAACATAAAAAGCGATTTGATAATAACCAAATCGCTTTAAAACGCACTGTAATTACAACTCACTCATAAAACTCATCACTATCGGTATCCATTTCATTATTTAAAAACTGTATAGGATTAGAACGCTTAGGGTCATCAATCATTTCTACCCATTGTTGACCATATTGTTTTATGATATTTTCTGAAACCGCATCGGCTTTATACATCCAAACCGGAATTAAATAATTCATCTTGGTTAAATTGGCGGTAAGCTCAAAGGGTTTTAGCAAATCGTGTACGGTTGAAAATTTATCAAATCCTGAATAAAATTTTGACTGTCCGCCAACAGAGACAATAAGTTGCAAGTCTTTATCTTTAAGCTTTACACCTTTGCTTTCGTAGGCAAAATTATAGGTTAAAACATCGTCTAACCACTGTTTTAAAAGCGGTGTCATACTATACCAATACAGCGGAAATTGTATTACAATTCTATCGTGTTCTAATAATAATTGTTGTTCTTTTTCTATGTTTATTTTAAAATCTGGATAATCTTGGTATAGGTCTCTAGAGGTCGTGATTTTACCGCTGTCATTGAGTTGTGATTTCCAGATTCTATTAACGCGAGATTGCTCTAGATTTGGATGAAAAACCAAATGTAATATTTTCATATTATGGGTGTTATTTAATTAAATTAAAGTATTCTAATGCTGATTTAGCAATTAATTCGCCACCAGCTTCCTGTACAAAGTGTCCTCCTTCAGCAATTTCTAGCCATTCGGGACAACCTTTAATTAAAGCTTGCATGTGTTTCATTACAACCGGACCTAACATATCATCTTTCATACCTACTGCCATAAAAGTATCACCTTGCCATTTGGTATTCCAAAATTCGGCAGCTTTTAAGGATGTATCGACACCTTCTAAATGTGGTTCTTGCGCTACAAGTTTTGGAAACTTTCTAACACCTGCTTTATAGGTTTCGTCTGGAAAAGGTGCTTCGTAAGCCTTAGCATCTGCATCACTAATTCCTGGTGCATGTTTTTTAAACAACTGTACTAAATCTACATTTTTAGGGGATACGATTTCATCTTTCCATTTGGCAAAAACTGGTCCTGCAGGTTGCCCGTTTATTAATGCCGTATTCATAATAAGTAAGCGTTTAAAACGCTGTTCCATTTCCATAGGTAAGGTTAAGCCTAACAATCCGCCCCAATCCTGAACAACCAGCGTCATGTTGTTTAAGTCTAGACGCTCTATTAATTGAAGAAGGTAATTTCTATGAAAATGAAAGGTGTAAGTCTCTTCATCAATTGGTTTATCAGATTTTCCGAAGCCTAATAAATCGGGCGCGATAACACGATGTCCGTTGGCTGTAAAAACAGGAATCATTTTACGGTATAAAAAGCTCCAACTAGGCTCACCATGCAATAACAAAAAAGTGTTTTTGGCGTTGCGATCTCCTTCATCTAGGTAATGCAGTCTTAAGCCTTCACAGCCCTTCAAATCCTCAATATAATTAGGTTTAAAGTCGTAATCTGGTAGATTTTCAAATCTATGTTCTGGTGTTCTTAATGCTTGTATCATAACTATTTATTTTAATTATGACACAAAATTACTTTAGTTACTCACCATAAAATAGGACAAATGTCTAAATGATAAATTCTTGCGAATTCTGCTTAAATGGCGTTGGGTAACACCTAAGTAAGACGCGAGATAATGTAGTGGAATGAGCTTAAGATATTCTGGTTGATTTTCTAAAAGGTCTTGGTAGCGTTTTTCGGCACTTTCGCGTTGCAGTAAAAACAAACGTTTTTCGAGATTGACATATTCTAGTTCTGCGACGTATTTAAAAAACTTAATCCAATTAGGATAATGGTCTTCAAGGTAAGTCATATTCTTTTTTGAAATGAGCAGAAGGTCCATATCGGTTAAGGCTTGAATATTTTCAGCTGAAGGTTCTTCTAAAATCCAAGAGGTGTATGCAGTAATTAAAGTATTTTTAAAAGTGAAGCAATAGGTAACTTCTTCACTTTCTGAAGAATAGTAAAACGATCTAAAAATACCAGATTTTATAAAAGCAATATACTGACTGGTTTGGCCTTCTTTCACTAAAAAATCGTCTTTTTTTAGTGTTTTGGATTCAGCCAACTTTAAGTATGCCTCAATATCTTCATCGGTTAAGATGTTGTAAGACTTTAAGAAATTTGTAATCATCATAAGCTTTTAAAAAAATGGTTAAACAAAGGTAATAGTCTTACAGAACAATATATAGATTTTAAATCATTTTGAAACTATGTAACCTAACTATACAATGGATGTCTCAATTATACAATTGGTGCGTCATTAGAAACAATGGTGCTGCAAGTATTTTGCACATAAACATTAAAACCTTGTTTGTCAAAATGAAGCGTTTGAGTATTGAGAAACAAGTGATTTTGAAACCATAATTATTTATACAGGTATTATTTCGACATTTATATTGAGATCCTGTTTTTCAAAGAATAAATTCATTTCAAGAAAATCTATTTTTCTGCATTGGGACACCCAAAAAAATCATTATAATAATTTTCATAAATATGTTTTTTTATGAACCCATCTATAAACTATCAAAATATTGAATTCACACTTTTATTTACTTTCCGATACAAAAATTAGCAAAAATATTGCCCAACAAATCATCATTGGTAATTTCACCTGTTATTTCTCCAAAGTGATACAACGCCTGACGAATATCTATGGCTAATAAATCACCTGATAGTCCAGTATCCAATCCGTGTTTTACTTTACTAATTTCTTCTAAAGCTTTCAATAACGCATCATAATGACGAGAGTTCGTAACAATGGTTTCATTGTTTCTCAATGCGCCTGTATTCATTAGGTTCAATAATGCATTTGTTAGTTGTTCTACACCAAAACCTGTTTTAGCAGACATCAATGCTATATGAGATGCTTCAACTGCACTCAGCATGACATTTAGTTTTTTTAATTCCGATTCTGAAATTTGATCAATCTTGTTAGCTACTACCAACAAAGGTTTTTGAGGATATTTATTTTTAATTTTCTCAATTTCAACTTTAACTGTATGAGACTTCTCGACTGCGTTCGAAGTGACAGATACATCAAATAGATAAATCACAACTTGCGCTTGTTCAATTTTTTCAAAAGTTTTTTTAATGCCAATACTTTCAACAACATCTGCTGTTTCACGAATTCCAGCTGTATCTATAAATCGAAAGCCTATTCCTCCTATCGAAATTTCATCTTCAATAGTATCTCTTGTTGTTCCTGCAATTTCAGACACAATAGCTCTATCTTCATTTAACAAAGCATTTAATAGTGTAGATTTCCCAACATTAGGTTCACCAACAATAGCTACAGGTATTCCGTTTTTAATCACGTTACCAACAGCAAACGAATCTATAAGTCGTTTCAATACAAAATGAATACGCTCAATCAATTCTTTAAACTGCGAACGATCAGCAAACTCTACATCTTCTTCTGCAAAATCTAATTCTAATTCAATCAAAGAAGCAAAGTTTAGCAGTTCTTCTCTAAGTTTAGCAATTTCCGAAGAAAATCCGCCACGCATCTGCTGCATTGCAATTTGGTGTGATGCCTCATTATCACTAGCAATCAAATCTGCAACAGCTTCTGCTTGAGATAAATCTAATTTTCCGTTTAAAAAAGCACGAAGCGTAAACTCGCCAGCATTAGCCATTCTGCATCCTTTACGCAAAAACAATTGTATGATTTCTTGCTGAATATAATTAGAGCCATGGCAAGATATTTCTATCACATTTTCTCCTGTATAAGAATTTGGATTTTTAAATACCGAAACCAATACTTCATCAATAACTTTTTCACCATCTACTATATGACCTAAATGAATGGTATGTGTGTCTTGATTAACCAACAACTTATGGTTTACAACCGATTTAAAGTGCGTATCTACAACAGTAATAGCATCATCGCCAGAAAGTCGTATCACAGCAATAGCTCCACTTCCTGCTGCTGTTGCTAAAGCTATTATGGTGTCTTTATGAGTCATTAGATATCTATTTTTTTACAAAAGTATTGCATTTTTAACGTTATAAAACATTTTATAAAAGTTCTTTAAGTTTATATTATCAACGGACTTACTATATTTGTATCTCAAAAATATTTATATCATGAAACCTATTATTTCTATTCTAGTATTGTGTTTACTTGTTTTTTCTTGTAAAACTGAAGAAAAACAAACTGTTAAAAGAGATGGCTATTACATTTCTGCTACTGCTCCTGGTGTTTATAATGGTATTAGAGCGTATTTAGAAACAACCGATGAACGAGGAAGAAAAGTTGCAATCGATACAGCTATTGTAATGAATGAAGCGTTTATTTTTGAAGGTAAAGTTGATTATCCGAGAATGTTAAACTTAAAGATTAATAGTGTTAGAGGCAGTATTCCATTAATTCTTGAAAATGAAACCATTACAATTTCAGTTAATAAAGACAATTTAACCAATTCAAAAATTGAAGGATCAGTCGCTAATTCTGCATTGGCTGAATATACCAAAACAATAAGCGAATTAAACGCTAAACGTTTTGCATCAAGTAGAAAATTGCGTTCACAACAACAAGATTCTAATCTAAATATAGAGGAACTTAAAACTAAAATGAACGATCTTAGTTTGAAAATAGAAAACTTACCTTATGAATTTATCGAAAAAAATAAAGATAATGCGTTTTCTATAATTCAACTTCAAAAATTAGCAAAAGAGAAAACTGCAGATTTTTCTAAAATTGAAAAGGCTTTAACTAATTTGAGTGAAAGTCAACAAAATTCTATACCTGCAAATACACTTAAAAAGCAAATTCAATCTAAAAGAGCTGAGTTAGCTGCAACAAAAGCTACAGAAATTGGGCAAATTGCACCTTCCTTTAGTGCTCCTACTCCAGAAGGTAAATCATTAGCATTAAATGATGTAAAAGGTAAATTAACACTTATTGACTTTTGGGCATCTTGGTGTAAACCATGCCGAAGAGAGAATCCTAATGTTGTTAAAGTCTATAACAAATATCATAGCAAAGGACTCGAAATTATAAGCGTATCTCTTGATGGAAGCAGAAACCAAAGAGATCCTAAAGCAGCTTGGATAAAAGCTATTGAAGATGATAAGCTTACTTGGAGTCATGTTTCTAATCTTAGTTATTTTAACGATCCTGTTGCAAAAGCTTATAATATTAGATCAATACCTGCTACATTCTTGCTTGATGAAAGTGGTAAAATTGTTGCAAAAAACTTAAGAGGTGATGCTCTCGAAAAGAAAGTAGCAGAATATCTTAACTAATTATGACAAAAACTTTTCTATACTATATTCTTGTCGGCTTAGTTCTTTTTTCTTGTAAAGAAGACCATAAAACTGAACCTATTATAGTAACGCATGATGGCTATACTATTTCAGGCTCAGCTCCTGGACTTTACAATGGTTTGAGAGCTTATTTAAAGTCTACTGATGAAAAAGGTTTGTTAAAAGCTCAAGATACAGCCATCATCATGAATGAAATATTTGTATTTGAAGGAAAGGTTGAAGCACCCGAATCTTGGTATCTAGAAATAAACAGTTTAGATGGTTCAATTCCTTTTGTGATAGACAATTCTAAACTAACAATTACTGTAGACAAAGACAACATCAAACATTCTAAAATTGAAGGTGATTCTGTTAACAATAGCATTACAACGTTTAATACAAAATTGAAAAAACTAAACGATTCTCTTGATCGTTTTAGCAATCGTTATAGAAAAATGATTATCAACAAAGAAAGTGTTGCTGGCATGTCGCAACAAATTAGAGACTTAAAAGATGTTATTTTGCGATTGCCACATCAGTTTATCAAAAATAATACAGATAATCCCTATGGCTTAGCTTTGCTAAACACAATGATTAGAAGAAATGCTCCAGACAAAGGATTGATTATTGAATCTTATGATGCTATTAATAGCGATTTAAAAAAATCTAACTTAGGGAAAAGAGTTGCCAAAAGCATTCCTGAAATAAGAAAACAATATGCAATTATTGCAGCTACTCATGTAGGTAAAGTCGCTCCAGATTTTTCTGCGCCTAATCCTAAAGGTAAAATCATTGCTCTATCTGAGGTTAAAGGAAAAGCAACACTCATTCATTTTTGGTCATCATGGTTTAAGGCTTCAAGAAGAGAAAACACGAGATTAACTCAACTTTACGATAAATATCATGGGCAAGGCTTAGAAATGATAGGTGTTTCTTTAGATGGAAGCTCAAAACAAACACATCCAAAATCAGATTGGAAAAAAGCAATTAAAGAAGACAAACTTATTTGGAATCAAATTTCAAACCTCAATTACTTTAATGATACTATTTGTAAAACATACAGTATTAAATCGTTACCTTCTACATTTTTACTTGATGAAAAAGGAATAATTGTGGCAAAAAATCTTACTGGAAATTCTTTAGAATCACAAATAAAAGAACTTTTAAAATAGAGTCCGTCGACTTTAAATCTTGCCCATTTTATGCATGATAAATAAAATAATGATAGGAATTATAAGTAATCCTATCATTAACAAGTCTGTTTTAAATAATGAAGGTACAAATATTAAAGTCACTATTAAACCTCCTATTGCTCCACCAAAATGGGCATCATGACCAATATTTCCTATTCTGTTTTTCATGCCATAAATAGAATACAGCAGGTAACCAATACCAAAAACATATGCAGGAATAGGTATTGGGATAAAGAACAAAAACAAACTCATACTAGGATCTAATAAAATTGCAGCATATAATATTCCTGTTACAGCTCCACTGGCTCCTACTGCACTATAATGATATTCATTTTGGTGAAAATATAAAGACAATAAACTTCCCAAAACTAAACTAATCACATAAATCACCACAAAATTAAATTCGCCTACAGAAAAAATAACACCATCAGCAAAAAAATATAAAGTTAGCATGTTCATAAATAAATGTGAGGTATCAACATGTAAAAACCCAGAACTAAACATTCTAAATTGCTCTCCTCGTCTTACATTTCCAACATTAAATTTGTAGCGTTCAAAAAAACCAAAGTCATTAAAACCTTTATAAGATATTAAGACGTTAGCTACTATTATAATAATGGTTACTAAACTTAAGTCACCCATAGACTCTAAACATTAAATTATACATATATTTGCCTTTGCAAATCTAAGATTAATAAATGCAATTTCTAGCTTACATTATAATTTACCCGTTTTTGTGGTTAGTTTCTATTCTACCCTTTAAACTTTTATACGCAGTTTCTGATGGTTTATATCTTTTGCTATACTATGTAATAGGATACAGAAAAAAAGTCGTTAAAGAGAATTTAAGACTAGTGTTCCCTAATAAATCTGAAGAAGAAATAAAAACCATTACCAAAAAGTTTTACCATCATTTATGTGATATGGTGGTTGAAGCTATTAAATCTTTAACCATTTCTGAAGCTGAAATGAAAAAACGTTTCACGTTTACCAATATTGAAGAAGTTCATAAGATTGAAAATGCTAACAAAAGTATCGTTTTAATGTGCGCGCATTATGGTAGTTGGGAATGGATTTTTATTTTACAAACCCATATCAAATCGAAAGGCTATGCAATTTACAAACGTATAGAAAACAAATATTTTGATCGTTTAGTGAAGCGAATTAGAGCAAAATACAATAGTTATCTCATCACCACTAAAGAGACTGTACCAACACTAATAAGTGCTAAAGAAAAAGGAGAATTAACCATAAATGGTTTTGTGTCTGATCAATCACCTAGACGTCGTAAAGCTTTTCATTGGAATGAGTTCATGAACATTAAGGTTCCTGTTCATACTGGAGCCGAAATGCTAGCTAAAAAACTAGATATGGCTGTTGTATTCTTTAGTGTAAAAAAAATTAAAAGAGGATATTACGAAACGACTTTTAAAACCATAACTACAACTCCTAATGCGTACGAAAATTATGAAATTACAGACATCTTTCTAAAACTGGTTGAAGAACAGATTTATGAAGCTCCTGAATATTATTTATGGACGCATAAACGCTGGAAATACAGAAATGATGTTCCGCCTCAATTTCAATAATTATATACTAAACCAAGATTTCACCTCTGCGTCTTGAGTTGTATCGTCTTTTACAGACTTGTGAATAAATTCATTGTTAGCTCCAATATAATTGTAATCTTTAGCCCATTCTTTATGGTTTTTAGCTAGTGCTATAATACTATCGCAAACAAAATTCATTTCTTCATCTGTAGTCGTTGGATGAATCGACATTCGAATCCATCCTGGTTTTCTCACTAAATCACCAATAGATATTTCACTGGTCAATTCTCTACTAGTTTGCTGGTCTACATGCAATAAAAAATGTCCATAAGTTCCTGCACAACTACAACCACCACGAGTTTGAATTCCGAAGCGATCATTTAATAATTTTACACCTAAATTATAATGTAAATCATCAATATAAAACGAAATCACACCTAATCGGTCTTGATGCTGACCTGCAAGAATATTAATATTTTCAACTCTTGAAAGTGCTTTAAAAATTATATCGTTTAACTCATGTTCACGCTTAAGAATGTTGTCAACTCCCATTTGCTCTTTTAACTTAATAGCAAGAGCTGTTTTAATCGTTTGAAGAAACCCAGGAGTTCCACCATCTTCTCTATCTTCAATATCATCAATGTATTTATGTTCTCCCCAAGGATTCGTCCAACTAACTGTTCCTCCACCAGGACAATCAGGAATCATATTATGATATAATTTTTTATTAAAAACCAATACTCCAGATGTTCCTGGTCCTCCTAAAAATTTATGAGGTGAGAAGAAAACAGCGTCTAAAGCCTGATTTTCATTTTCAGGATGCATATCGATATCAACGTAAGGAGCAGAACACGCAAAATCAACAAAACAAACACCTCCATGCTTATGCATTAATTCGGCAACTTTATGATGTGGTGTTTGAAGTCCTGTTACATTAGAACCTCCAACAATTGATGCAATTTTTAAAGTACAATCTTTATACTGTTCTAAAAGATTTTCTAAGTTTTTTAAGCTGAATAAACCTTCTTCATCTGGCGGAATCACTTCGACTTTAGCAATGGTTTCTAACCAAGATGTTTGATTAGAATGATGTTCCATATGAGAAATGAAAACCACTGGACGCATTTCGTCAGGTATCTCTGTATATTTACTTAGATTTTCAGGAACTTTCAAGCCTAAAATTCGTTGGAACTTATTTACGACTCCAGTCATTCCGTTTCCACAGACAATCAATACATCTTCATCATTACAATTGACATGTTTTTTAATGATGTGCTTTGCTTCATGATAGGCTTTGGTCATGGCTGTTCCAGACACAGTCGTTTCGGTATGAGTATTGGCTACAAAGGGTCCAAACTCATTACAAAGCTTCTCCTCTATTGGTCTATATAAACGACCAGAAGCTGTCCAATCTGTATAAATGATTTGTTTTTTTCCGAAAGGCGATTCAAACTCTTGATCTATGCCAATAATATGTTGTCTGAACTTTTGAAAATACTGTTCAAGTTTAGAAGGTTTAGACCTTGAATTTTCTACGGAAATCATTTTAATTTATTTAAATTCTTAAAAAAAGCCATTCTGAATTTGTTTCAGAATCTCATTTGCATTTCACTAATAAAACCCTGAAACAAGTTTAGGGTGACAATTGTATTGTGTATTGTTTAATTAGTATTTAGATTCCTATTAAAGATACTAAATATTTGCGATGTTTTTAATTTCTCCAATAATACGATCTGCAAGTGTATCTGCTTCGCTTTGAGAAGGCGCTTCAGTATAAATACGAATTATTGGTTCTGTATTACTTTTTCTTAAATGTACCCAAGAATCTGAAAAATCAATTTTTACACCATCAATCGTGGTTAAGTTTTCGTGTACATATTTAGATTCCATTGCACTTAAAACCGCATCAACATCAAGTTCTGGTGTTAACTGAATTTTTTTCTTACTCATAAAATAGTTAGGATAAGACGCTCTCAGTTCGCTCACATTCATTTTCTTTTCAGCTAAAAGGCTTAAAAATAAAGCCACTCCAACCAAAGCATCACGACCATAATGCAACTCAGGATAGATAATTCCACCATTACCTTCACCTCCAATAACAGCGTTATTTTTTTTCATTAAACTAACCACATTAACTTCTCCAACAGCACTCGCTTCGTAAGTTCCTCCATGCTTTTCAGTAATATCTTTTAAAGCTCTTGTAGAACTCATATTACTCACTGTGTTTCCCTTAGTTTTGCTCAATACATAATCTGCACAAGCGACTAAAGTATATTCTTCACCAAACATCTCTCCTTTTTCGTCCATAAACGCCAAACGATCTACATCTGGATCGACAACTATTCCAAAATCGGCATGCTCATCAACGACTGCTTTAGATAAATCGGTTAGATGTTCTTTTAAAGGCTCTGGATTATGAGGAAAATGTCCATTAGGCTCACAGTACAATTTCACAGGATGCACTCCTAAACGTTCTAATAATAAAGGGATTGCCATTCCACCTGTAGAATTCACACCATCAACTACCACTTTAAAGTTAGCTTCCTTTATGGCATCAACATTAACCAAATCCATGTCCAAGACTTCATCAATATGCAAATCGATATAAGCGTCATTTATGATAATTTTTCCTAAGCTATCCACATCTGCAAATGACATATCATCAGCTTCAGCAATTTTTAAAATTTTAGCCCCTTCTTCAGCATTTAAAAATTCACCTTTGGCATCTAGAAGTTTTAGTGCGTTCCATTGTTTGGGATTATGACTAGCCGTTAAAATAATTCCACCATCAGCATGTTCCATTGGCACTGCAACTTCAACCGTTGGTGTTGTAGATAGTCCTAAATCTATCACATGAATTCCTAAGCCAACCAAAGTATTCATTACCAAATTCTGAATCATCTCTCCCGAAATACGAGCGTCACGTCCAACCACAACTCTATAATTATCTTTATTGCGTTGTTGCTTGATCCACATACCATAGGCTGATGCAAATTTTACAGCATCAATAGGTGTTAAATTGTCTCCAACCGAACCTCCAATGGTTCCTCTAATTCCAGAAATTGATTTTATAAGTGTCATATTTTGTTAATATTTTCAGCAAATATACTATTTCAAAACCGTAAATCTTAACTCACAATTCGTAAATTACGCCTATGAATTTTCTTGCCCATATTTACCTTTCTGGAGATAACGAAAAGATTACAATTGGCAATTTTGTTGCCGATGCCATTAGAGGAAGCAAATATAAATTGCTCTCTCCCGAGTTTCAGGTTGGCGTAAAACTACATCGTCATATAGACACCTTTACCGACGCACATCCTATTGTTAGACAAAGCACTAAACGTTTGCACAAAAACTACAGTCATTATAGTGGTGTTATTGTAGATATTTTATACGATCATTTTTTAGCAAAAAACTGGCAACATTATTCAAACATTCCTTTAGATATTTATATTCAAGATTTTTACGAAAGTTTAAAAGCACATTTTGATGTCTTGCCAGACCGTTTTCAACACCTTATGCCTTTTATGATTACCGACAATTGGTTGCTGAGTTATGCCGAAATTGAAGGCATACAACGTGTTTTAAATGGCATGAACAAACGCACAAACAACAAATCTGGAATGCACTTAGCTACCAATGAATTAAAGCTATATTATTCTGAATTTGAAGAAGAATTCACGTTGTTTTTTAAAGAACTTATTGAAACTTCAGAAACTAAACGAATGGAACTAATGAAAATGTATAACTTATGAAACCTTTATTTTCAATTCTAGTTTTAGTTGTGTTCTGTTTGTCTTGTAAAAACAATACACCTGTTAGTTCTTCACAATCTAAAAAACGTGGTGTAATTGCCAAAAACGCTATGGTTGTAACTGCTCGTGAAGAAGCTTCAAAAATTGGTGCAGACATTTTAAAGCAAGGTGGAAATGCCTTTGACGCTATGTTTGCAACTGAAATGGCTTTAGCTGTCGTTTATCCTTATGCTGGAAATTTAGGAGGAGGCGGATTTATGGTGTATCGTTTAGCAGATGGTAAAACTGGAGCTTTAGACTACAGAGAAAAAGCTCCTTTAGCAGCTCATAAAACCATGTACTTAGATAATGAAGGTAATGTTGTTAAAGACATGAGTACAGTTGGTGTGCATTCGGTTGGTGTCCCAGGAACTATAGCTGGTATTTTTGCTGCTCATGAGCGATTCGGAACTTTACCTACTGAAGAATTATTAAAGCCTGTAATTGCTCTAGCCGAAAATGGATTTGTTGTCACTAAAAAACAACACGAAAAATTAGACCATTATGATAGTATAATGCGTGTTGTTAACGGAAAAGATATCCTGTTTACAAAACATATTAAAGCAAATGATACTCTTAAAAATATTGCGCTAGCTCAAACTTTAAAACGTATCGCTAAAAATGGTAAAGACGAGTTTTACAAAGGCGAAACTGCTCAACAGCTCATTCGTTTTCTGAATCAAAAGGGAACCATCATGACGCTCAAAGATCTTGAATTATACAACCCTAAATGGAGAGATCCTATTGAGTTTCAATATAAAGATTTCACTATTACATCTATGTCTCCTCCTTCAAGTGGTGGATTGTGTTTGGCTCAAATTATGAAAATGATGGAGCCTTTCGATTTAAAATCTTATGGTCATAACTCTGTAAAAAGTATTCAAGTTATGGTTGAAGCCGAGCGTCGTGCTTATGCTGATAGAAGTTTCTTTTTAGGTGATCCTGATTTTGTCGATATTCCAACTAAAGAACTATTAAGCGACTCCTACTTAAAAAAACGTATGGAAGATTTTTCTTTTGAACACCCGACACCTTCAGAAGCAATTAGTCATGGAGAAGTTTTAGGTTATGAAAGTGAAGAAACAACACACTACTCTATTGTAGATCCCTTTGGAAATGCTGTTTCGGTTACGACTACTTTAAACAGTGGTTATGGTTCTAAATTGTATGTTGACGAATTGGGTTTCTTTTTAAATAATGAAATGGACGATTTTAGTAGCAAACCTGGAACACCAAATATATACGGATTAATTGGTGGTGAAGCCAATAGCATTGCGCCAGAAAAACGTATGCTTAGTGCCATGACTCCAACAATTGTTGAAAAAAACGGAGAACTTTTTATGGTGTTAGGAACTCCTGGTGGCTCTACAATTATCACTTCTGTTTTACAAGTCATTTTAAATGTTGTAGAATTTGATATGACTATGCAAGAGGCAGTAGATGCTCCTCGTTTACATCATCAATGGTTACCTGATCGCATTAGAATGGAAGTCGATTTGTTTTCTGAAGATTTAAAACAACAATTAGAAACTAAAGGCTATGATATTAATGAAGCTTCTGCTCCAATTACAGCACGAGTTGAAGCCATTTTAGTATTAGATAACGGACAACTTGAAGGTGGAGCAGATTACAGAGGTGATGATACTGCTATTGGATTTTAAAAACAATTGAAATGAAACTATACGATTGCGTCATACTCACAGACCAAAGATATCTTAACGATTCTAAAACAGATGCTTATAAACACAATGTCTATTATGAAGATCGACTTGTTTACCATGCTTTAGAAGAACTCAAGCTCAAAACTTTACGATTGGCTTGGGACGATATGTTTTTTGATTGGTCTACAACAAAATCGGTTTTATTTCGAACCACTTGGGATTATTTTGATCGTTTTGATGAATTTTCTAAATGGCTTGAAGTGGTTTCAAAGCAAACCACTTTAATAAATTCTGAAGCCATTATTCGCTGGAATATTGATAAACACTATCTTTTAGATTTGCAGAATAATGGCATTCACATCGCTGAAAGTCATTTTATAGAACAAGGAGCTAAAGTCACTTTAAAACAATTGCATCATATTTTAAATTGGAAAGAAACGGTTTTAAAACCTTGTATTTCGGGAGCAGCACGACATACATATAAATTAAATCTTGAAAATTTAGAACAACATGAAACGATATTTCAAGAGTTAATTGCCAATGAAGCGATGATGCTTCAACCGTTTCAACATCATATTGTAAGTAAAGGTGAAATATCTATGATGGTGTTTAACGGAAAGTTTACACATGCTATTCTAAAAAAAGCGAAAACTGGTGATTTTAGAGTGCAAGATGATTTTGGCGGAAGCGTACACAACTACACTCCTACTGCTGAAGAAATTATGTTTGCTGAAGCTTCAGTTAAAGCATGTAACGAATTGCCTATCTATGCAAGAGTTGATATTTTTGAAGATAACGATGGAAAAATTGCACTTTCAGAGTTAGAATTGATTGAACCAGAACTTTGGTTTAGACATCATCCTGAAGCTGCAAAAACTCTCGCAGAAGGAATACATCATAAATTGAAATAACATTAGGATGGCTAAACAATCTAAACTAAAAAAAGTATTAAAAATCGTTGGTGGACTTATTGTGTTTTTTACACTGCCTACGCTTCTACTCTTCACATTTATGTATTTTAAATACAATGAAGACTTGCCAACTGGAACTCAAGGAAAAGAGGCAGATCTTTTAGCGACTAGAATGCTGAATGCTTTAAATCATGATGCTTATAAAGCTACAGACTATATTGAGTTCACCTTTAAAAAGCGACACCATTACAAATGGCATAAAACCGAACAAACTTGCGAAGTGTATTGGAAAAATATTAAAGTTGATTTAAATCTAATAAACCATGAAACTTCAAAAGTATACATAAACGATACTGAATATAATCAATCAGATGCTCTCGATTACATTCACAAAGCCGAAAGTTATTTCAACAACGACACCTTTTGGTTAGTAGCTCCTTACAAAGTATTTGATAAAGGTGTTGAGCGCAGGCTCGTAAAAACTGAAGATGATAAAAACGCACTTTTAGTAACTTATACTTCTGGTGGCACAACTCCTGGAGATTCGTATTTATGGCATTTTGACGACAACGGAAAACCAAAAAGTTTTCAAATGTGGGTCGATATCTTACCAATAGATGGTCTCGAAGCTTCATGGACAGATTGGACGACAAGTAAAACTGAAGCGCAATTCCCAACCTTTCATAAACTATTGTTTTTAGGGTTGGAAATTGAGGATATTAAAACATTAAATTCACAAATTTTGAATTAAAAGCTTACACTCTAAAAAGCAAAATGGTTTAAGAATAAAAGGGTTGAAAACATTAATTTTCAACCCTTTTATTTTACATAGTTAGTAACAGTTATTGTTTTGTATACACCAAAGTCACGTCTTCATTAGGATAACTATAACTCATACCATCGTACATTTCAATTTGAAAAAAGTTTTCAATATGTACTGTCAACATGTTACCTGAAATCGTACCAACTAAATCTGTGCTTCCATACTCAACTGTTATTGTGTTTCCTTCTCTAGTCCAAGTTGTTTCTTGATCAAAACCATCTAAGCATTCATATACATGATTATATTCTGTTGGACTCGTAACGTCTACAGTTATTTCGGTTAAAGCAGTAACAACGTTTACAGTTCCATCGGTTCTAAAATTTATAAAATCGTTATCATAACAAGGTGTTTCTTCAAAAAGATTTTGACTAGCAGTACCATCATTATTAAAATCGAATGTACTTTCAACACGTAATGAAGACAGTATCCATATACCTTCTAAACTAGCTTCACTATCATTATTACTATCGTCATCTGAAGAACAGGCAAAAAAATTGAATACAAAAAAAACTAGAATTAATTTTAAAATAACTTTCATGAGTTTAATGATTTTTAGATTATACCAAATCATCGAAAGCGCTTTAAAATGTCATCAAAAAATTAGTCTTTGTTCTTCTCCTCTATCCATTTACTCATAAACTTAGTACTTTGTAGTGTATGATGCTGAAGCATTTGTCCGATAAAATTTTCTTGTCGATGTGTTTTCAAAATGGATTTTACATCAAAAACAAGCTGCATAAATTCTGCTTGAAAGTCTGAAACTTGAAAACGCGTATTAATCACATTAAATCCATTTTTATGAGTATCATTCCAGATTGCTTCATTGGTATATAAAGCCACAGCAGAATTTACAAAATCTTGAATGTCGTCTGCTATAAATCCGTTAGCTTGTAAATTACCAAACATACCTTCAGCTGCTATAGAACTCATCACGCAAGGAGTTCCGTTTTGCATAGCATCAATCAACTTTCCTTTTAAACCTGCTCCAAATTGTAAAGGTGCCAAACAGACTTTGGATTGCTGCATGATTTCTGAAACATTTTCAGCATAGCCTTTAACCAAAAACCCTTTCTGCTTATTGTTTAGCTGCAGTACTTTTTGTGAAGCATAAGCTCCATAAACATGCAACTCTGCTTGAGGTAATTGCTTTTTAATTAAAGTCCAAATATGTTGTTTTAAGTATTGAATGGATTGAAAATTTGGTGGATGCAAAAAATTTCCAATAGTGATAAAATGCTTTCTATTTTCAAAGTTTGGGAGTTGTTTAATTGTTGAGTCAGAAACACTATCCAATAAAAATGGCAAATAATGTAAAATTGAAGGACTTATTTTAAATACCTGAGTTAATAATTCGTACTCAGCTTCAGAAATAATCAAACTCAAATCGCATCTGTAAATACTAGCAATTTCGCGTTTAGCAACATCGTTAAACAAATACGAATTATCAAAGGTTTGCTCATCTTTAAAGGCTTGCTCTCTTCCTTTGCGTAAACAATGTAAATCTTCGGTATCTAAAATCCTAAGTGCTTTCGGACAAACTTTAGCGACTCTCCAACCAAATTGTTCTTCGATCATAAACCGATCAAAAAGTACAACATCTGGTTGAAATTCTTGCAAAAACGCATCAAAACTAGAGTGATTCAATGCAATGTGAACTTGGTCAATTCCTAATGACGTTAAATCAAAAGCATGATCTGTTTTTGCACAAGCACTAGCAAAAGTGATCTTGTAGTTTTTAGACTGAAAACACGAAATTAACTGCATCATTCTGCTTCCTGCAGCCGAACTATTAGGCTCAGGCCAAACAAAACCAATAATTAGCAATTTCCTGTTCACAAAAAAGAACTAATTAATTATTAATTTGAAAGTTGAGATGCATAGTCTTCTCTAACACTTTTTGCCCAATCAACAACAGCTTTAATTTGCTCATCTGTTAATTTCGCTTCAGTGTGCGTCCAAGTATACGAATTTAGAGGCATCTCCTTAGCCTCAACCATTTCGATCAATTCGTCGAGTTTATGATCTTTCTTTTTGAGGTTGTATTCATTCCATTTAGATACATCAAAATGACCTTTACCATGCTTAATATGATCTGCTAACCAATAGTTTACAGGAGTGATATTATTATACCAAGGATAACGAGTAACACTACTATGGCAATCAAAGCAAGTTTCTTTTAATATTTTTTTCACTTCTGGAGAAGGCTTAGTTTCAACAAGAAAAGGTTCTATAGAAGTGATATCTCCTTCATTCTTTTCTGGACCAAAAAATTGAGCAACAATAACAACGATAAGTAAAGCTAAAAGTATCTTTTTTATGAGTTTCATTTTGATTATTTTTGTGATGCTTAAAAGTACAAAAAAAGGTTTGACAACAGAACAACTTTATAACGAATTAAATTACGTCAACCACTCGCGAGAAAAACGTCTTTATTATGCCAATTTAGTCATTTCGCAACCTGAGCTTATTCCTGAGTTATTAGATGTTTTATTTACGGTAGACGATAAAATATCCTGTCGTGCAGCTTGGGTTTTTGAATTTATGTGTGGCGAAAAGCTAGAGGCTATAATTCCGCATTTAGATCGATTTACAGCAAGCATTCACAAAGTACATTTAGATTCAGCAGTAAGACCAGTTGCTAAAATTTGTGAATATCTAATCACTGCCTATTATTCTAAAAATGAAAATGCTATTAAAACAGCACTAAATTCTAAACACAAAGAAAAGATAGTAGAAGCTTGTTTTGATTGGATGATTAATGATGAAAAAATTGCTCCTAAAGCCTATGCAATGAACACCTTGTTTTTATTAGGACAAGATATTGATTGGATTCATCCAGAATTGGTTATGATTCTTGAAAGAGATTATCAAATGCAAAGCTCAGGCTTTAAAGCTAGAGCAAGACATATCTTAAAAAAAATTAAAAAATAATGTCGTTCAGAATGCAATGAAGAATCTCTAAAAACCATATTAGATTCCTCAATGCTTCAGAATGATAAATGAAATAAAAAAAATATGAAAAAGGACAACAAAAGAGTCATTTATTGGTTATTAACTGGTTGTGTACTTATTTTCATTATGGTTATTGTTGGTGGTATTACCAGATTGACACATTCTGGTTTATCAATTTCAAACTATAAACTCATTTCTGGAACTATTCCTCCTATGAATGAAGCCGAATGGCAAGACGCTTTTGATTTGTATAAGCAATATCCAGAATATCAAAAACTTAATAACCATTTCGATTTAGAAGATTTTAAAGACATCTACTTTTGGGAATGGATTCATCGTGTTATTGGTCGTTTTATTGGTTTAGTGTTCATCCTTCCTTTTTTATATTTTTTAATCACAAAACAACTATCAAAACCAACCGTAAAAAAATCAATTGTGCTGCTTGCTTTAGGTGGCTTTCAAGGTTTTTTAGGTTGGTATATGGTTAAAAGCGGACTTGTTGACAATCCAGATGTAAGTCATTATCGATTGGCAATGCATTTAACAACAGCTTTTATCACCTTTGCTTATACCTTTTGGGTCGCTTTAGATTTGATGTTTCCGAAGCGAAAAGACATAGATACAAGTGTAAGAAATGTTATTAGATTTGGTTTAGGCATCCTTATTCTTCAAATTATTTATGGTGCTTTTGTGGCAGGTTTAGATGCAGGATTTATTCATAACCATTGGCCAATGATGAGTGAAGGAAAATTTATGCATAAAACCGTTTATATTGAACAAAGTCCACTTTATAAAAACTTTATCGAAGGCAGAAGTGGTGTTCAATTTGTACATCGAACTTTAGCATATATCGTTGTTGCTTCAATATTATACATTTGGTATAGAGCGAAACGATTAATCCTAACAAGTAATCAGTTATATGGTATAAATGCCTTATTGATTATGGTTGGCATACAATTTCTTTTAGGTGTTTTAACCATCATTTATGCTGTACCTGTTTGGTTAGGTGTTGTGCATCAAGTTGGAGCATTTTTATTATTAACAGCCATGACATTTACTTTGCATCGTTTCAGTAAATAATATATTTTTGCAACATGATATATAGGTTTCGAATTATACTAGATAATGATACTGAAGATGACATATTTCGCGATATTGAAATTCGTGAAACAGATTCTCTTGAAGATTTACATAATACCATTACACAGTCCTTTGGGTTTAACGGATTAGAAATGGCGTCTTTTTATATCAGTAATGACGAATGGGATCAAGGTGAAGAAATTTCAATGTTTGATGTCAGCGAAGGACATGCTTCTGTAAGATTAATGAGTGAAACTACGCTTAGTGATGTGGTTCATGAATCGCAAACCAAACTCATTTACATTTACGACTTTATGAGTATGTGGACCTTTTTGGTCGAACTAGCTGAAATTGTTGAAGAAGCCGAAGGTACCGATTATCCGAACCTCATGTTTGTTCACGGACAAATTCCTGATACAGCTCCTGAAAAAGCATTTGAAGCCGAAAATTTTGATGACTTAGGTAGTGAATTTGACGACGGTTTAGATATTGATGACTACGATAATTTAGACTTCGACGAAAACTGGAATTAGAAAGTTTCTAAAAACATAAATTTAATAATTAAGACGACATTGTAACAAAAATTATACAGTGTCGTCTTACTTTTATAATCAACCTTTACTGAATACGTTTCAGTAAAAAAATCAATCAAATTTGGAATCTATTCTAACCATTAACAATCTCACCAAAAAATTTGGCTATCTCACTGCTGTAAAAAACTTATCGTTTACTATTAATAAAGGCAACGTATATGGCATTTTGGGACCAAATGGAAGTGGAAAATCAACAACATTAGGTATCGTTTTAAATGTCGTTAATAAAACACAAGGAGACTTTCATTGGTTTGATGGTAAAACATCAACACATGATGCTTTAAAAAAAGTAGGTGCTATAATTGAGCGACCAAATTTTTATCCTTACATGACTGCTGAACAAAACTTAAGGCTAGTGTGTAAAATAAAAGATGTTGATGAAAGTAAAATTGCCGAAAAACTTGAAGTTGTTGGCTTGCTTGATCGTAAAGATCATAAATTCAAAACCTATTCCTTAGGTATGAAACAACGTTTAGCTATTGCTTCTGCGCTACTAAACGATCCCGAAATCTTAATTTTAGACGAACCTACAAACGGATTAGATCCTCAAGGAATTCATCAAATTAGAGCTATTATAAAAGCTATTGCTAGTCAAGGCACAACCATACTTTTAGCCTCTCACCTTTTAGATGAAGTTGAAAAAGTATGTTCGCATGTGGTTGTGTTACGAAAAGGTGAAAAATTATATTCTGGTCGTGTTGACGAAATGATTTCGAGTCATGGTTTTTTTGAATTGAAAGCTGAAAGACATGACGAATTAGTTCAACTATTGAAGAATGACACATCCTTCGGAAATATTAAAATTGAAGGAGAACTCATCACTGCATTTTTAAATCAACCAATGGATGCTCCAACCTTTAATAAGCTCATGTTTAGTAAAGGGATTGTATTATCGCACTTAGTAAAGCGTAAAGAAAGCTTAGAAGAACAATTTTTACAACTTACAGACAACAACTAATCATCATCAATCATTATTTACTGAATGCATTCAGTACAAAACCAATCCATCATGTTAAGATTATTACAATTAGAACTCCAAAAACTATTACTCAACAAAGCGAGTAAAGTTTTAATATTCATTTCATTTGTACTTCCGTTTTTCGTCATTATTTTATCGTCATTACGCATTGACTTTTTTGGTTTTTTTACTTTAGAATTAGGTCATTACGGACTTTTTAATTTTCCAATCGTTTGGCATATCACCACGTTTTTTGCTTCACAGTTTAAATTTTTCTTTGCCATTGTTGTCGTTAGTATGATAGGCAACGAATACAGCAATAAAACAATTAAACAAAACCTCATTGATGGCCTAAGCAAAAAGGAGTTCATCCTTTCAAAATTTTATACCATCATTTTCTTTTCTGCTATAGCAACTATTTTAATTTTTATCATTTGTCTTTGCATTGGCTTGTATTATTCGAGTATTAATGAAGCAAATTTAATCTTTAGAGAAACCGAATTTCTATTGGCTTACTTTGTAAAACTTGTAGGTTTCTTTAGTCTATGTTTATTTTTAGGCATGCTGGTTAAACGTTCAGCTTTTGCTTTAGCATTTTTGTTTGTGTTATACATTTTAGAATGGATTATTTTTGGATTAATTACTTGGCAATTCAATGCTGATATTGCTGAAAAAATTCAGAATTTCTTTCCTTTAAAATCTATGTACAAACTCATCGACCAACCTTTTCAAAGAATTGCGATTTCTAAAGCACCTAACGGACAAGAATTCTTATACGACTTTGCAGTACATTGGTATGAAATTGTTATTGTTTTAGGCTGGACTGCCCTTTTTATCTTTTTATCGTATAGATTATTGAAAAAGAGAGATTTGTAATGGTTTTATAAATTCATTCTATTTTTTCAACCTTAACTTTTATGTTAAAGTTCTGCAAATAATCAAATATTACGTAGTAATTTTAGCCAAAAAGCTGTTATATCTATAGTGGCAGACTTGCAAATTGCTATTACAATAATGAAAAGAAAATTTTATCTTTTTTTGATGACACTGCTATGCAGTATATTTACCTATTCTCAACAAGAAGCATCGTATTGGTATTTTGGTCAAAATGCTGGCTTACATTTTAATGCCGAAGCTGGAACAGTTACAGCAGTAACTAATGGTCAAATTGACACCTTAGAAGGCTGTACTTCAATTTCTGACACTAATGGCAATTTATTGTTTTATTCTGATGGAATTACTGTTTGGAATGCCAATCATCTGCCAATGCCTAACGCGAATACTTTGTTTGGCACTGGACTTAAAGGTGATGACTCAAGTACCTCTTCAGGATTAATTGTACCCAAACCACAAGACCCTAATTTATATTACATTTTTACTGTTGATGAGCCTCATCATGATAATACATCTGCTTTTCCTGGAGGATTTGCTAATGATGGTGTTAATGATGGACTCATGTATTCGTTAGTCGATTTAACTTTAGATGGTGGTTTAGGAGATGTAGATCCTGTTGAAAAAAATGTGCCATTAATTACCTATGACACCAGTAATCCTCTTCAAACTGAATATAAATGTTCTGAAAAAATTACAGCTGTAAAAGCAGATGATTGTACCTCCTTTTGGGTAATAAGTCATTTTATAGATAAATTTTATGCTTTTAAAGTGACCGAAACTGGAGTAGATACAACACCAATAATATCAACAGTTGGTCCTGTTGTTGATGTTTCTGGCTATCGTAGAAATTCTTTGGGTTACCTAAAAGCGTCACCTGATGGTTCTAAATTAGCTGTAGCACATTTCGGCTTTGCTACAACACCAGCTGCTGATGCTGCAGGAGGCGTTTATCTATTCGATTTTGATAATGATACTGGCATTGTTTCTAATGCTATTGAATTATATGGACCACAAAATAATGATAGTCCATATGGTGTAGAATTTTCATCAGAAAACAGAAAAGTTTACGCGTCTATTAATGATGGCCATGCTGGTGATGGAGCAAGCAGAATTTTACAGTGGGATTTAGAAGCTTTAGATATACCATCAACCCAACAACTTGTTCATAGCTCATCTACAATTAATGCTGGTGCATTACAACTAGGAATTGATAAAAGAATTTATAGAGTACAATTCGAATTCTCAAATCCTAACACATCTGGACGTTATATTGGTGTTATAGAAAATCCTGAAGCTGATGGAGTAATGGCTGGCTATAATGAAACAGCAATACTTTTAGATATTAATAATACCTTTCAAAATAGAGGACGCATTGGCTTACCTCCTTTTATTCAATCTTTGTTTAATTCGCAAATTGATATCATTCAAAATGGTATTAGTACTACCGAACTAAAACTCTGTACAGGTGATTCGTATACGCTTTTAGCAGAAGACATTCCTGGAGCTGATTATTCTTGGTCTAAAGATGGATTGCCATTATCTGAAACTACATTTCAATTGTTTGTGGATACACCTGGATTTTATGAAGTGTATATAGAACAAAACAATGGCGAATGCCCAATTGAAGGTGAAGCTGTGGTTGGCATTTTTGATATTCCAACGGCTACTCAACCTAATAATCTTACTGGATGTGATGAATATGGGTTTTCTACTTTCGATTTAACAACTCAAGATGCACAAATATTAAATGGACAAAATCCAGATGAGTATACAGTTCGCTATTATACCAATCAAATTGATGCAGACAATGCTGAAAATGAAATTGTAGGAGATTTTGATAATACCGAAAGTTCTCAAACCATTTATGCTAGAGTTGACAATAACGAAAATCCTAACTGTTATGCCATAACAACTTTTACAATAGAAGTCTTTATTAGACCTTCTATTGCAATATTAGAAGACATTACTCTTTGTGATTCAAATGCTAATACTATGGATGGGTTTGAAACATTAATGCTTACAGATTTAAACTCTGACATTTTAATAGCACAAGATGAAACACAATACACCATTACTTATCATCCAACACAACAAGATGCAGACGATAATACCAATACGCTTCCAGATTCATACACAAATGCCATAGCTTATTCTGAAGAAATATTTGTTAGAATGGAAAATAATGCTAACACAGATTGCTACTCTACAGATTCATTTATTCTAACAGTTAATGATGCTCCTGAAGCTATTGACACTACAATTATACAATGTGATGAAGATGGTATTCCTGAAGGATTTACAACGTTTAACTTAAACCAATTTTTCAATGAAATTACCAATAGCGCTTCAGACAGAACTATTAATTTTTATGTATCGTTAGAAGATTTAGAAAATGATGAAGATGAACTTAATCCTGATGCTTTTAATAACTATTTCAATCCTCAAATTATTTATGCGCTTGTAACCAACACTAATACTGGTTGTACTAATATTGCTGAAATCACATTGCAAGCAAGTTCTACAGCTTCTAACGACACCTCTTTACAAGCATGTGATGATGATGGCATTGAAGATGGTTTTTATAATTTTAACCTTTCAAATACTGAAAGTGCTATTTTATTTGGGTTACCTGTTGGATTAGATGTTACCTATTACGAAACGTATGATGATGCGCTTGTTGAAGACAATCCGTTAGGAACTAACTTTACCAATACCATTCCATATTCGCAAACTATCTATGCTAGAGTTGAAAATGCTAATGCTTGTTTTGGTATTAGTTCTATTGAATTAACTGTATTTGAATTGCCAAACATTGTTACTGAAGAAGAACTATTGTATTGTTTAAATGACTTTCCGCAAACAATAACATTAACAAGTGGTCTCATAAATGATATTCCAAATAATTATTATTACGAATGGTCTACAGGTGAAGACATGTTTGAAATAGAAGTCAATGAACCTGGCACTTACACAGTTCGTGTCACCAATACTGATGGATGTTATAAAGACCGAACGATTATTGTATCTCCTTCAGATATAGCAACAATTACAGACATTCACATAACAGATGCTTCAGATAATAATACAATTTCTGTTTTTGTTTCTGGTGAAGGTATTTACGATTACGCCTTAGACAACATTAATGGACCATACCAAGAAAGTCATATTTTTACCAATGTAGATTATGGGTTTCACACAGTTTATATTCGTGACATTGAAAATAATTGTGGTATTTCTGAAGAAGACGTTTCGGTTATTGGGTTTCCAAAGTTTTTTACTCCAAATGGAGATGCGATTAATCCGTTTTGGCAAGTCAAAGGTTTATCACAACAATTTCAGCCTAACTCACAAATATTGATTTATGATCGCTATGGTAAATTATTAGCCGAATTAGATCCTCTTGGTCCTGGTTGGGATGGTACTTATAATGGTACAAATATGCCTTCAAGTGATTACTGGTTTGTAGTAACACTTCAAGATGGTAGAATATTTAGAAGTCATTTTGCATTAAGACGCTAAGGTTTATGCAAATTATTTAATAAAATTAATCAATGAGGTTTAGCAAATTTGTATTTATTCTTTTCATTTTAGCTATACCATATTCTGTATTTGGTCAAGACGTTGAACTATTTCAGCAGTTTAACGGACGATATGATTACACTGCTATTGGAAATACTCTAAATCTTGAAGAGAATGAAGTAGCAACAACTTGTGATATTTTAACTACTTCATCTGCAGCTTTAAATTTAGATACAAATCAAAACATTGTTGCTGCATATTTATATTGGGCAGGTTCTGGTTCTGGAGATTATGATATTGAAGTTAACGGTATTTCTGTCTCTGCTGAACGAACATTCACTACTCCTCCTCTAGGATTTGGCTTCTTTTACTTTGGAGCTTTTGCAGACATAACCAACATTGTGCAAGCAGAAGGCAATACTATATATACTATTTCTGAGTTTGACATTTCTAATACGATTCAAGATTACTGTGATGCTAGTATCAATTTTGGAGGTTGGGCAATAACTGTTATTTATGAGGACAACAGTCTTCCGCTAAATCAACTAAATGTTTACGATGGCTTTCAAAAAGTTCCTGAAACAATTACCATCACTTTAGACAATTTGAACGTTCTTGATAATGAAGGCGCAAAAATTGGATTCATTGCTTGGGAAGGTGATGCTGGATTGGCTGTAAACGAACAACTATCTATAAACGGAAATATAATTGGAAATCCACCATTAAATCCAATCAATAATGCATTTAACGGAACGAATAGTTTTACAAATTCATCAGATTTATATAATATGGATATTGATGTCTATAATATTGAAAACAACATTTCAATTGGAGACAATAGCGCTACAATTCAATTAACCTCTAATTCTGATGTAGTAGTAATCAATAATATCATTACAGTTTTAAATAGTCAACTTCCTGATGCATCAATAGGTTTAAATAGTTTCATTACAGAGTGTAATAATAGAATTATAGATGTTGATTATTCCGTTTTTAATACTGACAGTACAGACCCTTTACCAGCAAATACTCCTATTGCATTTTATGCTGATGGAATTTTAGTTGGACAAAGCGCTACAACAAACGTAATAGATATAAATGATTTTGAAAATGGAAACATTTCACTAATTATTCCTGAGTTTATTGATAATAGCTTTGAACTAACTCTTGTCGTTGATGATAATGGTTCTGGAAATGGAATTGTTAATGAACTTGACGAAAGCAATAACAGTGCATCAATTAGCATAGAGTTATTAAAATCACCACCTTTTGAAATCTTACCTGCTACACTTTTATGTGATAAAAGTTTTAATTCTGCCGAGTTCAATTTAATTCAAATAATGGAACACAATAGTATTAACACAACTTTTGGTGTTGAGTTTTTTGAAAACCTTGCAGATTTAGAATCTAATAACAACGCTATTATCAATCCTGAAAGCTATAACAATACAACTAACCCTCAGACTATTTATGCAAGAATAGAGAGCTCACCTTGTTACTTACCTTATGCTTTTGATGTTTTAGTTGAGAATTGTCCTCCTCAAATCCCAGAAGGATTTTCACCAAACAATGATAATATTAACGACTGGTTTAACATTCAAGGGCTTTATAACATATTCGAAAAACACGACTTAAAAATCTTCAATAGATATGGCACACTTATTTTTGAAGGCGATAACGACAATCCTTGGTTAGGAAAAACAAATCGAGGTTTAAATAATATTGGAAACTTAGTTCCTGTTGGCACCTATTATTACATTTTAAATTTAAACGATCCTAACTTCGATCCTTTTATAGGTTGGGTATACGTAAACTACTAAATTGTTAAAATTTAATACTGTTTGTCGTATTTATTTGTGTTTTATCTTATTTAATTCTAATTTGAGTATTATCCTTTAGAAATCTTCCCTCATTATTGCTTTTGCAACAAAAACCCCTAACCTACTATATTATGATTTATGTAATGATTTACCTGTACATATTCAGACCCAAAGAGCGAAAACTACTACTCAAAAAAGCCTCAGAAATTGTTTGGACTAAAAAACCCAAATGTTAATGTTTTGTGCATTTCGTCGTAAATATTTGCATTTCATCTAAAACGATTCTATATTTCGCCAAATTAAATTTTACAAATTAGCCCAAGTCCCAAATCTCATGGCTAACCACCATGAACTTAACCGCTTAATAATGAAAATTTTAAAACAATCCCTCGCAGCAATATGTTGCTTAGTTTTTGGCTCATTAGCCTATGGCCAACAAATTTCAATCGATAATTCTTTTTCGGAACAACAACTTATTGAGAATAACTTAATTCAAGGTTGTGTAGAGACCTCTAACATAAGTTCTCAAGTAAATGGATCTGTTAACGGATTTAACAGTTTTGCATATTTTGAACGTGCTGGCTCTAATTTTCCTTTTGAAAATGGTATCATGCTATCAACTGGAAATCCGTTATCTGGTGGTAATACACAAAACAATGAAATCTTAAACGAAGGAGAAAACGACTGGACCACAGATCCTGATTTAGAAACTGCTTTAGGAATTTCTGGAACCTTAAACGCTACATCAATAGAGTTTGACTTTGTTTCTGTGTCTAATCAAATTCAGTTTAATTATATCTTAGCGTCTGAAGAATATTTTGGAAATTTTCCATGTGAGTATTCCGATGGCTTCGCTTTTTTAATTAAAGAGACAGGAACCAGTGACCCTTACACTAATATTGCAATCATTCCTGGAACAACCACTCCTGTAAACACCAACACAATTCACGACGAAATTGTTGGTTTTTGCTCGCCTTCAAATGAGCAATATTTTGAAGGTTATAACCAAGGAGACACAAACTATAATGGTCGTACCACTGTAATGACTGCAACAGCAACCATTCTTCCGAATGTACAATACCATATTAAAATTGTTATTGCTGATCAAACGGACAAAAATTATGATTCGGCTGTATTTATTGAAGGTAATAGCTTTAATTCTAATGTAGATTTAGGTAACGATATACTAACATGTGCAAGTAATGTAACTTTAGATGGTAATATTGATAATCCTCAAGCCATTTATTCTTGGTATCTTGACAATGTATTAATTCCTGGAGAAAACCAACCAACTTTAAACGTTACACAATCTGCAGATTATACTGTATCAATAGAAATTCCTTTAACAAATTCTACTTGTGTAATTGAAGATACTGTAAACGTTTTATTAAGCTCTACTCAATCTGCTGATGTCATTTCAGATTTTCAGCTCTGTGACGATCTTAGTGCTAATGGTATAGAATTGTTTGATTTGTCTACTAAAGATTCTGAAGCTTTAGCTTCGGTACCTTCATCAAGTTATAATGTAAGTTATCATTATACTATAAATGATGCTTTAGCTGGAATAAACTCGATTACATCTCCAATTCAAAACACAACAAATCCGCAAACAATTTATGTAAAAATTGAAGATACCATAAATGGATGTCTTGCATATCAGAGTTTTGACTTAATCGTTAATCCTTTACCTAATATAACAACTCCTACTCCATTAATAGTTTGTGATGATACAACTTCAGATGGAGTAACCACTATT
This sequence comes from Psychroserpens sp. S379A, assembly GCF_049800755.1. Classification (NCBI taxonomy): domain Bacteria; kingdom Pseudomonadati; phylum Bacteroidota; class Flavobacteriia; order Flavobacteriales; family Flavobacteriaceae; genus Psychroserpens; species Psychroserpens sp. S379A. The sequence goes on along the minus strand of NZ_JBNAFQ010000001.1, from coordinate 125,694 downwards.
GATTTATCACAAAAGGATGATGAAATCACTAATGGTAATTTAGACTTACAGGTAAGCTACCACTTATTGCAAGAAGATGCAGATAATGGTATAAACGGTATTCCATTGCCTTATGTAAACACCAATCCTACAGAAACCTTATTTGTTAATGTAACCAATATAAATACAGGTTGCTCTAGTACAACATCGTTAGATATCGAAGTATTAGATAATCCTTCAATTAGTACTGAACCTCAATATCTTGATGCCTGTGATGCTGATCATGACGGATTTGCATTTTTTGATTTAACCTCAGTCGTAGCAGATATTTTACAAGGCACAACAGGTGTTAATGTGACGTTTCATGAAACACAAGAAGATGCAGATTTAGGGACGAATGCTATTGCTAATGAAACCAATTATCAAAATATTGTAAGTGACGAACAAATTGTATTTATTAGAGTTGAAAATCAAACCACTGGTTGTGCAAGTATTACACCAATAGAGTTGCATACCAACCTTTTGTTAACTGCAACCAACTTAAGAGATTTTACGTTATGTGATATTGGTAATGATGGACAAGAAGAATTTAGTTTAATAAATATGACTGCAGAAATTCTTCTTGATTTAGAAGAAGTTTTAGACGTAGAAATCACTATAGATTTTTATCTTACAGAGAATGACAGAGATAATCAAGTCAACGCAATTGATCCAACAATTCCGTTTGAACCAACATCTAGTCCTCAAACACTATACTTAGTAATTACTAGTCCTACATGTCAAGAAGTAGCTGATATTGAAATTGAGCTTTTTCCAATCATAGAATTTGATTCTATTGGATTAGTTTCAGTTTGTGATACAGACCAAGATGGATTTACAGCAATTGATTTAACACAATTTAATGATCAAATAACCAATAACCAACCTGGTTTTTCAGTCAGTTATTTTTTAACAGAAGAAGGTGCAGAAAATGGTATTGGTACACTATCAAACACTTATACAAATACATCAAATCCGCAAACTCTATTTGCTAGAGTTAATAGCAGTTCAACTGGTTGTCCTAGCATAAACTCTTTCCAAATTGAAGTATTACCTGCTCCTGAAAGTTCTGATGTAACAGATATCATTATTTGTGATACAGATCAAGACGGAATATCAATAATTAATCTAAATAATAAGATTTCTGAAGCTGTTACAAGTACAATTAATAGAAATATTACATTTCATCATAATCAAGCAGATGCTGACAACGATATAAACAACATCCTAAACACTTCAATGCATGCTGCTGAAACTGGCACGATTATAATGAGAATAGAAAATACAACTACGGGATGTTTTTCAACTGAAAGTTTTGAAGTTATTATAAATACATTACCTGTGATTAACCCAATAAGTTTATACAAGTTTTGTGAAATCAGTAACGATGATACTGGTGAGTTTGTATTTTCAACTCAAGATGCTGACATATTAAACGGTCAAACAGGCAAAGAAGTATTTTATTTTGAAACAGCTTTAGATGCCGAAAACAACACGAATCCAATTGATAAGGATGATGTGTATGTAAATATTACAAATCCGCAAACCATATTTGTAAGAGTCGAAAATCTTTCAGATCCAGATTGCTATGCTACATCTTCATTTCCTATTGAAGTTGGTACAAATCCAGCATTTAATGAACCAACCGATATTTTTATTTGTGATGATATTACTAACGATGGCAGTGTAGAATTTGATTTTAATGTTCAGCTTGCCGAAATTACACAAGGCATACCTGAAATACAGGAAGTTACTTTTCACACCTCGCAATTGAATGCTGAAAACAATGTCAATCCGCTTCCTCTTAACTTTAGTAATACTGTGAATCCACAACAAATTTATGTGAGAATAAATAATGGCACTATTTGTGAATCTTATACCTCTTTTGTTTTAAATGTTATTGCTGCACCAGATGTAAACTTGCCACAACCATTAGTAGATTGTGACGCAGATTATGATGGAATTATCACTTTTGATTTAACACTCTCTGAGTTTGATATTTTAGATGTAAGACAAGACAATATCGAAATTACATATCATGAAACTTTTGAAGATTCATTCATTCAAGCTAATGCAATTGCTAATCCTGAAAATTACACAAACCTAACAAGAACGCAAACGGTTTATGTACGTGTAACCAATACTATTTCAGATTGTTTTGTGTCTATACCATTAGACCTTATTGTTAATCTTCCTCCTGCTATTAACGAGATTTCAAGTTATGAAGTTTGCGGAAATGATACCAATACTACAGATTTAACCGAAATTAATTCAACCATATTAGAACAAACAGCTAATGTATTAATTGAGTATTATCCTACTCAATTAGATGCAGAAAACCAAACCAACGCCTTAAGTTCTAACTACAATTACCAAACTAATAATGATACAATTTTTGCTCGTGTAGAATTTTCTACAACACATTGCTTTTATATCCATGAGTTTAGCTTACCTGTAAATCCTGCACCAATTGCTAATCAACCTAATGATTTAATTAGTTGTGACGATGATTACGATGGTTTCTTTGAATTTGATTTAAGTCAGCAAACAACTACGGTTCTTAATGGTCAAAATCCAGCAAACTTCTCAGTAAGTTACTATGATGATTATATCTTAGCTGAAGAAGCCGAATATGAGCTTCCTCTACTTTATGATGCAGTTGACGGACAAACCATTTATGTTCGTGTAGAGAATAATAGTACTGGATGCTATGCGTTAACTCAATTTACAACCACAGTAAATCCAAAACCAATTGTAGATATTGAAGATCAAGTAATTTGTTTAAACAATTTACCACTTGTTGTAAGTGCCAACACCAATCAAGCTGGTGATGCATATCTTTGGTCTACAAACGAAACTACTCCAGAAATTGAAATCACAGAAATAGGAACTTATTCGGTGACTGTAACATCACCTTTTGGCTGTGAAACCACACGAGTTTTTAATGTTTCAGAATCGGAAACAGCAACCATAGAAATAACCGAAACTGTTGATTTTTCAGATCCAAACAATATAACAGTTACAGTAAGCGGAATTGGCAACTATATATACCAGTTAGATGATGATGAACCTCAACTCTCAAACATATTCAACAACGTAAGTATTGGTTATCATACATTAAAAATAATAGATCTAAATGGCTGTGCTGAGGTTACTAAAGACATTGTAGTTATTGATGCTCCTAAATTTATGACACCAAATGGTGATGGATACTTTGACACATGGCACATTACTGGAGTAGAAACTTTACCAGGAACCATCATATACATTTACGATCGTTACGGTAAACTTCTAACGCAACTCACCTCATCATCAGAGGGTTGGGACGGAAGATATAATGGTAACTTAATGCCTACTAGTGATTATTGGTTTTTAGCCAAAGTTAAAAAAGGGAACATTGCTTTTGATGTTAAAGGACACTTTGCATTGAAATACTAAATCATGACAAACCAATTAAAAATGCATTTTATCTAATAAAACCTCCTTTAGACACTATAAAACCTAAAAAAACATAATTTCTTTCTACATTCACAAGTTCTAGATTAGATGTCCCTCTAAATCTGCTCAATTGAATTTAAACCTATTTATTATAGCTAACCGTAATAAATGAGAGTTTTAAAGTACTTGTGTATTGGACTGTTTTTGTGTTCGATGTATACAACTACAGCACAACAAATTTCAACAGAGGATTCTTCTGCCTTAGAAGCTTTAATACAAGCTAACTTAGGGCAAGGTTGTGTAGACATATCTAACGTATCATCTTCGGTTAATGGTCAAGCATATGGCATTAGTAGTTTTGGTTCTTTTGATAAGGCAAATTCTGATTTTCCATTTCAAAACGGAATTATTTTATCTACTGGAGACATTCAATCTGCTGGCAATGGATTAAATACAAGCAACTTAAATGATGGCACCAATAATTGGCCTTCAGATCCTGATCTAGAAAATGTTTTAGGACTATCTGGAACGCTAAATGCAACATCTATAGAATTTGATTTCCTTTCAGCTACTAGCCAAATATCTTTCGATTATATTTTGGCTTCAGAAGAGTACAACTCTAACTTTCCGTGTCAGTATTCTGATGGTTTTGCTTTTCTAATTAAACGAGCTGGTACATCTGATCCTTTTGTCAATATTGCTTTAATTCCTGGTACCACTATTCCTGTAAACACAAATACTATTCATGATGAAATTGTAGGATTTTGTCCTGCTGAAAACGAAATGTATTTTGATGGTTATAATATTGGAGACACAAACTACAACGGAAGAACTACAGTATTGACTGCCTCTGCAACCATTCAACCAAATGTCTTGCATAGAATTAAATTAATCATTGCTGATCAAACTGACAAAAATTATGATTCAGCTGTTTTTATACGACGTACCAACACTCTTTCTTCGGTAGATTTAGGTCCAGATGTAAATACATGTGCGCAATCTTTAGTGCTTAATGGTGATGTTGAAAATGATATTGCAACCTACCAATGGTTTAAAGATGGTCAACCTATTTTGGGCGAAACAAATCCTTTATATCAAGCTACAGCATCTGGAACTTATGGTATTGAAGTTACAATTCAAGTAAATAATAATTCGTGTACCATTGAAGATGAAATTGCTGTTAACTTAGGAGGCGAGCAAGATGTTGGAACTATTACTAATTTTTCTATTTGCGACGATGTTTCAAATAATGGCATTGAGATTTTTGATTTAACCACAAAAGACAATGAAATTTTAAACGCATTACCAAGCGGAACTTATGATATTAGCTACCATCTAAGTAATGCTGGAGCTCTTACAGAAACTGGTACTATAATAGTTCCTTGGGAAAACATTACTAATCCACAAACCATTTATGTAAGAACCGAAGAAGTAAACACTGGTTGCTTAGGCTTTACAACTTTTGATTTGGTCGTTAACGACTCTCCTGTGTACAGCCAACCTTTAGATTTAAATATTTGTGACGACAATGTTGCAGATGGTATTACCATGGTTGATCTTCATGAAACTGGAACAGCCATAATCTCTGAAAATCCAAACTATTCTGTATCATATTACACTTCTCAAACTGATGCTGAAATAGGTTTAAATCCTATCGGATTACCATATACCAATACTAATCCTACGGAAACTTTATTTATTAGAGTACAAGACACCAATACAGGATGTTTTAACGTTACTTCAATACTCATAAATGTATTAGAGAATCCTGTTATTAACTCTGAAGTACAATGGATTAATGCTTGCGAAACAGATGGTGACGGATTTGAAATTTTTGATATTACTTCAGTAGAAGATGATATTCTACAAGGACTTACAGATGTTTCCGTTAGTTATTATGAAACACAAAGCAATGCTGAAGAAGATATTAATCAAATTCTTGATCCAACAGCGTTTCAAAATACAGTTCCAAATTTTCAACTGGTATATATAAAAGTCACTAACGCTAATGGCTGTGCTGCTATTATGCCTATTGAACTCCATACTAACATTGTTGATTCTGGTTTTAATACTAGTGACTTTGGTATTTGTGATGATGCTTCAAATGATGGTATAGCAAATTTTGACCTTAATCAATTAGAATTGGCAGTTATTAACGAATATGAAGGTTTTGACATTTCGTTTTTCGAAACTGAAACAGATCAACTTAACAACAATAACGCTTTAGACAAAAATATTCCGTATACAGCAACGTCAACCATAACTACAATTTACATCAGTGCAACACTAGATTCTTGTATTCAATTTAATACTGTTGATCTTGTAATTCATCCAGCTATAGCCATTCAAAATCTTAATATGGTTGAATATTGCGATACAGATTTTGATGGTTCGACTGCAATTGTACTTTCAACCTTTGACGATTATGTAAGTACTGGAATCAATTTTCCAAGTGTTAAATATTATTTAACTGAGCAAGATGCCTTAAATAATGAAAATGCATTACCTCAAAACTATACAAACACTGTTAATCCGTTAACTGTTTATACAAGAGTAACCAATACACAAACTACTTGTTATGACATTTCTACTTTAGATGTTTTGGTTATAGATCCTCCAGTTGTCATGCAACCTTCAGATATAATTATTTGTGATAATGACCAAGATGCTTATTATATTGTAAACTTAGAAAGTCGCATTTCAGAAATTGTATCAGACACAACAGATTTAATCTTAACATTTCATACCAGCTTTACAGATGCAGATAATGCAACTAATGCCATACCAAATCCTAATAGCATTAATACACAAACCCAAACTATTTTTGTTAGAGTTGAAAGCTTAATTACTACATGTCATAGCATTGTAGAGTTTGATGTTATCGTAAATACATTACCTGTATTTTCTCCTGTAGAAACCTACATTACCTGTGAGAGTGATGGTAATGAAATTAACGATTTCTTCTTGCATACAAAAGATAGCGACATACTAAATGGTCAAACTGGAAAAGAGGTTCTATATTTTGAAACTGAACAAGATGCTATTGATAGAGTTAATAGTATTGACAAAAATGTGGCTTATCAAAACCTTTCCAATCCGCAAACAATTTATATACGTGTCGAAAATATCACAGATATTGATTGTTTTGATACGTCTTCGATAGAAATTGAAGTTGTGCAATTTGTTACTTATAATCAGCCAACTGATATTATGATTTGTGACGATGCTTCAAATGATGGATTTGAACCTCACGATTTAACTGAAAAAATAGAAGAAATCAGTAATGGCATACCTGAAAACCTTGATATTTCTTTTCATACAAGTTTTAATGATGCCGATTTAAACGTAAATGAATTGCCTTTAGAGTACACAAATGTGGTCAATCCTCAAGTACTTTATGTTAGAGTTGATAACGAAATACTCTGTCCTGTTATCACAGAATTTTCAATAAATGTTATTCAAGTTCCTGAAATAAATGCTGCTCCAGATTTAAGTGATTGTGATGAAGATTATGATGGTATAATCACTTTTGATTTAACTCAAGTAGAAACAGAAGTACTTGATGTTAGAGCAGATGATATTGAAATTACGTATCACGAAACACTAGAAGATGTCGAAAGTAATTCAGGAATCATTTCAAATCCTAATAATTATACAAATACATCTAATCCGCAAACAGTTTATATTAAAATAACTAACACACTTTCTAATTGTTATAACGTAGAACCTATAAGCTTATCTGTAAATTTACCACCTTTAATCAACGAGTTTCAAGATTATAATATTTGCATTAACTCTTCTAACAGTTTTGATTTAAATGAGATTAACACTATCATCGTAAGCGATTCAAATGATGTGATTTTTAGTTATTACGAATCTCTTTCAAACGCGCAAAGTCAGGCTAATGCCTTAGGTGAGAATTACACCTACTCTACTTTTAATGATACCATTTTTGCTCGTGTTGAATATGCAACTACAGCTTGCTTTTATATTTACCCTTTTCAACTTATCGTCAATCCTTTACCAGTTGCAAATCAACCTTTAGATTTACAAATTTGCGATGACGAATCCAATGATGGCATTGAAACTTTTAATCTGTTTTTAGTTAACAATTCTGTTCTTGGTAACCAAGATGCTAACGGGTTTACTGTAAGTTATTACAATTCTGAAACTGAAGCAAACTTTGGTGAAAATCCTATAGATTATAATTACTTAGGCGAAAATGGAGAAATTATTTACGCACGTATTGAAAATAATACAACTGGTTGTCACGACTTAACTCAATTTAATTTAATTACCAATTTACATCCATCAGTACCTTCTTCAATCACTCATTGTGATACTGATTATGATAGCATGACTTCTTTTGATTTAACTCAAGCTGAAGCCGAACTTTTCAATACTGTAAATTCCAATAATATCATCTCTTATTTTGAATCTATTGAAGACCTTCAAGATGATGTTAACATCATTTCAAATCCTACAAATTACACAAGTTTGCACAGTCCGCAAACCATTTACATAAAAGTATTCAATACAGAAGCTAACTGTTATAGGTTTGTTCCACTAGAATTAAATGTTAATTTACCTCCAGCCATAAATGCTTCAGATGAGTTTGAAGTTTGTGCTAATGCTATAGAAACTGTAGAGCTTTCCGAGATTAATTCATCTTTATTAGTACAAACAAGTAATGTTATAGTTGATTATTATGCAACTGAAATTGATGCAACCAATCAATTAAACCCTCTTAATAATCAATACGAATATCAATCGCTTAGCGATACCATATTTGCTCGAATAGAATTTTCTACAACACATTGCTATTACATTCATGAGTTTAATCTAATTGTCAACCTGCTTCCTGAAGCAAACACACCAAACAATCTCGAAGCATGTGATGATGATTATGACGGATTTTTCACTTTTGATTTATCATCTCAGAATGCTATGGTGTTAAACAATCAAAATCCGAATGGCTTTACAGTGTCATACCACAACGATCTCATTGCTGCTGAAGATAACCTTAATGCTTTAAATCAAAACTACAATGCTGCAGATGGAGAACTCATCTACGTTCGTGTTGAAAATAACACTACAGGCTGTTATGACATCACTTCTTTTGAAACTATTGTGCATCCTAAACCTATTGTAAATATTGGTTCTCAAGTTATTTGTCTAGAAAATTTGCCATTAACTGTTAGTGCTAATACAAACCAAATTGGAGATACATATCTTTGGTCTACTAATGAAACCACTCCAGAAATTGAAATCACAGAAGTTGGTGTTTACTCTGTTACAGTCACTTCTCCTTTAGGTTGTGAAACTATAGAAGTATTTAGTGTTACAGAATCTGAAGCAGCTACAATAGTAATTACTGAAAGTATTGATTTTTCAGATCCAAATAATATTATTGTTACTATTGAAGGGATTGGAAATTACCAATATCAGTTAGACAATCTTCCTCCTCAATCTTCTAATGTTTTTGAAAACGTAAGTCTAGGTTATCATACAGTAACTATTATAGATTTAAATGGCTGTACACCAATAACCAAAGAAATTGTTGTAATCGATACACCAAAGTTTATGACACCAAACGACGATGGTCATTTTGATACATGGCATATTACTGGTGTAGAAACCTTACCAGGAACCATTATTTATATTTTTGATCGTTATGGCAAACTCCTTCAAACGCTAACGTCTAATTCTTCTGGTTGGAATGGTTATTATAATGGTAGCTTAATGCCTGTTTCTGACTATTGGTACTTAGCAAAAGTTAAAAAAGACGGAAAAACATTTGAAGTAAAAGGTCACTTTGCACTACGTTATTAGTTTACTTTAATTAACACTTTTTTTGTATTTTAAAGCTTGCGCTATACGTATCTTTGCAATCGGAAAAATTGCTAATGAAATTTTTACTTTATCTTATTTGTTTTCTTGTAAGTACAGTTGCACTTGGGCAAAGCATTCAGGTTGATAACCAAACTTACTCTGCTCAAGAACTTATTGAAGACATTCTTATTGATAGTGATTGTATTGAAAATGTTGTTGTAACTAATGTGGTTGGAGGTGATTTTGGTGGATCAGATCAAAGTTATGGCTATTTTAATGCTTCAGGCACAACGTTTCCTTTTCAAAGTGGTCTTGTACTTAGCACTGGACGCTTATCTAATGTTCCTGGACCAAACAACTCTTTAAGTGATGATAATGCTTCTGGTTGGACAGGTGATTCAGACTTAGAAGCTGCATTAAATGAAAGTAATACCATAAATGCGACTATTCTTGAGTTTGATTTTACATCAATTGCTTCTCAAGTTAGTTTTAGATATTTATTTGCTTCCGAAGAATACCAAGAAGGCAACCCAAACACTTGTCAATATTCCGATTTGTTTGGCTTTTTAATTCGTCCTATAAATGAGCAACAGTATACTAATATTGCTTTAGTTCCAAACACACAAACACCTGTTAAAGTAACAACTGTTCACCCAGACATTCCTGGTGGTTGTGAAGCCGAAAATGAATTTTATTTTGAAAGCTGGAATGATAGTAATGTGCCTATAAACTTTAATGGACAAACCAAAGTATTAACAGCAACAGCTAATGTTGTTCCAAACGAAACTTATCATGTAAAACTCGTTATTGCAGATGAGCAAAATTACAGATATGATTCTGCTGTATTTCTAGAAGCTGGAAGCTTTCAATTGTCAACAGATCTTGGTCCAAACCGATTATTATCCACTCAAAATGCGATATGCGAAAATGAGACTTTAACTTTAGACGCTTCACAAGTTAATAGCAATAATTTTAAGTGGTTTAAGAATGGTATTGAACTAACTTCTGAAACTAATGCAACTTATACTGTTACAGATGCTGGAACTTATAATGTTGAAGTCACGCTAAACAATAATTGTATTTCTTACGGAGAAATTGTGATTGAATATGTCGAAAACCCTATTGCTTTTGATTCGGTTTTAATTGAATGTGATCAAAATCAAGACGGTTTAACCACATACAATCTTTTTGATGCTGAAAATAATATTACAAATAATGATGCTTCAATTTTTGTAGCTAACTTTTTCTTAACCGAAAATGATGCATTACAAAACGTTAATGAGCTTATTAATGCCACTAACTTTGAAAATACAATTCCGTTTCAAACGGTTTATGCACGTGTTGAAAATCAAGCCAGATGTTTTGATGTTGCCGAATTAGAGCTCCAAATTTCTAACAACATTCTAAACATTCCAACGCTTGAAGCTTGCGATGGTGATGTTATTGATGGCTTTGCTACTTTTGATTTGAATGACATTACCAATACTATTCAAAGTCAGATTCCAGCTGGAGCTTCTGTGAGCTTTTATGAAACTGAAAATGATGCTTTTCAAGACAATAATGCTTTAAGCACAAATTATCAAAACATAACTCCTAATTATCAAACCCTATTTGTAAAAGTTGAAAACAACAATCAATGTTTTTCTATTGCTTCGGTAGAACTTGAGGTCTTATATACTCCAGTGCTTTTAGAAGACGAGCAGCTCATATACTGTTTAAATTCGTTTCCTGAAACCATCACATTATTTGGAGGTGTACTCAACGATTCTCCAAGTAATTATTACTATGAATGGTTATTAAATGGTGTTTCAACTTCTGTAAACACGTCATTCAACGACATTAATGAACCTGGTACTTATACTGTAATTGTAACCGATCCAAATGGTTGTTCTTCAAGCAGAACTATTACTGTTAACCCTTCAAATATTGCAACTATTGATAATCTTGTAATTCAAGAAGGCACAAGTAACAACATTGTAACTGTTCAAGTTTCTGGAGAAGGTATTTACGAATATGCTTTAGACGTTTTTGGTGTTATCTTTCAAGAAAGCAATGTCTTTACAAATGTTCCTCCAGGATTTCATACCGTTTATGTTAGAGACCTAAATGATTGTGGATATGTTGAGCAAACTTTTTCTGTTTTAGGATTTCCAAAGTTTTTTACTCCAAATGGAGATGATCGTAACGAACAATGGCATGTATATGGCGTTAACGAAGATTATAACCAAGGAATCGATATTAAGATTTTTAATCGCTACGGAAAATTAATTACTGAGCTTAATCATTTGAGTTCTGGTTGGGACGGAACATTTAACGGACAAGCACTACCTTCATCAGACTATTGGTTTGTGGCAACGCTTATTGACGGAAGAACATTTACTGGTCATTTCGCACTGAAACGTTAATTTTCTCAAAAGCTACGTATACAAATCCCTTAGCATTTTCTATATTTGAGCATTAATTGAATGCACAAAAAATTACAATCTAGGAATGCAGTTTAAACATCCAGAAATTCTCTACGCTTTACTCCTGCTTATCATTCCTATAATTATTCATTTATTTCAGCTTCGAAAGTTTCAAAAAGTACCTTTTACAAATGTTCAGTTTTTAAAAGAACTAACCATTCAAACACGTAAAAGTTCGCAACTAAAAAAATGGCTTACCTTATTAACACGCATGCTTTTATTGGCTTGTGTGATTATTGCTTTTGCTCAACCTTATATTTCTAATTCTGAAAGTTTCAATACAAAAAGCGAAACGGTTATTTATTTAGACAATTCATTTAGTATGCAAGCGAAAAGCACTAACGGAACTTTGTTAAATAAAGTTGTACAAGATGTTATTGAAACTATTGATGAAGATGAACGTATCTCACTATTTACAAACGATGCTAACTTTTATAATACAACTATCAAAACTATAAAAAATGATTTGATACAGCTTAAGCATTCGCCTAATCAACTCGATTACGAATCGGTAATTTTAAAAGGAAAAGAGGTGTTTTCTAAAGATGAAAGCACTATTAAAAACTTAGTATTAGTTTCAGATTTTCAACAAAAAGAAAATGTATTTTCTATTGCAAATGACAGTACAGCACAAATAAAATTAGTTCAGTTACAACCTGAAAACATATTAAATGTAAGTATTGACAGTGTATTTATTTCAAAATCTACAATTGAAAATCTAGAACTCACAGTACAGCTAAAAAACCAAGGCGAACCTATTGAAACCTTACCTGTATCTTTGTTTAATGGTGAAAAACTTATTGCTAAAAGCGCTGTAAACATCAATACAGAAGCTAGTACCATTTTTACAATACCAGCAAACACCTTTTTTAATGGAAAAATCACTATTGAAGACCAAAATCTTCAATATGATAATGAATTCTATTTTAATATAGATCAGCGTGAACCAATTAACGTTTTAGCAATTAACGAAGCAGATGACACCTTCTTAAAAAAAATCTATACAAGTGATGAGTTTAACTATAGTTCGACACCTTTTAATGCGTTAAATTATAACACCATTGACAATCAAAACTTAATTATTTTAAACGAGTTAAATGACATTCCGTTATCCTTAACAACGGCTTTAAAGGCATTTACAAACAATGGAGGTTTTGTTTTAATTATTCCTTCAACAAAACCATCATTAAACACATATAATCAATTATTTACAAATTATAATTTATCAAAGCTCGACTCCATATCTCCTCAAGAAAAACGAGTTACCACAATACATTTTTCTCACCCTTTACTAACCAATGTTTTTGACAAACAAATTAAAAATTTTCAGTATCCAAAAGTTAATTCATATTATAACACGACTTCCAATTCTGGTGCCTCTATTTTAAGTTTTGAAGATGGTGTTTCTTTTCTTTCTCAATCAGAAAACATCTATCGTTTTTCAGCAGCTTTAAATACTGATAATTCAAATTTCAAGAACTCTCCTTTAATTGTTCCAGTGTTATACAACATCGGAAAACAAAGTTTAAGAACACCTCAACTCTACTATATTTTAGGTAAAGAACACAATATTGATATTTCAACAAAGCTTCAACAAGATGATATATTAACCTTAGTTAATGGCGAACATTCTGTAATACCATTGCAACAAACATATCCAAACAAAGTTACTTTGCAAACCAATGATTATCCGAATTTTTCAGGAATTATAGCAGTTCAGAATAAAGACATCTTTTTAGAAAATTTGAGTTTTAACTTTAACCGAAACGAAAGCAAGCTTACTTATTTTGATTTGACCACTATTGAAAATGCTTCAGTAAGTGATTCTATTGCTACAACCATAAATGATATAAAAAGTGCCACAAATGTTAATGAGCTATGGAAATGGTTTGTTATTTTTGCACTAGCGTTTTTAATTATTGAAATGCTTATCTTAAAATTTCTAAAATGAATGCACTTCTAAAATCAGCGATAATAGTTGATCCTAAAAGCGATTTTCACAATGAAACAGTTGACATCTTAATCGAAAAAGGTGTGATTTCTAAGATATCAAAACGCATTTCAAATCCGAATAATTACAAAGAGTTAAAATTCGACAATCTTCATGTATCACAAGGTTGGTTTGATAGTAGTGTAAGCTTTGGCGAACCTGGTTATGAAGAACGAGAAACGATTGAAAACGGACTCAAAACTGCGGCTTACTCTGGTTTTACGTCGGTTGCAGTTAATGCAAACACAAATCCTGTAATTGACACCAATGCTGATATTACATTTTTGCAATCGAAAGCAAAAAAACATGCCACAAACCTTTATCCTATTGGAGCTTTAACTCGACATAGCGAAGGAAAAGATCTAGCAGAACTCTTCGATATGAAAAATGCTGGAGCAGTAGCTTTTTACGATTACCAACATCCTATTGAAAACCCTAACCTTATGAAACTTGCTTTACAATATGCAAGTAATTTTGATGGTTTGGTGTGTTCTTTTCCACAGGAATCAAGAATTAGTGGTTTAGGTGTGATGAATGAAAATGTAACGAGTACCTCTTTAGGATTAAAAGGAAATCCTGCTTTGGCTGAAGAATTGCAAATCGCCAGAGATTTAAGTATTCTTGAATACACCGAAGGCAAACTACATATTCCTACAATTTCAACTGCAAAATCGGTTGCTTTAATTAGAGCAGCTAAACAGAAAAAATTAGACGTGACTTGTAGTGTTGCAATTCACAACTTAATATTTACAGACAACGCTTTAGAAAACTTCGATACAAACTTTAAAGTCTTGCCTCCATTGAGAACTCAAAATGATGTTGACGCTCTCATTGAAGGTCTAAAAGATGGCACAATCGATATGGTAACAAGTGACCATAATCCAATAGATATTGAAGACAAAAAAATAGAATTTGATTATGCCAAATATGGAACTATCGGATTAGAAAGCGCTTTTGGAGCTTTAAATTCTGTATTTACAATTAAGAAAACAATTGAATTGTTAACCAAAGGCAAAGCGCGATTTGGTATTGATTCGGCTTCAATTTCAATTGGAAATAAAGCAGACATTACGTTGTTTGATCCAAACACTAATTATGTGTTTACAAAAAAGCAAATACAATCTAGGTCTAAAAACTCAATATTTGAAAACAGCCAATTAAAAGGAACTGTTTTAGGAATTATTTCAAACAACAAAATTGTGTTATCAAAACAATAAAATCTAATCATGAACACTACTCCAAAAGACTCTAATGATAGTTTAGCAATTGTAGCTTACATCACACTTATAGGCACCTTAATCGCTTTCTTTCTCAATCGTGAAGTTAGAAATCCTTTAGTCTCTTTTCATGTTCGACAAGCCTTAGGGTTATGGCTTTTACAAATGGCTTTAGGCTACTTTATTGGAGCTTTTGACAGCTGGATGATATCAACATCATTTTGGATATTTTTTATTGTATTGTTCTTATATGGTATTTTTGGTGCTCTTGGTAAAAAAATGAATGAAGTTCCTGTTTTAGGGCCATTTTTTCAAAAATTATTTGCTTCAATCGGACAATAAATTATGAGTCTACCACTACACCACATCACAAGACCTTCGTCTTTAAAAGAAAACGCACCTTTACTTATCATGTGTCATGGCTATGGTAGCGATGAAAATGATTTATTTTCGTTTGCTCAAGAGCTACCTGAAGAATTATTTGTCATTTCTGTAAGAGCTCCTTATCCTATGCAACCTTATGGAAACGCTTGGTATGCTATTAATTTTGATGCCAATCAAAATAAATGGAATGACACCGAACAAGCTATAGAATCTCGAGATAAAATTGCTTCTTTTATTGATCAAGCTTGTGAAGCATATCCAGTAGACAAAAACAATATAACGCTTTTAGGATTCAGCCAAGGCACCATTTTAAGTTATGCTGTAGCGCTCACCTATCCTGAAAAAGTTAAAAATATCATTGCTTTAAGTGGTTATGTTAGCGAAGACATGATTGATGATAATCTCGATAGCAAAGACTATTCGCATTTAGATTTTTATTGTTCTCACGGAAGTGCAGACCAAGTCATTCCTGTAGATTGGGCTAGAAAAGCACCTCAGTTTTTAAACACATTAGGTATTAAAAATGTGTATTCTGAATTTCCAGTTGGACATGGAGTTGCTCCACAAAATTTTTATGAATTTAGAAGTTGGCTAGAACATAGAATTTAAGATTATCTTGGACTATACAATGACGATTCAATAACCTTGAACTTAAGCTCTTTTTGACCATTAATAGTTTCAATGTTATAAGCTAATAGCATTTCTCCCCAATATTTTCCATCAGTAAAACTAGCAATAATCCATTTATGATTTAGCATTCTAATCTGGTCAATTAACATTTTCTGATCAGTCATCGATGCATATGGCACTAATGGATGATCTTCAGTTTCGTAAATATTAAGATTCATAAGTTCATCTTTAATAAAAGGAACAAATTCCGAAATTCTAAACCCTTGATCTTCCCAATACATCATCGCGTCTTCGTTGGTGTCAAACTTAAACGTATATATATCTGAAACCAAATTATCTTCAATACCTCTAATCGAATCTTTTAGTTGTGTATTTACTTCCATATAGCTGGTTAATTTTTGGTCATAACCTTCTATTATGTTTTTGGAATTTACAAATTGAAAAATCACTAATAGTAACGTGAAAATAAATAAGTACATGAATAGTCTTTGTTTCATAGCTTGGGTTTTATAATTCTAATGTTAAGTTATCGTATGCCAAAAAAACGTTTTTTGGTAGTTTTTGTTGTACCTCATCATGAAATCCTAAATAATGACTTATGTGAGTTAAATATGCTTTCTCTGGTTTTACTTTACCAATAAACGCTAGCGCTTCAGAAACATTAAAATGTGACAGATGCTCTTGCTCTCGTAATGCGTTTACTACTAATATTTTTACACCTTTTAATTTTTCGATTTCTTCATCTGCAACAGTTTTCATATCAGTTAAATATGCAAAATCATCAAACCGAAATCCAAAAACCTGTAATTTATGATGATAGCCATTAATTGGAATAACCTTTAAGTTTCCCAATTTAAAAGGTTCATTTTTAATTTCATTTTGAATCACACTTGGCACACCTGGATACTTCTCTTCTGAAGTAAAAATATAATCAAACCGAATTTGCAATTCTCTAAACACTCGCTTGTGTGCATAA
This sequence comes from Psychroserpens sp. S379A, assembly GCF_049800755.1. Lineage (NCBI taxonomy): Bacteria > Pseudomonadati > Bacteroidota > Flavobacteriia > Flavobacteriales > Flavobacteriaceae > Psychroserpens > Psychroserpens sp. S379A. The sequence continues at coordinate 108,744 of NZ_JBNAFQ010000001.1, read as the reverse complement.
AACGGAATATCTCCTTGCCTAAAATAAAAGGGTCTTATGTCATCTAATCCTGCAGTATGATCGGCATGTTCGTGTGTAAAAACAATACCATCTATTTTACTACAATTAGCTCGAAGCATTTGCTGCCTAAAATCTGGTCCGCAATCTATAACATAAGCAAACTCATCCCATTCTATTAAAACAGAAACTCGCAAGCGTTTATCTTTCGGATTTGAGCTTAAACACACAGGATGATTACTTCCTATAACTGGAATGCCTTGTGATGTTCCTGTGCCTAAAAACGTAATTTTCAAAATCGACTAATTTAAAGCAAAAATAAAACTAATTTTTTTAGTTATACCTTCTATTTTAATACCTTTGTATTGTTGACAAAACCCAGACTAAAGATGGAAATAACCTTAAAAGGAGATAGAGAGTTTGACGAGATTCCTTCGTTAAAAACAAAATGCCTAAGAATTAATCTTAACGAAAATATTTACGGAACATTTGCTGAAATTGGCGCAGGACAAGAAACTGTACGTCAATTCTTTAGAGCTGGAGGTGCTTCAGGAACTATTGCAAAAGCTATGTCTGCTTACGACAAAGCCTTTAGTGATGCCATTTATGGTATTGAAGATGACAAACGCTATGTGACAGAAGCGCGATTACGTAAAATGCTCGATTATGAAATTGAATTAGTTGAAGAGCGTCTTTCTAGAGAAGATCATCCTAATAAAATGTTCTTTACCTATGCAAATACAGTAGCAACTATCGATTTTGCAAAAAAATACAAAGGACATGGTTGGGTTGGTATTAAATACCAAATTGATGCTAATCAAGATTATAATGAAATTGTATTACACATTCGTTTTAAAGAGACAGATGCTAGACTACAACAAGAAACACTTGGTGTTTTAGGAACGAATTTAATTTATGGTGCTTTTTATAAATACAACGAACCAAAAAAATTACTGAGATACCTTTATGACCATCTAGACAAAGACCAAGTAGAAATTGATACCATCAATTTCTCTGGACCTGTTTTTGAAGATGTTGATAACCGTTTAATGAGTTTACAACTGGTTAAAAATGGAATGACTGATGCTGTTATGTTTGCTCCTGATGGAAATAATGTGCTTCCAGCTAGAGTGCTTTATAAAAAGAATATTTTGGCATTGCGTGGTAGTTTTAGACCTGTAACTAAGGTTAATATGGACATGTATAAGAAATCTTATGACATGTATATAAAAGAAAACAAAGTTGACACCAACAAAACTCAGGTGGTTTTTGAAATTACGTTGTCAAACTTAAGAGCCGAAGGTGAAATTGACGAACAAGATTTTATGGATAGAGCCAGATTACTGTGCTCTCTTGGTCAAACAGTTTTAATTTCTAACTTTCAAGAATATTACAAACTTGTAGAATACTTCTCTCAATATACAAAAGCTAGAATGGGATTAGCAATGGGAGTTAACAATCTCGTCGATATTTTTGATGAAAAATATTATCGCCATTTAAGTGGTGGCATTTTAGAAGCTTTTGGAAAACTATTCTTTAAAGACTTAAGAGTATATCTATATCCAATGCAAAATGATGACGGAACAACTACAACTAGCGAAAATCTGAAGGTGCATCCAAGAATGAAAGAGCTTTATAAATTCTTTAAGTACAACGGTAAAGTAGTTGATATTACAGATTATGATGAATCTATTTTAAATGTTTTTTCTAGAACCGTTTTAAAAATGATTGCCGAAGGAGATGATGGATGGGAAGCTATGCTACCTGAAGGTGTTGCCAAACTAATTAAAGAGAAAAGTTTGTTTGGGTGTGAGTCTGAACAAGTCTATTTAGGAAAATAAGTCTCATTATTTTATAAGTAAAAAGCCGTATGAATATCATACGGCTTTTTTTATAACTAAGTATTCTTCTTTTAATCACTTAATATTTGAGAGGTATGTGCTTTTGTTTTTACTTTTGTGATTACATTTTCAATGACACCATTTTCATCAATTACAAATGTTGTTCGATGAATACCGTCAAAAGTTCTTCCCATAAATTTCTTTGGTCCCCAAACTCCAAACGCTTCAATTACAGCTTTATCTTCATCTGCTAATAAGGGATATTTAAATCCGTATTTATTTTTAAAATTAGACTGTCTTTTAGCACTATCTGCACTGACACCTAAAATCTCGTAACCTAGCGATTGGAAACGTTCAAAATTATCGTTTAAATTACATGCTTCAACTGTACAACCAGGAGTACTCGCTTTTGGATAAAAGAATACCACTAACTTTTTTCCTTTATAATCTACTAAAGAAATTGTGTTTCCTTGTTCATCTAGAGCTGAAAAATTTGGAGCCTTATCTCCTACTTTTAATTGTGTCATAATTGCTAACTTTACTTTTTGTAAAAATACGACTTATGACCAAGCAAGAAAAGGTAGATTTTGTTATTAATACGTTAAAAGAATTATATCCAACCATTCCAATTCCTTTAGATCACAAAGATCCATACACGCTTTTAATAGCTGTTTTAATGTCTGCACAAAGTACAGATGTACGTGTAAATCAAATCACACCTCTTCTATTTGAAAAAGCTGACAATCCTTATGATATGATTAAGCTTTCGGTTGAAGATATTAGAGCGATTATTAAACCTGTTGGTTTATCTCCAATGAAAAGCAAAGGCATTCATGGTTTATCACATATTTTAATTGATAAACATGATGGAAAGGTTCCGCAAACTTATGAAGAACTTGAAGCTCTTCCTGCTGTTGGTCATAAAACAGCAGCAGTAGTTTTATCGCAAGCTTTTGGTATTCCTGCGTTTCCTGTAGACACACACATACACAGACTTATGTATCGATGGAATTTGACGAATGGTAAAAATGTAGTGCAAACCGAAAAAGATGCTAAACGGTTATTTCCAAAAGAACTTTGGAATGATTTACACTTGCAGATTATATGGTACGGAAGAGAATATTCTCCTGCTAGAGGTTGGGATTTAGAGAAAGACATCATTACTAAAACGATTGGACGAAAATCTGTAATTGACGATTATTACAAGAAGAAAAAATAGATCAACTGTCGTTTCGAGCGCAGTCGAGAAATCTATTGCACTATCAAGAATTTAAAAAGAGATTCCTCCATTTCAGTCGAAATGACATTTAGTAATAATTTAGCCTACTCTAAAGAGAATCAACTGTCGTTTCAAGCACAGTCGAGAAATCTATTGCATTAAATAAGAATAAAAAAAGAGGTTCCTACTTTTCAGTTGGAATGGTATCTAGTAAAAATTTAGCCTACTCTAGAGAATCAACTGTCGTTTCAAGCGCAGTCGAGAAATCTATTGCATTAAATAAGAATTAAAAAAGAGGTTCCTACTTTTCAGTTGGAATGATATCTAGTAAAAATTTAGCCTACTCTAAAGAGAATCAACTGTCATTTCGAACGCAGTCGAGAAATCTATTGTGTTGAATATAAGTCAAAAAAAAATCCTGACGACTAACGAATCAGGATTTTTCAAATTAGTTTTGAAGTGCTTCAAACTTCAAATTATTATAATGTATAACACTTAAAGCCTTTGAGTAATTTAAAAGAAAATCTATGGTTTCCTTTTTTGGGTTAAGATTGTCTTTTTTTGGGGAACATTCAGAGTAAAGTTTTGCCATTTTATGTTTTTAATTGGTTTCATATACTCCATAAACGCACAAAATCTTTACTTATTGTATTAGTTGGTTAAAACAATATTATTTTTATCTATAACCTTTCTTAAATTAATAAGTGCATAACGCATTCTTCCTAAAGCAGTATTGATACTTACACCTGTTCGTTCAGAGATTTCTTTAAAACTCATATCCTTATACATTCGCATCACTAATACTTCTTTTTGATCTTCTGGAAGCTCTTCAATAATTCTACGCAAATCACATTCCACTTGGTCTTTAATCAATTGTTTTTCAGCATTTAATGCATTATCACCTAGCACAGAAAAAATGCTAAACTCTCCAGAATTATCAAACTTTGGCATCCTGTTATTCTTTCTAAAATGATCAATAACAAGGTTGTGCGATATACGCATTACCCAAGGTAAAAACTTACCTTCTTCGTTATATTTACCAAGTTTTAAGTTTTTAATGACTTTAATAAAAGCATCTTGAAAAATGTCTTCAGTAATATCTCTATCAAATACTTTAGAATAGATAAAACTGTAAATACGTTGTTGGTGTCTGTTAATTAAGATTGAAAGAGCACTTTCGTCTCCATTCATGTAGTTTCTTACTAAAACAGCGTCTGTGATAAGTTCGTGTCTCATAATCATTACTTTATAGCAAAGAATTAATCTTAGCTTGGGGTTAAACTTTATAAAGTAATCTTATGTAATAGGCGCTTCTGTTTTAATATGTTATGACTCAAATATAACAACAATCATTCCGAAATTCCAAAAAAAAATGTGAAACTTTAACATTTTAATTGCATATTTTCAATTTTAATTGATGAAATACTTATAGTATCTTTGCATATTCAAATTTCTTCAAAGTCCTATGAACACTAACATTTTAGACGTTATCCCTAAAGACAATATCATCATTAAAGGAGCTAAACTGCACAATTTAAAAAATATTGATGTGGTTATCCCTAGACAAAAGTTAGTAGTTATTACAGGATTATCAGGTTCAGGCAAGTCTAGTTTAGCTTTTGACACCTTATATGCTGAAGGCCAAAGACGCTATGTAGAAAGTCTTTCAAGCTATGCTCGACAGTTTTTAGGACGACTTAATAAACCTAAAGTCGATTTTATAAAAGGTATTGCTCCTGCTATTGCCATCGAACAACAAGTGAATTCTACAAATCCAAGATCTACCGTTGGTACTTCAACCGAAATATACGATTACCTTAAGCTTTTATTTGCTAGAATTGGAAAGACCTACTCTCCTATTTCTGGAAATGAAGTAAAAAAACATCGCACGAAAGATGTATTAGAGCTTGTAAAATCGTTTGAAGAACGCTCAAAACTGTTATTACTTTCTCCAATTATATTAGAAGAAGGTCGAACCATTGAAGACAAATTGAAGGTCTTAAACCAACAAGGTTACTCAAGAATACAGCATAATGATACTGTTTTAAGAATTGAAGATGCTCTTGAGCAAGACTTAAATAAAGACATCTATCTTGTTGTTGATAGAATTATTGTAAAACACGAAGACGATTTTTACAATCGCTTAGCAGATGCTATAGAAACTGCTTTTTTTGAAGGCAAAGGTACTTGCATTATTGAAAATCTTTCTGATTCTAAAAAAACTGAATTTAACAATAAGTTTGAGTTAGATGGCATGTCGTTTTTAGAACCAAATGTGCATTTGTTTAGCTTCAATAATCCTTATGGAGCTTGTCCTAAATGCGAAGGTTATGGTGATGTGATTGGCATAGACGAAGATCTCGTAATCCCAAATACAGGCTTATCGGTTTATGACAATGCTATTTTTCCTTGGCGTGGCGAAAGTATGAGTTGGTACAGAGATCAATTGGTTAACAATTCGCATAAATTTGATTTTCCAATTCACAAACCTTATTTTGAATTAACTCCAGAGCAAAAACAACTCATTTGGGATGGTAACGAATATTTTGAAGGCTTAAATTCCTTTTTTGCAGAGTTAGAATCCAAAGCCTACAAAATTCAAAATCGTGTGATGCTTTCTCGTTATAGAGGAAAAACCAAATGTAATGTTTGTCATGGCAAACGTCTTAGAAAAGAAGCTGGTTATGTAAAAATTGCTAATACTACAATTACAGATTTAGTTGAAATGCCACTTCATAAACTTGTTAGCTTTTTCAACCAGTTAGAATTGAGCGATCACGATACTAAAATTGCCAAACGTTTACTAAAGGAAATTACTAACCGACTATCTTTTCTAACTAATGTTGGTTTAGATTATCTAACTTTAAACAGAAAATCTAACACCTTATCAGGAGGTGAAAGTCAGCGTATTAATTTAGCGACTTCATTAGGAAGTAGTTTAGTTGGCTCAATGTATATCTTAGATGAGCCTAGTATTGGCTTACATCCAAAGGACACCAAAAAACTAATTAATGTTCTAAAAGCCTTACGCGATTTAGGCAATACTGTAATTGTGGTAGAACATGATGAAGATATCATGCAAGCTGCCGATGAAATTATAGATATTGGTCCAGAAGCTGGAACTTTTGGTGGTGAAGTAGTTGCTACAGGAACTTATGGAGACATCTTAGCTTCAACGTCGTTAACAGCCAATTACTTAAATGGTAATTTAGAAATTGAGCTTCCGAAAACGCGAAGAACTTCAAAATATCATATTGATATTGTTGGAGCTCGAGAAAACAACCTTCAGAATATTGATGTTTCATTTCCCTTAGAAATGCTTACTGTAGTTACTGGAGTTTCTGGTAGCGGAAAAAGTACATTAGTAAAAAAGATTTTGTTTCCAGCAATTCAAAAGAAACTAACCGATTTTAGTGATAAACCTGGTCAGTTTTCAGAAGTTAAAGGCAATTTTAGTAATATCAAGCATATCGAGTTTGTAGACCAAAATCCGATTGGACGATCATCTCGTTCTAATCCAGTAACATACATTAAGGCTTACGATGATATTAGAGCGTTATTTGCCAAACAAAAATTAAGTACTATACGAAACTATCAAGCCAAGCATTTTAGTTTTAATGTAGATGGAGGACGCTGTGAAACGTGTAAAGGCGAAGGCGTAGTTACCATAGAAATGCAGTTTATGGCTGATGTGCATCTTACTTGCGAAACCTGTAACGGAAAACGCTTTAAAAAGGAAGTCTTAGAAGTACAGTTTAATGGCAAATCTATTGCTGATATTCTTGACCTTACTATTGATGATGCTATTTCATTTTTTAAAACACATAAGGAAACTAAAATTCAAAACAAGCTACAACCATTGCAAGATGTTGGTTTAGGCTATGTTACTTTAGGTCAGAGTTCTTCTACGCTTTCTGGTGGTGAAGCGCAACGTATTAAGCTGGCTTCGTTTTTAGGCAAAGGTTCAAAAAGTAATAATGCCTTATTTATTTTTGACGAACCAACAACAGGATTGCATTTTCATGATATTAAAAAATTACTGAAATCTTTTCAAGCATTAATCGAAAAAGGACATTCTATAATTGTAATCGAGCATAATATTGATTTAATTAAATGTGCCGATTATATCATTGATTTAGGTCCTGAAGGTGGTGAACGTGGCGGACAACTAATTGCTCAAGGAACTCCAGAAGAGGTTGCCAAAACTAAAGCTTCAATTACTGGTGATTTTTTAAAAGCAAAATTAAATGCTTAGAATTCGTTTCTAATAAAACATAAAGGAAAAACCGAGAGCAATTAAAATCACTAAAGGTGCTATAAATATTAGAAACATAAATGTCGTCAAGCCACTTTTAAGCCAACTTAAAAACCAACCTTGACGATAAAAGCGCTTTACAGCAATCATTAAATAGAAAAACGTAGAGCAAAACAAAATCCAATCAATCCAATCTGGAATATCTCTAATTAAATTCAACAGATATAGTATACAAAAAGCTGTAAACAAAAACGAAAAGAAATACAGACTAAAGACCAAATGATGCACATAAGAGCCTCTTTTATAAAATAGAATTTTTAATATGAGTGCGAAAATTGGCAATAAGAAAAATAATGCAATTGGAAGACTATTATAAAGCGTTAAAAGAATAGTACCAACACCTTTGTCTTTGTAAAGCTTAAGCATTTGCGCATAAAACTTTCGCTTAACAACTCCAGCATCATCTGGCATTCCCATTGCTTTATAAATCAAAGGTTCCTCTGCTTCAATCTTTAATAGCGAATCTACTTTCTTTGGATCAAAATCAAAGGTCAAACTTTTATTATTCAAGCCTTCTTTATTAGATTCTGATACAATTAGAGAATCAAGAATTTTGACTTCTTCATCTTTCAATCCTAAAGCCTGTTGATTATCCTTTATTGGTTTCGTTAACTTTTCAACCTGTAATGAGTCAAATGATGAATTTGGAATACTATCGAGAGAACCACCTGTAAAAGTTGCTAAATCGTGATTTTTTAGTTGCCTATTGAGATGGTCTAGATTTTCAGTAACTGTAAACGAGAATACAAAAAAGAAAACAAACGCAACAAACAGATACATTTGTCCAGGATGCAAATACAATAAGCGTTTACCTTCAATAAATTTTAAAGGAAGAAAACCAGGTTTAAACATTAATGGAATAAAGCCTTTTAAAAAACGAGCATCAAACGAAAAATAATTACTAATGGTATTATAAAACAGCACTCCCATTGTTAACTCATCATCTGTTTTTTGTCCGCAATGAGGGCAAAATTCAAATTGATGTTCTAATTCAGATTCACAATTCTGGCATTGTAATCGTTGATCTGAAGGAATTAAGGACTGATCTTCCATATAAAGATTTAAAAGCTAGTATAAAAGTAGTAAAATAATTACTTATTCGATAGAGTCCATTTCTGAAACTTAATTCAATCACCTGAAAATTAAAATCTTACAGTTTTGGCACGCAAATTGGTTGAGGGTTAATAAGTCTAAAAGTTTTCAAACGAGTTGAAAACGACGATAAAATCTAAAAACCTATAATTATGAAAAAACAATTATTTTTTATTGCCATGATGTTATTAGGAATAACATCTGCATCAGCTTCAACAGCAGGACATGCTGTTTTAAATAGGGAGGATTTTAGTAACTCACACTATCGTTTTGCAGAACCTATTGCATTTATAGAACGAGGTGTAGAATTTTTAATTTTTCCTGATGGAAGTTTCGATTTTAACACCGAAACTTTTAACAACTCAACAAGTATGCACTACAGACGTAACACTCGCAGAAGCTCTACCAATACAACTTATGGAGCTCCAGGCACTGTACGTAGAACTCACTATTCAAATTATGGATCTCCTAGAGGTGTCGTTATTACTCACGACTCTAACGGACTTGTTCGCAGAATTGGAAATGTATTTATTAACTACGACAGACGTGGAAGAATTAAACGAGCAGGTTCGGTGTATATGAGTTACCAAAGAGGTCATCATGGAACACTAAGACAAGTTGGTGGCTTACGAGTAAACTACAATCGTTGGGGACAAATTGTTCATACTTCAGGAAGTGTAAACAGATATAACTCAAACTTAGAATGTGGTGTTGGTTATGGTCAGGAAAGTTTTGGATTTAATGATATTGACAACTATGATGATGCCTTCTATTACTACAGAAAAAACGGAGAAATAAAAAAGAGTAAAAAAAGAAAATAAGTTCATCCCAATACTAACATGAACTTTACTAATCCCAAAGTGCTTCCCCAAGCCTTTGGGATTTTTATTACACCACAAAACATTTTATTTATTACTCCTTACTTCCTACTGTTAATTAGCAACTTCTATCTATATTGTGTTTTTGGCACACTAATTGTTTTACGATAGTTGTAACAATAAAACCCTTACAATTATGAAAAAATTAGTATTACTTATGACTGTATTATTCCTAGGAGGAACATCAGTCTTCGCAACCAACAATATATCAAATGTTTTTGTGAGAGGTTATGGCAATTCTTTCATTTTTGTTGAAGATGGTATAGAATTTTCAATCTTTCCTGATGGTCAATTTGATTTTTATATGCAAAATTATGGTCCTAATGTAAATGTAGCTGTAAATACACCTGGATTTTCAATTAGTTTTAATTCAGGATATAACTATAACCCTTATGTGCAATACGACGATTTTGGAGCTATTGTTCAAATTGAAAACACACCTGTATTTTATGATTATTATGGTCGCGTTACTCAAGTAGGTAATGTTAACATTAATTATAATTCTTGGGGAAGAATTTCACGTGTAGGTGGTTTATTTGTACACTATAATAGCTATAGAACATTTACACATTGTACTGGATTTATCAATATATATAATAGAGCTTATGTGTTTAGACCTTGGCATAGATACTATGTTATTCCTCAAGCAAGTTATTGTGTTGTTTACAACAGACCTTACAGACAATACTATACTCCTATTAGACATACGTATTACAGACCATATAGAAATAATGTAAGACAACCTGTACGTGTTAATAGTCGTCGAAATACAGTTGCAACAACTGGAAGAAGAGCAAATAGCATCAATACGAGATATAGACAAGAAGCAGTCATTCGAGGAAATGAGAGAACAAGAAGCACTAGTACTACTAGAACAAACACAAGACGTTTATCAAACAATACTGAAGCGAATTCAAGTCGTACACTATCAAATAACACTATTAGAACTACAGATCATAGACAGCGAGCAAACACCAATAGAACTACATCTAGAAATACTAATTCTAGAAGCACAGAAAATAGACGTATAACTACTGTTAATAGAAGTTCTAATGAAAGAAGTATTACAAATTCTCGACATAATGTGACCAGAAGCAAAACTATTGTGTCTAATAATAAAACAAACACTAGAACTGTTAGAAATAATACGTCTGTAAGAAAACCAAAAGCATCTAATACTCGTATATATAATAACAAGAAAGGTTCTAGAACCTCTAAAGTGAGAACATCAAATACAAGAATAAAAAGAACACGATAAGTTCTTAAAAAACATCAAGATTTTGGTTGGTTAGTGGAATATCCTGTAAGAGTATGCTTTAAAGCTTCTTATGGGATTTTCCCATTTAAAAAAACATTACTTCAACTTTAAATATCTTTCAAACATTTCATTTATATCTTCTGAAATATTTAGCTTGTAAATTAAAAGTGCATATACGATTCCTATTGTTATAGATTTTAATACAATATTTAAATACGCATTGAAAGGAAATTCCCAGAAATAAAATACCAAAACACAAACAACCAATAAAATTGAAATTTTTAAAGTTTGCTTTGTAAATGGCAACATATTAAATGTCTTCTTTACAAAAATAATCTTGATAGTGTTGTAAAGTAAAACAGCAATCAAAGTTGCCAAGGCAGAACCATCAATACCATATAAAGGAATTAAAACTATATTGAGTATTACTGCACTAATAGCTAAAACAACTCCAAATACAAGTACCATTCTGTAATAATCACTATTAAACAAAATAGCATTGTTATTTCCTAAAAGATTATCGTAAAGCTTGGCAATACTAATTAGAAAAACAACAGTTATGCCTCCTGAAAATTCTTCAGGGATTATAGCATATAATTGATTAATATTTAAAACAATCAATAGAAAAATAAAGCCACTAATAATGTATAATGTTAGTGAGCTTCGTTCATATAAATCATTAAGCTCTTCTCTATTATTATCATTTATAAATTTTGCTGTTAAAGGCATCATTATTTGATGCATAGCACGTTGTGGTACTGCAATAACAGTCGCAATAAACACAGCAACGCTATAATAAGCTACTTTTTCAATTTCAATATAATTGTTAAGCATAAACTTATCAATATCTAAAATCATGGTCGCAATAGAACCTGCAACAATAATTAAACTAGAATATTTTAAAATCGAACTTAGTTTATCAATTTTATTAAATCGAAATACAGGAAGCCTAACATAAAACGCATTAATTAACATGAGTAGCATACGCAACACATAAACACCAACCAAACCAATTAAAAATTGCTCAACTGTAAGCCATTCTAAATACAAGGCAAATAACAAAACCATCACACCTACTCTATGAAATACTTCTTTCATAAAGTTTCCAAAAACTGTTTTCATTTGCACTTTAACCCAAGCAAAAAAGACTTCAAAATAAGCCATTGCTAAAGCTGTGATAAATATGTACCAAAGGTAATTACCTACAATACTATTTTTTTGAGTTAACCAACTAACAATAGTATCATAACCCAAATAACCTATTAAACCTATTGGAATTGTTAACGCTAATGGCAAAAACAACATCAAGGTTAAAAAGCTATTAAGTGCATTTTTTGTTTTAAAAGTAGAGTAAAACTTAATAATGGTATTATGCACGCCAAACGCCATTAAAGGCATCATAATATTGGCAGTAGATAAAATATAAGCCACTAAACCATAATAGGTGTCGCTCATAAATTCGGTATATAAAAAAAGGGTATTTATCGCGCCAAGTCCAAAACCAAGATAGGTTGTAATAGTATTTTTAAAAGACTGGTTAATGACGATTCCCATAAATGTAAGTTTCCGAAATATTAAGGTTGCTCTTTCAGCAAATCTACTAAAGACTTCGTTAATGCTTTTCTACTGTATTGCTGTAATCCAATAGCATTTACAGATAATGTATTGCTTTTATATGCTTCAAAATACGATAAAATCTGAGATTTAATGGCTTGTTTCTGGTCGTAATAAAAATACTGTCCAGTATTAGTCGATTTAATAATGGTTTCAACATCAGAATCTTTTGGACCAACAGCTAGTATAGGTGTTTCCGAAATCATATACTCAAAAAGCTTTCCTGGAATAATGACTTTGGTGTCTTCGGAATCAATTTCAACCAGTAATAATAATCGAGAACTCATTTGTGCTTTTAAGGCTTCATCATGCGACACATACCCCATTATGTTTATATGTTCAGACAATTTATACTCCTGAAGCGTTTGCAAAACATCGTCACTAACCACTCCAATTAACTGCAACTGAAAAGCTTCTGAAAAAGACGAATTTTCTTTAATTAATTCACTTAAAGCTTCCCATAATTGTTTCGGATTACGCTCAGACAATAACGAACCAATATGAGACAGTGTAAACTTTTTATCTTTTTCTGGACGAGAAACCTTATGCACATCATAACCATTAGTAATAACAGTAATAGGTTGATTCGTTTTTGATGTAAATTCCTTTTTAGTATTGTTACTTGTCACAACAATTTGGTCTGCAGACTGAAGCACTTGAGCTTCAAAATCTTTATGTTTTGTTGCAGAACTTCGAGTTAGTTTTAACTGTTTATGGTAGCCAATAGTCGTCCAAGGATCTCTAAAATCTGCTAACCATTTGATGTTGCGTTGTTCTTTAAGTTGAAGACCTATAAGGTGCAAACTATGTGGTGGACCAGTAGTTATAATTGTATCAATGTGATGTTTTTCTATATATTCTGAAAGAAATGATACTGAAGGTTTTATCCAATGTTTTCGAGCATCTGGAATAAAGAAGTTCCCTCGAATGTAAAGCAATAACTTTTGAATAAATGTTTGTTTGTTTTGCTTCGGAATAACTCCAGAACTAATTTGTTTTGAGTTTTTTTTAGATAATAAATTAGCAAAACGATAAGGCTCTTTTATAGGTTGCTTTAAAATTGTTACAGCGTCTGAAACTTCACTAACTAAACTTTCATCTACAATTGGATAATTTGGATTTTCAGGACAATACACAATAGGTTCAATACCAAATTCAGGAAGATACTTTACAAATTTTAACCAACGTTGTACGCCTGGACCTCCTGCTGGTGGCCAATAATACAATATGATGAGTGCTTTTTTCATTAGTTGTCATTTCGAGCGCAGTCGAGAAAACTATTTTTTTAATTATTAGATTCCTCCATTTCAGTCGGAATGACATTAATTATCTTATCCCTAAACTCAATAAACAATCCACCAAGCAACAACAATCCAAAAAGTATAGAACTCGCTAAAGCGATAGTGCTTCCTGTTTTTACCACTTGAGGCTCAAATTTAAATTCGATAGTATGTTCACCTGAAGGAATTTCTAAACCACGTAAAACATAATTAACACGTTCAATATTAACCTCTTTACCATCAATTGTAGTTTTCCATCCATTTCCGTAGTACATTTCAGAAAACACTGCAAAGCCATCATTTGGATTCGACGATTTGTATTTTAACTCATTTGGTTTGTAAGTTTCTAAAGTAATTGTAGCTGTTGAATCTACCACAAATTGTTTAGTCGATAACCTTTTAGAAGTTGTAACTGCTTTAATCGCTGCATTCAAACTATCTAGTGCTTTAATTTCTGCATTAGCAGAATTAAGTTTTTCCAAAGTACCAACAAACCAAGCATTGCCATTAGCATCTTCATTTACATAAGGAAACACTTGTCCTTGATCTTCAGCAATAATGTATTTTGTATTAAGCATATTTAAGACATTCATATTATTATTCGTAATATGAAAATCGTACAATTCGTCAAAACGTTTTAGTTTAGCAGCATGATAACCACTTAACGAATTATGAAAATAGGCAGCTCTAGCTGGATTTCTACTCCCTTCATTAGATAAATCTAACACTCTAAAATGTGAATCATCTTGAAGAATTTCTTTATCAGCAGCATTGGGTTGGTAAGGCTTATTAACTTTAATCGCAGACACGAAGTTGTCATTATTAACATAACGTCTATCAACACCAACCAAATCAAACAATATTAAAACAGCAAAAGCAACAATAACTATATTTTCAGAAATCTTTTTTCGCAAGAACATAAAAATTGTTCCAGCAGATAGCAATACTAAAATTAATGTTCTCAAGGTGTCTTGAGTAAAAAAAGCTTTTCGATCTTCGCGTAAAGCATCAACAAAGGCTTCTCCATATTGTCCATAGGCTTGTCTGTAATAACCATCATTTGCTCCAACAAAATCAAAAGCTCCTTTAAACAGTAAAAAAGCTAACGCTAATCCTCCAGCAATCATTGCCGAAAACTTTAAAGCTTTTAGTTTATCTTCATCTTTGACATATTGATTAAACAATCGTGATAATCCAAAAATTGCTAACGCAGGAATACATAGTTCTAAAATAACTTGTATAGAACTTACAGCTCTAAACTTGTTATATAATGGCACATAATCAATAAAGAAATTGGTTATAAATGCAAAAGGTTCACTATCTCCATACGATAAAATTAAAGACAGTAAACTACCTCCTACTAACCACCATTTTAATCGACCTTTAACCATGAATAGCGCGAAAACAAACAAAAACAAAATAACAGCTCCAACATAAGCTGGCGCTTCTACAATAGTTTGATTTCCCCAATATGTAGGTGTGTTTTTGACTTCGTTTAAAGCTTCAATCGGACTTGCTCCTATGTTGGTATAAAACTTATAAGATGCAGAATCTTTCCCGACATCTTCACCACTTCCTCCACCTAAAAACCTCGGAATGTATAAATTGAATGTTTCTAGTAATCCGTAACTATATTCTGTAATATACTCTCTACTCAAACCTGTTGTAACTTCTTTTGGAGAACCATCAGGATGAATCGTTAATTCACTTTGTCCACGAGTACTTTCCTTAACATATTCTTGAGTCGCTAATATGTTTGTAGCATTTAAAGCCACTGAAATTAAAGCTGCAATCGATAGCAAACCAACCGTTTTAAAAAAATGAGGCAATAGCTTCTTCCTGTAAGCGTCAATAAGATATGCTATTCCGAGAACGAAAACCAACAACATTAAGTAGTAGGTCATTTGAAAATGGTTGGCACAGATTTCAAGAGCTAGTGCAACCGTAGTTAATAAGAATCCGAGAACGTATTTTTTTCGAAATGCGAGTACAATTCCGCTAAGTACTAAAGGCATATAGGCTATGGCATGAGCTTTACTATTATGCCCAACGCCAAGTATGATAATTAAATAGGTAGAAAAACCAAAAGCTAAGGCTCCTAAAGCAGCTAATCTATGTTCAACTTTTAATGTAAGTAAAAACACATAAAACCCTAATAAATAAATAAATAGATAATCTGCTGGTCGCGGAAGAAATCGCAACGCAAGGTCTAGTTTTTTGATATAATTATGAGGATATTTAGCACCTAATTGATAGGTTGGCATTCCACCAAAAGCACTATTTGTCCAATAGGTTTCTTCACCAGTGGCAACCTTAAAATCTTTTTGCTGTTTAGACATGCCAATATAATGCTTGATGTCACTCTGAAAGATTTGTTTTCCTTGTAAAACAGGACTAAAATATGCTAGAGAAATAACCACAAATCCGATTAAGACTAATAGGTGTGGAAGACATTTTTTTAATGATAATGGCATGAATTCTAATTAATCAATGAAGTCGAAATTTACTCAATTTCTTCGTAATCTACATACTCACCAACATTTTTATCTGAAGTTTTAGGCTGTTGTGGCACTTTATCAATTATGGTTTCACCTTCCTTTCGCTGAGTATTATGACGCTGTTGTTGCTGCTGAAATTGTCCTTCAAATTTTTGTTGCATTTTTTTAGACATATAACGCATAAGATAAGGCGCAAAAAATCGTGATAAAATTTTGATACCATAATATACCAAAGCGATAATTAAAATCGTTCTAAAAAAACCCACAAATGATGCTGTTTGTAACATAAATAGATATTTACACAAAAATACAATTATAAGTATTTAAAAACAGCTATAAATACTTAAAAAAAATATAAAATCTCTATATTTGAATCAAATCAAAAGCCAATGAATTTTATTAAAGTTTCTATTACCTTTTTCCTAGTTTTCTCAATCCAATCTGCCTTTGCACAATACACTGAAGTTATTAATTCTAACAGACCTGGTGTCTCTAGAAGTGCGTTCTCAGTAGGCACAAATGTTGCTCAATTAGAAGTCGGTCCATATATCGTAAAAGAAAAACATACACCATTAAAATATGAGGTTTCTGGCTTTGGAGTTGATTTTGCAGCTCGTTATGGTTTATTATTTGAAGAATTAGAAATCAATATTGAAGGGATTTACCAAAATGATACTTTTACTGATAATAGAGGTTTTATAGCAGTAGAGAACAAACGTTCAAATTTTAAAAATTTTGCTATTGGTGCAAAATACCTCGTATATGATCCTTATAAAAAAGAAGAAGACCAACCAAATTTATACAGTTATCACGCTAACAGAACCTTCAAGTGGAAATCTCTAATTCCTGCTGTAGCAGTTTACGCAGGTGCGAATTTTGACAGTAAAGATAATTCATATTTACCTCCAGATGTTGAAGGTTTTAGCCCAAAAATAATGATTGCTACTCAAAACAACTTTGCAGGAGGTTGGGTGTTTATTATGAATTTAAGTAAAGACAGAATTGGAACCGATTTTTCAGATTTTCAATACATTCTAACACTAACACACTCATTTAATCCTCAATGGGTAATTTTTGCTGAAACGCAAGGGATTAAAAGTGATTATTATGCTGATAATTTATTTCGCTTTGGAGGTGCATATTTATGGAGTAAAGATTTTCAGTTAGATACTGCTGTAACATTAAACACCAAAGATACACCTTCAGTATTTAATGTTAATTTTGGAGTGTCATATCGTTTAGATTTTCATAAAGATAAAGAAACCGACAATGGAAACTCTAAAGAAGATGCCGACAAGAGAAAACCTAAAAAGAAGAAAAAGAAAAAGAAAAAAGATAATGTTGATTTTGACGACGATGGAAGTCTTTAAGAAGAATTATTTATGATTACAGTTAAAGAAATTCATTCTAAAAGTGACTTAAAGCAATTTGTAAAGTTTCCTTTTAAAATTTACAAAGATTCAAAATACTGGGTACCTCCTATTATTAGTCAAGAGCTACAAACCTTTGACAAAAAAAAGAATCCTATTTTTCTTGATGCTGAAGCTCGTTTTTTTCTCGCTTATAAAAACAATACTATTGTTGGTCGTATTGCTGCAATTATTAATTGGCTTGAAGTTGATGGACAAAATCAGAAGAAAATGCGTTTTGGTTGGTTCGATTTTATTGATGATGTAGAAGTCTCAAAAGCATTATTGCTAGAAGTAGAACGCATTGGTAAATCTCACAACTTAGAATATGCCGAAGGTCCAGTTGGTTTTTCAAATTTAGATAAAGTTGGTGTAATTACCGAAGGCTATGATGTCATTGCTCCTATGGTTACTTGGTACAACCATCCATATTATGTTAAGCATTATGAAAATTTAGGTTACAAACCAGAAAAAACATATATAGAAAGCATCTTTCCGTTTTCAAATGTAAACCCAGAAACATTTTCAAAAGCGCAAGAATTAATTAAAAATCGCTTTGGTGTAAAAGCTTTAAAGTTTGAAAAAACTGAAGACGTTATGCCTTATGTAGATAAAATGTTTGATTTATTTAATGAGAGTTATGCTTCACTATCTTCATTTGTTAGAATTACTGATATACAAAAGGAATATTTTAAGAAGAAATTCATAAGTTTTATAAACCCAGAATACATAAAATTTGTGGTCGATAAAGATGATGAACTTATTGGTTTTGCTATTGTAATGCCTTCATTTGCAAAAGCACTACAAAAGGCAAAAGGAAAACTTTTTCCGCTTGGTTTTAATCATATTTTAAAAGCTAAAAAAACCAGTAAAGATGCTATTTTCTACCTTATAGGAATACATCCTGAATACCAAAATAAAGGAGTTCATGCTGTAATATTTAATGAGTATTATGACATCTTCAAGAAAAAAGGAATTGAAAATTGTTACAGAACTCCTGAGTTAGAAGACAATGAAGCTATTAGAAAAATATGGAAGCATTTTAATCCTACAATATTTAGAAGAAGAAAAACATTTCGAAAAAATCTTTAATAAACGTTAAAAATACTTATCGGTAATGGTAATTTAATATTTTTGATACATGTCTAAACACTTCAAAACTGTATTGTTTTCTTTATTTTTAATTGGATGTATTCTATCAAGTAGTAACGCTCAAGATTTAGCAATTGTAAAATATAAAGGAGGAGGTGATTGGTATAGTAATCCAACAGCATTACCTAATTTAATTGATTATTGCAACGCAAACATCAATACTAAAATAAATCCAAGTCCCGAAACTGTAGATGTTGGTAGTATTGATATTTTTCGGTTTCCTATGTTACATATGACTGGTCATGGCAATGTGTTTTTTAGTGATGAAGATGCAGAAAACCTTAGAAACTACCTAATCTCTGGAGGTTTTCTTCATATTGATGATAACTACGGAATGAAACCTTACATTACTAAAGAATTAAAAAAAGTATTTTCTAATCAAGAATTAATAGAATTACCAGCTTCACATAAAATTTTTTCAACAGCATTTGCATTTCCTGATGGATTACCAAAAATCCATGAACATGATGGCAAACGACCTCAAGCATTTGGTTTATTTCACGAAGGAAGACTAGTAGTTTTATTCACTTTCGAAAGTGATTTAGGTGATGGTTGGGAAGATCCAGAAGTACATAACGATCCACCAAGTGTAAGAGAAAAAGCCCTTAAAATGGGAGCAAATATTGTTAAATATGCTTTTGAGAATTAGACTAATGCATGAAACAACTCGACCACTACTCTTCAACATTTTCAAAACGAACATTTCCAATAACTTTAGTATGTGAAAACGTGACCAATGCTCCAAACGTTGGTAGTTTATTTAGAACTGCAGATGCCTTTGGTGTAGAAAAACTCATTTTATGTGGTGAACACATTCCGTTAGGACGAAAAATGACTAAAACGTCTAGAGCTACTCAAAACTATGTCGATTTTGAAGTTTGTAATAATGCTTCCAAAGCTGTACTCCTACTCAAAAATAAAGGCTATCAAATTATTGCTTTAGAAATCACTAACAATAGCCATGCACTACATACATTTCAGTTTTCAAATAAACAACCTATAGCATTAATCATTGGTGATGAAAATTTTGGTATTTCTGAAACTATTTTAAACATGTCTGATGCTATTATTCATTTAGAGATGTTTGGTCAAAATAGTAGTATGAATGTTGTTCAGGCAACTTCTGTAGCTTTATTTGAAATTACTAGGCAATTCTTGTAACAGTTTTATATCTTTAAATCATGAATTCAAAAATTATAGCAAACGGCATACTTAGAGCTTTTGGTATTTTAATTGGCATAAGCTTAGTTCTGTTTTTTTTATACAAAATTCAATCTGTAATTGTATACATTGCTATTGCTGGCGTAATTTCACTTATCGGAAGACCTATTGTACTGTTTTTAAGGCGTAAACTCAAATTTAATACTACTATTGCTGTGATTTTAACAATGGTATTATTTATTGGTTTATTACTCGGATTGTTAAGAATGTTTATTCCTTTAGTTGTAGAACAAGGTCAAAATTTGTCACTTCTAGATATTAATGAATTGCAAAACAATGCTGAAAATCTATATTCTGAAATCATCACCTATTTTGACTTAAGTAAAGTTGATGTCGAGCAATCAATTAAAGATTCTGGAATGCTTTCTTCTCTTGACTATTCTATAATACCAAATTTTTTAAACTCATTTATTGGTGGTTTGGGAGAGTCGCTTATTGGCTTATTTTCTGTGTTATTTATATCCTTTTTCTTCTTAAAAGACAGTAAACTTTTTGAAAATGGAATCATTACTTTCATTCCAGATTCTAAAGAATCTCGTTGGAAAAATTCTTCAGAAAAAATAAAAGATTTACTATCGAGATATTTTGTAGGCTTGATTTTTCAAATATTAATCCTCTTTGTAATCTATACAATTGTGCTTTTAATATTTGGCATAGACAATGCTATTGTTATTGCTTTTTTATGCGCCTTGCTTAATCTCATTCCTTATGTTGGACCATTAGTTAGTGGCATTTTAATGATTGTTTTAACCATGTCTAGTAACTTAGGCGAAAGTTTTAGCGATATTATTTTACCCAAAACTACCTATGTAATGATAGGCTTTATAATTGCCCAATTAATAGATAATTTCTTTAGTCAACCCTTTATATTCTCAAAAAGTGTAAAATCACATCCTTTAGAAATATTTTTAGTGATAATTATTGCAGGATTACTCTTTGGAATTTTAGGAATGATAGTTGCTGTACCCTCTTACACAGCTATAAAAGTAATTTTAAAAGAATTTCTTTCTGAAAATAAAGTGGTTAAAAAACTAACAAAAGATTTATAACAATTTGAACAAAAACATCTTACATACTGAAGTTCAAACCTATATAAATTCACATCTAAATGACGACATCACTAAACTTTTATTAAAAGGAAAATCAATTCATAACGTCAATACTAAAGCTATAGTTGAACAAATTGAAGCTAAACGGAAATGCAAAACCAAATTACCTACTTGGTTTAACACAAATGATATTTACTTTCCTAATAAGCTTAATATAGAACAAACTTCATCTGAAACTACAGCAAAATATAAATCGGAGTTAATTTCTGGTAATCGAATTATAGATATTACAGGTGGATTTGGTGTTGATTGTTATTATTTTTCAAAACAATTTTCTCATGTATTACATTGTGAAATAAATAATGAACTTTCACAGATTGTAGCTCATAATTCCAAACAATTGAAAACCTCAAATATTGACATCATTGAAACTGATGGATTAGAATTTATAAGTAACAATGATATTACCTATGACTGGATATATGTAGACCCTTCAAGACGACATCAACAAAAAGGAAAAGTATTCTTTCTTGAAGATTGCCTGCCCAACATACCTGAAAATCTAGAATTTCTGTTTTCTAAAACTGAGCAAATTATGATTAAAACATCTCCTCTTCTAGATATTTCAATCGGACTCAAAGAATTAAAACACGTTGAATCGATCCATATCGTTTCAGTTAAAAACGAAGTAAAAGAATTGTTATGGATTTTAAAAAAAGAACACATAGGTAATGTAGAAACAACTGCAGTTAATATCAACACTAATAACAAAGAGCTATTTACTTTTAATTTAAATGAAGAACAATTTGCTGTTCCAACATATAGTCAACCTCTTTCTTTTTTATATGAACCCAATGTATCTATTTATAAATCTGGTGCATTTAAACTTATATCTACAAAGTTAAAGGCAGACAAATTACATAGTAATAGTCACCTCTATACCTCTAAAGATTTAATAACTTTTCCTGGAAGGCGTTTTAAAATAGATAAAATAATTCCTTATAATAAAAAACTTATAAAAAAGGAGTGCCAAAAAAAAGCAAATATTACCATTAGAAACTTTCCAGAGTCAGTTGAGCATGTTCGGAAAAAATTTGAAATAAAAGAAGGAGGTGAAACCTATCTTTTTTTTACAACAAATCTTTTAAACGAAAAAATAGTTCTATCCTGTACTAAAGTTGATTAGAGATGGTTGTGTGTAATTAGAAATTATCAATTTAAAACAAAAAAGACCTAACATTTCTGTTAAGTCTTTTTGTGAGCCCTGAAGGATTCGAACCTTCGACCGCCTCCTTAGAAGGGAGGTGCTCTATCCAGCTGAGCTAAGAGCCCTTAACTCTAAAGTCAAATTTGTCGGAGTGGCAGGATTCGAACCTGCGACCTCCGCGTCCCAAACGCGGCGCGATAACCGGGCTACGCTACACTCCGAAGGTTATCTTTAATAAATTTCAAATGAAATTAGCGGAGAGACAGGGATTCGAACCCTGGGTACCTATTTCTAGGTACGACGATTTAGCAAACCGCTCCTTTCGGCCACTCAGGCACCTCTCCTTTTTTGTATATGAACTTTGCAATAAATTGCGGATGCAAATGTAACTTATCATTACAAAGAACGCAACTATTTTTTTAAATTTTTTATCAAAAATTTATTCTGGGTATTCAATTCTTAAATGAAATATGTTGGCTAACTTTGTTTTAAGGACTTTCTTAATCGATTGAATTTCTTTAAATGTAATATTAGCATTTAAAAATTGCCCATTTTCCATTTGCTTATCAATTATTGATTCTACAAATTTATCAATTTTTGTTGAAGAAGGTTCTTTCAAGCTTTTAGATGCTGCTTCTACACTGTCACACATCATTAATATTGCTGTTTCTTTACTATATGGCTTAGGTCCAGGATATCTAAAATCATCTTCATTAATTGTATCGCCAAGTTCTTTTTCTTTCATATAAAAATAATACACCATACTAGTCCCATGATGAGTTCTAATGAAGTCTATAACACGATCAGGCAACTTATTTTTCTTAGCTATTTCTATGCCATCAATAACATGATCAATAATAATTTTAGCACTCTCTTTAGACGATAATTCATCATGTGGATTAATTCCTGTAGCTTGATTTTCTGTAAAATATGTTGGTGACTTCATTTTACCAATATCATGATACAAAGCTCCCACTCTTACTAACATCGCATTTGCTCCAATTTCATTTGCTGAAGCTTCTGCTAGATTAGCCACATTTAGTGAGTGATGAAATGTTCCAGGAGCTTTATTAGATAATTCTTTTAATAATTTGGTATTAGTATCTGAAAGCTCTAAAAGTGACACGTCAGAAACCAATCCGAATAGTTTTTCATATATATAAATTAGTGGTTGCACAAATAGCGTTGCTAATCCGCACAAAATAAAAAGTCCGAAAGTTTCCAGTTTTAGATTTGTAATATTTCCTTCATGGATCACAAAAAAGGCAAAATAAGCTATAATATAAATTAGTGTAATCTGCCCTACAGAAATAAATAAATTAGCACGCTTATACAATTCGGAAACTGTTAGTATCGTTACAATTCCTGCAATAATTTGAAGAAACATATACTCATAACTATTTGGGACAATAAAACCTAAAAGCAATACTGTTAATACATGAGCAAAAAGCCCTAATCTAGCATCAAAAAAGGCTTTTAAAACCAATGGTAAAATACACAACGGAATAACATAAACTTGTTTTGAATTGTAGTTAATAACTAAAGTTGTCAATAAAATCATCAATAGGATATTGAAGAAAATAAAGGTGACTTTAGTATTGTCTAAAAACACTTCAATTCTATACTTTCGTAAAAAAAGCAGTAACATTAAAAGTGCCAAAGCGACCAACAATGCATAGGCAAAAATAACTAAGTTATAATTTGAAGCGTTCCATACTTGAGATTCATATTCTGACTCAAGTGACCTTAATACATCATATTTGTTTCCTTCAACTATTTCACCTTTAGAAATAATTAAAGTCTCTTTTTCTATACTTCCTCTTACTTGAGAAATATTATTTAATTCTTCTTGAAGAGCTTTTTCTGTAAGAGATTTATTTAGCGTAATATTTGATGATACTACATCAAAAAACAAAGAAATAAAGATAGGTTCATATGCTTTTAAATCATTAGTTGTTAAAGCATCTTCAAGGATTGTTCGAAATTCATCAATCTTAATTAGTTGTCCGTAACTTATTTTTGCAACTTGCTTTTGGTCTTCAATTAAAATTGCATTTTTACTATCTGCATATTTATAATTTTCGTCTAATACACCAAACTCATACAAGGTATTTAAAACAGACTTACCTATATCAAATAATTTCTTCTTTCTAGGTATTGTATCAGAAAATGTTTCTTCAAATTTTTCGTCATAAGCATTTAATACCTCATTATGAATGGCAGTATTAATATCAAAATAAATGGGACTAATATTTTTTATCTCTTGCTCTTCATTCTGAATTTCATCTAAAGACTTTTTTATTGCAAAATCGAATGGAGCATATAAGTTTTCAGACTGCCAAGGCTTGCCTTTATCAAAATTATATTTAAACTTTCCGCTTTTAGGAAATAGATATACTATTAAAAAAGTAGTACTCAAAAACAGAAGCACTTTATATAAAAGAGAATGATTTCTGTACCATTTATTAATTAAGTCTTCCATGTTGTTTATTAAGGAGTTACAAACACTTGTTTGTATTTGAGGCCTTTTATGAGTTTGTATACATTCAAAAGTAATAAAATATAATAGATTAAACTTTTGATGTTCTCATTTAGATAGCAAAAAATCTATTAAAATTGATTAATTTTGCATCAAATAATTTTAAAGGATTAAAAATGAGTAAAGACGTCGTAATTGTTTCAGCTGCTAGAACTCCAATAGGAAGTTTTTTAGGAGCTTTATCAACTATACCTGCTCCAAAACTTGGAGCTGTAGCAATAAAAGGAGCTTTAGATAAAATCAATTTAAAACCAGAAATGGTTCAAGAAGTATTAATGGGTAATGTTGTTCAAGCAGGTACTGGTCAAGCTCCAGCCAGACAGGCAGCGATTTATGCTGGAATTCCTGATTCTGTTCCATGTACTACAGTAAACAAAGTATGTGCTTCTGGAATGAAAGCTGTTATGCAAGCTGCGCAATCTATTGCCTTAGGTGATGCTGATGTTATTGTTGCTGGTGGTATGGAAAACATGAGTTTAATACCTCATTATTTTCACGCGAGAAGTGCTACAAAATTTGGACCTGCTTCAATGGAAGATGGTATGCAAAAAGACGGATTAGTTGATGCTTATGATAAAAATGCCATGGGAGTTTGTGCTGATGCTTGTGCAACAGAATATAATTTCTCACGTGAAGATCAAGATGCATTTGCTATTCAATCCTATAAACGCTCAGCTGCAGCATGGGAATCAGGTAAATTTGATAATGAAGTGGTTCCTGTTGAAGTCCCACAGCGACGTGGTGATGCTATTGTTGTATCTAAAGATGAAGAATTCACAAATGTAAAAATGGAAAAAATACCAGCATTACGTCCTGCCTTTACAAAAGAAGGAACTGTTACTGCTGCTAATGCTTCTACAATTAATGATGGAGCTGGTGCTATGGTATTAATGAGTAAAGACAAAGCTGATGAGTTAGGTCTAAAAGCTCTTGCTACAATAAAAAGCTATGCAGATGCTGCTCAAGAACCAAAATGGTTTACAACTGCTCCTGCTAAAGCCTTACCAAAAGCTTTAGATAAAGCTGGAATTTCGATTGATGATGTTGACTTTTTTGAATTTAATGAAGCATTTTCTGTGGTTGGTTTGGCTAACATGAAAATACTTGGTTTAAATGACAGCAATGTAAATGTTAATGGAGGAGCTGTTTCTTTAGGTCATCCTTTAGGATGTTCTGGTGTGAGAATTTTAATTACTTTACTTAATGTTTTAGAACAAAACAATGCTAAAATTGGTGCAGCTGCTATTTGTAATGGTGGTGGTGGTGCTTCAGCTGTTGTTTTAGAACGTAATTAATTTTATCCTTAATGCAATACGGAATTTGTAATCTGAGCATTGTTCCACTTAGAGCTGAGCCAAGTGATACTTGTGAGTTAGTCTCTCAGGTATTGTATGGTGAAATTTTTAAAGTCTTAGAACAGCGTAAATCTTGGAGTAGAATTCGTTTAGCATTTGATAAATATGAAGGCTGGATAGACAATAAGCAGTATTTAGAAATTACTGAAAATGATTATAAAACCATAAAGAGTGAAGATCATATACTTTCAAATGATTTGGTAGAATATGTCGAAGATAGAAATCAACAATTATCTACCATTCCTCTTGGAGCATCTTTAAACGGTTTACACCTTTTGAAACACAGCTTTGATGGTAATAAAATATCGTCTAAATCACCAAAAGAAAACCTAATAAAAACTGCATTCATGTATTTGAACGCACCTTATCTTTGGGGCGGAAAAACACCGTTTGGAATTGATTGCTCTGGTTTTACTCAAATGGTTTACAAATTGAATGGTTATAGTATACTACGTGATGCTTCTCAACAGGCTACACAAGGTGTCGCTTTAAGTTTTATTGAAGAAAGTGAGCCAGGTGATTTAGCTTTTTTTGATAATAATGAAGGTGCTATTGTTCATGTTGGTATTATAATGGAAGATAATTATATCATTCATGCACATGGTAAAGTTAGAATTGATCGTTTAGACCATTCTGGGATTTATAACACAGATAAGAAAATCCATACACATAAACTTCGTGTGATTAAAAAAATTATATGATAATAAAAAAAAGCTACTCTTAATTGAGTAGCTTTTTTTTATTGAATAAGTGTATATAAATTATTCTTTAATCTTAGCTTTATACATCTTAGCTTTATCAACATCTCCAATAGCTAAATAGATATTATTTAACTGTTGAAATATAGTATTACTTCCTTTAGGATTGTTATCTAAATATTGAACTAAAATATCAGCACCATTTTTAAATAAATCAACTTTTTGATCTTTCAATTCATCATACCTTTTAAAATCAGCATCAGATGTACCTAAGTTGTTCATTTCTTCTACAAGACCATTACCTTCTTCGATGTAAGTTGTTGAAATATTTAGTGCTGCATCTTGCATTGAAGGATCTAACTCTAAAGCTTTTTTAAATGAATTTCTAGCTGTTTCATATTCTCCTTCTTTCATAGTCATTACACCAATATTATAATGAAGCACAGCATTATCAGGATCTTTCTGTTTAGCCTCTTCCATTAAACTCTTAAATTTATCATCATTCCCCAACTTTAATTCAATATTAGCTTCAGAAATAATTAGAGATACATCATTAGGGTTTTCTGCTCTTGCTTCTTTAATTGCCGCTGTAGCCTTTTCGTCTTCTCCTTTATTAATATATATTAGAGCAATATTTTTAATTATCTCACCAGATTTTGATTCTTTTTTTCGAGATTTAGGGACAATATGACTTCCAGATTTTACAGCAAAATCTCTTAAAGATTTACTATCAAAAGTTTCTGTTTCATTTGATTCTTTATTTATAGCCGTATACTCCATGTCAATTCCAGTATAACCTAAATCTCTAAGTTCTTCATAATATTTTAGAGATGTATCATAATCTTTAGCTGTAACAGCAGTTGAAGCTGCATAATAAAGATATAATGTGTCTTTAGGTGACATTCTATATGCTTTATTAAATCCATTTGACGATAACATATACTGCTTGTTTTTTAAAGCAGAATTAGCATTCGTTAATACTCCTGAAAGGATTTGAGTTTTAATTTCTTCTACATTAGCAGAGTATTTTACCTTTCCTGATTTTGATTCAATATCACTAACCATATTAAAACTCTCAATAGCTTCATCAATTTCTTTGCCAGAGCTTGATCCATTAGCATATAAAGCTTGTCCTTTTAAGAAATAGAATTTTGCTTTGGTCTTATCATCTGTTGAACCGATAAGAGATTCTGCAGATTGAATTGCAGCTTTAGCATCTGCAAAATTGTTGTTTTTAATTGCTTTTTCTGCTGCTTTCAATTCATTTTTTTGAGAAAATGAAAATGCGCTTACTAAAAGAGCTAAAGCAATTACAATTTGTTTTTTCATTATTACTTCGTTTAGTTTAGTGTTAATTATTGTTATTCTTCTTCGTTAATATCAATAGTTGTGCCATCTTCATTAAGATTTTGAATATCAGCACTATCTTGATTTAATTCTTCCTCTTCTTCATCTTTCATGACTTTAGCAACAGCAGCAATTGAATCACTTCCTTTGAGATTAATTAACTTAACACCTTGTGTTGCACGTCCCATCACTCTTAAATCATTTACTGCCATTCTAATTGCTATACCAGATTTATTAATAATCATTAAATCATCATCATCTGTAACCGATTTGATAGCTACTAAATGTCCTGTCTTTTCAGTAATTGAAATGGTTTTCACGCCTTTTCCTCCACGATTTGTAATTCTGTAAACCGCTTCTCCATCTTCAGGATCATCTATATAAGTTCGTTTTCCGTATCCTTTTTCTGAAACCACTAAAACAGATTCTTCCTGCGGATTTTCAACAGCAACCATACCAATAACTTCATCCTTATCATTTGCTAGTTTAATTCCTCTAACTCCAGAAGCATTTCTTCCCATTGGACGAGTTTTGGCTTCTTCAAATCTAATGGCTTTACCAGATTTAAGCGCTAGCATTACTTGACTGTTTCCAGTAGTTAATTTTGCTTCTAGTAATTCGTCGTCTTCTTTAATTGTAATGGCATTAATTCCGTTGGTTCTCGGACGAGAATATTGCTCTAAAGACGTTTTCTTAACCTGACCATTTTTAGTTGCCATAATCACATAGTGATTGTTAATGTAATCTTCGTCTTTTAAATCTTGTGTACAAATGAATGCCATTACCTTATCATCTTGCTCAATATTGATAAGGTTTTGAATGGCTCTTCCTTTTGAAGTCTTACTTCCTTCTGGAATTTCATACACTCGCATCCAGAAACATTTTCCTTTTTGTGTAAAGAATAGCATGTATTGGTGATTGGTTCCAACAAATAAATGCTCTAAGAAATCCTCATTACGCGTCGTAGATGCTTTTTGACCAACACCTCCTCTATTTTGAGTTTTGTATTCTGTAAGTGATGTTCTTTTAATATAACCAGCATGAGAAATGGTAATCACTACTTGTTCATCTGGAATCATATCTTCAATACTCAAATCTCCTCCAGCATATTCTATTAACGAACGACGCTCATCACCATATTTATCTTTTACTACTAAAAGCTCGTCTTTAATGATATCCATTCGACGTTCCTTTTTATCAAGAATATCTTTTAAATCTTCAATCGTCTTCATTAACTCTTCATATTCAGAACGCAATTTATCTTGCTCTAAACCAGTTAACTGACGCAGACGCATTTCTACGATAGCTTTTGCTTGAATTTCTGAAAGTTTGAAACGCTCTATTAACTTGGCTCTTGCTTCATCAGCATTTGAAGATGCTCTAATAAGTGCTATGACCTCATCAATATTATCTGAAGCAATAATTAAACCTTCTAATATATGTGCTCGTTCTTCAGCTTTACGTAATTCATATTTAGTACGTCTTACAACAACATCATGTCTATGCTCTACAAAATAATGAATCATATCTTTAAGATTCAACAATTGTGGACGACCATTAACTAAGGCAATGTTATTAACGCTAAAAGACGATTGCAATGCTGTGTATTTATACAACATATTTAAAACGATATTAGGAATGGCATCACGCTTTAAAACATAAACAATTCGCATTCCGTTTCTATCCGATTCATCTCTAATTAATGAAATACCATCTATCTTTTTATCATTAATAAGGTCTGCTGTTTTCTTAATCATATCAGCTTTATTCACCTGATATGGAATTTCTGTCACAATAATAGATTCACGTCCTTGAACTTCTTCAATAACTGCTTTACCTCTCATGACAATTCGTCCGCGACCTGTTTTAAAAGCCTCACGAACACCATCGTAGCCATAAATGGTTCCACCTGTTGGAAAATCTGGCGCTTTTACATGTGTAATAAGTTCATCTATTTCAATGTCATTGTTATCGATGTAAGCAATCGTTCCATCAACAACTTCACTTAAATTATGAGGAGGCATATTTGTAGCCATACCAACTGCAATACCAGAAGCTCCATTAACTAAAAGTCCAGGTATACGAGTTGGTAATACTGTAGGTTCCTGTAATGTATCATCAAAATTTAATTTGTGATCTACAGTTTCCTTATCTATATCAGCAAGCATATCTTCAGATATCTTACGCATACGCGCTTCAGTATAACGCATTGCTGCAGGACTATCTCCATCAATAGAACCAAAGTTTCCTTGTCCATCTACTAACATATAACGCAAACTCCATTCTTGAGCCATACGAACCATTGTATCATAAACAGATGTATCACCATGTGGATGGTACTTACCAAGAACTTCTCCAACGATTCTCGCTGATTTTTTATGAGCTGTATTAGATTTAACACCCAATTCATGCATACCATAAAGCACACGTCTGTGAACAGGTTTTAAGCCATCCCTTACATCTGGTAAAGCACGTGACACAATGACTGACATTGAATAGTCAATGTAAGCCGATTTCATTTCATCTTCTATGTTAATAGGAATCAATTTTTCTCCTTCTGCCATATATAAAATTATTAGATTTTTTGTAGGTTTTCAAAACACGCTAAGATAACTAATTTCATAGTGTTTACAGAACTTATATTTTGCTTTTTTGAGATTTTTTATTAACAAAATTTGATGCTTTTTTTTAATAAGTTACATGCCAAATACTTTGAATATGTAAAGTTTTTTTAGTCTATTAGACTAATAATTTATTTTAAGGTATAGTTTTTGCCTTTATATACTTGTTTTTATTATTTTTAATGCAGAAAGAGTTTACTATGGATGATAATTTTTCCCCAAGAGTTAAAGATGTAATTGCGTTTAGCAAAGAAGAAGCTTTGCGCCTAGGTCATGATTTTATAGGTACAGAGCATTTGATGCTAGGCTTACTTAGAGATGGTAGCGGCAAGGCAATTGATATACTAGGAGCTTTAGAAATTGATTTGAATCACTTACGACGAAAAGTAGAAATTTTAAGTCCTGCTAACCCTAACATTACAGTAACTTCAAATGAAAAGAAAAACCTTCATTTGACTAGACAAGCAGAGCGTGCTTTAAAAACTACATTTTTAGAAGCCAAACTTTTTCAAAGCACCTCTATTAATACTGCACACTTATTATTGTGCATTTTAAGAAATGAAAACGATCCAACCACCAAACTTTTAAATAAGTTAAAAGTGGATTATGATAATGTTAAAGAACAATTCAAATTTATGATAACAAACGATGATGATTTTATAGAAGAACCAAAAGCAGAATCTTTTTCTGATGATGAACCTACAGAAGATGATGACTCAAAGCAAAACCCTTTTGGTCAATCAAGTTCAAAATCAACTAAGAAATCTAAAACACCTGTTTTAGATAACTTTGGGAGAGACCTGACTGTGTTAGCAGAAGAAGGTAAACTTGATCCAGTTGTTGGACGAGAAAAGGAAATACAACGTGTTTCTCAAATATTGAGTCGACGCAAAAAAAACAACCCTTTATTAATTGGTGAACCAGGTGTTGGTAAATCTGCTATTGCTGAAGGATTAGCACTTAGAATCGTGAAACGTAAAGTATCACGTATTCTATTCAACAAACGTGTTGTTACACTTGATTTAGCAAGTCTTGTAGCTGGAACGAAATATCGTGGACAGTTTGAAGAACGCATGAAAGCCGTTATGAACGAACTCGAAAAAAATGATGATATTATCCTATTTATAGATGAAATTCACACTATAGTTGGAGCTGGTGGAGCTACTGGAAGTTTAGACGCATCAAATATGTTTAAACCTGCCTTAGCACGTGGAGAAATTCAATGCATCGGAGCAACAACCTTAGATGAATACAGACAATATATAGAGAAAGATGGTGCGTTAGAGCGTCGTTTTCAAAAAGTTATAGTCGAACCAACTACTGTAGAAGAAACTATTGAAATCCTTAATAATATTAAAGGAAAATACGAAGAGCATCATAATGTTGATTATACAGATGAAGCTATTGAAGCCTGTGTAAAATTGACAAATAGATATATGACTGAACGCTTTTTACCAGATAAAGCAATTGATGCTTTAGATGAAGCTGGATCAAGAGTACACATTACTAATATTGATGTTCCGAAACAAATTTTAGAACTCGAAAAAAAACTTGAAAAAGTTAAAGAGACAAAAAATACTGTTGTTAAAAAGCAAAAATATGAAGAAGCTGCTAAACTTAGAGATGATGAAAAGCGTCTTGAAAAAGAATTGGCTGTAGCTCAAGAAAAATGGGAAGAGGAAACCAAACAACATAGAGAAATTGTATCAGAAGACAATGTCGCTGATGTTATTTCAATGATGACTGGAATTCCTGTAAATAGAATTGCCCAAACCGAAAGTAACAAGCTTGCCCAATTACCAGAACTTATAAAAGGTAAAGTTATAGGCCAAGATGAAGCTGTAGCTAAAGTTGTTAAGGCGATTCAGCGTAATCGTGCTGGACTTAAAGATCCAAACAAGCCAATTGGTTCATTTATCTTTTTAGGACAAACAGGTGTTGGTAAAACACAGTTAGCAAAAGTGCTAGCTCGTGAATTATTTGATAGCGAAGAAGCGCTCGTTAGAATAGACATGAGTGAATACATGGAAAAATTTGCTATCTCACGTTTAATTGGAGCACCTCCAGGATATGTTGGTTACGAAGAAGGTGGACAGTTAACTGAAAAGGTAAGACGTAAACCTTATGCTGTTGTGCTTCTAGATGAAATTGAAAAAGCGCATCCAGATGTCTTTAATATGCTTCTGCAAGTGTTAGATGATGGATACCTGACTGATAGTTTAGGTCGTAAAATTGATTTTAGAAATACAATCATTATCATGACGTCTAACATTGGAGCTCGTAAATTAAAAGATTTTGGACAAGGTGTTGGTTTTGGAACTGCTGCAAAAAATGCACAAGCTGATGAAAATAGTCGTAGTATAATTGAAAACGCTCTAAAAAAAGCATTTGCTCCTGAATTCTTAAACAGAATTGATGATGTTATGGTTTTTAATGCCTTAGAAAAAGAAGACATTAATAAAATTATTGATATTGAATTAGCACAACTAATCAAACGTATTAAAGATTTAGGCTATCAACTTGAACTCTCAAATAAAGCTAAAGATTATATAGCAGATAAAGGATTTGATAAGCAATATGGAGCAAGACCTTTAAAACGTGCTATTCAAAAATATATTGAAGATGCTTTAGCAGAAGAGATTATAAACTCTCAAATACAAGAAGGTGATAAAATTATTATGGATATAGATACAAAGTCTAACGAATTGACCATAAAAATTGAAAAACCTAAAAAGCACTCCGAATCATAACTTTTGACACTAAAACTGAATACGTCTTGAAATTTCAAGACGTATTTTTTTTGCTTTCTAGTTTAGGAATTAGTAACTTTAGGTATGACAGATGTTTTAAAATATGATTTTTGTACTATGCATATTTATGATAACCACATGATTGTTATTATAAATGAAGGCGTTACAGTAACTCCTAAGCATAATGAAGTTTTACTTAACGTTGCTGATACATACTACAAGAATAAACCATTTGTATACATCACACATAGACTTAATTCTTACGCTGTAGATCCAGCTGTGTATAGAGAAACTTCAAAAATTGAAAACTTAGCTGGTTTTTGTGTTGTCTCTTCAGATTATAAGGCAAAACGAAATGCTGAAATCGAGAAGCTGTTTTTAAACAAACCTTTTGAAATTTTTGATACTATTGATGAAGCCACTACTTGGGCTAGTCAAGTTGTTGTGCACTAACACTTCATCTCAGCACACATAATTTTATTTTTACAATTAAACAAAGCTAGCTATTGAATGTAATCAACTTTAAATAAGATTTTTTAAATCACAACTTCAGAGCGCACTAGTTTTTTTTATAAGTACTTTAAATGATAACCGTTTTAACGAATAACAGGTAGTACCTCTGTTAATAGATATTTACAATTCTTCTTATCTCAATAACAAAACATTTTACAATTAAAAAAGGCAGCTATTACTAGCTGCCTTTTTTTATTTACCCTTAGGAAGTTTTCCTAATTATTTATGATACTATCTACCTGAAGACACAATCTTCTTAGTAACTGTACCTCTGTTCGTAGTTAACTTCACATAAAGCACTTGACTAGGTGTCTTGGTTAAATCTAACTTAGTTTTATCTGTAGCACCTGAAACATATCTAGTATTAGTTACACTTGTAACTAACAATCCTTTTGTATCAAATAACTCGATAGTCACATCTGTTTTATAACCAAATACATAAGAAATAGTTACTTCATTATCAAATGGTACTGGATACGCTTTAAAGTCAATCTTATCTTCTTTAACTACAGTAGAATAAGTATTGTTTCTAAATACTGGATCACTATTGTTAATTGACCAAGTATAAGTCACATCACATTCAGACGTATTACCACAACCATCATCAGCAATAAATGTACGTACTAAAGTATAGTTTGTAGTGTATGAATATTTAGGACATTCTAAAGTAAATGCTTTATTATGACCATCTTGCTCATCAAAACTCCATGCATTAGGATCACAAGTTTCAAATGCATCTGCACTTGCTGTACCAGCTACAAATGGACCATTACCAAAGTCTTGCATTACTTTATACTCACCATCATTTAAGCTATAAATAACTTCAAAAGTACCATAGCTTGGCAACACGTTTCCATTGTAATCTGTAATTACTCCAGAGTAATATGGATAATCATTTATAGTACCTGTTGGCAGACCACCTAAAGTCAATACGTAACCTGCTTGGAAAGTAAATACATAATCACCTTCATCATAAACAAGTTCTCCTTGATCTTCTGAAATATCAGAATCTACATATACTTCAGTTTCACCAGAACCTTGACAATTATCTGTCCAAGCTGCTTTATCAGCAAACTCTGTTGGAGTTTCTTCAACAAGACCAAAGTCTTCGTCTGCTGGACATTCTAATACTGGTGCAGTTGTATCATTTATAATAAATGTACATACTAATGGATCTACTGATTTATTTCTACAGCTATCAAAAACATCAAAAGTAACAGTAAGTGTCGTAGAACAATCTCCTTTATCTTCTACTAGTCCAATTACTTTGAACGCTAAGTCTTCAACTGCAGTACAGTTATCAGTATAACATCCATAAATTGATCCTATTTCTGAAGCAGGAATTCCAGCTACAGTCCATGGAGTATCAACAGAAATTTCCTGTCCATCAACAAGTGATATACTTGCAGCTTGAGGACATGCTAATCCATCCCATTCATGTGTATTAAGCACCATTACTTCATCTGTACATTCTCCAGTTGACATTGGTCCTTCTGAATCACCACCTTGGTAGTTGATTTTGAATGTTGGATAAGAATTATTACAGTTATCAGAAACTGTGTATTCAAACACTCTAATCCACTCACAATCACTTCCGATAGAAAGCTTTTCTACTTTTAATACATTATCAGCAGTAAGCTCTGCACAGTTATCTGAGAATAATGCTGCAATCTCTTCTTCAGTAGGCTCACCTAAATCAGAATCTTTACAAGCATTAACTGTATTAGATCCCATTGGAATCTCACCTTCTAACTCAGGAGCCATTGTATCTGCACCACTATTTTCAATTACCAAGTTTGGCAATTTATTTCCACAAGTATCTTTAATTTCATACTCGTAAGTAGCAGTCCAACCACAATCATCACCTGCGATGAAAACCTTAAATGGTGTGATTATTACATCTCCACAGTTATCTGTATAAGCTGCTTCAATTTGTGCTAAATCTGGTTCTCCAGGGTTTTCGCTTAAACATTGTAAACCAGTAACACCTTCTGGTAAGTCTCCTACCAATTCTGGTGGTGTATTATCACCTCCATTATGATATATCTTAACTGGTGCTGCAAAGTTTCCACAATCATCTTCAATTGTATATCTGTATAATACAGCCCATAAACAATCTGTATTCTCTTCTGGAGATACAATCGTTAAAGTTGCATTTACATTTCCGCAATTATCAGAGTATAATCCTTCAATATACTCTTCAGTAGGTGGAGCTGGAGCTCCTGATAAACAAGCATCAACATCTGACATACCTTGAGGTAACTCACCAACTAATACTGGAGCCGTTTCATCAATTACTGTAATTGTTTGAGATGCAGTAATTGTTACACCACAAGACTCATAAGAGAAATTAACTTCAAAAGTACCACAGCTTCCATCAAATGGTTCTGCAACTCCTTGAACTTCTCCGTTGATTCCACATGGTCCATCAATACCATTACTATATCCTAAGTATTCTGGAGTATAAGTTGCTAAATCCTCACAAGCAATACTATCATCATCTATTGGATAGAATTCTGGTGCTGGTGCTGGTTTAACTTCAATTACAAATGGTCCTGCACTTAAGTCATTATCACAAATGTCCTTACCTGTGTAAGTTATTGTAATCATTCCTCCACACTGATCGTATTCTTTTACAACATCTGCTTCAATCTCTCCTGAAATCTCACATGCTGTCCCTTCTAAGCCATTGCTGTATGTCGCATTATCAGCCATAAATCCTGCTGCATCTGCACACGCTATGTTACTTGGGAACTGTGGTGCTGTAACCTCTGGTGCTGGTGCTGGATCTACTACTATTGTGTATGGTCCTGCACTTAAGTCATTATCACAAATGTCCTTACCTGTGTAAGTTATTGTAATCATTCCTCCACACTGATCGTATTCTTTTACAACATCTGCTTCAATCTCTCCTGAAATCTCACATGCTGTCCCTTCTAAGCCATTGCTGTATGTCGCATTATCAGCCATAAATCCTGCTGCATCTGCACACGCTATGTTACTTGGGAACTGTGGTGCTGTAACCTCTGGTGCTGGTGCTGGATCTACTACTATTGTGTATGGTCCTGCACTTAGCGGGTTTTGACATGCGTCTACTCCACTATAATTAATTGTGATTGTTCCTCCACACGCATCATAAGATTTTACGACATCTGCTTCGATCTCTCCTGATAATTCACATAATCCACTTAAACCATTTGTATAAGTAGCATTAGCAGCAGAATAGTTCGCTGCATCAGCACAAGCTATATTGCTTGGGAATTCTGGAGTAGTTACTTCAGGTGCTGGAGCTGGTAATACTGTAATTGTTTTTGTGTATTCAATCTCACGACCACAAGCATCAACAAATTTCCAATCCACATATAGTGTACCACCACAAGCATCATAGCTTCCACTTAACACTCCTGGAACTGAACCATTGATACCACATGTCCCTTCTAAACCATTTGAGTAATCTAAATCATTAACAATATAATCGTCTGCTAAATCACAAGCAACTTCAATACTTGGTGACGGGTTAATAAACTCAGCCATTGGAGCTGGATCTACAGTAATCGTTTGTGAAGCACTTAATAAGTTACCACAAATATCTTCTCCATCCCATGTTACTGTGATTGTTCCACCACACTCATCAAAATTATTAGTTTGAACTGGTTCTAAAGAACCTGAAATATTACAATCTCCATCTAATCCATTTGAATAGTTCAATGGTTCTGCTAGATATCCATCAGCAGCAGAACAGCTTAAATTAAAATCTTCAACTACATCTAAAGTTGGAGCTGGAGCTGGAGTAACTTTTAATTGTTTTCTTGCTGTAATTGTTCTTCCACACTCATCAGTATAACTCCAATCAACATATAACAATCCTCCACAAGCAGTAAATTCTCCACTTAAAACGCCATCTACTTCACCATTTATTCCGCACTCTCCTTCAATTCCATTAGAGTATCCTAATGAACCTGCTTGGTAGTTTGCTGCTTCTGAACAAGTAATGTCTTCATGTTCTTCAACATCAAAACTTGCCTCTGGCGCTGGATCAACATCTATATCAAATGGACCAGCACTTAATGGACGACCACATTCATCTTCACCATTGTATGTAACAGTGATTTTTCCACCACATAAATCATATTCTTTTACAATGCTAGCTTCTAATGATCCTGAAATCTCACAAGCATCTGATAAACCATTTGTATATGTTGCATCAACTACATCAAATCCTGCTGCATCTGAACATGCAATATTTGATGGGAACTCTGGTGTAGAAACTACCGCTTCAGGCGCTGGATCTACATCAATATCAAATGGACCAGCACTTAATGGACGACCACATTCATCTTCGCCATTATATGTAACAGTGATTTTTCCACCGCAAGAATCGTACTCTTTTACGATATTAGCTTCTAATGATCCTGAAATCTCACAAGCATCTAATCCTCCATTTGTATATGTTGCATCAGCTGCATCAAATCCTGCTGCATCTGAACATGCAATATTTGACGGGAATTCTGGTGTAGAAACCACTGCTTCAGGTGCTGGTAAAACATTAATGTCTACACTAGCACTTAGTGGGTTTTCACATTCATCTTGACCATTCCAAGTGATTGTAATTGTTCCACCACATGAATCAAAATTATTTGTTTGAACTGGTTCTACTGAACCACTGATATTACATTCTCCTTCTAAACCATTTGAATAGTTTAATGCTGCAGCTACGTATGTACTTGCATCTGCACATGATAATTCAGACTCTACATCTATAGCATCAAACACTGGCGCTGGTGCTGGTAATACTGTAATGTCTAATGTTGCATTTAATGGATTTCCGCATGAATCTTCTCCAACATAATCTACAAGGATTTTCCCTCCACAAGCATCAAACTGATTCTTTTGAAGTGGCTCTACCGAACCATTGATTCCACAATCACCTTCTAAACCATTTGAATATCCTAATGGAGCTGCTACATAAGCTGCTGCATCTGCACAACTTAATTCAAAGTTCTCAACTACATCTAATGTTGCAGCTGGTGCAGGTGAAACTGTGTAAAGTTTTTCTGCATTTATAGTACGTCCACATTCATCTGTGTAAGTCCAATTTACAACAATTTCTCCACCACAAAGTGTGAAATTAGGTGTTGCAGTTCCTGGAACTGATCCTTGAATTGAACAAGCACTCTTTGAGATACCATTACTGTATAATAAATCCTCAGCTTGGAATGCAAAAGCTTCTTCACATGAAATGGTTTCAGGTGAAACTGGCTCAAATTCAGCCATAGGCGCTGGTAAAACTACAATTGTTTGACTTTCAGAAACCATATTGCCACAATCATCTATTGCAGTCCATGTTCTGATTAATTCGCCACCTTCACAAGCTAATCCTAAATTATCATTATTTTCTGTTAAAATTACTTGAATATTATCTTTACAATTATCTGTAGCTGTTACATTAGCTGGTTCTGGAATCTCATCAATACAAGATACTTCTGTATTAGCAGGAACTCCACTTAATACAGGATCTTCTGAGTCTCCACCCATATACTCTATAAAGATTGGCTCAGCAAAATTACCACAATCATCTTGGATGGTATATTGAAATGCTGATAACCATTTACAATCGTCATTACCTTTTTCAGTTGCTAACGTTTTGTTCACGTTTACTGATCCACAATTATCTGAAAATAAAGCTGCAATTTCTGCTTCAGTAGGACCTAAAGGCTTTTCATCATAACATAAATTTAAGCCAGTTTGACCTGTTGGAATTTGAGCTCCTTTATTTAATTGTGGTGCTTGATTATCTCCACCACTATAATTGATATCTAAATCGTCAATCATGTTACCACAAGTATCCATAATTATATACTTGTAATTTGCTGTCCATTCACAATCTGTTCCTTCTGGAGAACCAAATTTCTGAACTACAACTTCACCACAATTGTCTGAATACAATCCTGCTATTTGAGTTACTTTTGGTCCACTTGGAGCTTGGGCTAAACATAAATTCATTCCTGATGCTCCTGTTGGAACTTGCGCTCCATCATTTAATGATGGTGGTGCAATATCTCCTCCAGAATATGTAAACTTAATTTCATCTTCAAAGGCACCACATTTGATATCAAACGCGTATTCAACAGTCCAAGCACAGTCATTTCCTGACATGTTAACAGTTCTGTTAACTTCCACAGGAATATCTCCACATTGGTTTAAATACAAGTTCGCTACATCTGAATCACTTGGACCTGATGGAGCATCAGCTTGACATACATCATAGAAAGTACTTCTTTCTAGGCTTTGTGCATTGATTGTACTTATACTAAACGCAAAAAGCATCATAAAGGCTATCGCCTTTACACTACTCCTTAGTTTAGTATTAAAATCAATGCTACAACACGATAAATTTGTGATAGACTGCCATAATTTGGCGGGACTACCACTTCGGGTAAAATTGCTCATAAACATAACATTTGGTTTTAAATTAAAATTATCTTAACATATTTATTTGTGACAATACTTTATTGCCAGCTAAAAACACAATTTTTCAAATCGTGTTGAAGCTTAAAACTTTGTGATAAACTGTATACAAAAAATACAGTTTACCTGAGTAGAACTCGAAATTCTAGTTCTAAATAAATGTGCTAATAATCAATTGTTGTGCTATCAAACAATTTTTGGTAAGATCATAAAAGTATTGCTTTCGCTTTACTTTTAAGAAGCTAAAATGAATCAAATTCATCAAAACTTACATTCAAAAGTAGAAGATAAAATATTGATTGCCAAATAAATTTCATGTTTTTTATTACATTAAACCGTTAAGCAATAATTTCTTGCATTTAGTCGAAAAGTAATTCTTTTTCTATGCTAAAATCTTCGATAAAATGTATTGAAGTTTTTATTTTTTCATTAAAAATTTCATCTTCTTTTATAAATGGAACAGTTTCTCTATAACTATTTACAAAAGAATTAATTAGAGATGATGACTGTTTAGGTGCTCTAAAGTGTATTGCCTGTGACGCATTAAATAATTCAATAGCCAAAACACGCTCTACATTATATATTAATGTATAAGCTTGAGTAGCTGCATTTGCTCCCATACTAACGTGATCTTCTTGTCCATTACTCGATACTATGCTATCAATACTAGCTGGAGTTGCTAATTGCTTATTAGCACTAACAATACTTGCCGCTGTGTACTGAGGAATCATAAAACCAGAGTTTAAACCAGGATTGTCTACTAAAAAAGCTGGCAATCCTCTCAAACCAGATATCAATTGATAAATTCTGCGTTCAGAAATATTTCCCAGCTCTGCTATAGCTATTTTAAGATAGTCTAGTGCTAATGCTAAAGGTTGTCCGTGAAAATTTCCTCCAGAGATAATTTTATCTTCATCTACAAAAACATTTGGGTTATCT
Organism: Psychroserpens sp. S379A; assembly: GCF_049800755.1. Classification (NCBI taxonomy): domain Bacteria; kingdom Pseudomonadati; phylum Bacteroidota; class Flavobacteriia; order Flavobacteriales; family Flavobacteriaceae; genus Psychroserpens; species Psychroserpens sp. S379A. The sequence goes on along the minus strand of NZ_JBNAFQ010000001.1, from coordinate 67,484 downwards.
GTTACCGAATTAATTTCAGTGAGGAACGTCTTTTTTACAAAGGTTAGTGTGTCTTTAGTCGCTCCATGAACTTGTGGAATACACCTAAACGAATATGGATCTTGAACCTCTGTTTTTTCTTGACTAATCAACTCACTGCCATCAAGAAACTCTCTTATTCGTTCTGCTGTTTTTAACTGACCATTATGAGGTCTAACCAAATGAACAAGTTCATTAAATGGCTCAATCCTTCCATCAAAAGCATCTAAGGAAATACTCGAAATTAAATCTGCCATATACGACAGTTTATATGACTTTAAAAGTAAATGAATACCATAAGCACTCATAAATTGAGTGCCATTTAGTAAGGCTAAACCTTCTTTAGATTGAAGTTTAATTGGATTTAGCTTTAATTCTTTCAATACAGATTCAGTATTACAAATTTCATCTTTGTAATACACCTCTCCTTTTCCTATTAATGGTAAAGCCAAATGTGCTAAAGGAGCTAAGTCTCCAGAAGCTCCTAACGAACCTTGAGTATAAACTATAGGCAAAATATCATTATTATAAAAATAAATAAGACGTTCAACTGTTTCGAGTTGCACACCACTATGTCCATAACTAAGTGATTGTATTTTTAAAAACAGCATTAATTTAACGACTTCTTTTGATACTAAATCTCCTACTCCACATGCATGAGACATTACAAGGTTTTCTTGAAGTTGTGTTAACTTATCTTTTGAAATCTTTACGTTACATAAAGATCCAAAACCTGTGTTAATACCATAAATTGGATCTTCATGTTGATCCATCTTTGCATCAAGATATGCTCTACATTTAGAAATTTTTTGAATGGTTTCAGAAGATAATTCTATATTCTTTTGCTGAAAAACAATGTCATGAATTGTTGATATATCTAGAGTTTCAGAAGAAATTTTATGTACTGTATTCATTATGTCTTTTTATTTTTTCAAAAATCAACAATACATATATAGTATGCAACAAATGTTAATAATTTATAAAATGTAAACAAAATGACCGTAATCTGTTATTTTTGATGAAACTTAAAATTATTTCAAATGAAAAGATTGTTAGTCGCATTATGCGCTTTATCCATATTTGCATGTAAAGAAACACCTAAAGACTATGTCACATTAAATGGTAAAATTTTGAATCCGCATGAAAGCAAAACTTTAAAAGTATTTCAAGGAAAAGAATTTGAAAAAGTTATTACCATTAACGAAGATGGTACTTTTAGTGATACGTTAAAGGTAGCAGAAGGTGATTATTCTATTAAACATGGTGATGAATTTGGATCGATTTATTTAAAAAACGGTTATGAATCTTCTATCGAAACAGACTATAATGATTTTGATAATACCTTAGTTTATAAAGGAGATGGTGCAGATATTAATAACTATGTGATTCAATCCTACTTACTATCTAATACTTATTTTACAGATGATTTATTTGCAAACCCAAATGAGGAGCATCTAAATAAAGCTATTTCAGATTATAAAACTGGTTTCAAAAATCTTGAAACCAAATATCAAGGTGTCGATTCTTTACACAAAGCTGATGGTGAAAAGAATATGGAAGGCACTATTAAATCTTTAAAAAACTATTTATCTGGAAAGATTGCTTTACGCAAAGCGCTTCCAGAAGGTATGCCTTCTCCAACTTTTGAAAATTATATTAATTACAATGGTGGAACAACTTCCCTTTCTGACTTGAAAGGGAAATATGTATATGTTGATATTTGGGCAACTTGGTGTGGTCCTTGTAAACGTGAAATTCCTTCTTTAAAAGAAGTAGAAAAAAAGTTTCATGGAAAAGATATTGAGTTTGTAAGTATTTCTGTTGATGATGAAAAACGTAGCGGAACTAAAGAGAAGGCTTTTGAATCGTGGAAAAAAATGGTGAAGGATAAAGAACTTGGAGGCATTCAATTATTTTCTGACAAGGCTTGGCTATCTGATTTTGTCAGAAATTATAAAGTGAATGGTATTCCTCGTTTTATTCTTATAGATCCTGATGGAAATATTGTAAGTCCTGATGCACCTAGACCTTCAAATCCAAAATTGGTTGAATTGCTAGAGGAAAAACTGAATGTATAAACTCTAATTTATCAAAATAAAAAAGGTCGCTCTATTTAGAACGACCTTTTTTGTTATCACGATTTAAACTATTGATTCTCATTTCGCTCTTGTTCTACTTCAGGTTGTTCTGGTTGTTTGAATAAATCTATATATGCGTCTCCAAGCGTTTCAATGATGTGACTAGCAATTAAACTTTGATAACCATAATCTTCAACAGCGATATCAGCAGACCTTCCGTGAAGGTACACACCAAATAGCGTGGCTTGTAAAGCATCATAGCCTTGTGCCATCATTCCTGTAATAATTCCTGTTAACACATCTCCTGTTCCTGCAGTTGCTAAACCTGGATTTCCAGTGGTATTAATGTAGTATTTATCTTGGTAAACCGTTATGGTATTTGCACCTTTTACAACTACAATTACATCATATTGTTTTGATAATGATTTTGTCTTTTCTAGCTTATCAAAATCGTCTTGCCACTTACCTATTAAACGTTCTAGCTCCTTAGGATGTGGCGTTAAAACAGTTTGCTTAGGTAATAATTTTAATAACGATTTCTTTTTAGAAAGCATGTTTAATCCATCAGCATCAACAACTAATTGTGTGTCATTCTTTTTTAAGAATTTTTCTAAAGCTACAATCGTTTTTGAATCTGTTCCCATACCAATTCCTATACCAATAACTTTTGGCTGCATATCAAAATGAATATCAGTAATCAAATTTTCATCATTATCTGTAATCACCATCGCTTCAGGAAAAGCTGTTTGTAATATGGTATAACCACATTTAGGAACAAAGGCAGTTATCAATCCTGCTCCTGAGGCTAAAGCTGCTCTACTAGCTAAAAGCGAAGCTCCAATTTTTCCGTAGCTTCCTCCAATAATCAATGCATGACCATGAGTACCTTTGTTTGAAAACTTTTCTCGAGGCTGATACATTGGTAAAACTTCATGCTTTCCAATAAGTACAGCTTCCGTTTCAGTATTGAATAAAAACGCTCTATCAATTCCAATATCTAAAACTTCCCATTGCAACGAATATTGAGCTGTTTCTGGCAAAAAGAATATTAATTTAGGAGATTGAAAACTCAAGGTATGGTTTGCCCAAACAACACTATTTTCATTATCTACAACTTGATCTGTAAACGCTCCAGAAGGAATATCAACTGAAAGTGTAAAAGCCTGACTAGTTCTAAAATGTATAAACAATTGTGTTACCCAATCATCAATCGAACGATTTAAACCAATACCAAAAACAGCATCAAGAATGATATCGTCTTTATGGATTTGAGGAAAATCTTCTTGACATTTCAGCATTGTAGGCCATTCCTTTGTAGCTTCCTTAATGCGATCATAATTCACTAAAAAATCCTTCGAACGTTTATCGTTATAATTTACAATATAGGTCTTTACATTATAGCCATGAGCTATTAAGTGTCTGGCAACAACCAAGCCATCTCCTCCATTGTTTCCGATACCACAAAACACATGAATAGGAACTTGAGCTCCTTGCATTCTAACATGCAACCAATTGAAAATTTGTATGCCTGCACGTTCCATTAATTCTGTAGAGGTAATTTTCTGCTTTTGGGCAGTTAACTTATCACCTTCATATATTTGTTCTTTAGAGAAAATTTTCACGAGTAATGTATTATTTAAAAGTAAAAGTAATGCTTTTAGAGTAGAATAGTATAAGTATTTTGTTTTAGAATGCTTTCATTAATTCAGGATCTCTAGAGAAATTAAAACACTTAAATTATATAGAAGTAAATCATAAAAAAGTGGCTAATGGCTCCACCTAAAACAAAAAAGTGCCATATCACATGATTGAAAGGAATTTTTTCAATGGCATAAAATACAATGCCAACTGTATAGAATAAACCTCCTGCAAAAAGCAGTAGCAATCCGTTAGTTCCTATACGATCGGCTAATGTTGAAAAATCAAATACAATCAACCAACCCATAACGAGATATAACAAGACTGAAAATGTTTCAAATTTCCCAGTAAAAAAAAGTTTCAATACCACTCCAAAAACAGCAATTCCCCAAACCAACCAAAATAAATTCCAACCCAAACTATCTGGTAGCATAATGAGTAAAACAGGTGTGTAAGTACCAGCTATGAGAAGATAGATACTTATGTGATCTACAATTCTAAAATAGTGCTTTTGACGTTCACCTTTTACAGCGTGATAACATGTTGATGCTAAAAAAAGTATGATAATTGAAATCCCATACACAATGACACTAAATAATGCGTAAGGTGTGTCTTTTTGTAAAAAAATGACTAAAAGTACAAGTCCTACAATACCAAGTAGCACACCCAAACCATGACTATATGCATTTAAACGTTCTTCAAAAGGAGATTGTATTCGCATTATTGTTTTGTGACTTGTGATTTACTGGTTAACCATTTATCTGTAAGTTCGTAATAATCGAAATCAATAGCTGGTTCTTGTCTATCTAATTTACCATCTTGAAAGGCTCGTTCTAAAATATCTTCTATTAAGAAGTCTTCTTTAACATTAAGCGGATCAAATTCACGCTTTAATGAAATATCAAACATACTCGCTGTCGTATTAAACCAAAAAGCTCGCCATCCGTTTCTCAGTTCTTTAATGAGCTCAAAAGTGGTTTTACCTGTTTGTCTGTGAATGAGTTTTACTAAAATCTGACCTTCGGTTCGTGTTAACTTTTTTAATTCTTCTGAAAACTCTTCTTCAATATACTTTTGAATAATCTTAGCATAGCGTTTTTTAGCTCTTTTAGTTTTTAAAGACTCTAAGCGATCATTCAAAGCCGTTAACCGTTCTGCTGCGAGTTTCGCATAAGGATATACTTTTATCGTTTTTCGTTTTAATATGAGGTATTTAATTCGATCTTGCTTTGAATCAAACTTTAGATTTTGCAATAGTAAAACTTCATTAAGATCGATTGCAGTTTTTGGAATCGAATCACCTTCAATTAAAATATACTCAACATTAGTAGAGTCTTGCTGTATTGGCTCTAATTGAGCCATGACAAGCATAGGAAATACGAGAAATAGAAACTTTATTAACTTCATTATAGATAGTCCTTCTAAAACCATTCCAAAATTACGGATTTACAGCTACTAAAACCTTAAAATTGAATTAATATTATATAAAATAATGACTTCTTTGCGACAAATTTGTTACAAAAAAACTCATAGATAAATCTACCTATGAGTTTAAAAGTTATCTTTAATGATAACTACTAATATTACAGTTTTTGTCTATTGTCGTTAGAATTGGTATCTATCAATTTATTGTAAGGATCAACACCTACTTCGGTTGGTTTTTCATCAACCACAATTGAAATTTTATTATTAATTGAAGTGATTTTATGTTTCTTTAAATATAATTCTTTCTCCTTCTTTTTACCATCTTCTAAGTTTTCTTCAGCAAATATTCCAATATCGATATAATCTTCTAATGCTACTGATAGTAATGGTTTTGTTTTTCCTTCTGCTAAATACGAAATAGAATCACGACCTGCTTCAGCATAAAAACGCTTTCCTTTTTCATCATTTCTATACTTACTAACGTTAAATTCAATATCGACTTTGTACTTGCCATTATCCATTTCTGTAGAACTAACATCTAAAATACGATTATCGTAAAGTGTGATGGTTTCAAACATATCTTTAATAACATATTGTAAACTATCTGGAGTAACCGCTTTAATATGGTTCACCATATCTATAGACGTTGTGTATGGAGGCTCTTGAAATTTCACTTTTTCAACATACGTTTTTAGCGCTCCATTTAATACATTTTCGCCAATGTAGTCACTTAAGGCATAAAATACTAAAGATCCTTTTTGATAACGAATATAACCTTGGCCATCATTATACATTAAAGATTTTTCACGTTTAGACTCAAACGTTCTTTGGGTTAAATAATCATCTAAAGATTTCTTTAAAAATTTACGCATTTGAGATTTTCCTAATTCTTTTTCAAGGACTTTAAGTGCGACATATTCAGATAAGCTTTCTGATAACATTGTGGCTCCCAAAACATCAGCTCCAATGACTTGATGTGCCCACCATTGATGTGCTACTTCGTGAACAGTAATCGCGTAAGTATAATCAATTCCGCCTTCGTCACTGTCATCAACATCTGCAATAAAACCAGTATCTCCACCAAAAGGAATGGTATTTGGAAACGATTGAGCAAATCCACCACTTGGAAATTCTACAATACGTAATTGTCTGTGTTGGTATGGACTAAAATTCTCGCTATTATATTCAAGGGATGCTTTCATTCCATCCATCATACGTTCTAAATTATACTCATGTCCTTTGTGATAATAAATTTCAAGATTTACATTATTCCATTTGTCACGCTTTACTTTATAATCTGCTGAATTATACGCGTAGAAATTTAAGATTTTACTATCCATTTTATAATGAAAATAACGTCTGCCATCTTTTGTCCACTCTTTTTGTAAATAACCAGGAGCAATAGCTATTTGGTCTTCACTGGTACTGACGGTTGTTTCAAAATCTATCCAATCACTATCTTTTGCTATGTATGTATTTCCTAAGGCTGAAGAATCACTTGGATGTGGTTTAAGCTCATTTGGTGGTAAATCATATGTCTTACGTGTTTTATCATCTGTAAGTTCTCTAGAGCTAGAATATCCTAAACCTGGAAATAATTGCATGTTATTAATAAACGTTCCATTTGTAAGTATTGGAGAGTTATTATTAATCAATGTATTAGACTCATTTTTAACTGTAAATTTAAGTGTCATTGTATCTCCTGGAACCAATGGACGTTTTAACTCATAAATATCAAAATCGTAAATAGTATCTTCTTTTACTAAGGTATTTTCACGATCAAACGCAAACGTACTTGGATAATCATTGTGGTTAAGAAAAATACTATCAATAACTTCATTCGTTTTATTAACCATGATGTATGTTCCAGAGGCTTCAAAATCTCTGCGCTTAGGAAAAATATTAACATCTGTTTTTACAGACACAATTCTTGGTTGCGCATAGTTTTCAAACTTTTTGTACGTTTTCTCCCATTCTACTCTTAATTTCTCTACTTCTTTAGATGAATAACGAATATTATCAATGTTCGTTTCTTTATAGATACTATAACCTAAAGAGAAAAAACCAAAAAGTAAAACCAGTAATGTGATTGCTATAGGTGTTTTAAATCTTGACTTAGCAATCAATAAACGTTCTTTAAATGAATGAGGTAATCCTCTTACCCAAAATAGAGCTGTTACAATAAGCAACATCAATCCAGCTAAAAACCAATAACTTTTATACAAAAGGTAACGTCCAAGTGAATCTCCATAACCATTCATATCATCATACCTAAACCCAGGACCTTCATTATATTTATAAATGGATTGCTCAACACCAGCTAATGACAGCAAAGGAATACCAATAGATAAAACAATTAAGACAAATAAACCTAAATAAGGATTTCTTATTAGCGTTTGAATTGCTAATGCTAAAAATGCCCAAATCACATAATTAATGAGTTTTAAACCGAATAATTCTTTGATATATAATCCAATTTCAAAATCATAATATCCCTTGTAAATTTGAAATACAATACCTGCAACCATAATTACAGTAAGCAAGAGTATTTGCATTTTAACGATGGCATTGAATTTTGACAAAAACAACGACCAATTTGGAATTGGAGTCACATCGACTAAGCCATTCATTCTATTGGTTTTGCTTCTATTCACTAACATTCCTGCATATAAAAACGTACAAATATTTATTGCAACAACAAACGCACCACCACTTCTTAGCATACGCCAAGTTTTAGGATATGTAGGTGTTGCATAAGGATTTGAAATATCTGCAAGAGCAATTAAAACAATAATCAGTCCTACCAATACAATACAAATAAACGGCCAACTTTTAGCGATGTATTTAAAGTCTATGTTTGAAAGTTTCCAAGTGGTTTTTAAATTTTGAATGAGCGAATAATCAAAATTCACTTTAGGCAAATTAATACGCGTGATACCTCCAAAATTACGTTTAGTGATTCGTTCACCTTTGTCTTTTTTAAATAATGAAAAAGACACTGCATTCTGACTAAACTGAAAGAATTTATATACTAATCCAAAGATCAAACTAGCAACACCTAACCATAATAAACGGTTATAAAGAATTAATTCTTTAATTGGTATATGAAGTTCATTTTGTTCAGAAACTGTCCAATACCTCGTATAGTAATCTGATGCGGCAGCTCCAAAAGGGTCTAATAAACCAGCTAAATATCTACTATCTGGATCAGACAACAAACTTTCGGTCACACCTTGAACAAACAGTAAAAGAATAATAGTTATAAATCCAGCAGCAATATTTCTTGTAAAGGTAACCACTGCAAATACAATGGCTCCAAAGAGTAAAATATTTGGCAAAATAAATAACCAATACGCATCAAAATAGGATTTAAAATCGAATGCTGTAATCAATTCAGAATTGGTGCCAGGCATTCTAAAACCAATAAACATTCCGAAGCCAATCACTAAAACAATACAAGTTACTATTAAAATTGAACTAAAGAATTTTGCAAATAAATAGTTACTTTTTGAAAAAGGATAAGAATATAAAATGGTATGCATCTCGCTTTTGTAATCACGATACACTGAAACACCAATAATAGATGGGAATAAGAAGAATATAAAAATAGTTAATCCATTAAACAGGTTTGTCACTCCAATGGGTGAATTTACAATTCTTGAAGAACCTGTTGTAGCTGTAATACTATCAAATATACCTGCAGTTGTAGCAGAAAAAAACAATGCTAAAACAAAGAAAATTGCCATATAAATATAAAATGCTGGCTTTTTAGTCCAATATTTTAGCTCATGAAAAAATATAGTAGAAAACATAGTGTACTTTTTTATAATTAGACATTAATTAGCTTAAAACAGATTCGTCTTGTTTTAGTGCTATAAAGTACACGTCATCTAATTGCGGTTCTGAAGATTTAAAATCTGTGTCTGGTTGCTTTTCTGCAAATACTCGTATGTTAAGTGTATTATCTTCATTATAGTTAGAAGATAACACATTAAATGCAGCTTCATTTTGTTCTAAATCATTGCGTTCAATAATCTTGGTCCAAATCTTTCCTTCCAATTCTTTTCTAGCATTAGAAGGTGTTGTTTGTTTTAAAATACGACCTCCATTTAAAATGGCCATATCGTTACATAACTCTTTAACATCTTCAACAATATGTGTTGAAAAAATTACAGTACAGTTTGTTCCAACTTCTCGTAATACATTTAAAAAACGATGCCTTTCAGCTGGATCCAATCCTGCTGTTGGTTCATCTACAATAATAAGTTTTGGGTTATTTAAAAGCAATTGAGCAATTCCGAAACGTTGTTTCATTCCTCCAGAATATCCTGCTACATGTTTTTTTCTTACATCGTATAAGTTTGTGATTTCTAAAACTTCTTTTACTAATGCTGCTCTATCAGATTTTGAACTTACACCTTTAAGCGTTGCAAAATAATTTAATAAGTCTTCGGCAGACATTTTTGGATATACACCAAAAGATTGAGGCAAATAACCTAATACTTTTCTAAGCGACATTTTATCTTCTAAAACATTAATATCTCCAAACGTAATACTTCCAGAATCTGGACTTTGCAACGTAGCTATGGTTCTCATCAAAGACGATTTTCCTGCTCCATTTGGTCCTAGTAAGCCAAACATTCCTACACCTATTTCTAAGTTTAAATTGTCAATAGCTTTGACTCCGTTTTTATAAGTTTTAGTTAAATCATTAATGATAAGTTTCATCTGTATCGATTTTAGTTATAAGACAATAAGTGCAAAAATAAGTGGATTTGTTACAAAAAAGCTTTCTGAAGACATAAAATGAAAAGAAAACCTTTTATTTTTACAGCACATTTAAATTAAATAACTCCTATGGCTACAAAAAGCATACTTAATAAAAAATCGATTGACTTCTTAGAAAAATATTTAAATAATGCAGCTCCAACTGGTTATGAATGGGATGGACAAAAAATCTGGATGGATTATCTGAAACCTTATGTAGATGAATTTATTACAGACACCTACGGAACTGCGGTTGGTGTTATCAATCCTAAAGCAAAATACAAAGTGGTTATTGAAGGTCATGCCGATGAAATCTCTTGGTATGTGAATTACATCTCAGACAACGGATTGATTTACGTGATTAGAAATGGAGGAAGCGACCATCAAATCGCACCAAGTAAAATTGTAAATATCCACACCAAAAAAGGAATTGTAAAAGGTGTTTTTGGTTGGCCAGCAATTCATACACGTTTAAAATCTAAAGAAGAACCTCCAAAACCAGATAATATTTTTATCGATATTGGAGCAAAAGATAAAGCAGAAGTTGAAAAACTTGGTGTTCATGTTGGATGTGTGATTACCTATCCTGATGAATTTCATATTCTTAACAAAGATAAATTTGTGTGTCGTGCTTTAGATAACAGAATGGGTGGATTTATGATTGCAGAAGTCGCTCGTCTTTTAAAAGAAAACAAAAAGAAATTACCTTTCGGATTATATGTAACGAATTCGGTTCAAGAAGAAATTGGTCTTCGTGGTGCACAAATGATTACTGAAACCATAAAACCAAATGTAGCAATTGTTACAGATGTGACCCATGATACCACAACACCAATGATCGATAAGAAAAAAGAAGGTCATCTAGAACTTGGTAAAGGTCCTGTTGTGGCTTATGCTCCTGCTGTGCAACAAAAATTACGTGACTTGATTACAGATACTGCTGAAGCTAAAAAGATTCCGTTTCAACGTTCTGCCTTATCTAGAGCTACAGGAACAGACACTGATGCTTTTGCTTATAGCAATGGTGGAGTGGCCTCTGCATTAATTTCTTTACCACTAAGATACATGCACACTACTGTAGAAATGGTACATCGTACTGATGTTGAAAATGTGATTAAAATGATTTACGAAACACTTCTTAAAATTAAAGATGGTGATACTTTTTCGTATTTTGAATAACCAGCTAAGCTGGATTAGATAAACTAATTTAAGCCTCATCTTGAGGCTTTTTTTTATATGGACGAACTCATAGACATAGTCGATACTAACGGAATACCAACGGGAATTGCAGTGCCAAAATCTGAAATTCATAGCAAAGGTCATCTGCATAATACAGCTCATATATGGTGTTTTACTTCGGAAGGGTTTATTCTACTTCAACAACGTGCTGCTTCAAAAACCATTTGTCCATTACTTTGGGACGTGTCTGTCGCAGGACATATTGATGCTGGCGAAACTATTGAACAAGCTGCAATTAGAGAAGCTAAAGAAGAAATCGGACTTTCCATTAAAGCGAATCAGCTTCAAAAAATTGGTGTGTTTGAGTGTTTTCAATCTTATCCAAACGGAATTATAGATAATGAATTTCATCATACATTTATAGCTCAAATTGATAGCAACATTAAAGACTTAACACCGCAAAAAGAAGAAGTTGAATCTTTAAAATTCGTAAGTCTTTCAGAATTTAAAACCCTTTTAAACAATAGTGAAAACAACATGCATTTTGTATCTAGTAATCCAAACTATTATGAATTCATCCTCAATGCAATAAAAACAAAATTAACTGTATAATTTTTAGTATTTTTCCTGTATGAACAACGTTTTACTCGCTATTGCTCCTATCTTAATCATTATTGTCTACATTTACTGTAAAGACAAATACGAAAAAGAACCTAAAGGACTCCTATTATTGAGTTTTGCTTTTGGAGCCATCGTTAGTATCATTATTACAACCATACTGTATCTTGTTTTTGATGTTATTCTTCCATTAAAAGATGATTTCAGTATTCTTCAACAATTCATAAAAGCCTTTTTTGTAGTCGCTTTAGTAGAAGAATTTAGCAAGTATGTCATTGTACGTTATTTTGCACAACCAAGATTAGCTTTTAACGAACCTTTTGATGGTATTGTGTATGCAGTGATGGTATCTATGGGATTTGCGGCTACCGAAAATATTTTATATGTAATCGATGGTGGTACAAAAGTCGCATTACTTAGAGCGTTTACTGCTGTGCCTGCTCATGCAACTTTTGGAATATTAATGGGCTATTTTATGGGCAAAGCAAAATTTGGTAATAACAGAATTAAAATGAATTTACTCGGACTCGCACTTGCCGTTCTGTTTCATGGTGCTTACGATTTTTTCTTATTTATTAATTTCGTTCCAGGCATATGGATAGGTGCTTTTGTTTCGCTTATTATCGGTATAGTTTTATCTAGAAAAGCAATTAAAATTCATCAAGATAATTCACACTTTAAAACATCATAACTCAAACCAAATATGGTGATTTTTTCATGCTTTAGATACCTGTTTATTTGTATATTTACACGATTTAAAAACACTTCAATTTTATGTATAAAATAAAAGTCAATAATTCTCATAGTTTTGACATTTCAAAAGAAGACATTGAACAACTTGATGCTATTGAAACCAATACAAATCAGTTTCATGTATTACAGCATAACAATTCTACAAAAGCTTCAGTTTTAAGCTCAGATTTCAACAATAAAAACTACACTATTAAAGTCAACAATAACACTTATTCTGTTGATATTAATGATAACTTAGATCAGTTAATAGCAGAATTAGGTTTCGAAATTGGATCTACAAAACAAGTCAATGATATTAAAGCACCAATGCCTGGTTTAATATTAGAAATAAATGTTTCTGAAGGTCAAGAAGTCAAAGAAGACGATTCGTTACTCATTCTTGAAGCCATGAAAATGGAAAATGTTTTAACCTCTCCTAGAGAAGGCACTATCAAATCTGTAAAAGTAAATCAAGGTGAAACTGTAGACAAAAATTCATTGTTAATCGAATTTGAATAAGATACAAAATCACAACACTATTTATGAAAAAAATACTAGTTGCCAATCGTGGTGAAATTGCAATTCGTGTCATGCGAACTGCAAAAAAAATGGGAATTAAAACTGTTGCTGTCTTTTCTGAAGTCGATAGACATGCACCTCATGTTAAATATGCAGACGAAGCAGTTTGTATTGGTCCAGCACCTTCAAATCAATCGTATTTAAAAGGTGAAACCATTATTGAAGTTGCAAAATCTCTTAATGTCGATGGCATTCATCCAGGTTACGGATTCTTAAGTGAAAATGCAGATTTTGCAGAATTGGCTGAAAAAAATAACATCACATTTATTGGTCCGCGTTCTAAAGCCATTAAAATGATGGGAGATAAATTAGCTGCTAAAGATGCAGTTAAAGATTATGATATTCCAATGGTTCCTGGTGTAGATCATGCCATTACTAATCCTAAAGAAGCAGTACAAATTGCAAAAGATATCGGATTTCCAATTTTGATTAAAGCTGCAGCAGGTGGTGGTGGAAAAGGGATGCGTGTTGTAGAACATGAAAAAGATGTCGAAGAACAAATGAAACGTGCTATTAGTGAAGCGACTTCAGCATTTGGTGATGGTTCGGTATTTGTTGAAAAGTACGTCACTTCACCTCGTCATATCGAAATTCAAGTCATGGCAGATAGTCATGGTAATATTTTACATTTCTTTGAACGTGAATGCTCTGTACAACGTCGTCATCAAAAAGTAGTTGAAGAAGCACCTTCTGCTGTTTTAAGTCCTGAACTAAGAGAAAAAATGGGACAAGCTGCCATTAATGTAGCTCGTGCCTGTGATTACTTAGGTGCTGGAACTGTGGAATTTTTATTAGATGGAGATCACAATTTCTATTTCTTAGAAATGAATACACGATTACAAGTAGAACATCCTGTATCTGAATGGATTGCAGGTGTAGACTTAGTAGAACTTCAGATTAAAGTTGCTCGTGGCGAAGTATTAGACATCAAACAAGAAGATTTAAAAATCAATGGTCATGCATTAGAGTTACGTGTCTATGCTGAAGATCCTATGAATGACTTTTTACCTAGTGTTGGTAATTTAGAAGTGTATCAATTACCCGAAGGTAAAAATATTCGTGTCGATAACGGATTTGAGCAAGGCATGGATATTCCTATCTATTACGATCCAATGTTATCGAAGTTGATTACCTACGGAAAAACACGCTCTGAAGCCATTGAATTGATGATAAAAGCCATTGATAATTATCATATTAAAGGTGTACAAACTACTTTGCCTTTTGGACGATTTGTATGTGAGCACGAAGCCTTCCGAAGTGGAAACTTTGACACACACTTTGTAAAAAAATACTACTCACCTAGCCTTTTAGAAGAACAACACAAAAATGAAGCTGAATTAGCTGCTAAAATAGCATTGAAACGTTATCTAGAAGATCAAAAATTATTACGATTACCAAATTAAGACCATTATGGACTCAAAAATAAAAACCCTTAACAATAAATTAGAGCTTGCAAAACTTGGTGGTGGACAAGCACGTATTGATAAACAACATCAAAAGAAAAAACTAACAGCTAGAGAGCGTGTTTTATATCTGCTTGATGATGGTTCTTTTGAAGAAATTGGTGCTTTAGTGACGCATAGAACCAAAGACTTTGGGATGGAAAACCAAAAGTTTTATGGTGATGGTGTGGTTACTGGATATGGAACCGTTGATGGTAGATTAATATATGTGTTTGCTCAAGACTTTACAGTTTTTGGTGGTTCCCTTTCTGAAACTCATGCCGAAAAGATTTGCAAGATTATGGATATGGCTGTAAATGTTGGCGCACCAATTATTGGATTAAACGATTCTGGAGGCGCACGAATTCAAGAAGGTGTTCGTTCTTTAGGTGGTTATGCTGATATCTTTTACCGAAACGTACAAGCATCTGGCGTGATTCCTCAAATTTCTGCTATAATGGGACCTTGTGCTGGTGGAGCAGTGTATTCTCCTGCAATGACAGATTTTACTATTATGGTTCAAGATACCAGCTATATGTTTGTTACTGGTCCAAATGTGGTTAAAACGGTTACTAATGAAGAAGTAACTAGTGAAGAACTAGGAGGAGCCAGTGTACATTCTACCAAATCTGGTGTGGCTCATAAAACCTCTGCTAATGATGTTGAATGCTTAGAAGATGTCAAAAAACTTTTGAGTTATTTACCACAAAGCAATAAAGAATTTCCTGCCGAGTTGGCTTTTGATTTTAAAGATGAAGTTCGAGAAGAATTAGAAACCATAGTACCTGACAATCCCAATAAGCCTTACGACATGCACGATGTGATTCAAGGAGTGATTGATGAGGATTCTTTTTACGAAACTCATAAAGATCATGCCGAAAATATCATAGTAGGTTTTGCACGTTTAGGAGGAAAATCAATTGGTATCGTAGCAAATCAACCTATGTTTTTAGCTGGTGTTTTAGATGTAAATAGTTCTAAAAAAGCAGCGCGATTTGTACGTTTCTGTGATTGTTTTAATATTCCGTTGTTGGTCTTTGAAGATGTTCCAGGATTCTTACCAGGAACCGATCAAGAATGGAATGGTATTATTGTTCATGGTGCAAAACTTTTATATGCATTTAGTGAAGCTACAGTACCAAGAGTGACTGTAATTACTAGAAAAGCTTATGGTGGTGCTTATGATGTAATGAACTCTAAACACATTGGATCTGACATGAATTTTGCTTGGCCTAATGCTGAAATTGCTGTAATGGGAGCCAAAGGTGCTGCCGAAATTATTTTCAAACGCGATATCGTTTCAGCTGAAGATCCTGAAGCCAAATGGAAAGAGAAAGAAGCAGAATATGCTGAGTTATTTGCTAACCCTTATAGTGCAGCAGAACGTGGATTTATCGATGAAGTGATTCTTCCGAAGAATACCAGAAGAAAACTTATTAAAGCCTTTTCTATGTTAGAAAACAAGGAAGTTAATAGACCACATCGCAAACATGGTAATATTCCGTTGTAGTTATTGGTAACAAATTAATTGTATGAGATTCCTCGACTGCGCTCGAAATGATAATCTATATATTTAGAATCGCATCTAGTAAACGTCATATTGAGCGTAACTCAGTGGAACCGAAATATCTATCTAATTCATTGGAGTAGATTCCTCGACTGCGCTCGGAATGATAATCTATACATTTAGAATCGCATCTAGTAAACTGTCATATTGAGCGTAACTCAGTGGAGTCGAAATATCTGTTTAATTCATTGGAGTAGATTCCTCGACTACGCTCAAAATGATAATCTATATATTTAGAATCGCATCTAGTAAACTGTCATATTGAGCGTAACTCAGTGGAGCCGAAATATCTGTTTAATTCATTGGAGTAGATTCCTCGACTACGCTCGAAATGATAATCTATATATTTAGAATCGCATCTAGTAAACTGTCATATTGAGCGTAACTCAGTGGAGCCGAAATATCTGTTTAATTCATTGGAGTAGATTCCTCGACTGCGCTCGGAATGACAAAGTGAAATAATTTAGCATCTAACTGTCTAACTGTCTAACTGTCTAACTGTCTAACTGTCTAATAAGTCTAACTTAGTCTAAACATCTAATAATCGTCTATGATAATTTATTTGTCCGAGATGATAGGCTAAATGCATGGTTAGATGCACTAAAAAATATTCGGTAGTCATAGGTTCATTAAACACTTGATGAGCATATGCTTTCTGCATATCGCTTTCAGATAAAGTTTCTAAAGCTAAAGTCACGACTTGTATAGTATCATCAATCTGCTTGATTAATTCTGCTCTAGGAATATCTTTCTGTGAAAATTCTAAATGGCGTTGCCTTACATAGCCTGTGTTTCCTATGGTCGCTCCAATAAAGTGATTTAAATTTCCAACGAGATGAAGGCATAAATTGCCTGCCGAATTAGAAATGCCTTCAGGAACTAACCATAATGATTTTTCATTGCTATATAAATCGATTTCTTTTTTTAGAGCTTCTAAATCCCTAACGAACAATGCTGTAAGAGTTTTGTTAAGCATATAATGTATGAATTGAATGTTATTATTTGTTAATGATATAGTACTACTTCAAAAATAGCTAATAATTGAACTACTTTTGCCGCATGCAAAACAAACCTACGTTTAAAGCCGAATTTATTGCACTTATGGCATCATTGATGTCTATTGTCGCATTATCTATTGATGCCTTACTACCTGCTTTGCCTGAGGTTGGACACTCTCTTGGTGTGACCAATCCTAGTGATAATCAACTATTGATTACCATGATCTTTTTAGGCTTAGGTTTTGGACAATTAATTTTCGGACCACTATCTGATAGTTTTGGTAGAAAACCAATGGTATATTTCGGGTTTGGTTTGTTTGTGATTGCCAGCATTATTTGCGTGACCACTGAGGATTTTGAAATGATGATCTTTGGTAGAATTCTTCAAGGAATTGGTCTCTCCTCGCCTAGAACTATTGCAATTGCCATGACACGTGACACTTACAGTGGTGATTTTATGGCTAAGGTATTATCGGTTATTGTAATGTTTTTTATTCTGGTGCCTATCGTAGCTCCAACTATGGGACAATGGTTGTTGGATCTATTTAACTGGCAAGCGATTTTTAATGCCAACCTCATTATTGGATTAATTATCGTGTTATGGTTTTGGCGACGACAACCTGAAACCTTAAATGCAAAAAATAAGATTAAGTTTTCTCCTGCCATATTTATAACTGGTACTAAGGAGTTTATTCGTTATAAAGAAGCGGTTGCTTTTACTGTAGTTTCCGGATTTATTACTGGCTCGTTTATGGTGTACTTAAGTACCTCACAACAAATCTTTCAGGAGCAGTATCAATTGGGTAAATGGTTTCCTTATATTTTTGCGAGTACGGCTTTTTCGGTTGGATTTGCAACCTTTATGAATAGTAGATTAGTATTGCAGTTTGGATCATTCAATATTGCCTTTAAAGCTGCTATTGCATATTCACTCATTTCAATATTATATGTCGTTTTATTTCATACAGGTAACAATCCTAGTGTGTTTATATTACTAATATTTTTCTTACTTCAATTTTTTGCTATCGGATTTCTTTTTGGCAACTTACGCTCACTAGCTATGGAGCCTTTAGGCCATATTGCAGGTATTGGTTCTGCAATAAATGGTTTTGTATCTACAGTTATGGCTGTACCTATTGCCAACTATATTGGAGGTTTTGTTAAAACCTCTGTTTTACCTTTATTTATTGGGTTTTCAATATTTGGTGTGTTGTCTGTATTAGTATTTGTGTTATTAAAGTATAAACGCGTTTCACTAAAGTCTAATATAGTGTAACACAAAGAATGGTTAATAGACAAAATACTTATCATCCTTTTCGCTTCTTAATTTCCATATCTAAAATTTCAATCTTACTTTTGGCATAATAAATGTTTAATTAATCCTTATTAAACTAAATCAGTATATGAAGTATATCATCCTTATTTTTTCACTGTTAGTTACAGCAAACTCAATCTCGCAAAACACATCTATTGGCACTAGTGAAAAACTTACATTTAGTGCTTCTTATACCATGTCTGGCCTTTTAACAGAACTGGCTGAAGTGACTATGGAAACGAACACAGTTAAAACTTCAAAATCTACATTGCTTAGATTAAAATGTACAGCTGCAACCTATAGTAAATGGGATAATTTTTTTAAAATACGAGACCTTTACGAAAGCTATGTGAGTTTAAAAAGTTTAACACCTTATTTATACAAAAGAGATATTAACGAAGGTGGCTATGAAAAATTTATGCAATATAAGTTTAAACATAAAACCAACACTGTTGAAAGTGTAAAGCGTAAAAAAAGAAGTGATGGCACAACATGGGAAGAGATTAAAAAAATAAAGATTGGAGCTTCAACTAAAGACTTGGTGAGCACAATATATAATATTAGAAATCTCGATATTCATAAAGCTAAGCCAGGAGACAGTGAAGTTTTTACGATAGTTTTTGATAAT
Organism: Psychroserpens sp. S379A; assembly: GCF_049800755.1. Taxonomy (NCBI): domain Bacteria; kingdom Pseudomonadati; phylum Bacteroidota; class Flavobacteriia; order Flavobacteriales; family Flavobacteriaceae; genus Psychroserpens; species Psychroserpens sp. S379A. The sequence continues at coordinate 48,500 of NZ_JBNAFQ010000001.1, read as the reverse complement.
AAAGAGTTTTCAATAAATGTCAAGTACATTAGTAAAGAAACTATCGAAACTAATATTGGAAAAAAAGAATGCTATAAGCTAGCTATTTCTGTAAATAATAGTGATGTTCTTAAAGGTAATAATGACAATCTATTATGGCTTACTGCCGACAAAAATAAAATTCCTGTTTATGCTAAATTTAAAATAGCAGTAGGTAGTGGCGAACTAAAAATCAAGTCAGCCACTGGACTTAAAAACTAATTAATTATGAAAAAAATAGTTATAATATTGGGATTTATCTCAGCAGTTTTAGCTGTAGTTCTTGCTGTTACACCATTGTCTCAAATAGCATTTATACCAAGTATTATTGCCTTAATTTTTGGTGCTATTGCCATGTATCTTTCTAAACAAAAACAAGGTTTAAAAAAGACAATTCATCTTATGTTTTTATTAACCATTATTGCGCTAGTAGTAACCACATATAAATCAGTTTTTAATTCTGTTGAAGTTGGTAATACTGAAGCATTAGAAATCAAAGAAACTGAATCTCAAGAACAAGCTATCGAAGAACTTGAAGACCTCGATATTGATGAGTTAGATTTTGAATGATTTCTATTTAAAATTAAACTTGTTTGAAGCTTCTATTTTAACTTTTTTTTTATTTTATTTGACTGAAAATTAGAATCATAACCAAATCATCTATTACCTTTAACATAAACTAAATACATGAAAGCTCTCATAGTTGCGTCTGCATTAACCTTAGTAGGATCTTGTGCAACATTAAGTCATACTGAAAAACTGCAAAATATAAAAGATAGCATTGTTTTTACAGATGCCGAAATGATAAACAACTATGCAAATACGATTACATCTAAAGAACTAACAGATCATGTATATCGATTTTCTTCTGATGATTTCAAAGGACGACGAGCAGGTGAACCAGGACATCACAAAGCTGCAAACTATTTAAAAAACTTTTATATAGAAGAAGGCATTGCTTCGCCTCTAGGAAACGATAATTATTATCAAAATGTACCTGAATCCTTTTTTGATGATGGTATCAAAACTTCTCCTAACGTTATTGCATACATTAAAGGTTCTGTATTTCCTGATGAAGTGTTAATCATTTCTGGACACTCAGATCATGAAGGTTTTACAGATGATGTTATTTATAATGGTGCAGACGATAATGGCTCAGGAACAGCTGCTATATTAGAAATGGCTCAAGCCTTCAAAAAAGCAGAGCGCGACGGATTTCCTCCTAAGCGCAGTATCGTCTTTTTACATTTAACTGGAGAAGAAGTTGGTTTAATTGGATCAAGATATTATACAACACACCCAATATTTCCATTACACAATACTATTGCAAATCTAAACATCGATATGATAGGCAGAGTTGATGAATCACATGAAGACAATCCAAACTATATTTATCTAATCGGTTCAGATCGCTTAAGCACAGAATTACATTATGTCTCTGAGTCTGCCAACAAAAACTTTACTAAACTCGAATTAGATTATCGGTTAAATAGTGATAGCGACCCTAATCATTATTATAGTAGGTCAGACCATTATAACTTTGCACAAAAAGGTGTTCCTGTAATTTTTTATTTCAATGGTACTCACGATGATTATCACAAACCTACAGATACTGCCGAAAAAATTAATTATCCTTTACTTAAAAAGCGTACGCAACTTATCTTTACTACAGCTTGGTACCTAGCTAATAACGAAAAGCGTATTGAAGTTGATAAAGACGCTTAGCCTGGTAAAATTTTGTTAATATACTTCCCATAAAAAATCTTAAATCTCAGATTATCGTATTATCGCAAAAAATCTCCACATTTATGAAAAACACTATATTATTTGGCCTTTTAGCTAGCTTAATACTATCCTGCTCAAAAGAACCTGCAAATCCAAGAATTTATGGCAATACAATTACTTCAGCAGAACTAAAAGAACTACTTTACACCTATGCTTCAGATGAATTTGAAGGTCGTGAAACTGGTGAACCAGGACATGATTTAGCTACAAGTTACCTTCAAGAAAAGTACATGAGTATGAATGTGGCTTCTCCTTACGGAAATAATGACTATCTGCAAGAAGTCCCTTTAGAAAAACGTAAACTATCCGAAGCTAGCTTAACTATCCATGGAAAAGAAGCAACAATTTATGACGATTACATTCCGCCAACAAACATTAATATTCCATCACTTGATATTAAAGAAATAGTATATGTTGGTTATGGTATTGATGCTGAAAATTACTCAGATTATAAAAATTTTGATATAAAAAATAAAGTCGTACTTATCAAATCTGGAGAGCCTTTAAATACTGATAGTACCTATGTAACGACTGGTACTAAAGAAAAATCACAGTGGACTTCAGGAAGGCGAGCAAGAAACTTAAAACTTGAAACCGCTGAAAGTCTTGGCGCAAAAGCAGCATTCATCCTAGATGATCAAGCTTATAGTTATTATTCTAAAGCTTACAAAAGACTAGATCCAAAAACTTATAAAGGGCGTATTTCTGAACTAAGCAACGATGATGGTTTTTATAGTATAATGATAAGCAAAGATTTAGCCGAACAAATTATAGCAGATATTGAAACAAATCATACACCTCAACCGATACACACAAAAATCAATCTATCTGTTAAAAAAAATGTCGAAACATTTAACTCTCATAATGTAGTAGCCTACATTAAAGGAGAAGAAAAACCAGATGAAATTGTAGTGATTTCCTCTCACTTAGATCACAATGGTATTAATGATGACAAATCAGTTTATAATGGAGCAGATGACGACGGCTCTGGAACTGTGGCAATGCTAGAAATTGCTCAAGCCTTTAAACAAGCAGTAACAGATGGTTACAGACCAAAGCGTTCTATATTGTTTTTACATTTTACAGCCGAAGAAAAAGGACTTTTTGGCTCTAAATATTACACAGATGTAAACCCAATTTTTCCATTAGAAAACACCATCGCCAACCTAAATATCGATATGATTGGAAGAGTTGACAAACATCACGAAGACGATAGAAACTATGTGTATGTCATTGGTGCAGATATGCTAAGTACAGAATTGCACAACATTAACGAAACTGCAAATAAAACTTACACCAACATCAATTTAGACTACAGATATAGTAACGAAACCGATCCTAATCGTTACTATTACAGATCAGATCATTATAATTTTGCAAAACACAACGTTCCTGCTGCGTTTTACTTTAATGGAACTCACGACGATTATCATAAAATTTCAGACACAGCAGATAAAATAGATTACGATTTACTCGAAAATCGAGCACGACTTGTTTTTTATACAACTTGGGAATTGGCTAATCGTGACAATCGAATTATTGTCGATAAAGCAAAAGATACAGAATAGTTTTTGGGCGTAACCTTTTCTTGTAAAGAAAAGGTCGCGCTTTCGCTAGTCGCTTTTCGATAACTCTCAAGAGCTTCAACAAATACCTCAATCGCTTACGCAAATGCGTTCACAAAAAAAGCTCCTCATTTCTGAGAAGCTTTTCCTTTTGGGTGGATGATGGGATTCGAACCCACGACCCTTGGTACCACAAACCAATGCTCTAACCAACTGAGCTACAACCACCATGTTTAACTTTTTTAAGTTTAAAAAAACTTAAAAAATGAAAGCTCTAAACAAATCTAAGAACTATCATGTTATAGCATTTTTGTAATGCGTGTGCAAATGTAAATCATTTCGCAATTACAACAAAGTCTTTTTTTAAAATTATTACTTTAAATCAAATAAATTATCTACAGCCACATAACGTTCAACCGTAAAACCTTCAGCATGCTCTACTCCAATTAATCGTCCCAAGTCTCTAGCTCTATAATGAATGCTATCTGTAAAGTTTTTGCTCGAAATAGGAGTTTGAGGTTCATTACTTTTTGGATCAAAAAATTGTGTTTTATAGGCTAATACTGAAGCCATTTTAATATCTATAAAACCTGAAACATCTACTACAAAATCTGGCTCTAAATGCTTCCATTGAATATAGTGATACACTTGTTTTGGTCGCCATCTTTCTTGCTTAACACCATCAAACTCTGTTTCAATCTTTAACAAACCGCTTAAAAAACAAGCATCACTAACCAATTGACTTCCTTTTCCATGATCTATATGTCTATCATCAATAGCATTACACAAAACCACTTCTGGTTGATACTTCCTAATCATTTTAATCACTTCTAATTGATGTGTTTTATCGTTAACAAAAAAACCATCAGCAAAAGCTAAATTTTCCCTCACAGAAACACCAAGAATTTTAGCAGCTTCTCTTGCTTCTTGATCTCTTGTTTCTGCTGTACCACGAGTTCCTAATTCGCCTCGCGTTAAATCTACAATACCAACTTTTTTTCCGTTAGCAATTTCTTTAGCTATAGTAGCTCCACAACCCAATTCTACATCATCAGGATGCGCTCCAAAAGCGAGTATATCTAGTTTCATATATTTAAATAATAATCTGCAAATTACAAATTCTAATGGACATTATATAAGCCAATCTTGTTGTTCTTTTTTAGTTAAAAATGTCCAAGCCACTACTCTACTAATTTTATTTCCTAAAGACATTTGCATAACATTTACAGCTGTTGCACCTAATTTTTTAAGAGAGTTTTGCATTGATTTTATATGTTCTTTTTTAGACACTAAACTTGTATACCAATAACAATTGGTTTTAAACAAAGAACTTTGATACAAATAATTATGCAGAAACGCTTTTTCTCCTCCTGGATACCAAAGTTCGTTTGTAGTACCACTAAAGTTTCGAGTGACTTGATTTGACATATGGCCTAAACCTTTAAGCTTTCGGTTTGTGGCTTCATTTGCTTCAGCTTCATTTTTATAAAATGGAGGATTGCAAAGTGTAGCTGTAATTTTTTCCGAAGTATGTAAAACACCATCTAAAATCTTTTGCGAATTATCTTGAAATCGCAATTCTATATTTGGGTTTAAGTAATTTTTGTCTACTATCAGTTTAGCATTTTCAAATGCTTTTGCATCTATTTCTGAAGCGATAAAATTCCAATTATAAACCTTATGACCTAAAAGAGGATAAATACAAGTTGCACCAGTTCCTATATCTAAAATCGTAATTTCCTGTTTTAATCTAGAAGTTTGCAACAACTCATCTAACACATGAATATACTCGACTCTACCTGGAATTGGAGGACATAAATTTTCGTCTGAAAACTCCCAGTATTCAACTCCATAATAAACTTTTAACAACGCAGTATTTAATACTTTAACAGCTTTAGAGTTTGCAAAGTCTATGGTTGTTTTTCCATATTTATTTTTAAATACAAATCTCTCCAATTGAGGAAATTCACCTGTAAGCGTATTAAAATCATACCCTTTTGAATGTATATTATTTTTATGCAAACGTTTCAGTTTTAACTTTAGTCAAAGCTTGTTTTATATCGTTTCTTAAATCTTTAAAGTCCTCAATACCTACTGAAAACCGTATCAAATGATTACTAATTCCTACAGCTTCTCTTTCTTGCGGTGTTAAAAGCGCGTGAGAAGTTTTAGAAGGTAGTAACATCGTGCTTTCAACACCAGCTAAACTCATTGATGATTTAATTAGTTGCAATTGGTTTAGAAATGCCATAGCATCAATGTCTTTAACCAATTCAAAAGATAGCATACCTCCAAAATCATGCATTTGTTGTTTTGCTAATTTATGTTGTGGATGCGATTTCAAGCCAGGATAATTTACCTTGGCAATTTTATCGTTCTTCGCTAAAAACTTAGCTAATTTACGAGCATTTTTATTCTGTTCTTTAACTCGCAATGCTAACGTTTTCATACTACGTTCAAGCATCCAAACCGTAAAATCGCTTAAACTTCCTCCAAGATTAATACCTACGTTCCAGATACGCTCAATGTGAGATTTTGAACCAGCAACTGCACCAGCTAAAATATCACTATGACCTCCTAAGTACTTTGTTGCAGAATGCATCACTAAGTCAATCCCAAAGTCTATTGGATTTTGATTAATCGGACTAGCAAAAGTGTTATCTATTGAAGATACAATGCCTTTAGATTTTGCCAAATCGGCTACAGCTCTTATGTCTGTAATGGTTAATAATGGATTTGAAGGTGTTTCAATATGAATCAATTTTGTGTTAGGTTGAATAGCAGCTTCAAAATCTGACACTTGATAGCCATTGGTAAAAGTAAACTCTATTCCGTATTTTGGTAATTCACTTTTTATAAAATTACGAGTTCCTCCATACAAAGTGTTTTGTACGACCAAATGATCTCCTTTTTGTAAAAATGCTAAAAACAAATGACTAATCGCTGCCATTCCACTACCAAAAACTAAAGCATCTTCAGCGTGTTCTAATGCAGCAATCTTCTTTACTAAATGCTCTTGATTTGGCGTGTTAAAATATCGAGGATAACGCTTAACATCAACATTGTCAAACTCATAAGATGTCGATAAATATATAGGAGAAATTGCGCCTTTAAATTGTTCATCTTTAATTTCTCCAACATGAGTGCAAATGGTATTCACTCCTAACTTTTGTTTAGGCATAATTGAATTTTTAATTTAGGTTCAATTTACAATAATTCAAACTTTTATTAGCTTCCATCGTCCTTTTTTAAACCAAATAATGGCTATCACAGAAATTAAAATTTCAGCAATTACAATTGCTAAAAAGACACCAGTTGGTCCGAAATCAAAAGTTAAAGCCATAATGTAAGCAAATGGCAATTGAAACAACCAAAAACATATAAAGTTTATTATGGTTGGTGTTAGAGTGTCGCCAGAACCGTTAAATGAGTTAATAACTACCATACCATAAGCATAGAAAACATAACCTGCTGCCATGATTCGTAAACAGAGGCTTCCGTTTTTAATCACGTTTGGCTCTAAAGAAAACCAAGAAATAATCTCTGTTGCAAAAACAAGGTAACCAATAGAAACAATTCCCATAAAATAGGCACAATACTTCCCAGTTTTCCAAACAGAACGCTCTGCGCGTTCAGGTTGATTAGCACCTAGATTTTGTCCAACCAAAGTAGCTGCTGCATTACTCATTCCCCAAGCTGGCATCAATGTAAACATCATAACTCTAATAGCAATCGTATAACCAGCAAGTACTTCGCTTCCAAACTCACTCATAATACGCATTAAAAACACCCAAGAAGATGTACCAATCAAAAATTGTCCTATTCCGCCTAGAGACACTTTAATCAAATTGAGCATCACTCCTATTCTAAGAACAATATCTTTTAATTGAATTTTAATTTTACTCCAACCATAACATAGTATGAACAATTGAAATATTACAGCTGCACCTCTACCTATTGTTGTTGCTATTGCTGCTCCTTTAACTCCTAGTTCTGGGATTGGCCCAAATCCGAAAATTAAAATAGGATCTAGAATAATATTTAAGCCATTTGATAAAATGAGTGTCCACATAGCGATGGAAGCATCACCAGCTCCTCTAAAAATAGCATTGATTAAAAACAAAAGCATTATGGTTACATTTCCTCCTAACAAGATTTGAGTATAACCATAACCCTCTTCAATTAAATCTGGTGCTCCTCCCATGAGTTGCAAAATTTCTTTAGGAAACATAATTCCAATAATACTTATGATTACAGCGACTGCAACTCCGAGAAAAATAACTTGCACTGCTGCCTGTGAAGCACCACTAACATCTTTTTCGCCAATTCGCCTAGCAACAATGGCAGTTGCAGCCATACTAAGTCCAATAGCTATCGCGTAAATTAAAGTCACTACAGATTCAGTGAGACCAATAGTAGCTACTGCATTTACGCTAACCTTTGAAACAAAAAAGATATCGACAACTGCAAACACCGATTCCATTAACATTTCTAAAATCATTGGAACTGATAAGAGAAATACTGCTTTTCGAATGCTACCTGTTGTGAAGTCTTGTGCTCTTCCAGAAATGGCTAACCTAAATAATGAAAAAAATTGTTTTATTGAAATGATTGATTTTGACATGATATAAGAGTAAAAAATAAACAAGAATAGGACGAGTAAATTACTTGACCTACATTAATGTACACCTGTGAGGTGTTATTCCGAAGTGTGACTTAATCAATCATGCGCCAAAGTTGCAGCTTTTTTTTATAAAATCAAAATAGAACTTTTAAAGATGGTGTTATTACTTACCGTTTATCGAACATTCGTGCACGTTATCAATTGTATTTTAATGACATTGATAATCAGTATGTTTTTATTTATATTCGTAACAACCAACAAATTAAACTATATGTTTAAAGCTGTATTATTTGATATGGATGGTGTTATTGTTGATACCGAACCATTACATCGTAAGGCTTACTTCCAAATGTTTTTTGACGTTAACATTACAGTTTCAGAAGATTTATATGCTTCTTTTACTGGACAATCTACGTTTGCAATTTGTGAGCAATTAGTATCTCATTTTAATTTACCCATTTCAGCACATACACTTGTTGATATTAAACGTGACCATTTTAAATACCTGTTTGAACATGATAAAAGCTTATCATTAATTGATGGTGTTCTTGAGTTAATCAAAGATTATCATACTAACGAAATGACACTAGTTTTAGCATCTTCTGCCTCTATGGATAACATCAATCGTATTTTCAAACGTTTTGATTTAGACCAATATTTTAAAGCTAAAATTAGTGGTGCCGATTTAGAGGCCTCTAAACCAGATCCTGAAATTTTCATAAAAGCTGCTGAATTATCTGAACAAAAACCAAACGACTGTTTTGTAATTGAAGATTCAACAAATGGCATTATAGCAGCTAAAGCAGCTAAACTATTTTGTATTGCTTTTAAAAGTCTGCATTCTAAAGGACAAGATTATAATAAATCTGATATGATAATATCTAACTTCAATGAAATTAATTATAATAAACTAAAAGCACTATCTCATCCTTCTATTAACATTTAAGTGTATTAATTTTATCGCTTAAAGTATCTTTCACGCCTTCCTCTACACAATTCAAAAAAAAACACTTAAAAACCTAAAACCCAAACCCTTAATCTTAGTTAATAGATTATTTATACCATACACCGATTTAATTCTAATATTCATATTGTTGATAGTAGTTTTACTGCTCCCTTACACATTAATAGTCCATTTACAATCGAGTCCCTCTAATTAAAAACTGAGGTTGTTATAACTATACCTCCTAAAAAGGTACTATTATGAGACATATTACTTGCGGTAAGATTTATTGTTTAATAATCATAATACTGGTTTCATTTAACTTCTATGGTCAAAATGCATCCAACATTTATGAAAGTTACGCTATATTAAATATCAATAATTCTGGTAATACTTACTATGATTTAAATATAAATACAAGCAATACTGATTTTGATGGTGCCAACCTTGGTACTTTTACTCCAAGTAACACATTGGTTCTAAATGGAGCCCAAAATCAAACTTACAAATGTGGAACTCATAATATTATGAATGGCTTTATAGATTACAGAATCTATTTAGCATCAAATACACCAAATGCATTTATCCCTTCCGAAATATTATCTAATGTCGATAATGGTACTTCTAATTATTGCAGTGGCACTAGTCTAGATCAAACATGGGAATCCTCAGGAGCAAATATCAATGTGCTTAACGGATTATCTTCTGGTGACTATATTTTAGAGGTTTACACTAGAGCTGAAGTTGATTGGAATAGTGATAATATCGCTGATAACACTTACTATATTAATAACAGTGGAGCTAATTATAGTGCAACTTTTAGAGTTGACAATCCTCCAACAGCAATCTGTCAAGATATTACCATTCAATTAGATGCTGCTGGTAATGCGAGCATTATTGCTTCCGATATTGATAATAATTCTTCCGATGACTTCGGAATTGTATCGTTAGTTGCTTCTCAAACTGCATTCGATTGTACCAATTTAGGTGCTAACAATATTACATTAACAGTTACAGATACTTATGGTCAAACTGATACTTGTACTGCTATCGTAATGGTTGAAGATAACATAAATCCAACTGCGAGCTGTCAAGATATTACCATTCAATTAGATGTTGCTGGAAATGCTAGCATCGTTGCTGCTGATATTGATAATGGTTCATCTGATAACTGCGGAAACGTAATACTTTCAGCTTCACAAACTTCGTTTGATTGTACCAATTTAGGTGCCAATAATGTCACACTCACTGTTGATGATGGTAATGGTCAAACCGATACGTGTATTGCTATCGTAACGGTTGAAGATAACATAAATCCTACTGCGAGCTGTCAAGACATTACCATTCAGTTGGATGCTGCTGGTAATGCTAGCATTGTTGCTTCCGATATTGATAATGGTTCGTCTGACAACTGTGGAAACGTAACGCTTTCAGCTTCACAAACAACATTCGATTGTACCAATTTAGGTGCTAATAATGTCACACTCACTGTTGATGATGGTAATGGTCAAACCGATACGTGTATTGCTATCGTAACGGTTGAAGATAACATAAATCCAACTGCGAGCTGTCAAGATATTACCATTCAGTTGGATGCTGCTGGTAATGCTAGCATCGTTGCTGCTGATATTGATAATGGTTCGTCTGATAACTGTGGAAACGTAACGCTTTCAGCTTCACAAACAACGTTTGATTGTACTAATCTAGGTACCAATAATGTCACACTCACTGTCGATGATGGTAATGGTCAAACCGATACGTGTACTGCTATCGTAACGGTTGAAGATAATATAAATCCTACTGCGAGCTGTCAAGACATTACCATTCAATTAGATGCTGCTGGAAATGCAAGCATCGTTGCTGCTGATATTGATAATGGTTCGTCTGATAACTGCGGAAATGTAACACTTTCAGCTTCACAAACAACATTCGATTGTACTAATCTAGGTACCAATAATGTCACACTCACTGTTGATGATGGTAATGGTCAAACCGATACGTGTATTGCTATCGTAACGGTTGAAGATAATATGAATCCAACAGTTTCATGTCCTTCAGATATCACTACAACAAATGATACTGGATTGTGTTCTGCAGTTGTAACATTTGCAACTCCAACAGGTTCTGACACTTGTTCTAGTGTGACAATAACACAAATTGCTGGATTACCGTCTGGAAGTGTATTTCCTGTTGGAACAACAACAAACACCTTTGAAGCAGTTGATGCTTCAGGAAATTCAGTAACATGTTCATTTGATGTAATTGTCAATGACAATGAAGCACCAAGTATAACTTGTCCGACAGCTGTCACAGTAAATGCTGATGCCAATTGTGAAGTTACTTCAGTAAACTTAGGAACTCCAACAACCTCAGACAACTGTAGTATTTCAAGTGTTACTAATAATTTATCATCCTTATTGCCATTACCTGTAGGCACATTCACAGTAACTTGGACTGCAACCGATGCATCTGGATTAACAGCAACCTGTGATCAAACAGTTACAGTTGTTGACAATACTGCACCATCAATTATATGTCCTTCTGATATAACTATTGATACAGATGCTGGACTTTGTACGGCAAGTAGTGTTAATTTGGGTACGCCAACTACGAACGATAATTGTTCAGTAAGTTTTACCAATGATGCTCCAGCTGTATTTCCTGTAGGAACAACCATCGTTACATGGACAGCAACTGATGGTTACGCATTAACAGCTACATGTACTCAAAATGTAACCGTAGAAGACAATGAAAATCCAAGTGCTATATGTCAAAATATTTCTATTCAATTAGATCCAGTTTTAGGAACAGCTACAATTTCTCCAAACGATATTAATAATAACTCAACCGATAATTGTACTATTGACACATTGACTTTATCGCAAACAAATTTTGACTGTAACGATATTGGTGATAATTCAGTAACGCTTACTGTGACTGATGCTGCTGGTAATTCTGACACCTGTATTGCAACTGTAACAATAACTGATGCTGCCGACAATGCATCAGTAACCATAAGTACTCCAAGCAATATTGTATGTGCCAATAGCAATGTAACCTTTACAGCTTCACCAATTAACGGAGGAACTTCTCCAGTTTACGAATGGTTTGTAAATAATGTTTCAACAGGAATTACAACAGATACATTTACAACTAATACTTTAAATGATGGAGATCAGGTTTATGTTACAATGACTTCAGATTTATCTAGTTGTGCTATTGCAGAACAAAGTAATGTCATTACCATGACAGTAAACCCTAATTTGCCAGTATCCTATATTTTAAATGCTTCATCAAATCCTGCGTGTTTAGGAGAAAACCTAACATTTTTTGTCACAGGGTTAACCAATGGTGGATCGAATCCATCGTATCAATGGTACATCAATGCAACACCAGTTGGAAGCAATTCAAATTCCTATACGACAACTACCATTGTAGATGGTGATGTGATTTCTGTAGAAGTGTCTTCTAATGCGACCTGTGCTAATCCTGTTCCTGCAACAGAAAGTCTAACAATGACTGTTACTCCAGATGCTACAATTACACTAACTACCGCTAACGATAACCAGTTAATTTGTAATAACGGAAGTATCACTAATATTGTATATGCAATTAGTAATGCTACAAATGCAACAGTAACGGGATTACCTGTTGGAATTACTGGAAACTATTTAGGAGGAAATCTTACAATAAGTGGCTCTACTAGTCAGATTGGAACATTCAATTATACAGTAACGAGTAATGGTTGTGGAGCAGCTACAGCAAATGGCACCATAACTGTGGCTCCTGATGCCAATATAACATTAGCTTCAGCAAGTACAGATATTAGTGTTTGTAACGATAATACTGCAATGACACCAATACAGTTTCAGTTAAATTCTGGAGCTACTGGTGCAATTTTAACGAGTACACCTGCTTTACCTTCAGGAATAACAGGTAATTATAATTCAGGCACTGGTATTTACACGATAAGTGGTTCATCGACTCAAGCAGGTCTATACAATTATACTGTAACAACAACTGGTTGTGGTCCTGGAGATAGCATCTCGGGAAATATTATTGTGAATAATGGTATTCCGACACTGCCTTCTTCTATAACTGGACCATCCTCTTTTATTTGTCCAATAGCTGAAGCTACCTATTCTGTTCCAAATGATCCTAATGTCGATTATTATACATGGACGGTTACTGGAGGCTTTTCTATTCAAACTGGTCAAGGCACAAATGAAGTTATATTAGATGTTAATGGGTTTGCCTTGTTCGAAACCATTACAGTTTCAGCTACAAATTCTTGTGGAACATCAACTAGTATATCTAGGTTTGTAGTATTCAATTTTACATCGAGTGATATAGACGCTGGTCCAGACATTTATGTATGTGCAGGCACAACAAATGTCACTATGGCTGGTGACGATGGAGGCTTAGACTTTGATGAGTGGACATGGAGTGACAATGGAGCTGGAGGTAGTTTTTCAACAGGATACGTAGGTGAAGATTGTGTTACTGATCCTTGGTGGTGTTGGTGGTGTACTCCTGTTTGTACAGACGTCTATGATGTCACTGAAACAAGCGTTTATACCATTCCTGCTTCTGCGCAACCTGGAGACATTATAACCATTTCATTACTTGCAGACAGTTTCTTTTGGTGCAATGATTTAGAAAGCACCATGCAAATCCACATTCTCGAAAATCCTGAAGCTGAGATTCTATCTTCAGATGTGACTTTATGTGAAGGTGATTCAACAACAGTAACATTCTCTGGAACGCCAAATGCTCAAATTAGATATAATGATGGTAGCGGAAATACTTGGGTTACACTTGATGCAAGTGGTAATTATTCCTTAAGTGTATCTCCTACATCTACAACAACATACTCACTTAATCGTGTACGATATGCTCCAACAACATATCCTGGAGGTGGCAATAACTGTGGCGTTACAATAAATGAATCTGTAACAGTGACACTAAATCAACCAGCAACCGTAAACGCAGGATTAGATGTTACGGTTTGTGAAGATGACACTGTAGATCTCTCATCTGCAAGTCTTGGTGGCTCTAATGCTGTTGGTATTTGGAGTACAAGTGGTAATGGTTTGTTTTCTGGAAGTACTTATATACTAGGTTCTGCAGATATTTTTACTGGAACTGTGACTTTAACCTATACCAATACACCTAGTGACGGAATTTGTCCAGGTGTGAGTGACAGTATGGTCGTTACGATTGAAACTCTTCCAACGATTAATACTCAGCCTCAAAACGTTAATCTTTGTACAGGTGATGATGCAACCTTTACAGTTACTGCAAGTGGTGATGGTTTAAGCTATCAATGGTACAACCCATCAAATAATCCAATAGGCGGAAACACTAACACTTTAACAGTGACTAATGTTTCTACTGCAGATATTGGCAACTATTATGTCGTCGTAAGTGGTACGGCAATTTGCGCAACCACAGTAACCTCTAACATAGCAACATTAAGTGTTGAAAATTTAAGTATTACAACACCACCAAGTAATCAAACCATATGTCTTGGCGATGATGCAACATTTACGGTTACTGGTACAGATATTTCTAGTTATCAATGGTATTTTAATGGTAGTCCAATTCCTGGTGCCTTTGGAGCATCTTATACAGTTAACAATGCAACCTTAGCTGATGCCGGAAATTATTCAGTAGTAGTTTCTGGGACGTACTGTTCAGATATTAATTCGGTAAATGCCTTATTGAATATTACTGAACCTGCTACAGCAACCATAAACTATCTTGAACCTGCATATTGTATTACAGATCCATTAGCATCAGTAAACTTAAATGGTACAAATGCTTATACTGGAGGAACGTTTACTAGCACTCCAGCAGGATTAAGTTTAAATGCTAGTACTGGTGATATTGATCCTAGTACGAGTACTTATGGTACTTATACAGTTACCTATACAACACCTTCAGTTGGTGGTTGTCCTGCTGCTATTGCAACGACTTCAGTAATTATAAATGATAGTAATGCCATAGCAAATGCTGGTACAGTAACACCTACTGCAGATTGTGAAGATGTCACTGTAACACTTTCTGCCAATGCTATAACGGCTTTTGGAGCAACTGGAACATGGACAGTAACTTCTGGACAAATAGCATCAACATATTCATTTTCAGATATAAACAGTCCGACATCCACTTTTACAGGACAAAGTGGTGAAACTTATACATTGGAATGGTCTATTGATAATGTTGGAACTTGTGGTGATTCTTCAGACACAGTAACATTTACCTTTGCTAATTGCGCCAATAATATTGATTTTGATGGAGCAAATGATTACGTGAATTTAGGCAATAATTTTGATTTAAGTGGAGATTTTAGTATTGAAGCATGGATTAAACGTGAAAACACTTTACCTACGACGCAAACGATTATTTCTAAAAGAAACATCAATAACCTAATAACAGGCTACGAATTAAGTATTCATAATAACAGAGTTCGATTTAGATGGAATGGTTCGGGTATAATTACTTCATCTCAAACATTAAATATGTCACGCTGGTATCATATAGCTTTGACTTATACTTCTGGAACCTATCGTCTATATATCGACGGAATTTTAATTAACTCTGCTGGAGGAGTGACACCTTCGTCTAACGCCTACGATTGTTTAATTGGAGCCATGAGTACACAAACCGTTAATCCTACAAATCATTTTGATGGATGGCTCGATGAAATCAGACTATGGAACGTTGGGTTATCTACACAACAAATACGTGAAATGATGAATCAAGAAATAGAAGATAATGTTGGAAATGTAAGAGGTTCTGTAATTCCACTAGATATTTCTGGAGGATTAAATTGGAATAACCTCAATGGTTATTATCAAATGAATCAAGGGACAGATATTGTTTCGGGTACACTACTTCCAAATGGTAGTGCAGCTGTTATTGGTGTTTTAAGAAACATGACGTCTTTACAATCTGAAACTGCGCCATTACCATATCAAACTGCTCAAAATGGAAATTGGAACTCTTCTAACACTTGGCTAAATGGTGCTGATCAAATGATTCCTAATAGTAATGGTGTTAATGGAAATCCAATAAACTGGAATATCGTTAGAACATCTCACAATATTAGTTCTGGTAACAGGAATATTTCAGTCTCAGGACTTGATGTTGCTGCCAATAGATTTTCAGTAGAAAACTCAAACCCTATTGATGGTCAGTTATTACAAGTGAGTAAATACTTAAGCATTGATGGTACATTAGATTTAGTTGGAGAATCGCAACTCATACAAGATACAGGAAGCGTGGTTAATTACAGTGCTTCTGGAAGATTACAACGCGACCAACAAGGCACTACCAATTTATATGGCTACAACTATTGGAGTTCACCTGTAAGTTCAAACGGAACTTCGTATAACCTCAGCAGTACTTTATATGATACAGCAACAGGAGTTAATCCGTTGCCTTTACAATGGACAAACAGTAATGACGCAAACAGCTCAACAACACCTATAACACTAAGTAGCAGATGGCTGTATCTTTATGAAAATTATATAGAAAACTCTTATGCGAGTTGGAATGCTATTAATGAAAACAGTCCTATTGCTGTTGGCTTAGGCTATACCATGAAAGGTAGTGGTAACACAGGCCTACTTCAAGATTACACTTTTATTGGACAACCAAACAATGGTACAATTACATCACCAGTTGCTGGTGGTCATCAAGCCTTAGTAGGAAATCCTTATCCTTCAGCTCTTGATGCACATGCCTTTATTAATGACAATAATTCGGTACTATTAGATGGAACTTTATATTTCTGGGAGCATTCACCAAATAATACATCTCATGTTCTTTCAGAATATGAAGGTGGTTATGCTTACTTAAATCTAACAAATGGTGTGGCAGCAGTTTCTCCTCCTGAAATTAATGGTGTTGGTACTGCTAATAAAATTCCGAGACGTTTTGTTCCTGTTACACAAGGATTCTTTGTGACTGGTAATGCTTCTGGTGGAATTATAACCTTTAATAACAATCAACGTGCTTTTGTTAAAGAATCTAGTGGAAACTCTATGTTTTTACGTTCAGGTTATTCAGAAATTGAAAACACTCAAAATGACTATGTAGATGATAACAAATATATTCGTTTAGATTTCGTTACTCCTGAAACTGCTACACGACATTTACTTATAGGATTTATGAATGATGGAGTTGCAACTGATAACATTGATTATGGTTATGATGGATTAAATCAAGATACCTTCCCTAACGATATGTCGTTTAATATTGAAGGAGAAAAATTTGTTATCCAAGGTGTAGGAAATTTTGATGTTAGTAAATCGTATCCTCTTGATATTGATTTAACAAATGGAGGAACAATTGAAATTAAATTAGCTGATCTCGAAAATTTCGACGAGGAAATTGATGTGTTTATTTACGATGCTTTAGAAGGTACATACACTCAATTTAACGATATGAGTTTCCAAATGACTCTAAATGCTGGTCATTATAGCAATAGATTTTTCTTAACATTTGAAGAAGATTCAACCTTATCTGTAATAGACAACACGTTTAAAGATATTGTTGTGAATTACCTTCAAAGTTCTGATGAAATTTTTATTAAAACTCCAAGTTCTATTCAATTAAAGCAATTGTACTTAATAAATATGGCTGGTCAAACTGTTGGTTCTTGGAATGCATCAAACTTACCTATGTCTGACGAAATAAAAATTCCAGTAAAGAATATTTCAGAAGGAAATTATGTCATAAAAGGAGTTACAAATACAAACACTTTTAATAAGAAAATTATTATAAAGTTTTAAGCCAACTATACTTCTACTCCTATAAACAAATGCAATAATGTTTATAGGAGTTTTTATAATTATACTTGTAGCGAATTATGAGTGAATTCTTATTATCGATACAAACTTTACTCATTTACAATCGTAAAATTTACTCGAATTGACGCTTTAAGAAAGCATGGATTTATAAAACTATTTTTTATAAAACTTGAGATATTTTCTGTAAGCTAGAAATCCTAGAAGCGCAACAGCAACTAAAGTTCCTGCAATGTACTGATAGCTTAAAATTTGCTGTCCAGATTGATAAGAATGTAATCCAGAAAGGTAGAAATTAACACCAAAGTATGTAAAGATGATAAATGCAATTCCAATTATAGACGCAAAATTAAATCCGAAACGACCTCTTAATCCTGGAATTAATCGCATATGAATAATGAAAGCATAAGCCATAATACTAATTAAAGCCCAAGTTTCTTTTGGATCCCAACCCCAATATCTTCCCCAACTTTCGTTTGCCCACATACCACCTAAGAAGTTTCCGATAGTCAACATCACTAAACCAACAGTTAATGCCATTTCATTGATGATGGTAAGTTCTTGAATATTAAGTGACATTTTTTGCTTATTCTTTTCAGTTGTAAAAATCATTAACAGCATTACTGTAACACCTAACACCATTCCTAAAGTAAATGGTCCATAACTAGCTACAATAACAGCCACATGAATCATTAACCAATAACTATCAAGAACAGGTTGTAAATTGGCAATTGCTGGATCTATCCAACTTAAATGTGCAACCATTAACAACATAGATGTTACAAAAGCTGTAGCAGCAATAGTGAGTAAACTTTTTCGTCCAAAAATCAATCCAAAAAGCATGGTAGCCCAAGCTACATAAATCATAGATTCATAAGCATCACTCCAAGGCGCATGACCAGAAATATACCATCTTACAATAAGTCCTAAAGTATGTAGCACAAATAAAATTAAAATGGTGTAGCTAAGTAACTTTATAAGGCGATCTATAATCGTGCTTTTATCTCTAAAAATTTGAACGATGAGTAGAATAAACATTAATACACCAGCATATAAATACCAAGTGAACAATCTTTTGAAAATATCGTATTTGTTATAAAGTATCTCTGCTTTAACTTTATCATCAGAAAGCATCACTTCACTTCCTAATTTTTCTTGATTCCTTTTAAAACCATCTAGTAATTTATTTGCAGTACTATAATCTCCTGTTTGCTTGGCTTTATACAACTCAGAAAGGTAGTAGCCAAAACTATTTTCAATAAACTTTCCGTAGATGGAATCATTGACTTTAGTTTCATACTGTTCTCTGTATTCAACTGGTGAAATCCATGTGTTTTTTTCATCATTCGGAATAGGAAAAATCTTTAATGAACGTCCTTCAATTGTATTAAAAAGCAAATTAATGCGTTGGTCTGTTTCTTTAAACTCTTTTTGAAATCCATTTGGAACTTGCGTTTTATATGCATCTTCTAAATAAGGTGCTAATTTATAGCTTCCATCCTCTTCAAGAAAATCTGTAATAGACACATATTTTTCACTTTCATCAACACCTATAATATGTCTTATTGAATCGGCTTTTCGTTTAGCTAAATATATTATTGGTACATTATACCAAAACAACGGACTTTCTTGCATAGAAAGCAAAACCTGATTAGGATCAAATTCTTCATAGTGATCTTTCTTGCTTACCTTTCGTAATACTTCAGAAGCAAAAGTATTCATAGGCATCATTCGACCGCTATAATCTTGAATTACTAATTCACCAAAGGATTCTGAATGCAGTTTAGGTGTAATATTCGCTCTTATTACTGAATCAATTTGAGCCTTAGTTGGCTTTACTATTTTAATCTCTTTTCCATGGTCATGACCATCATCTGCTGTATGCTCTTGAGCAAAACCAGTTAATCCGAAGCATAACAATAAAATGGTAATTAGCTTTGATTTTTTTACTTTAACCTTCTCTAGATTGCGCTTTAAATCTGCAAATCGTGTTCCTTTATCAAAAAGGATAGCCAGTAAACCAAAATACAATAATATGTATCCAAAATAAGTCACCCAAGTTCCCCATTGATCATGGTTTACTGAGAGCTTAGTCCCTTTTAAATCTGGATCAAAACTTGCTTGAAAAAAACGATAGCCTTTATAATTTAAAATATTATTCATATAAATATGAAAATCAAAATCATCTGCATTGTCTTCAACAACGGTTACTTTACTTTCAAAAGATGAGAAGCTGTCTTCTGTTCCTGGATAAACTTCAGCAATAAAATCGTTAAGCTTAATACTAAACGGAAGCTCTTTTACCATAGAACCATATTTTAAAGCAACATCTAAACCACCAACTTTAATCTGTTCAAATTGACCGCTAATATATTCTCCACCTAAAAGATTCACTTTTTTAGTTTCACCATTAGCAGTAATATTCATAACCACACCATCTTCGCTGCCTCTAAGCATTTGAGATCGCTTAACAAGCTCAAACTTTCCTTTGATGATAGGTTTAGGAAACACCATCGATAAATTAGCTATTTGATATCTTGAGCGTAATATTAATGGTTGAATTGAATCTTTAACTAACTGACCAGTAGCTCGAGTTGCCATGGTCATATAATCACCTTCAAATGGTGACTCAATTGAGATATTTCCTGAATTATCTGAGGTGATATTAACAGCACCTTTTTTAGGATTATTAAGCGTAAACACTAAGTTATGAATCAATTGATCTTCACCATCTTTTAAATAGTGATTATGAGGTTCACCTCCTGAAGATTCTACAATTTTTAAATACGACTCTCCTTCGTCATTTGGAAGGACATCTATTTCAGCACCTTTAATAAATTTTTCTAAAGCGACTTTAACTTCTGTTCCATTGTAATCGCTAGTGAATTCAAAATCATTGTCAAGGCGTTCAGAAAAATCAACACGTTTATTTACCACTTTACGTTGTGCTTTTCCATCAACAACAAAATCACCATCAATATAAGCTGTTACATAAATATCTCTGGTTAAAAAATTATTAGTGGTTTCTCCTTCTCTAATTGGCATCCAGCCTTCGTAACCAATATAACGTGTAATTCCAGCTCCAATAAAAATAAAGATGAACGCTAAATGTAAGGTTAGAGTTGCCCATTTCTTTTTACTAAACAATCGATATCTAAAGATATTACCAACAAAATTTACAGTAAATAATACCATAATGAGTTCAAACCACCAAGTATTATAAATGAGCTGTCTAGTATAAGGTGTTGGAGACGTTTCTTGATTGGCATCTAAAAAAGTACCTACTATCATTGCTACTGCAAAAACAATAAATAAAATACCTGTTAAACGTGTTGAAAATAGAATGTTGGTAATTTTTTTCTGCATAGCTTTCGTTTAAAGGTTAACGTGACTTTTTTAGCTGCGCAAAGGTAGCTATTTTAGTTCATTTCCTTCTATGAATTAATTTCAAAAATGTGTTAAAAATGACGTGTTTAATTCTGTCGTGCTTCAAAAATTTTAAGATACATAAAGGTTCCCATTTTTCTAGCTCTACGCTTTGCATTTTCAACAACCTCACCTTCAAATAGTTCGTCTAAAGTTTCAAACCAAAGATTAAGCCAAATACCAAAATGTAGTTCTGTAATAGAATGATAAAACTGCTTATCGACCTTAACATGTGCTTCTAAAGGATTTCCGTAATATTTATGTTTCAATCTTTTTGTCATAAACAAACTGGTTTCCCAAAATGTGGTAAGGTGATTTAAATGATGCTCCCAATCTTTTATCGTTTCATTAAAAAAAGAGCCTAATGTTTCATTTTGTCGCACTTTTTTATAAAATTCTGAAACCAATAAAGCTATATCTTCTCTATTTTGAATGTCTTTTTTATTCATTTTTAGCTTAATCTTATAACGTTTATTATAATTAACAATATATTAATTACAAGAGAGGTAATTAATGAATTAAACACAAATTTAAGCTTTAATTGTGCCAAAACTGATGCGTTAAAAAGCATAGCAGTAACAACACATAAAGTTAGTTCTAAAAAAGGGAAAAAATCGGGAGTACTATTCATTAAAATACACATTGCTGCAATAGAGCCAATGCAGCTTTGTAAGATGATTGTAACTGGAACATAAATTGTGTATCTCTTTTTAAATTCCTCTAATTGATTATTGTAAAAATTCATAATATTATAGTGTTTTTTATTAATACAAATTTCTATAAAGTATCTTTGTTTATTTATGATTCAAATCATAACACTATGATTCCTAATAACGTTCTAGAAACTTATAAAGCACGCATAAAAAAATATGCTAAAGGGCAAATCATTTTTAATGAGAAAGAGACAGCTAAATACTATTATCAAATTCAACACGGAAATGTAAAAATGCTGAACCTTACCAGAGATGGTAAAGAATTTATTCAAGGTTTTTTTTACGATGGAAATGCGTTTGGTGAGCCGCCTTTATTTACTGATTTTAAATATCCAGCATCAGCTGTATGCGTTGATGACACTTCGGTTTATTTGTTGCCAAAAACTTCCTTTTTTAAACTCTTAACAGCGCATCCAGAAATTCACTTAAACTTTACAACGATACTATGTAAACGTATGGTTTATAAAGCAAAAATAATGAAAGAGGTATCTATACATCCTCCTGAGCACAGAATAATTACCTTGCTTAATCATTTAAAAGAAACTTCTGGAAAGACCACTTTATACGAAGTCAACTTAACAAGACAACAAATTTCTGACCTTACAGGTTTAAGAGTTGAGACGGTTATTAGGTCTATAAAAAAATTAGAAAAATCCAATAAATTATCTATCAAGGATAGAAAGGTTTATCTCTAAATATCCTTATTTTAGCGACATGATTTCAGTAATACTATTAGGAGCAGGCAACGTTGCGACACATTTATATAAAGCATTTCAAGCGTCAAATGATGTAACAGTTAAGCAATGGTTTAACCGAAGTTTAAAACCGATTGAAACTTATAAAAACGAGGTCGAGATATTAGACGACATATCGCAACTTACCGAAGCCGACATTTACATTTTGGCTGTTAGTGATGATGCTATTTCTGAACTATCTTCAAAGCTACCTTTTGAAAACCGTTTCGTGGTGCATACCTCTGGAAGTGTTAATGCTTATGATATTGACAAAAAGAATAGACGTGGTGTGTTTTATCCGTTACAAACATTTTCTAAATCGGCAACTGTAGATTTTTCTGAAGTTCCTATTTGTTTAGAAACCTTAGTCAAAACGGATTATAAAACATTAAAGAGTCTAGCCATTAGTATTTCTAATCATGTGAAACGTGTCAATAGCGATCAACGTGCTTCTTTACATTTGGCTGCTGTTTTTGTAAACAACTTTACCAATCAGATTTATCGTGTTGCTCATGAAATTACAGAATCTCAAGGTGCTGAGTTTGATATGCTGAAGCCTCTAATTTTAGAAACTGCAAAAAAAGTACAGGACATGTCGCCTTATAAAGCACAAACTGGACCAGCAAAACGCAACGATAAAAAAACCATAAAAAAACACCTAAAAGCTTTAGAGAATGAGCATCATAAGGCTATCTATAATTTGTTAACCGAATCAATAAAAAAAACTCATGGAAGATAAAAGCTATAAAGAATATTTACACCACATTAACACCTTTATTTTTGATGTTGATGGCGTACTTACTGATGGCACTGTAACTGTTATGACCAATGGCGATATGCTGAGACGTATGAATATAAAAGATGGTTATGCGCTTAAAACTGCTGTAGATGCTGGCTATAATGTTTGCATCATTTCTGGCGGAAGTAATCTTGGTGTGCAAAAACGCTTAGAAAGACTAGGAATTAAAGACATTTATCTTGGAGTTCATAATAAGATAGATCAACTTAATGAATACAAAACCAATAAAAATCTGAAGCTAGAAAACATGCTTTATATGGGAGATGACATTCCAGATGTTCCTGTAATGAAACTAGTAGGATTACCAACTTGTCCACAAGATGCTGTGTATGAAATTAAAACCATCAGTAAATATATTTCGCATAGAAATGGTGGCAAAGGCGCTGTTAGAGATGTCATTGAACAAGTCATGAGAGTTCAAAACAAATGGGATGGCAACTTTGATGCTAAATACGATTAGTTCGAGAATATTACAACCTATAAATTTTTAGCACTTGCATATCTTAAACCTTATTCGCTACAAAAACTTATTACTAATTGTATTCGTGCAACTTTTAATTCGATTGGCTTTATTCGAACCTTTTCAAGTTGATGTAAAACTTAATATGATTGGCTTTACTCTACTTATGTTGGCAACCATTTGTATTGCAGCTGCTGGAAATATTATCAACGACATTTACGATATAGAAACCGATACAGTAAACAAACCAAACAACGTTATTGTCGGCAAATCAATTTCAGAAACTACAGCTTTTAATCTATTTATTGTTTTGAATATTATTGGTGTTGGCTTAGGATTTTATTTATCTCATAGTATTGGTAAAAGTCCGTTTTTTTCAATCTTTGTTATCATTTCGGCTGCATTATATGTTTATGCTTCTTTTTTAAAACGCACTCCGTTAATAGGCAATATTCTAATTTCAATTTTAGTTGCTATGAGTGTTCTTATTGTTGGTCTATTTGATTTAATACCTACAATTACTGAAAGTAATCGAGCAACTCAAATGACTTTTTTTAAAATTTTGATTGACTATGCTGTATTCGCATTTTTAATCAACTTAATTCGTGAGATGATAAAAGATATTGAAGATGTTGATGGCGATTACAAGGCTCAAATGAATACACTTCCAATTGCTATTGGTCGTGAACGTGCCAAATATATTACTTTAGTTATTAGCTTACTTCCCATTGCTGCTATTGTCTATTACATAACCACTTATTTATATAAACATCAAATTGCTATTGGTTATTTTTTAGTTTTTGTTTTTGCTCCATTAGTGTATGCTTCAATAAAGATGTATTTAGCAACAACAAAATCTCATTTTAAACATATTAGCATGGTTTATAAAATTATTATGCTCTTCGGAATGTTGTCTATGCTACTTTATTCTTATATATTAAAATGATATGTTAAACGATACACTGAAAAATCATCACTTAATTTTAGCTTCAGGTTCGCCTAGAAGACAACAATTTTTTAAAGACTTAGGTCTTGATTTTGAAGTTCGTTTAAAACCTATTAAAGAAGAATATCCTAATCGGTTAAGACATTTTGAAATCAGTGATTATTTAGCGCAGTTAAAATCGCTTCCGTTTAAAGACGAATTGCAGCCTAATGATATTTTAATTACAAGTGACACCATCGTTTGGAACAACAACAAATCACTAGGCAAACCTTCCACAAAAGAAGAAGCCTTTCAAATGCTTCAATCTATGAGTAATAAAACTCATGAGGTCATTACTTCGGTTTGTTTTACAACATCTTCAATTCAAAAAACTGTCAATGCCATAACAAAAGTTACTTTTAAAGAACTAACTAAAAACGAAATTGATTTCTACATTGAAAATTATAAACCTTTTGATAAAGCTGGAGCTTATGGTATTCAAGAATGGATTGGTCATATAGGCATTACAAGTATTGAAGGTTCTTATGCTAATGTTGTTGGTTTACCAACACATCTAGTTTATAAAACACTAAATCATTTAGTTTAATTCAGCTTAATCTAGCTTATCTTTGTTTTTCACTATAACTAATCAGCTATGTTTTTTGAAATTTATAAAACAGAATTAATTACAACAATAATTATATTACTAATTCTTTTTACAATTAGAATTATTACTAATACAGTAATTAGAAAAATTGGTCGTAATAGTGGTATTAATGACGCTCGAATTAAATTGATTTGTCGTTATGTTTCTGTTACTCTATTGTTCATCGCTTTGCTTATTGAAGCCTTTGTATTTGGAGCAGAATTAAAAGAGCTTACTTTAATTTTTTCTTCAATATTTGCTGTTATTGGTATTGCTCTTTTTGCGATTTGGTCTATTTTGAGTAATATCACTTCAGGAATTATCATGTTTTTTAATTTCCCTTATAAGGTTGGTGATAAAATAGAAATCCATGACAAAGATTTTCCAATCAAAGCCATTATTGAAGACATAAGAGCTTTTCAGTTACACTTACGGTTAGACAATGGAGACTTAGTGACTTACCCAAATAACTTAATACTTCAAAAGGCAGTAACACTTGTTGAAAAAAATGCCATTGATGATTTTTTTGATGACGGAAGTGATGCTGTATAAAAAAACCTCGAAGTGTTTCTTCAAGGTTTTTAAATATCTATAAATTATTGTTTTCTCTATAAAACAGCTTTAGCTTTTCTATCTGGAATGATTGAAGAGGTATCATATCCTGAAAACTTCTTCATATAATGTTTTACAGTAGAACCATAAGCATCCGAAAAATTCTGGTTGCCGTAACTTCTCAAAAACTTTTTTACACTTCCAGGACCTGCTAAATGTGCAGCTGCTAAAATTCCTGATTCTGTAATTAAAATACCATTGATTTTTTTTCCATCAAAACGCTTGATATCTTTTCTTAAAATCCATTTATTACGTTCGGCATTTGCTAAAAATGCTTTTTCTTGTAATTCTGGATTAGATAAAAACTGATTCGGATTGTAAATTCCAATTAATTTTAAAGTTTCAGCACCAAACTGATACTTTCCTAAATAACCTAAGGTGTTTACTGTAAAATAATTTCCTCTAGATTCTTTAAAAGCTACAGCTTCTTTAAAACCTGTATACGATTTTCCTAAATATGGAAAATAAGCATGTCTCTTTTGGAAAGGGTTTGACAAATGTGTTTCAGTCGTTTCAGAAGCTAAATTTAACTCATGTTGCACTGTAAAATCTAGTTCTAACCCTTCAGTTGAATACATAGCAACATCTAGAGAAGGGCTAGGTTTTAGTGCTAAAAACATAACACTACAAATAGCTAGAGGGATAGCAAAATAATTACTTACTTTTTTAATCATAATAGCTAATTTATATAAGGTAAAATTTGTCCCCTTTTGTACCTTATAATTTCAGCATGCAAATATACGCTTTTTTTTAAATTACTGAAAACTAGCTGTTAAACTGTTGTTAAAAGTAGATATAATGCAGTTTTAGACCTTTTTTATCGTTGAATTCCAATGCAGGAAAAGGTACTTTTATCGTGTTAAAAACGTCAAACAACGATTGCAACAACCTAGAATTTGTCTTAATTTTAGACAAATCGACGTCCAAACTCAGGTAAAATTGACGCTGTCTATTCTGACTTATAAAAAAGTTATCAACGATTTCATTTTTTCCAGTTAACATACCTTCGCCTCCATAACCAAATGCTACATTTAACCATTTAGGAAGTTGACTTGATTTAAAAAATGAATTTACATTAGCACTCAACCAATAGGTTTGTCCGTTGTAATCTTTTAAAACCTCTTCTAGAAATCCGTCACCTAACTTATCAGGACGTTGCGACGCATATTTGGTTTGATGAAACGAATACTTTAATAAGATGCGTTGCTCATTCCAAAGTAATTCTTGTCCTATATATAAACCTGTACCTGCTGCATTAGCAGCCATATCAGACCATGAAAATCCCCATTCTGCACTATAACCATCTAAAACCTCAACTGCAGTTAAAAAGGTAAATCCTAAGGTTGCTCCATAAATTAATTGATCTTTTTTTCGAACTCCACTCCATTTTAAAACATCTGCACCAATCTTTCCTAATTGATAAGCAGAAAACACATGGCCAAATTTATCCATTTGCAACCATTCATCAGCATCGTTAATTGTATGAAACTTTGATCGTTCATAATCGGCATACCATAATTGATTTAAACCTAATAAGGTTAAGGTTCCTAAAGATGCTTCAGTAATAACTACTCCATTTCGTCGAGACACATTTAAAGTGTCGCTAGGCTTTAAAAAAGTGTCTAATTTAGATTGTGAAAACGATTGAAGCACACAAATAAAAAGAACGCAAGTATGTATCCAACGATACTTCACTCCTATCTATTTATGCCTTGAGAAGATAAATATCTCTGGTATTCTCTCGCATTAACATTATGTTGTGCTAGAGTTTTTGCAAACTTATGAAAACCTGGTTTTTTAGCATTAGCTGCAAAGTATAAGTATTTATGTTTTTCGTAATTTAATACAGCATCAATTGCAGAAATATCTGGCATCGCAATTAAGCCTGGAGGCAAACCAGCATATTTATAGGTGTTATAAGGTGACTCGATTTCTTTATGAATATTTAGCACTCTTTTAATGATGGTGTTTTTATATTTTGGAAGCTGATATGCTGCAAATTTTAAAGTAGGATCGGCTTGTAATGGCATTCCTATCTTTATTCGGTTTATATAAACTCCTGCTATTCGAGGTTGTTCACTGGCTTGTTTTGATTCTTCGTAAACAATTGAAGCTAAAGTCATCACTTCATCTCTTGATAATCCAATAGCTTTAGCTTTAGCATTGCGATCGCTATTCCAAAATCGGTTGTATTCTTTAAGCATTCGGTCTCTAAATGTTACTCCAGATGAGTTCCAAAACACCTCATAACTATTCGGAATATACATGCCTAAAGCCGTTTTTTTAGTAAATCCACTAGATTTTAAAAATTCTGCATCAGTCATTGCTTCTAAAAGAGATAAGCTATCAGCTTCAATTTGCTGACTTACACGACCTGCTAACTTTTCAAGAGATTCCTGATTATTAAACGATAATTTAACAGGCAAATTTCCAATTCGAATAGAATTGATAATATCGTTATTGCTCATGCCTTTTTTTATCACGTGCTTTCCTGCTTTTAGGTGTGTTGTATATTTTTTCTGAAGCGCAAGTGCGTCAAAAGATTCAATATCAATTAACAAAGGTTCTAACTGTTCTCTTACATCTTCATACGTAGCATTTGAAGACACATAAATATATGCTTCTTCATTATTAAATGCTGTATTAGGCTTAAACATTGCATCATATACAAAATATGCAAAATATGCAGCTACCAATAAACCTATAATGGCAATTGCCCAAAGTATTTTTTTTATATACATATTATTTTAAAATTCGTTGTAAGAGGTATTCATTTTTATAAACTCCATGAATCAAATTCCAGTCTTTTTTTAGTCCTATAATTTCAAAGCCTTGATTTTGAAATAATTTTAAACTCAAGGTATTATCTTCAGAAACATTGCAATACAATTGTTTTAAATCTAAGTGATTATCTGAATATTCAATTAATAATTTTAAAGCTTCTTTGCCATAACCTTGTTGTCGGTTAATTTCATCTTTAATTAAAACACCTATTCCTGCACGTTTATTCTTAAAATCGAAATCAAATAAATCTATAAGTCCGATGGCTACATCTTCAACATTACAAATCACTAAACGCAATTGTTTTGCTTCAAAAATATCTTTATGCGCATTGGCAAGATACTGTTCGATTAAAAACTTAGAATAAGGTGTGATGGTATTACTAATTTCCCAAACCGATTGATCATTTTCAATTTCATAAATAAACTCTAAGTCTTCAGGTTCTAAAGCGCGTAAATACATATGTTGTCCTTTGAGGTTAATCATGATATCTCACCTTTAAACACTTGAGTTGCTGCACCAACTAGCCAGATATTTTTGTAACCTTTATCTGCTTTTTCAAACGATACTTTTAGAAGTCCACCTTCGGTTTGCAATTCAATAGTATTACTTTTAGTTTCACCCAAAGTATGCATTGCCAAAGCTACTGCAGTTACACCTGTTCCGCAAGACAAGGTTTCATCTTCAACACCACGTTCGTAGGTTCTCACAGAAAAATTATGATTTGAATTTTTACAAACAAAATTAACATTACTACCAGATTCGTTGTAAGGCGATCCATATCTAATTGCTCGTCCTTTGGTTTTAACATCTAATGCTTCGAGTTGTGTTTCGAGTTGCACATGATGAGGCGAACCTGTATCTAAAAACACATGAGATTTATGATTTTCGACAGTTAATACATCTTGCATTTTTAAACTCACAATGTCGTTACTAATTGTAGCTTCATGCAAACCATCAATAGCTTCAAAGGTTGCAGAATTTGCGATAATGCCTAAATACTTGGCAAAAGCCGTAATGCATCGTCCACCATTGCCACACATGGAACTTTCATTTCCATCAGCATTAAAATACACCATCTTAAAATCTAAGGAATCATGTTCTTCTAAAAGAATCAATCCATCAGCTCCAATACCAAAGCGTCTATCGCACAAAAATGCAATGTATTTGGTATCATTTTTATTGAAAAATTGTTGACGATTATCAATCATCACAAAATCATTTCCTGTTCCTTGATATTTGTAAAACGTTATTGTCATCTCGATGCAAATATAGGAATAATGCCACGATAATTACGTTGTTAAATACGCGTTAAAAGCGACGTTAAAAATCGTTAAAATTGAATTTGAAAATCAATAAATAATTAATTTTAATCGTTACCTAATTATTAAATATTTTAAATATGAAAAAAATCTTAACCTTAGTATTTGTTTCAGTATTAGGTGGAATTATAACATTATCTGCCTACAAACTATTTATAGAGAAAGAATCATCAACTGTTGCTGTAAAGTCATCTGTTGAGCAACCTTTCTTTGTGCCAACAAATTATAAAGCAACGCACGCAAATTTAGCTACAGAAGAACTTCCTAATTTTATAACAGCAGCAGACAAAACTGTAGATGCTGTTGTACACGTAAAAAACACAGCTTTAGTATCTTCTCCAATGAGTTTACAAGATTTGTTTTTTGGAAGACAGCAATCTAAACGCGCACAAATAGGAACTGGAAGTGGTGTAATTATTTCTCCAGATGGCTACATTATAACGAATAATCATGTGATAGCTGGTTCCGAATCGATATCAATAACTTTAAATGATAACAAAATTTATGAAGCTGAACTCGTTGGAACTGACGAAAAAACAGACATTGCACTTTTAAAAGTTGAACCTGAAAATGATTTACCATTTATCACCTTTGGCGATTCTGATGCAGCTCAAATTGGCGAATGGGTTTTAGCTGTTGGCAATCCGTTTAATTTAACCTCTACAGTAACTGCTGGCATTATTAGTGCAAAAGCTAGAGATTTATCAGGACAGAATTCGCAATCGTTCATTCAAACTGATGCTGCTGTAAATCCAGGAAATTCTGGAGGTGCTTTGGTAAACTCAAATGGTGAACTCGTTGGAATCAATACAGCTATTACGTCGCAAACTGGTTCGTATATTGGTTATTCGTTTGCTGTACCAAGTAATATTGCTCGAAAAGTTGTAGAAGATATTATTGAATTTGGGAATGTTCAAAATGGTATTTTAGGTGTTTCGCTACTTAATTCAAATTCAAAAGAAGCCATAGAAAAAGGCTTAAATGAAATTAATGGTGTGTATGTTGCTGATGTTACCGAACAATCTGGAGCAGAAAAAGCAGGCATTAAAACTGGAGACATTATAAAAAGAATAGATAATATTGAAATTTCTAAGTTTTCAGATTTAAGTGGTTACTTAAAAACTAAGCGACCAAACGATGTTGTAAATGTAGAGATTATTAGAAATGATGAAATAAAAACCATTCCAGTAGAATTGTCTAAAACAGACATTCTTACCATTGATTTTATGAATATGGAATTGAAAAACCTTTCAGAAGAACGCAAAACTAAAAACAATATAAATTATGGCGTTGAAGTTATTAGAAATAATAATGATTGGTTATCAGAAAATCTTGGTGTTTCTTCAAAATACATTATTACAGATATTAATAATATTAAAATTAAAAGTATTGAAGATATTTCGAGATTAAAACAAAAATATGGTCCTAATATAGAACAGTATGTAAAAAAAATAGGACTTATTAATAAACATGGAGAACGCGAGCAATATCTAATTCGTTAAACATTAAACCTCCTATAACAAAACCCATTAAAGTAATATTTAATGGGTTTTTTATTTTTCATAAAAACATCACGAAAACGTTTGAAATATATTATTTTTGCAAACTGAAACAGAGACGTTATTCCTTTTTATTAATTAAAAAAAGGAAGCGTTAAAACGAAACAAACAACACACACTAAATTTAAAACAATGAGTTTGAACGGAACTTATGAAAACGAATTAGCTTTTCAAGCAGATCGAAGAAGAGCAACTGTAGAATTTATCAAAATCGTAAGCGACCTTTGGTACGACAAATCGATTGAATTGGTCTTATTTAGAAACCAATTAATAGATCGAAACGTTAGCGAAATTCTAAACCTTCACGAGTATGCTGGAGAATTTGTGCAAAAACCAATTTCTATCTTTGATTCGGTTGAAATAGCACAAGCTATTAAAACTTTAGACCTTCCTCCTGCTAAATTAGACATCGGTAAATTAACTTATGAGTTTCATTTAGAAGATCAAAAATATAGCGATGCCACTAGTTTTGTTGCTGAAAAACTAAAAGATGCCAAGAAAAATAAAGACATACAGCCAAAAGATGTTGTCCTTTATGGTTTTGGTAGAATTGGTCGTTTAGTAGCAAGAGAATTAATGACTAAAACAGGAAAAGGAAGTCAGATGCGTTTAAGAGCCATTGTAACTCGTGGTGCAATTGATGAAACGGTTTTAGAAAAAAGAGCATCCTTATTAAGAAATGATTCTGTACATGGTGAGTTTTCGGGAACTGTTGTTGCTGATGCAAAAAACAGTGCTTTAATCATTAACGGAACCACCGTTAATATCATTTCGGCCAATGCACCAGAAGATATCGATTATACCAAATATGGTATCAAAGATGCTTTAGTTATTGATAATACTGGAGCCTTTAGAGATAAAGAAGCTTTAAGCAGACACTTAAAATCTAAAGGTACAAGCAAAGTATTATTAACTGCACCAGGAAAAGGTGTACCAAATATTGTTCATGGTGTAAACCACTTAGAGAATGATCCAGATAAGGTTGATATTTTCTCAGCTGCATCATGTACAACCAATGCAATTACACCAATTTTAAAAGCTGTTGAAGATACTTATGGTGTTATTAGTGGTCACTTAGAAACTATTCATGCCTATACAAATGACCAAAATTTAGTAGATAATTTCCATAAAAAATACAGACGTGGACGTGCTGCTGGATTAAATATGGTTATTACTGAAACTGGAGCTGGAACTGCAGTAAGTAAAGCATTACCTTCTTTTGAAGGAAAACTAACATCAAATGCTATTCGTGTTCCTGTACCAAATGGCTCTTTAGCTATTTTAAACTTAGAATTAGAAAAGGAAACCTCTATTGATGCTATGAATGCCATCATGAAAAAGTATGCATTAGAAGGTGATTTAGTCGAACAAATTAAATATGAAATGAGTGACGAATTGGTATCTAGCGATATCGTTGGAAGTTCTGCTCCTTCAATTTATGATAGCAAAGCTACCATAGTAAGAACTAGTGGTAAAAATGCAATACTATATGTATGGTATGATAATGAATATGGTTATAGTCATCAAGTTATTAGATTAGCCAAATACATTTCTAAAGTAAGGCGTTTTGCATATTATTAATAGATAAAACATCTAAAAACTAAAATAGATCG
Organism: Psychroserpens sp. S379A; assembly: GCF_049800755.1. Classification (NCBI taxonomy): domain Bacteria; kingdom Pseudomonadati; phylum Bacteroidota; class Flavobacteriia; order Flavobacteriales; family Flavobacteriaceae; genus Psychroserpens; species Psychroserpens sp. S379A. Next base: position 15,159 of record NZ_JBNAFQ010000001.1, on the reverse strand, counting down.
TAAATAAATTAGCCTCACAAATTGTGAGGCTAATTGTTTTATATTTTTGAAGTAGGTCTTCATAATTTTATTATATTGTTGCCTAATAATCACATTATTAATTTTACTAACCAAAATGAAATTATTTAAAACGCTATTACTTTCATTATTTGCTGCATCCTTCATTAATGTCAGCGCACAAAATACAGATGAATCAGAAAAACTATCACTAAATAGTGGTACTATTGATAGTCAGTTTGAATATGTTTTCAGAAAATCTGGAAACTTTAAAGGCACAAAAGGCCAAAAATATGAAGCAGTAAAACAAGCTTGGCTATTTAAACTAAAAGCTAATGTTTTAGATTCACTAAAAACCACGTACCAAGAGCTTGATAAAACACAAACTGTAGTAACAACTCAAGCCAAAACTATTGACGATCTAAATGCTGAATTAGCCAATACCAAAACAGAATTAACAAATACCATTGCTGAAAAAGACAGTATGCAATTATTTGGTATGCAAATGACCAAACCTAATTACAGTTTAGTGCTTTGGAGTATTGTTGGCGTACTATCTGCTCTACTTTTATTTTTCATTTACAAGTTTAGAAACAGTAATGCCATTACAAAGCAAGCTAAACTGTCTTTAGCAGAAACTGAAGAAGAATTTGAAGAACACAGACGTATTGCTTTAGAGCGTGAACAAAAAGTGAGGCGTCAGTTACAAGATGAGATTAATAAGCAAAAAAACGCTTAGTAAACAACGCTCTTCTTCTAAAAACTTCTAGTATATTTTCACAATAGTGATTCATACTTATTGTGATTATCGATTTAAAAGCCTATTATTTTTATTATCGGATAAAAAGCCGATATACTTGCGTATCGTTAAATAATCCGATATATTTGTGCTAAACCCATAAATAAATGGTTGCAGTAATAACAGGAGATATTATTAATTCGAGAAAAGAAGAAGTCAAAAACTGGCTTGGTACACTTAAAGGTATTCTTAATTATTATGGTGAAGAACCAAAAGATTGGGAAATATTTAGAGGTGACAGCTTTCAGCTTCTAATAGCTCCTGAAAAGGCAATGCTATGTGCTATTCATATTAAATCTGCAATCAAACAAATAAAATCGTTAGATGTACGAATGGCAATTGGTATAGGCAACGAAAAATACAAATCATCAAAAATAACCGAATCAAACGGTTCTGCTTATATAAGATCTGGTGACTGCTTTGAAGCATTAAAAAAACAAACACTTGCTATAAAGTCTAATAACGAAAATTTTGACGAAACGATTAATGTCATGTTGAGTTTATCACTGTTAATAGCAAACAACTGGAGCAGCACAGTAGCAGAAGTGATAAAAACTACAATAGAAAACAGCAACAAAAACCAAAACTATTTAGCACAACTACTAAACAAATCACAAAGTAGCATAAGCGAAGCTCTAAAAAGAGGCGGATTTGAAGAAATCATGAATATGAATAACTTTTACGTTAAACAAATTTCTAAGTTATGATATTACTATCTCTAAAATTATTAATAGCGCATATTCTTGGTGATTTTGTATTACAACCAGATCGTTGGGTAAAGCATAAGAAAAAGAAAAAGCATAAATCAAAGTTTTTATATTTTCATGGATTGGTTCACTTATTATCTCTACTTATTTTATTACAATTTAACTGGTCGTATTGGCCATACTATATATTAATTGTAGTGAGTCATGTAATAATTGATGTCATCAAACTAAACCTTGAAGGAAAAATAAATACTAGACTATTATTTATAATAGATCAACTACTACATTTAATCATAATAGGTCTAGTGGTTTATTTAAACAATCCAATTACAATCAATTTTGAACACATATATTCTAAAGAAGTATTACTTTTTATACTTGCTATATTATTAATAACCTATGTATGCTCAATAATTATGAAGATGATAATGAGCAAATGGAATTTAAAGGAAGACAATTCTGAAGATTCTTTAAAGAATGCTGGAAAGTATATTGGCATATTAGAACGTCTTTTCGTTTTTGGATTTATAATACTAAACCAATGGAGTGCTATTGGTTTATTAATAACTGCAAAATCTGTTTTTAGATTTGGAGATCTCTCAAGAGCAAAAGACAGAAAGCTTACCGAATATATGTTAATAGGTAGTTTAATTAGTTTTGGTTTAGCCATACTAATTGGTTTAGCGTATTCCTATGTAATTAAAAAATGCTAATTCAATAAACCCATCTTACTAGCATACCTTATTTCTATTAATATCTTCTTAAATCGTGTATCTTTGTCAGTCATAAATTGAATCATGCGTATAGACATCATAACCGTTTTACCAGAATTAATTAAGAGTCCGTTTGAAGCCTCTATCCTTAAACGTGCTATTGAAGCCAATTTGGTGAGTGTACATTTTCATAATTTAAGAGATTATGCCTCTGGAAATTATAAAGCTATTGACGACACACAGTTTGGTGGTGGCGCAGGAATGGTGATGATGATTGAACCTATTGATAAATGTATTTCAAAATTACAATCAGAAAGAGAGTACGATGAAATTATCTATATGACACCAGATGGTGAACGGTTAAATCAAAGTATAGCGAATCAAATCTCATTAAAAGAAAACATTATTATTTTGTGCGGACATTACAAAGGTGTAGATCAACGTGTTCGTGATAAATTTATAACCAAAGAAATTTCTATTGGAGATTACGTATTGTCTGGTGGAGAATTAGGTGCTGCAGTATTATGCGATGCTGTAATTAGATTAATTCCAGGTGTTTTAGGAAACGAAACCTCTGCCCTAACCGATTCGTTTCAAGACGGATTATTAGCTCCTCCAATTTATACCAAGCCAAGAGAATATGATGGCATGAAAGTACCAGAAGTGTTGTTTAGTGGTAACTTTCCTGAAATTGAAAAATGGCGAGAAGCAGAAGCCTATAAACGGACTAAAGACAGACGACCAGATTTGTTAGATGGTTAGGTATTAGGTGTTAGGTGTTAGGTGTTAGGTGTTAGGTGAAATCACGAATTATTTTAAAGTCTTCAATAGTAGTACTTTTCTAACTTTCAAACTTTATAACCTTATAACTTTACAACTCAAATCGTGTTAAGGATTGCAGCATTGTTGGAGCTCTTTTTAATGTCTTTTTGAGCTTATCGAAGCATCTCAACAACATTAAAAAAGCGACTGCGAAAAGCCTGACTCTACAAAGTAGAGGAACACCCAAAAAAAATTAATTAATAATTGTGCATTATCAATTATTAACTATCTTTGCTGCCACTTTTGGATTAACCTCTGGCGAAAATCGTGAATGTTGGTTTGAAATAATTATTTAAACACAAAAAAATGAGTTCTTTAGTAAAATTTGTACAAGACGAATTTGTAACAAGAAATGAATTTCCTGAATTTGGAGCTGGTGATACAATAACTGTATACTACGAAATTAAAGAAGGAAGCAAAACACGTACACAGTTTTTTAGAGGTGTTGTACTACAACGTAAAGGTTCTGGAACTTCAGAAACTTTTACCATTAGAAAAATGTCTGGAACAATTGGTGTAGAGCGTATCTTTCCAATTAATTTACCAGCACTTCAAAAGATTGAAGTGAACAAAAAAGGAAAAGTTAGAAGAGCTAGAATCTACTACTTTAGAGGTCTTACTGGTAAAAAAGCAAGAATTAAAGAAGTTAGAAAATAAGTTTCTAAACTATAAACAACTAAAAAACCTTGATTTTGATATTTTAGAATCAAGGTTTTTTGGTTATCAACTTTTGTTAATAACTATGGTTTATAAAATGTGAATATCTAAACACATTAAAAATTTGTAATTATACAACAAAATCATACTTTAGCTAAACAATTAACAACAAACTCTGTTTGGTTTTGAATAAAATTTTGAATTTATGTTAAATTGTAATAAAGCAACGTTCTTTATATATTAATTGTTTTTTGAGGTTTTGGAGTCGCAGGTGTATGCGTGTTAGACAAAAAAACCATGAAATTTTTGAGTTGCTGAATGCGTGAGCAGTTGGCAAATTGAAAATGGAAAGCTTTGAAAAAGTATCAGTAGCGAAAGCGAATGTGAACAGGATGAGCAATGTCTTTGTAGTATCTTACGTGAAAACGAACGAATAACAACAAAGAGATCAAGAAAAACAATTAAAACCGAAACAAAGTAATAACAGGTCAATACATTTTGAAAGTTAAGAAATGTTTCTTTTGAGTTAGTGACACTTGAACCGAAAGGAAATGTGGGAATGTGAATTCAGCGATTTCAGTTTTAGCAGCAATGTTAAATAGGTCACGTAAAACTAAATCAAAAAAAGCCATGTCAGCGTAGTTTTGCTACTGTGATATGGCTTTTGTTTTTTTAAACTCCTTAGCTTTTACTACTTTTAGCATCTAGCTAATTCTATACATGGATTTAAATTTTATAAGTGATAAAACATTTTCTGGTAATTCTTATACATCTGAAGCTTTACCAAAAGGCGAATATGATAATTGTACGTTTGTAAATTGTGATTTTTCAGAATCCTACTTAAGCAACATCAGTTTTTTAGAATGTGAATTTATTGATTGCAACTTAAGCATGGTAAAAACAAAAGATACTGCTTTAAAAGATGTTGTTTTTAATAATTGTAAACTTGTTGGCTTTCCTTTTCAAGACTGTAACCCTTTTTTATTTGAAGTAAAGTTTTATGAATGCCAATTAAATCTATCCTCTTTTTTTAATTTAAAGCTAAAAGCGACAACTTTTAAGTCTTGCTCGCTTGAACAAACCGACTTTACCAATTCTGATTTGAGTCAATCAAGATTTAATAAATGTAATCTTCATCACACTATTTTTGATAATACCAATTTGGAAAATGTAGATTTTACAAGCGCATATAATTTATCGATTGATCCCGAAAAAAATCGCATAAAAAACGCACATTTTTCAAAAGATAATGCTTTAGGTCTACTAAACATTTACCAAATAAAAATAGATTGACTTTATATAAAATAAAATTCTACTTATAGAATACTTTTTTTTTCAATTTCAAATCCTAATTTTCACTTTATTAGCTATTAGTTTTTTGTATATTTGCTAGGCTTAAAAATTAGGCAATTCTCATTACAATAAACTCTAAACTTTATGGCAAATACACCAACTATCATCTATACAAAAACAGACGAAGCACCAGCATTAGCAACACATTCGTTATTACCTATTATAAAATCTTTTACAGCATCTTCTGGTATAAATATAGAGCTTAGAGATATTTCTTTAGCAGGAAGAATATTAGCTGTTTTTCCTGAATTTTTAACTGAAGATCAACGTGTTCCAGATGCCTTAAAAGAATTAGGTGATTTGGCTAAATTACCTGAAGCAAATATTATTAAATTACCAAATATTAGTGCTTCAGTTCCGCAATTAAAAGCTGCCATTGAAGAATTACAAAATCAAGGTTTTAAATTACCTAACTATCCCGATGAACCTAATACAACTGAAGACAAACAAATTCGTGCGCGTTACGATAAAATTAAAGGAAGCGCAGTAAACCCTGTACTTCGTGAAGGAAACTCTGATAGACGAGCTCCAAAAGCAGTTAAGAATTTTGCGAAAAAGAATCCGCATTCTATGGGTTCATGGTCTTCAGATTCTAAAACTCATGTGGCTACAATGACTCATGGTGATTTTCGTCACAACGAAAAGTCGGTTACTGTTGCTAATGCTACAGATGTAAAAATTATACATACTGATGCTTCTGGAAACCAAACAACACTCAAAGAACGTGTAGCATTGCTTGAAGGCGAAATTATAGATGCTTCTGTAATGAGTAAAAAAGCATTATTAGATTTCCTGAAACGTGAAGTTAACGATGCAAAAGACAAAGGTATTTTGTTTTCATTACACATGAAAGCAACGATGATGAAGGTGTCTGACCCTATTATATTTGGTCACGCTGTTCGTGTATTTTTTGCAGATTTATTTGAAAAACATGGTGACACTTTTGAAGCCATTGGTGTTGATGTTAATAATGGTTTTGGCAATCTATTAAGCAACCTTGAAGAATTACCAGAAGAAAAACGATTGCAAATTGAAAATGATATTAAAACTGCTTTCGATAATGCTCCAGATGTTGCTATGGTAAATTCTGATAAAGGCATTACCAACCTTCATGTGCCAAGTGATGTCATTATTGATGCCTCAATGCCAGCCATGATTCGTACTTCTGGACAAATGTGGAATGCCCAAGGCAAACAACAAGACACCAAAGCTGTCATTCCAGACAGTAGCTATGCAGGATTATACACTGCTACTATAGATTTCTGTAAAACTCATGGTGCTTTCGATCCAACTACAATGGGAACAGTTCCTAATGTTGGACTTATGGCTCAAAAAGCTGAAGAATATGGATCTCATGATAAAACCTTTGAAATCACTTCAGATGGAACCGTTGAAGTTATTGATACTTCAGGAACTGTATTAATATCACATGATGTCGAAACAGGAGACATATGGAGAATGTGCCAGGTAAAAGATGCTCCAATTCAAGATTGGGTAAAACTAGCAGTAACAAGAGCGAGAGCATCACAAACACCAGCTGTATTTTGGTTAGACGCTCAAAGAGCACATGATGCTGAATTAATTAAGAAAGTTAATCTATATTTAAAAAATCATAAAACCGATGATTTAGATATTAGAATCCTCTCTCCTATTGAAGCAACAAAATTCACTCTAGTTAGAGTTAAAAACGGAGAGGATACTATTTCGGTTACAGGAAACGTATTACGTGATTATTTAACAGATTTGTTCCCTATTTTAGAATTAGGAACGAGTGCAAAAATGTTATCTATTGTTCCGTTAATGAATGGTGGTGGCTTATTTGAAACAGGAGCTGGTGGATCTGCTCCTAAGCACGTACAACAATTTAATAGTGAAAATCATTTGCGCTGGGATTCCTTAGGTGAATTTTTAGCACTTGCTGTTTCACTTGAACACTTTGGAGAAGTTAATCATAATACTAAAGCGAAAGTGCTTTCTGAAACTTTAGATGATGCTACTGAAAAATTATTAGCAGAAGGCAAATCACCTTCAAGAAAAGTAAACGAATTAGATAACAGAGGTAGTCATTTCTACTTGGCTTTATTTTGGGCTGAAGCTTTAGCAAATCAAACTCAAGATTCAAGTTTAAAAGATGAATTTTCTAGAATCTACAATAGCTTAAAAACTCATGAAACCAAAATAGTTGAAGAGCTAAATTCTGTTCAAGGCCAACCTATAGACATTGGAGGATATTATAATCCAAATGAAATTGAGACCTTTTCGGCTATGCGACCAAGTGAAACTTTCAATGAAATTTTGAATTAAAACTTATCTAAAAAGACCATTTAACAATGGTCTTTTTTATTACACTAAAGAATGACCAAAGCAGGTTTAAAATCATGCCACGAAAGAATCAAACCTTTTATTCATAATACTCCTGTATTAACTTCAAGGCTTATTAATACGCTTGTAGATGCAGAACTTTATTTTAAATGTGAAAATTTTCAAAGAGCTGGAGCCTATAAAATTCGTGGTGCCACTAATGCTATAATGCAACTTTCAGAAGCACAACAACAAAATGGAGTTGTGACACATTCTTCAGGAAATTTTGCGCAAGCTTTATCTCTAGCAGCTAAGAGTTTAAATATCAAGGCTTATATCGTTATGCCTTCAAATTCACCTCAAGTTAAAAAAAATGCTGTATTAGAATATGCTGGCGAAGTGGTTGAATGTGAACCTACAATTGAAGCTAGACAAACTACAGCTAATCAAATAGCCAGTGCTACTGGAGCAACTTTTATTCATCCTTCAAATGATCCAAATGTTATTTTAGGACAAGGAACTGCAGCATTAGAGTTACTTCAAGAGCATCCAAATCTTGATGCTATATTTTGCCCTGTTGGTGGTGGTGGATTAATTGCTGGAACGGCTTTAGCAGCTACACATTTTTCTCAGCACTGCCAAGTATATGGTGGAGAACCTTTAGAAGCAGATGATGCATATCGCTCACTTTTAAGTGGAAAAATAGAAACAAATATTACAGCAAATACTATAGCAGATGGATTAAGAACTCAGTTAGGTTCTCATAATTTTCCTATTATTAAAAAACATATACAACAAATCATCAGAGTTTCAGAAAATGAAATCATTGAAGCCATGCTACTCATTTGGGAACGTATGAAGATTTTAATAGAACCTTCGAGCGCTGTTGCTTTTGCTGCCATTTTAAAAGAAAACTTTAAAAATCAAAAAATAGGAGTGATTATCTCTGGTGGAAATGTAGATGTAAATAACTTACCCTTTTAAAGTAATAAATCTATAAATTCACCTATACATACTGTCGTAGATTAATTTATCATTTTGTGCGTTACCCTTATTCGCACATAAAATATGTACAAACAAGGGTCGTGCTATTCGTTGTATCTTTTTTGAAAAAAACTCAAAAAAGGATGTCACTACTATCACTAACGCAGAAGAAAAAATAGTTATTTTTACAATATGACATTTATAAAAACAACAGAACAAGATTCAAATTATAACCATTTAGAAAAAATGAGTCTAAATGAAATATTGAATCATATCAACTCTGAAGATAAAACAGTACCTCAAGCTGTTGAGAAAGCATTGCCACAAATTGAAAAACTAACAGAGCAAATTATTCTTAAACTAAAAAATGGAGGAAGGTTATTCTACATTGGTGCAGGAACTAGCGGCCGATTAGGAATCTTAGACGCTTCAGAATGTCCACCAACCTTTGGTGTCCCACACGAACTAGTTGTTGGGTTAATTGCAGGTGGAGATTCAGCAATTCGAAAGGCCGTAGAATTTGCTGAAGATTCAACAACACAAGGATGGGAAGACTTAAAATCTTACAAAATATCTTCAAAAGATATTGTAGTAGGTATTGCTGCATCAGGAACAACTCCTTACGTTATTTCAGCATTAAAAAAGTGTAATCAAGAAAATATTATTACAGGTTGTATTACTTGTAATAAAAATAGTCCACTCACAAGTGTGTCTAAGTACCCTATTGAAGTTATTGTAGGTCCAGAATTTGTCACTGGTAGCTCAAGAATGAAAGCTGGAACTGCTCAAAAATTAGTCTTGAATATGATTTCAACTTCTACCATGATTAAGCTAGACAAAGTAAAAGGCAATAAAATGGTAGACATGCAACTAAGCAATAACAAACTGGTAGACAGAGGAATAAAAATACTTATTAGAGAGCTGCACATTAGCTCAGAAGAAGCTAAAAATTTATTAGAAAAACATAAAAACGTTAGAGCAGCAATAAAAAATTACACAAATGGAAACTAAAAAAACGAATAAAGAACTTTTAGTTAAAGGGTTAAAAACTATGGGAATCGCTTTAGTTTTTATGTTTCTTGGCCCTACTTTTGTTTATATAGCATTCAGTAATTCAGAAAAATTACTTTATATTCCAATTCTTATTCTAGGATTCACTATTTGTATTCTAGCAGTTTTCTTTTCCTTTAAAGGTCTCCACACAATTATGAGCAGTCTATTTGATTAAGAGCTGGTATTGGGAGATAATATATAAAAAGAAAAACGCCCTTACTAAACTATAGTAAGGGCGTTTAAAAAAGGCGACGACCTACTCTCCCACAAATGCAGTACCATCGGCGCAAATGGGCTTAACTTCTCTGTTCGGAATGGTAAGAGGTGAGCCCCATCGCTATAACCACCTTAAATTTTTATCCTAAACTTGTTCAGGATATGGTTGTTATAAATAATCAACACTAATATTGTTGACATATTGAGAAAATTACATAAAAAGTTTGTTTGTACTCTAAAAAACAGGTGTACAATAAGCCTATGGGTTATTAGTACTACTTGGCTATGACATTACTGCCTTTACACCTATAGCCTATCAACGTGGTCATCTTCCACGACCCTTTAAAGAAATCTCATCTTGTGGTAGGTTTCGCGCTTATATGCTTTCAGCGCTTATCCTTTCCCAACGTAGCTACTCTGCAATGCCACTGGCGTGACAACAGATACACCAGAGGTTAGTCCAACTCGGTCCTCTCGTACTAGAGTCAGATCCACTCAAATTTCTAACGCCCACAGTAGATAGAGACCGAACTGTCTCACGACGTTCTGAACCCAGC